>CAYLOI010000009.1:0-86908 GCA_964385265.1 uncultured Thiopseudomonas sp.
GCGAGCTAGGGATGGCGAGCGCCGGAGTTGAACCCTGGATGGGTTCATCGACGGACCAACACCAATTCCGGAGTACGGCATACACCGCGCTTAACCGTATTCGACCAGCACACGCATATATCAGATAAAACTGTAATGGGGCTGGGAGGATCATAAGTGTGATGCGCACTGCGCTAAGTCTGTTCTTCCCTCAACGAGCCCATCCGGGGCTCGATTCGGGCGCTCGCCATCCCTGGCTCGCTCGCCACAGACCCAGCGCAGTACGTGTTGATCATGTGCATGTTTTCTAGATTTGCATAAGTCTCTTTTTAGCGTGTGGCTCGGCAGTAAAATTATTAAGTAGGCGCTCTTAGTGGCGTAGACCTGACTTAAATAATCTAACTGCATCAGTCAATCAAAACGTTGCGCAATGCCCGCCAGAAGGGGCTTGGCCTGAGCCTATGGCAATAATAGGTGGCTCCAGACGCAGGTTAACCGGCTGAGAATGCTGCCAATCCCAAACAAAAAAACCAACCAGCAAAGCCCAAAACACCACAATACGTAAGCTGCTTAATGTCTTCATATCAGTATCCAAAATAACGACGTACACGCACACCGATCAGCGAGCCTAAAAAGGCCATGACCACCCAGATCCAACCGTGAATGCTGCCGGTGGAAATACCGCTGACCATCGCGCCCACGTTACAACCAAAGGCTAAACGCGAGCTGTAGCCCAATAAGAAGCCAGCAATAATGCCGACAATCCATTGTTGCGTGTTGAGCGTGTTTGATTTGCCAGTTTTATTACGCGAGAAAATCCATAATGCACCGGCCAAAATACCGATATTGGTAATCGAGGTCAGATCTAAAAAGATCGACTGTTGCAAAGCTGTGGCATTGACCGGTTGGCTCCAAAAGGCATTAACGCTGGGATCAAATAGGTTGCCTGCCTGGGCAAGTTTTGCCGCCCACAGACCGAAACCATAGACCACGCCCCAAGGCTTACCGGCAATCACTAAATTAAGCACAGCCAGCACAGCAATTAGCACTGCACCAATAATTAAAGATTTATTGAATAGGCTGCGCGATACACTGCTGGTTTTTGACCACCACCAAGCGGCTAAGCCGATTAAAACAAGACCCAGATAAGTAAGTCCCATTGCAGCGCTTAAGCCAACTTCCTCGACTAGGCCGACTGGCTGCACATGGCCTAGATCAAGCCACCAACCCAGGTGCGCTGAGCCTAAAAAACTACCCAAGGCAAACACTGGCAAGATAGCCATATTCAATGGAATGCCTAAGCCTGCTTTATATAAGGTACCTGAACCACAGCCGTCAGCGATTTGCATCGCGCCACCAAACACCAAAGCACCAATCAATAAGCTGATACTGGGTGGACCTAGGGCGGCACTGAGTTCAGTCGGAAAGCTGGCCAGCAGCGGCATCGAGAAAGCTGCAGCAATGGCTAACAAAATCAGCTGAGCAAACACACCGCTGGCATCGCGCTGCTCAATTAAGTTACGCCAGCCGGTAGTAAAGCCAAAGCGCGCTCCGGCCAATACACCACCTAAGCCGATACCAACAAGAAATAATAGCCCTTGGCGTGCCGAGACAAACCAAAATAAGAAAGCGGCAAAGGCTGCGAAAACAACGGTTAAAGTTAAGCGGTTGTTCATATTAATCACTCACCTGCTTAGAAAACAGTGTTTGCAGTTGCGTCCAACGACTGGGTGTATTGTCCATCGGCAAACTCACTTCAGCTTGAGTCCACTCAGCTAGCGAAGCAGGGTAGAGGCGCACATCCTTTAAACCGGCCAGTTCAGACAAAACAAACCAGTTGGTTGCGGCCCAATGTCCAGTATTACAAAAGGAAACGGTTTCTTGCGCTTGATCTAAATTTTGGCTGTGCACCAGTTGTTTGATTTCAGCAACAGGGCGGATGCGCGTATCGTTCGTGTTGAACCATTGGCCAAATGGTGTGTTTTGCGCGGTAGCGATAGTGCCGCCGGTGCTGGCTGTTGGTGCTTTGACCTGACCCTGGAAAAACAAGGATGGGCGTGCATCCAATAACTGATAATTGTTGTCCTGTTGGGTTATTTTTTCCAGTAGTTCATCTTTGAAAATGACTAGTTTAGGATTGCTCTGCACCGACAGTTGGCTGGCTTGGACTGCAGTTGTTTCAGTCACGGTCGCCTGCTGCGCGCTCTGCCATTGCTGCAGGCCGCCATTGAGGATGCTCAAATCAGTTAGGCCTAAGTATTTCAGGGTCCAGTACACCCTTGCTGCTGCACCAAAGTCGGTTTCATCGGCACCGCTGGAGTACACCACAATCGGCTGCTGACTGGTTAAACCTAACTGGCGCAGTAGGTTCTCAAAGTAGGCATCATCAGATAATTGCCCTGGGTTATGTGCCGGCCCACGCCATTGCCCATAAGGAGCTGAGAGCGCACCAGGAATATGCCCTGCGGCGTAGTCTTCAGGGCTGCGGATATCGATAATCTGCAGTTGCGTCTGCGAGCTGAGTGCGTCTTTAAGCTCGTGAGCTTCTAGTAAGGGCTGGAAGGTTTCAGCTTGCGCACTAGTCAATACGAGGGATAAAAAAAACGCCAAGCTGGCGTAGAAAATTTTCATGCTGAGGACTCCTTAATCAATGTGGCAATGCTCGCACAGTGCTGGCCCATGGAAAAGGAATTAATTGCTATATGGTTATATAGAAGATGTTGCTTATAACTGTTTTTTTCGCGTTAATCGGCTTAAGGGTGACCTACAACGGATTTGCTTAAAAAGTAAGGCAGCGCTTATTAGGCTTTTGATAAGTAGCGCACCTGCACGCTATTTTCACGTGCAGGTGCGTATTGTGCTTAGTTGTCTTCCGCGAGGAACAACCAAGTATCCAGTACTGAGTCTGGATTGAGGGAAACGCTTTGGATGCCTTGCTCCATCAGCCAGCGTGCTAAATCAGGATGGTCAGAGGGGCCTTGGCCGCAAATACCAATGTATTTACCGGCTTTATTACAGGCTTGAATGGCCATTGCTAATAGCTTTTTAACGGCTGGGTCGCGTTCATCAAACAGGTGTGCGATCACGCCTGAGTCACGGTCAAGACCTAAAGTCAGTTGCGTCATGTCGTTTGAGCCAATGGAGAAACCATCGAAGTGCTCAAGGAACTCTTCAGCCAGTAGGGCGTTGGAGGGCAGTTCGCACATCATAATCAAACGTAAGCCGTTTTCGCCACGCTTGAGGCCGTACTCTTCGAGTAGGCTGACCACCTGTGCTGCTTCATCAACGGTGCGTACAAACGGCACCATCAACTCAACGTTGGTTAAGCCCATCACATCACGCACACGCTTCATTGCTCGGCATTCGAGCTCAAAGCAGTCACGGAATGATTCACTGATGTAACGTGAAGCGCCGCGGAAACCCAGCATCGGGTTTTCTTCAGTCGGCTCGTACAGCTTGCCGCCGATCAGGTTGGCGTACTCGTTGGATTTAAAATCAGACAAACGCACAATGACTTTCTTTGGCCAGAATGCAGCAGCTAAAGTACTGACACCTTCAACCAGTTTGTCCACATAGAAATCAACTGGGCTGGCATAACCAGCGATGCGTTTTTCTACACTGTCTTTTAAATCGTTGGGCAGGCTAGCAAAGTTGAGCAGGGCTTTAGGGTGTACACCAATCATGCGGTTGATAATGAACTCAAGGCGCGCTAAACCAATGCCTTCGTTGGGCAGTTGAGCAAAGTCAAAGGCGCGGTCAGGATTACCCACGTTCATCATGATTTTGAACGGTAAAGCAGGCATGGCTTCGATAGAATTGGTGCGAATATCGAAATTCAATTCACCTTCAAAAACAAAACCGGTATCGCCTTCGGCGCAAGAAACAGTGACGCCTTGGCCATCTTTGAGTAGCTCAGTGGCATTACCGCAACCCACTACAGCTGGAATACCTAACTCACGTGCAATAATCGCAGCGTGACAGGTGCGCCCACCGCGGTTGGTGACAATCGCACTAGCGCGTTTCATCACCGGCTCCCA
Organism: uncultured Thiopseudomonas sp.; assembly: GCA_964385265.1. Taxonomy (GTDB): domain Bacteria; phylum Pseudomonadota; class Gammaproteobacteria; order Pseudomonadales; family Pseudomonadaceae; genus Denitrificimonas. The sequence continues at coordinate 4,017 of CAYLOI010000009.1, forward strand.
GTCTGGGTCGGTCATATCAGAAACCAGAATATCGCCTGGCTGGACCTTATCCATTTCTGAGGCATCGCGGATGATGCGCACAGGACCGGTACCGATACGCTGACCAATGGCGCGACCTTCAACCAAAACTGTACTTTGCTCTTCGAGCAAGTAACGCTCCATGACGTTGAGGTTACTGCGACTTTTTACGGTTTCTGGGCGCGCTTGTACGATGTAAAGTTTGCCATCGTCACCGTCTTTGGCCCACTCGATATCCATAGGGCAGCCATAATGCTGCTCGATGATCACCGCTTGTTGCGCAAGGTTGGTGACTTCGGCATCGGTCAGACAAAAACGCATACGTTCAGCAGGATCAACATCAATGGTTTGGATCGATTTACCGGCGCTAGCGTCACTGCCGTAAATCATTTTCAGTGCTTTGCTGCCTAAATTGCGGCGTAAAATCGCTGGGCGGTCGCCTGCTAGCGTTTGCTTGTGAACATAAAACTCATCAGGGTTGACCGCGCCCTGTACCACAGTTTCACCTAAGCCGTAGGCGCCGGTGATAAAGACTACGTCGCGGAAACCAGACTCAGTATCGAGACTGAACATAACGCCAGCGGTAGCTGTCTCTGAGCGCACCATGCGCTGCACACCAACTGATAAGGCCACATCGCGGTGGTCAAAGCCTTGGTGTACACGATAGGAGATGGCACGGTCATTAAACAGAGAGGCAAATACTTCTTTTGCGGCATGGATAACGTTATCCACACCACGAATGTTCAAAAAGGTTTCTTGTTGGCCGGCAAAAGAGGCGTCGGGTAAGTCTTCTGCAGTTGCAGATGAGCGAACGGCGACTGCCATGTTGTCATTGCCGTTGGCCATTTCAGCGAAGGCCGTGCGAATATCCGCATCCAATTGTGCTGGGAAGTCGCCGTCTATAATCCATTGACGAATCTGCGTGCCGGCTTTGGCCAAAGCATTTACATCGTCAATGTCGAGGGTATCCAATAAGTCGTGGATACGAGCATCAAGATTATTAGTGTCAATAAAGTCACGGTAAGCTTGCGCAGTGGTAGCAAAACCACCTGGAACTGACACACCAGCGCCTGCAAGGTTGCTGATCATTTCGCCTAGGGAGGCGTTTTTGCCACCTACACGCTCAACATCATGGTTACCGAGCTTATCGAGGGAAACTACATACTCAACCAAGGTGATCTCTCCACGTCTGTATTGAAAGGGCCAGTGTAATCTATTGGCCTTAATTGGGGAAAATGGGTCACAATGCAGCCTGACAACATGTCTGGCAAAAAACCAGCCTATAATAACCGAGAAACGTTCACGACTTAAGGCTTTTGGCAATTATGAAACGTACAGCTTTTTTTATTTCAGACGGTACCGGCATCACTGCTGAAACGCTTGGACAAAGTTTATTGGCGCAGTTTGGAAATATCGACTTTCGTCGGCTAACCCGCCCTTACATCGATACCGTTGAAAAAGCACAGGCAATGGTACAGCAAATCAATGAGGTTGCGGAAGCGGAGGAGATGCGTCCGATAGTTTTCGATACTATTGTTAACTCTGATATTAGCGATATCTTAGCCACCGCCAATGCTTTTAAAGTGGATGTTTTCGGCAGTTTTATTTCGCCACTAGAAGAAGAACTCGATGAGCGCTCATCCTATTCAGTAGGTACCTCGCATTCTATTACCCACAGTGCTAATTATATTGAGCGCATTGAAGCTGTGCATTTTGCCCTAGATAACGATGACGGCGGACGCACGCGACATTATGACAGTGCGGACATTATCCTCGTCGGCGTCTCGCGCTGCGGTAAAACGCCAACCTGCTTGTATATGGCGATGCAGTACGGTATTCGTGCAGCCAACTATCCGTTGACTGAAGACGATATGGAAAGCCTGCAATTACCTCGCTCGCTAAAAAAATACAAAGATAAACTATTTGGCTTGACCATTGATGCTGATCGTTTGGCCGCGATTCGTAATGAGCGCAAACCCAACAGTCGCTATGCCAGTTATGCACAATGTGAGTTTGAAGTGCGTGAAGTTGAAGCCTTGTTTAAACGCGAGAACATTAACTTTATTAATACCACGCATTTTTCTGTTGAAGAGATTTCTGCAAAAATTTTAGTTGAAAAAGGTATTGAGCGCCGCTTTAAGTAAGGTTGCGCCTCGATTTGGCAAAACAAAACGGGCTGCACTCTGATTGGAGTGCAGCCCGTTTGCGTATCAGGTAAGGCGTGTGCGCTTACTCGAAGTCGTCCCAGCCGCCCATTTCTTTCCAGCGATTGACGATACCGAAAAATAACTCTGCAGTTTTCTCAGTGTCGTAACGTGCGCTGTGTGCTTCGCGGCTATCAAAGCTGATATGTGCTGCTTCGCAGGCTTTGGCTAAGACCGTTTGTCCGTAGGCTAAGCCGGCTAAGGTGGCCGTGTCAAAACTCGAAAAGGGGTGAAAAGGATTGCGCTTAATGCCGCGACGCTCAACCGCTGCATTCAAGAAGCCTAAGTCAAAGTGGCTGTTATGGCCCACTAAAATAGCACGCTTGCAGTCGCTGGCTTTGAGTGATTTGCGTACACTTTTGAAGATCTCCGCCAAAGCATGCTCTTCGGAGACGGCCATGCGCAGCGGGTGGTCAAGCTTAATACCGGTAAAATCTAACGCGGCTTGTTCAATGTTGGCACCGGGAAAAGGTTCCACACGAAAAAACAAGCTGTGCTCTGCATAGAGCAGGCCTTCATCATCCATAGCCGGTATCACTGCAGCAATTTCTAATAAGGCGTCAGTTGCACTATTGAAACCACCGGTTTCCACATCGATCACGACGGGTAAGTAGCCGCGAAAACGTCGTGCCATGGCCGATTTTAAACCGCCGCTATGTTTGTCGGTGGTGCTACTATTGTTATCGTATTCGAACTCGTAGTCTGGAATATCCTTGCTCATGCTTGAGCTCCTAATACACGCCAGCTTAATGTTTCACCGGCGCGTAACGGCACCAATTGCTGGTCAGCAAACTCTAAAGAAGTGGGTACCGTCCAAGGTTCGCGCACCAGAGTGATGCTGTCTTGATTGCGTGGTAAGCCATAAAAGTCTGCGCCGAAATGGCTGGCAAAAGCTTCTAGTTTGTCGAGCGCGTTACGCTGCTCAAAGGCTTCGGCATACAACTCAATGGCAGCATAGGCGGTGTAGCAACCGGCACAGCCACAGGCAATTTCTTTAGCGTTTTGCGCATGGGGGGCCGAGTCAGTGCCTAAGAAAAATTTAGGCGAGGCACTGGTGGCCGCATCCAATAAGGCTTCTTGGTGGGTGTTGCGCTTTAAAATAGGTAGGCAGTAAAAGTGCGGACGAATACCACCAGCCAACATATGATTACGGTTATATAAAAGGTGATGCGCAGTAATGGTGGCTGCTACCTTGTCACTGGCCGCAGTAACAAACTGGGCTGCATCTGCAGTGGTAATGTGCTCAAGCACAATTTTTAAAGCAGGGAAGCGATTGACCAAGTCCACCAGTTGCTCATCAATAAAGCGCTTTTCACGGTCAAAAATATCAACATCGCTACGCGTCACTTCACCGTGAATTAACAGCGGCATACCCACCTCGCTCATTGCTTCGAGCGCTGGGTAAATAGCGTCTAAGCGAGTGACCCCAGAATCTGAATTGGTGGTTGCTCCTGCTGGGTAAAGCTTCGCTGCGTGGACAATACCGCTGGCTTGAGCCTCTTGAATATCTTTGGCAGTGGTCTGATCGGTAAGATAGATGACCATCAACGGCTCGAATATGCTCTGTGCTGGGCGGGCATTTAAAATACGCTCACGGTACTGATCTGCTTGCGCAGTATTGCGCACCGGTGGTACTAGATTGGGCATAATGATCGCACGGCCAAAATAGCGCGCGGCATCGGCAACTGTATTTTTTAAAACTGCACCATCGCGAAGATGAATATGCCAATCGTCGGGCCGCAGTAAGGTAAGACGGTCAATCATGAAGGATTCCAATCAGTGGATTTAAATACTATAGGTCGAATGCTACCGTAAAAGCGCGGAGTGGGCATCTGCTTTAAAGTTTTCTTAACTGTTACCGATAGCTTAATACGTATTTAGGTGACGGGAGAGCGTAATGCGCTTAGCTGTGTTTACAATTTTAGCGGGGATGCTGACAACCCCAGTGTTAGCGCTTACTTTTCAAACACCTTTAGAAAATGTGGAATGGACTGTAGCTGGGGATCGCTTTGAGTGCCGTTTAACACAGCCGATCAAGGGTTTTGGGCAGGGCGAGTTTGTGCGTCGGGCTGGTGAAAGCCCAGTATTTAAAATGCAGTCACATGAGCGCTGGCTGGGACATGGCTCGGCAACTTTGCTGGCGGCGGCAGCGCCGTGGCAAACAGGTCTGAATGATATTAATTTGGGACCTGTGGTCGTGGCGCAGACGGGCGACACTCTGCAGTCTTCACAAATGCAGGCGGGACGCTTGTTAACTGCTTTAATTGAGGGGCGTGGGCCGATGATTCGTCATCGCACCGGTCAAGGCGATGCGCTAGAAGTGCGGCTGCTGCCTGTGCATTTTGCCGATGCCTATCAGCGTTACTTAACCTGCACAGCGGACTTGTTGCCCTATAATTTCGATCAATTGAAACAAACCCGCATCGCCTTTGCTGATACCAATATGGTACTCAGTGAATCTGCTAAAGGGCGCCTCGACTCAATCGTGGAGTTTTTAAAAGAAGATCCAACGGTGAATCAGATCGAACTTGATGGCCATTCAGATAGCTGGGGCAACCGCTTGAGTAATCGAGATCTTTCACGCCGTCGAGCGTTAACTGTTAAAGAGTATCTGGTAAAGCAAGGCGTGGCTGAAGAGCAGATTATTGTACGCTTCCATGGCGAGCGCTACCCGTTAAAACCCAATAACAGTGCTGCCAACCGTGCGTTGAACCGCCGCGTCAATGTGGTGTTATCACGCGTATCGCAGGTGACATATAGCGCGGCCAACGAGCAGGACAGCGAGTAAAGGCTTAGTGCTGTGCGAAATGATCTTTGGTTAGTTTAATCACTACAGGGCTGAGCACTAGCAGTGAAACTAAGTTAGGTAACGCCATCAGGCCGTTGAGGGTGTCGGCCAGCAGCCATACTGTATCAAGCTGAGAGATTGCGCCCAGCGGAACAACGGCAACCCAAAGCAAGCGGTAAGGCAATATTGCGCGTGGGCCAAACAGGAACTCCCAGCAGCGTTCGCCATAATAACTCCAACCTAAAATCGTGGTAAATGCAAAGATAACTAACGCAACGGTCAATAAATAGTTACCTGTACCGGGCATGGCTGATTCAAACGCGGCCGAGGATAAGGCCGCACCGCTTAAACCACTGCTCCAGACCCCTGAACAAATAATCGCCAGACCGGTCATTGTGCAAACAACCAGAGTATCGATAAAGGTGCCCATCATGCCAATTAAGCCAGAGGTGACCGGATCTTTACTGGTACCAGCGGCTTGAGCAATACCAGCACTACCTAGACCAGCCTCGTTGGAAAAGACCCCGCGCGCCACACCAAAGCGCATCGCGGCGATCATGGCGGCACCAGCAAAGCCGCCGACTGCAGCGTGACCATTAAAGGCAGACTCAACGATCAATACCAGTGCAGCTGGAATGGTTGCGTAGTTGACGATCAGTACGAAGGCGGCCGCCAGCACATAAGCAATACACATAAAGGGTACTAGAGTTTGTGCCACAGCACCGATGCGTTGAATCCCGCCTAAAATAACCATACCGACTAATAGCATAATGCACAGACCACTAGCCCAGGCGGGGATGGCAAAAGAGACTGTGAGGCTGGCCGCCATGCTGTTGACCTGCACCATATTGCCAATGCCGAAACTGGCTAGGCCACCAAACAAGGCAAAGCAGGCGCCCAGCCAAGCCCATTTACGACCCAAACCGTTCTTGATTGCGTACATGGGGCCGCCAACAAAATGGTTGAGGCTGTTTTTCTCACGAAAATGCACCGCCAAAACCACTTCACAATATTTGGTAGCCATTCCTACTAACGCTGTGCACCACATCCAAAACAGGGCGCCGGGTCCGCCTAAAACGATAGCGGTAGCGACGCCAGCAATATTACCGGTGCCAACAGTGGCGGCCAGAGTGGTCATCAGTGCTGCAAATGGACTGATTTGCCCAGTACTGGCATCACCTTTAGCGCGGCCCTGCCAAATTTCTGAGAAGCCACGCTTAATATTGCGTATGGGCATAAATTTTAATGACAGCATGAGGAACAAGCCGCTGCCTAAAATAGCAATCAGCATGGGCGTGCCCCATACCAAATTATTGATGGCGCTAATCGTTGTATTAAATGTTTGCATAAGACGCTTAGAAAGTGCTGTGCTGTATGAAGAGATCAGCTGATACCGACAAAGCTTATTTGAGCCTGCGGCAAAGGGCTGAATCTGCGAAGGGGGTGATAATAGAGGGCTGTTGCCTGCAAATAAAGTATTTTTTACAGACTTTTCTTGCTGGGCCAACTGTTTAGCTACGCTGATGCGTTACACTGTTTCGGTAAATTGAGGTGAGAAAGACTATGAAGAAAATTACACTGCTACTGGCTTTGCTGTTTCCAGTGACTGCGCTTGCGTTTCCATTTGAAGTCGAGAAGACACTCAATGGAGCAGAGATCGCCGTGGATACGCTGGCCTTAAGTGATAATTTAGCCTCGGCTTCTTTATCCAACTACGGTCAACGAGATGCGCTGTGTAAGGTGCGTTTTCGTAATGGCCCAGAAGCACCGCGCACCCGAAAAACACGTGTGCGTGCCGGTGAAACAGCGCATGTAACCGCACGTTTTAATTCAACTGTGATTAGAATGCGTGTCACCGTTGAATGTAAACAAGATTAATTTCACCGTCACTTGGCTTAGTGCTCAGTATAAGTAGAGCAGGGTAGGTAGAAAAGAATATGGCAGCAATTGTTGAAGCATTTTGGAAGCGTAAAAGCCTTGCAGAATTAGACCAAGAAGAGTGGGAGTCGCTGTGTGACGGTTGCGGCTTGTGCTGCTTGCAAAAACTTGAAGATGAAGATGACGGTGCGGTGTATTACACCAATATCGCCTGTAAATTACTCGACTTAGATACCGCGCGTTGCAGTAATTACTCAAATCGTAAAAGCTTTGTACCTGATTGCATCCAGTTGACCGCTGGCCAGGCCAGCGCCTTTAAGTGGTTGCCCAGTACCTGTGCCTATCGTTTAGTCGCGGAAGGTAAAGACTTGTTCGTTTGGCACCATTTGGTCTGCGGCAATAGAGATGCAGTGCATACTGAGCGTATTTCGCAGCTGGGGCGTATGGTCAGTGAGCTGGATGTGGCCGATGAGGACTGGGAAAAGCATCTGATCTTCAGATCAGGTTAGTCGTGAGTTGGTGTCAGTCCTAGTGCATTTTACACTGCTAGATTGAAGCCACTGCACAGTGCCACTGTTGCTGTATTCGCGTGTCAAAATTGATCATAAAACTATATTTTGCCCAGCCCAGTTTTATTCGGGGCAACGCCGCTGCTCAATAAACTGCAAGGTCGCTTTTCTTAACCAAGGAAAAGCGAACGACATAATATGCGGGCCTTTAGAGTCCAGCCAGCATAGTTGCTGCTCTGGGTGAGCCTGTTGCCATTTGCTATAGAGCTGTTTGCCCTGTTTATAGGGAATGATCGTGTCGTCTGTGCTGTGCATAATCAGCACTGGCAGATCGATGTTTTCTATATGCTTAATTGAATCCCATTGGCTTGGAATCAATACAGTAAAAGGCCAAATAAACCAGCCAACAATATTACTGCTCAGAGTGCTGCGAGCGGCTGCAGCAATTCCCGTAAATGGCGCATCTAAAATCAAGGCTTTTATTTGATATTGCTCAGCAGCCTGCGCAGTAAAATTGATGGCTAATACAGTGCCAATACTTTGTCCTAAGATGATGAGCTCTTTGTTTGGGTACTGTTGTTTCATCCACAATGCTGCGGCTTCGAGATCTTGCAGCATCTCGGGCAGGCGTGCTTTACCTTCAGAGGCACCAAAGCCGCGGTAATCTAAAGAGAGTACGCTGACACCGCTTTTGGCCAGCCAATAAATGCTATGGCTGTGACTGGAAATATTCTCTGCGTTACCGTGTAAATACAACACCATGTTATTCGAATCAGGCTCGCTGCCTTGTGCCGGTATCCACCAGGCATGCAGCTTTGTGCCATCTTCGGCTTTAAGCCAGATATCCTGAAACTCAAGTCCTGCATCTTGCGGGGTGGAGATTAAAGTTTTTTGCGGATAGAAAAATAAAGTCGATAGCGAGGTGCAGCCCGTCAGCGTGACAACGCTGACAAAGGTCGCTAGCTTACAGAGCCAATAACAATGTTGCCTTATAAGCCTGATAATAAAATTTCTAATAATACCAATTGAGACCAATGCCCACCTCATGCTGTTCGCTGCTGTGTTGATTGAGCTTGAAGTGTTGGCTTTTCGCTTCTAGTTTGAGTTGTGCGTGAGTTGATAAGCGCCAACCTAGATTGGCTTTAACTTCAGTGCGTTTGGTTTTATCCAACCAGCTTAATCCTTGCCAATTGGTTTCTAGTTGAGCTTGAATTTGATTGCCTTGCCATAACCAACCTAAGCGAGGTCCGATGCTGAGTTGGGCACCTTTGTGAAATTGATTGTCAGCCAGTAATTGGGCGTGTGCTAAACCATACAAGCGCCCAGCGGAAGTTAACCATGCCTTACCGAAACTTGTATGCAAGTAACCATACAACTCTGCATCTGCACCAATAAAACGATCTAAACCACCGCTTACCGACCAGGCAATAGGCTGCTGGAAATAGGTTTGCTGGGTCAGTGACAAAATATCAACCACTTGAAACTGCTGAACCCTGACCGAGCCGCCATCCCACAGGCGCAAACTTAAATGTCCCATCTGAATTTGCGAGCCTGGGACAAAACCTTGCGCCGGATCCATCACATCATGGAAGGCAGCGCGGTAATTAAGGTCAATAAAACCTAAATGATCTGAACGGGAGCCGCTGCGCGTATCAGACAATGTACTACCGCCTTTGACCTGCAAACGCTGGCTTAGGTGGCCTTGATCATCGCGGTAGTTGGGCGCGGGAATTGCAGCGAAACCAGCGGAACTAGGGTGCTTGGCACGTGCTGATAAGATGTCTAATGTGCGCTTGCGTAAGAGCGGATTAGCTTTCTTTTTTTGCACGGCTAAATAGCGTGCATAGGCATAAGCGAGCTCTAGTGCTTGTTTTTTTTCTTGCTCGCTGAGTTGGCTGATGGAGGATTGGATATCATCCGACTGCTCGACTAATCGACGTGCTGTTTCCAATACCTGCTGCGAGGCGTGCTGACTTTTGTGTTCAATCTCACTGGCAGCCGAAGGGCGGTAGTCTGTGTCATCGACTAGACCGCGTTTTTGCAATGCTCGAATGGTATCCACCGGCATGGCGGTGAAGGTAAAGTCATCAGTCACATCAATGCGCTCAGAGCTGGCATCTAATAAAGCCAGCAAGCGATACGAGCAGTTTTCATCAAAGAAAAAATAATCAAAAAAAGTGTCTTTGGTTTCCCAAATATGGCGCACAAACTGGTCGGTTTCTTCTTTGTTAAGATTGAGTTTGTATTCCCAGATATCCCGATACTCCATATGTGAGTATTCGTTGGTTTTTGCATAATAGGGCAAGACCGAAACCACGCCTGGGTAACCCCCGGTTAAACCCTTCCAAGAAAATAGCAATTCATTGTCGTCTGGATCGGCATTGGCAGCAAAGTTGACGCTGTGCGCGAGTAGCTTATTGCTTTTAGGGTCTTTTTTATCCAAGCGAATCAGCGTGTGGCCATACATGGAGGAGGGCGAGTTAATGTGCGACGCGGGAAATATAAGAGTGAGGTACTCCGCGCTTAGCTGATTGCGCCACTGCTCGAGCTCTGAGCATGACTGATCAACAAACTGCAGCTCAGGTAACTGGTGTTTGAGCCAATAATATCGAGCTGGAAACTGGCATTGTGCCGACTGATTATCTGCTAGGTCAGTGACTAAAAATGCTTGTAAGTCTGCTTGCAGTTCGTCAATTAACGAGCTTTTGCCGTTTTTAGCTAAAAAGAAATTCGGGCTATCGTTTTGGCTGATATAGCGTCGAGAAAAAGGATGCTTGCGATAGTGCAGAAGATGCGACCACTGCTGGCTGCTAGCAAGGAACTTTAGTTTTTCTAATGCAAGTGGTGTGCTGTCTTGGGCTAAAGCTGAATAAGAGAAAAACAACAAGCTAGCAATTAAAGACCTAGCTATCATGCTAATAACCTTTAGGTTGGCAATAAAATAAGCCCGCCAAAGCGGGCTTTAATTATCAGGAATAATTAGCCTAAGTATTTCTGTAAGTTAGCATCTGTGGCCATAGCAGATGTCATGGCTTCAAATGCTGTAGATGAGGTTGCTTCAGCGCTAAACATAGCGTCAAAGTTGGATTGCATCACACGATTAAATGCCGCTTGGTCTTGAGTTTGCACGCCCATGACTTCAGCCAATGCCGCCAAAGTTTCACCTTGGCCGGTTGCTGCATCAGCAGCCAATTGATCCATGTTCTCGTCCATAAACACTTGGGCTGATTTTAAAGGGCCGTTAGCCGCCTCGCAGCCTAAAGTACCGGACGTCATACCAAAGGTTTGGTTGCCTGAAGTCGCATTAGTCGTGGCAGCCATTACATGCTGATACCACTGGTTTGCATCAGGAAAAACAACTGTTGAACCCAGTCCGCAACCTGCTGGGCCGCTAGCATTAGCTAAAGCTAAGCTTGATGCGGAAGCTAAAATGACACCTGCAATTATTTTTTTCATGGGGAATTTCCTTAAATCGCCAGAATTGTATTTGTTATGACAGCAGTTCACTTTTTACAGTGACAGTTCACGTTAGTCATCTTCTATTGCGCTGTCTAGTGCACATAAAGCTATTTTTTAGAAAAAATTAACAGTAGCTGCACTGCTTTGTTGCTTGCGAGTTAAGTTTATTGCTTGGTTAGAATAATCTATGTGGGTGTTTGTTTTTTTAATAAATCCGCCAGCCCAGCTAGACCTTTGAAGGTTTGTTGCGGACCTTTTTGGCCAGCACTTTCTTCTTTTTGATAATGCATATCGACTTGGCGCTGGTGCTCATTATCATGGCAATACAAGCACAATAGCTCCCAGTTGGAGCCGTCGGACGGGTTGTTGTCATGGTTGTGATCGCGGTGATGTACGGTGAGTTCGCTGAGGCCTTTGCCGCTGAATTCGCGACTGCAGCGGCCACAAAAATGCGGGTACATTTTTAATGCTTTATGGCGATAACCGCTTTCGCGCTCTTGGTAGGATTGGGCGAGAATTTTATCGAGCTTGCTGGTACTCATTGGATCGGTCCTTTACAAATTTTGCTTAACGGGCTGTTGACTGAAAATAACTTAGCGCGGATACCGGTAACGCCGCTGGCAGTTAAGCGCTCACTGTGCATCTTTAGATACGCTTGCGCGGCGGCCGCATCAATAAATAAATAAATACCACCGGCTTCTTGAGTGTCAGCGTTTTCGGTCCAAATTTTCCAGAGCAAGCCAGGCTCTTGACTGATTGATTGAGCTAAAGACTGCATGGCTTGCTGCATTTGTGCAGCAAAAGGGCCTGTAAAGGGGAAATCAATTTGTAAAATCGTTTGCATTACCAAGCTCCATTAATATTAAAAATAATAATAGAGCTTCATCAGGCAATGCTCAAGGCGCTTATCTAGAACTAGCTCGCGCTTGGCAGCGCTTCTTTGCCGAGGGTTTCAATGGTCTGCCAGAGCCAGCTGGGTAAGTCATCTGAATCAAGGCTGTCGATCATGTTTTTCACCGCTAAGCCCAGTTCTGTATCGCCATCAATGAGCAAGCGTCGGCGGAAAAAAAGAGTGTCTGGGTCTTCTTGGCGGCTGGCCAACAATAAAAACTCGCGCCAGTTACCACTGATTGTGACTTCGGCTGGAGCGTGGTCCTTAATTAACAAGCGATTGTTGTGAGGGTCTTTGCTGAGGCACCAAGATAACTTTAGGTCATTGACCTGTAAACGCATCCAGCGTGCTTCAAGAACATCAAATAAACCGTCTTGCATTGCCTGTGCAAATACCTGGTTTAAACTGCGCTGTAAGGCCATGCGCTGTAAAAAAAACGGTAAATGCGTAGCCAATGGCAAAACGCGATCGCCAGCAGATAATAAAAATGGCGCTGCACGCTTTAGCATAAACCCACCTCCTCAACACTGACCATGCCGGGACGGCCGTGCCAGTAACCGTTGCAACCTTGTACTGCTAGCGGAGCCTGCTCACCTTTACGCACGCTGTCCCATGCAGCAATGACATCAGACATGCCTTTGGCGCGCGGGCTTAAACGCGCAATATCGACACCAGCATTTTGCAATGCTGGGAAGTCAGCCAGCAAATTATTGACCTCAGCCGACATGGTTTGAATGCCATTGATGGTAAACAGTGCCTGGCCTTCTTGACTCAATAAAGGAATGCCTTCCTCATATTTAATGCAGCACAGCTCGCAATCATCTTTTGGGCGGTTTTCTGAGCGGGCAGTAAAGCAACGCGCAGAGTAGGCCAGTGGTAAGTGCCCGTAAGCAAAGACTTCAACTTCAGGTCGTGTAACACCCAGTTCATCAAGTTGCTTTAACGCTGATGTAATAATGTGTGCTGAGCATTCAACCGGTGGTGACCAGCGCATCATTCCAGCGTTAATCAGCTCAGCCAGTGTGTGACCGTTATAAATATTTAAGGCAGGGCCACCGGCGAAGGGGATCTTTTGTTCGCTTAAAAAATGCACCGCTGACATGTCATTGGCTTCCACCAAAAACTCACCGTTATTGCACATGCGCTTGAGGCTGGATAGTTCGGAGGCAGCTTCAACTAAGGTCAAACCAGACATAACCACTTGTGCTTTGCTTTGCTGCTGCATATCGCGGGCTAAGCCAAGCCAATCATCCAGTGATAGTGAACGTCGTTTTGAGCAAACCGTCTCGCCTAAATAGATAATATCCAAAGGCTGCTCAGCCATATCTGCATAAAACTGCATTAATGTATCGCGATCCCAGAAAAATAAAACTGGGCCTAAAGAAAGCTTCATTCTGCTTACACCTATTGCCATGAGCGGTGGTATGCACCGAGAGTGGTTTGGCTGCCTTCTGATAAATCAGCCAGTGTTTGCCGCCAGCTAGGCTCGACTTGGAAGCGCTCAGGGGCTTTACGGTGGCTATCGAGTGCCGCACGCCAGACGCGGGTGACTTGTTCTGTATAGGCAGGGCTGCGTTGGCGGCCTTCAATTTTAACCGCGCTAACACCAATTTTTGCCAGCTCAGGGATTAAATCCATGGTGTCGAGGCTGGTCGGTTCTTCAAGGGCATGAAAACGCTGCCCATTGACCATAAAACGCCCTTTGCATAGGGTCGGATAACCAGCGGATTCACCTTCACTGTAGCGGTCAATGAGAACTTCGTTGAGACGTGAAGTGAGTTCACCGTCTTCATTGCTCCAACGCACAGCTTTCGCCGGTGAGCAGACACCGCAAAGGTTTGGTGATTCACCGGTTAAATATGATGACAGGTGACAACGCCCTTCAGCCATGATGCATAAACTACCAAAGGCAAACACTTCGATAGGCACTGAAGTCTGGCTGGCAACATGCTTAACCTGAGCCAGCGACAGTACCCGTGGTAATACTGCACGCTTAATATTGTAACGGTCTTGATAAAAAGCCAACGCTGCGGCGTTGGTTGCCGAGCCTTGTACAGATAAGTGTAAATTGAGCTGAGGATGGTGTTTGCTGGCATAGGCTAGCACGCCAGGGTCGGCAGCAATTAAAGCATTAACGCCTAGGTCAGCAGCCTGATCAACAGCGCGTTGCCAGCGATTCCAACCCTCTGGTTGGGCATAGGTATTGACCGCAATATAAACATGTTTGTTATGTTGCTGAGCGAATGCAATGCCGTTTTCCAGCTGCTTGTCATCAAAGTTTAAGCCAGCAAAGTGACGGGCGTTGGTGTCATCGCGAAAACCAACATAAACAGCATCAGCACCTTGGCGAACAGCAGCTTTAAGGGCAGGCAGGCTGCCTGCAGGACAAACCAGTTGCATGTGATCTCCTACGGTTAGGTATGGATCCAGTTAGGTGAGCGACCCAATTTAATCCATGCAATTTAAGCAGGTTGGCGTAAAGAGGCCTTGACGAGGGTCAATTAGCAGCAGGAAGGGCAGAATTGGGAGTGAATAAATTTAAGTGAAATAGCGCTAAAAGCGGCTAATATGCAGGAAAGTTTAGTTATATTTCGGCTTGAGCCGCAACAGTTGAGCCTTGTCATTGCTGGCAAGGCTCAGGCTTTTTAGTGCTGCAACATGCGTGTCGCAGCTTCCATTGAGGCGGATAAGTCCTCATCGTCGCTGAGGCGATTCTGCACATCAAGACCGAGCTGCGAGAAAGCGTGCACTTGGCTCCAATCAACCTGACTGAGTGGGTGCGAAGTATCTGCATAACTTTGCAATACTGCCACCTGCACAATATCAATATAATCCACTGAGCTTGATTGACGGTCAAAGTCTAAGTAATTACCTGGCACACTGGCAATTTGCTCAGGGAAGTCCCACGCACGTAAAATATGCTCACCGATAATTGGGTGAATGCGCTCGATCACATGATTGAGACTGATTGAGTCTTTAAGCAAGGCATTGCTTTCTTCAGCGTAAGTCAAAATAGGTAAAATACCAATTTGGTGAACGAGGCCCGCCAGCGTTGCTTGGTCGGGCATCAACCGTGTGAAGTGGCGACACAGTACATGGCACATACCAGCAATTTCAGTGCTTCTGCTCCAGACATCACGCATTTTTTTATCAATCACATCAGATGTAGCTTGGAACATTTGCTCCATTGCCAGACCGGTTGCCAGATTAGAGGTGTAATTGATTCCAAGGCGACTGATTGCCATATTTAAGTCGGTAATTTCTCTGTTGGTACGCAACAGAGGGCTGTTGACTACTTTAATCAAGCGCGCTGCTAGTGCAGCATCATTACCTATCACTTTACTTAAGTCGGGAATGCTGATGTCGGGATCTTCAGCTGCTTCACGCACTCGTAAAGCGACCTCAGGTAGCGTGGGCAAAACCAACTCATCGTTTCGAATGGCTTCCAGCAGCTCGTATTGGACTGTTTCTGCTAGTGTGCTCATACACTTACATCCTTTATGTAAACAAAAAAATCAGCGTAAAATTTCCCGCTCGCTATCTAGCAAATAAGGCAGATCAAGCTGTTGCAATAGAACTTTTTCGTTGTTCTCGAAATAAATTCGGCCATCGCTCACTGCATCAACCAGTGCAGTAGCCAGCAATTCAACACCGTACTCACTGCGAGCAGCACTGACCACTTCACCCACTGCGCTTGAATGTACAGGGGACAAGAGCGCGGTGCCGGGTGCGGGAATATCCGTGCTGGCGATCTGGAAGCGGTACATGTGGCGTTTTAGTTTGCCCAGATATTGCATGCGTGCAACGATTTCTTGCCCAGTATAGCAGCCTTTCTTAAAGCTCACTGCATCCAGAGCTGGCAAGTTCAGCATTTGCGGAATAAATTGCTCGCGAGTGGCGGGGCTGACATGGCCAATACCGCTGCGAATTTCGCCCAGCAGCCAAGTGTTAAGTGGTGCTTCAGGGAGTAGATTGAGTAGGCGTTTATGCAGACAAGGACCTTCATCAGCGCTGACCCAAAGTTCTGTTAAATGCTCAGAGACGCGAATGGCGATCATCTGGTTATGGTGCACAGTGCTGTTGATCTCTTTAGGCAAATCAATGCCTAAAGCGGCCAGCGCTTCGTCACCTTGGTATAAGCCAAATCGGCTCCAGAGCGCGCTATCATCGCTGAGTTTAGATTTGGAGAATACAGCGTATTTTTGCAGTTCAGCAAGCTGGGAGACCAAAATCTCATGGTTCATCGCTAATAAATAGCCATCATTTTCTAAAAGCACACGAAAACTTGATAACATGCGCCCTTTTGGCGTACAGCGCGCGCCTAGGCTGCTGCGCTCATCGCTGACATAGGCAAGGTTGCAGGTTATTTGGCCTTGCAGAAAGGCTTTTGCGTCTGGGCCGCGAACGGCTAAAACAGATTCGTGAGTCAAAGGGGTAAAACTTGCACAACCAGTCATGACTGTCTCGCTTGTTAATAATGCTTTCGTCTATCATAGAGTTATAAAGGCGTCTTGTCAGCGTATGTGGCTTGGTTAAAACCGTCTTATACTGAATTAATCACCGTTTGGAGTGTGGCATGTCTATCGAAATTGAAGTGAAGCGTCTTTATTGGCACAGCCGCAGAGGTATGTGGGAGCTGGACCAGTTGCTGGTGCCTTTTGTTGAAGAGCAGTATTTGCAACTCGATGATGCCGATCGTGAGCGCTATCGCATGCTGCTTGCGTGTGAGGATCAAGATATTTTCGCTTGGTGCATGCGTCGCTCTGAGCCAGACAGCGCTGATTTAAAGCGTATTGTTGAGCTGGTTTTGGATCATGCCAAGCCCAAGTAATCAGGCTTTTTTATGTTTTTGGCAGCCTTCATTGAGGCTGTCTAAACTGGTGCTGCTGCTGTTGTTATTGGCCTGTCCAGCTGTTTTGTTGACGGCGTTGCAGTGGCCGTTAAAGCTTTTTTTACTGTTTGTTTTAGGCGTGCAAATAAGCTTTTATTTGTACTCCTTGTTGCAACAACAGTTGCCTAGCAGGCGTGCAGGTTTGCGTCATAATGCACAGGGTTGGCAGCTTTGGAGTGCTCGACATGGCTGGCGCTCAATACAATTGCGCGCTGATAGCATGGCCACGCCTACTCTGGTAGTACTGCGCTATCGATGCGCTCAGCACTGGTTTTATCGCAGTATTGTGATACCCGCCGACAGCCTCTCGCAGGACAGCCATCGGCGCCTGCGAGTGCGTTTGAAGTTTAGTCGTCTGCGTTGGCGGGCTGTAAAATAGTATCCTGTGCCTGCTCGTTCAACTGCGGGTAACTCAGGGTGTAATGCAAGCCGCGACTTTCTTTGCGCTGCATCGCTGAGCGAATAATCAAGTCGGCAACCAATGCCAAGTTACGCAATTCAATCAAGTCACAACTGACACGATAATTACTGTAAAACTCGTCGATCTCATCGAGCAGCAGGCGCACGCGGTGCTGCGCGCGCAGCAAGCGTTTGTCAGTGCGAACAATGCCAACGTAGTCCCACATAAAACGGCGTAACTCATCCCAGTTGTGCGCAATAATCACATCTTCATCAGAGTCTGTCACCAAGCTGGCATCCCAATGCGGTAGCGCCTCGGGTGCACTGACTTGCGTAGCCTGCTGTGCAATATCAGTAGCGGCTGAGCGAGCATACACAAAGCACTCTAATAAAGAGTTGCTGGCCATACGGTTGGCGCCGTGTAAGCCGGTAAAACTGGTTTCACCAATAGCGTAGAGGTTGCTAATGTCAGTGTGTCCAGCCTGATCAACCACCACTCCACCACAGGTATAGTGCGCTGCTGGCACCACTGGAATGGGCTGTGTGGTGATATCAATACCAAAGGTCAAACAACGCTCATAGACAGTGGGGAAGTGCTCTTTAATAAACTCAGCAGGCTTGTGGCTGATATCTAAATACACGCATTCAATACCAAGGCGTTTCATTTCATGGTCAATCGCACGTGCGACAATATCACGCGGGGCTAATTCTTCACGGCTGTCAAAACGCGCCATAAAGCGTTCACCATTAGGCAGCTTTAAGTGTGCACCTTCGCCGCGTAATGCTTCAGTGATTAAAAAGTTTTTCGCCTGCGGGTGGTATAAGCAAGTCGGATGAAATTGATTGAACTCTAAGTTACCGACGCGGCAACCGGCGCGCCAGGCCATGGCGATGCCATCACCGCAGGCGCTGTCTGGGTTGCTGGTGTACAGATACACTTTGGCTGCGCCGCCGGTGGCCAGCACAGTAAAACGCGCTGCATAGGTATCAACTTCATTGGTTTCTCGATTGAGCACATAGGCGCCTAAACAGGTATTGCCCGCGCGCCCGAGTTTATTGCTGGTAATTAAATCGATCGCAGCTTGGTGCTCGATCAGGTGAATATTGCTGTGCTGGCGGGCACGCGCTAATAATGTGGTGAAAATTGCTGCGCCAGTGGCATCGGCGGCATGAATGATGCGCCTGTGGCTGTGACCACCTTCGCGGGTGAGGTGGTAATCAAAATGGGACTCATCCGCCGTGCTGGGTTCTTTGCGGGTGAAAGGCACACCTTGCTCGATCAGCCAGTCAATTGCATTGCGGCTGTGCTCGACAGTAAAGCGCACAGCGTCTTCATTGCACAGGCCGGCGCCAGCAATCAAAGTGTCATGTACATGCGACTCAACCGTATCGGTGTCGTCAAGTACGCCGGCCACGCCGCCTTGCGCCCAGTAGGTAGAGCCGCTAGCAAGTTCGCCTTTGCTGAGTACGGCAATGCGCAAATGCTGTGGCAGTGTTAAAGCCGTGGTTAAACCTGCAGCACCGCTGCCGATAATTAGAACGTCATATTGGTAAGATTGGCTCATGGGAAAGGGTCCACTACAAAGACGTCGGCAAGTATAGCGCTGGATGGCGTTGTAAAATACTAGCAATTGCAGGGAACTTTAACGCCAACTGATGGCTCAATAGTGGCGTTCATCATTAAACAACGCGCAATAAGTAGAAACAGGTTAGAGTTAGATAAATATATTATAGGGCTGTGGTGAGTCTTTTTTTCGACACCAGCTGGGTTACTGCAAATGCTTAATGCGGAGAGAATTATGGCGCACACTGAATGTGCTGTGGGATGTAAGGCGGTGAAAACATATGTTGGGGACTCGGCATGACGCCAGATGATGACCAACAGTTGGTCAAGCGCGTTCAGAGTGGGGATAAACGGGCTTTCGATTTATTGGTTTTAAAGTATCAGCACCGGATTTTAGGGCTCGTCGTGCGTTTTGTGCATGATCCACACGAGGCGCAGGATGTTACTCAGGAAGCCTTTATTAAAGCGTACCGTGCGTTAGCTAATTTTCGCGGTGATAGCGCCTTCTATACTTGGCTTTATCGTATTGCCATCAATACAGCAAAAAACTACCTTGTTTCGCGCAATCGGCGTCCGCCTAGCAGTGATGTTGATGCAAATGATGCCGAATTTTATAGCGGTGATCACGCCCTGAAGGATATGGCATCGCCTGAGCGTTTAATGTTGCGCGATGAAATAGATCAAACCGTGCAGCAAAGTATCAAACAATTGCCAGAAGATTTACGCCGCGCACTAACTTTACGCGAGTTTGATGGTCTGAGTTATGAGGACATTGCAACCGTGATGCAGTGCCCAGTCGGTACAGTGCGTTCGCGCATTTTTCGAGCACGTGAGGCCGTTGATAAAGCCTTACGGCCTTTGTTGCAAGATGCTTAGTAATGCGCCACGCAAGCCAAGAGAGGAAACCTAACATGAGTCAAGAAGCCCTTAAGCAGTCGCTCTCAGCACTTATTGATAATGAAGCTGATGAGTTAGAGTTGCGCCGAGTGCTGAATGCCAGTGATGAGCCTGAGCTGCGAGGCAGTTGGTCTCGTTACCAGATAGCGCGAGCGGCGATGCATAATGAACCCTTGCATGCTCCGGTTGATTTGTCTGCTGCTATTATGGCGGCAATTGATGCGGAACCTGCGCTGACAGCTGCTACGCCAGATTCAGGGCATAATGCAAAAAGCAGCAAAGTGCGGAGTATGCCATGGCTCGGTCGAGTTGCTGTGGCGGCGTCAGTGACCTTGGCTGTGCTGGGTGGGGTGCGCTTTTATAATCAAGATACAATTCAGCAGGACGCTATGCTGGCCAGCAGCGAGCAGCGCTTGCCAGCGGTTAATCACACGCAAGGTCCGGTTATCTTAGCCAGTTACAATGCGCAAAATGCTGAAGCAGCGGTGACGCGCAGTGAAACTGAAAGTGATGCTTGGTATGAGCGCCGTTTGCCAAGTTACTTACTTCAGCATGCTCAGCAAAGTAGCGTTAATACAACAGAAAGTGGCTTGCCTTATGCGCGAGCTGCTAGCTTGGAAGGTCAATAACGCATGCAGGTAAAGGCTCTTTGTTCAGGTGCTGCATTATGTTTGGTCTTTGCTGCCCATGCATGTGCTGCGCAAACTGAGTCAGCCGATGATTGGCTGCAGCGCTTACAGGCAGCACAGAGCACGCAAGGCTATCAAGGTGCCTTTGTGTATGAACGCAAAGGGGTGTTTTCAACGCACCAAATCAGGCGTCAGCTTGATGCTCAAGGACAACTGCTGGAGCATTTTCTCCAGCTCAACGGGCCAGCCCATGAAGTGCTACGTGTCGATGGCCGAGTCGCTTGCATTAGCAGCGCTGTGGTTGGCGAACTGGCGGCGGTTGATGTGTGGCCCTCTGCAACACTGCAACTGCAAGATCTACAGCAATGGTATCAAGTCCGCGTCTTAGGTGAATCTCGAGTTGCTGGGCAGCCATCAGTGGTTCTATTGTTTTCGCCGCGAGACCAATACCGCTACCCTGTTGAACTGTCTGTTGATCAGGTCAGTGCTGTTCCTCTGAGGTCGCTGCTACTGAACGAACAAGGCCAGTTGCTTGAGCGCTTACAGTTTGTGCAATTTCAAACAATTTCTGCGCAATCTGGGCAAGTGGCGCATACAGAGCTCGTGCCCAGTAGTGCTTGTCAACCGGTTGAGCCGGCGAAGGACACTGCTTTGCGTCAAGTCGATTCGGACTGGGATACGCAATGGCTGCCGCCCGGATTTGTTTTACTCAATAGTCAATATCAACACATCTCTGCGTCCGAAAATTATGTGCTCAGTCAGGTTTATTCCGATGGTTTAGCGCATTTTTCTGTATTTATAGAACCCATTGATGGCCTTGAAATTGAAAGTGGTCGCCGCCAATTAGGACCTACTGCAGTGGTATCCAGAAAAGTTATGCGAGGTGATGCTGTGTTTATGATTACCGTGGTTGGTGAAATTCCCTTCGGCAGCGCTGAACGTGTGGCGCTGTCGGTGCAGGTTGAGTTGGAGCCTACTGATGATTGAAGAGCCTGGGGTTGTGGTTGCTGTTGACACTGATGGGGTTTGGGTGGCAACGCAGCGTAAAACCACTTGTGGGAGTTGTGCGGCCAAAGCTGCCTGTGGCCAAGGTTTGCTCAATAGTTTATCTGCAGATAAAAAACCTCACACCGTTAAAGTGCAATCAGATTTGCAATTGCGTGAAGGTGATCAGGTGGTTTTGGCTATTTCTCAGCAGTCGCTGGTGCGCAGTGCCTTGTTAGTTTATATGCTGCCGCTACTGTTAATGTTCGCTGCTGCTTTGGCTGTGGATGCCTTGAATGCATCTGAACCTTGGATTATTTTTGCAGCAGCGCTGGGTTTTCTAGCGGGTGCTGGGTGTATTCGTTGGTACAGTGATCGTTATCTTGATGCGGCTGCTATGCAGCCTGTTGTGGTCAGGGCGCAGATTGCCTTAAGTCCCGCGCTTGATGTTTGATTTTAGTAATGGAGAGAAATATGTCCTATAAAAAAACTTCGTTATGGCTCAGCGCATGTATGGCGCTGGTTTTTTTAGTTCTGCCAACAGCTCAAGCACAATTACCGGATTTTACTGAATTAGTGGAGGAGTCGGCACCCGCTGTAGTTAATATCAGTACGCGCCAAGCTATTTCAACAACAAGTCCACAAGCAAGTTTTCATGGTTTGCCAGATTTAGAAGGTTTGCCACCGATTTTCCGTGAGTTTTTTGAACGCAGTATCCCTATGCCGCGCGACCCAGGTCGCAATAAAGGCCGTCAGCGTGAAGCGCAGTCGCTGGGTTCAGGGTTTATTATTTCTGCAGATGGTTATGTGCTAACCAATAACCATGTGATTGCTGATGCCGATGAAATCATTGTGCGTTTAGCTGATCGCAGCGAACTTCAAGCGACTCTGATTGGCGCCGATCCGCGCACTGATGTGGCGTTGTTAAAAATCGAAGGCAAGAATCTACCCACAGTGAAACTGGGTCAGTCAGCAGACTTAAAAGTGGGCGAGTGGGTCTTAGCCATTGGCTCACCTTTTGGATTTGACCATTCGGTGACCGCAGGTATTGTCTCGGCTAAAGGTCGCAATCTACCCAATGACAGCTATGTACCTTTTATTCAAACTGACGTTGCGATTAACCCAGGTAACTCGGGTGGACCTTTATTTAACCTAAAGGGCGAAGTGGTGGGGATTAACTCGCAAATCTTTACTCGCTCGGGTGGCTTTATGGGCTTGTCATTTGCCATACCTATGGAAGTGGCCTTGGATGTTAGCGATCAGCTGAAACAAAGCGGCAAAGTTGATCGCGGCTGGCTTGGCGTAGTGATTCAAGAAGTGAATAAAGACCTTGCTGAATCATTTGGTTTAGATAAGCCTGCAGGTGCGCTAGTGGCGCAAGTGCTAGAAAATGGTCCAGCAGCTAAAGGCGGCCTGCAGGTCGGTGATGTGATTTTAAGTATGAATGATCAGCCTGTAATCATGTCTGCTGATCTGCCGCATTTGGTTGGCGCGGTCAAGCCTGGTCAAACGGCTAAGCTTGTGGTGATGCGTGAAGGTTCGCGCAAAACCTTGAAGATCAAAGTCGGTGCGCTACCCAACGAAGGCGAAGAAATGGCAGTGGCTGGCAGTCAAGGTCAAACCAGTAAAAGCAATCGCCTAGGTGTGACTGTAGTGGATTTAACTGCTGAGCAGAAAAAAGCCATTGATTTACAAGGCGGTGTAGTCATTCAAGAGGTGCAAGACGGCGCTGCAGCGATGATTGGTTTGCGTCCCGGTGATGTGATTACGCACCTGAATAATCAAGTGATCGACTCGACTAAAACCTTTACTAAAATCGCGCAGGAGTTACCCAGCAATCGTTCTGTCTCGATGCGTGTGTTGCGCCAAGGTCGAGCCAGCTTTATTACCTTTAAACTAGCCAATTGATGCAAACTTTGCAGGGCGCGTAACCGTTATTTAAAGGAGCTATACCCATGCCAACACCTCAGCCGAAAAACATTGTGATCTTAACCGGTGCAGGCGTATCGGCTGATTCGGGTATAGCTACCTTCCGCGCCTCCGATGGCTTATGGGAAAACCATAATATAGAAGAAGTTGCTACACCTGAGGGTTATGTGCGCAACCCTAAATTAGTCCAACGCTTTTATAATGAGCGACGTGCACAACTGCTTGATCCTAAAATTAAGCCCAACCCAGCGCATACTGCGCTGGCTGAGCTTGAAGCACATTATCAAAGCAAGGGTATTGGTAGCGTCACCATTGTTACGCAAAATATTGATGATCTGCACGAGCGTGCGGGCTCTAAAAATGTTCTGCATATGCATGGTGAGCTGTTAAAACTTCGCTGTGTAAAGACTGAGCGAGTGCTGGACTGGCGCAGCCTAGAACCGGTTACCAGTAACAATAGGTGTCAGTGCTGTTCGCCAGCGCAAGCATTGCGCCCGCACATCGTCTGGTTTGGTGAAATGCCGTTCTACCTGGATGAAATCTATTATAAGTTGAGTCAGGCTGATCTGTTTGTTGCCATAGGTACCTCAGGTAACGTTTACCCTGCAGCCGGTTTTGTGGCCAATGCACGCAACTTAGGCCTGCCTACTCTGGAATTTAATTTAGAGGCGAGCAATAACGCCTCACAATTCTCTGACTCCATTTATGGGCGAGCGTTTGAAACGGTTCCGCAGTGGGTCCGTTCACTAACCGGCAACTAACATCATCGCTTAACTTAACCGCATGCGCCCCAGCAGGCTCGTATTGTATAGCTCTGCTTAATTAACAACCCAGGTTTGCCTGTAAAGTAGTTTTACTGGTGTTTCCTTAGGTTTTACTCTGTCTTTCATCCTGCTTTTTTACCTGCTGAACTATGGATAGATGACTTAAGGGCTATTAGTCAGGTAAACTTACGGGCTATTTTCTGTTGGCAATCGGCCGACGGTCTTAATTGTAGAGTGATGTTCTGTGAGTGACTTGAGTCATATCCGTAATTTTTCCATCATTGCCCACATCGACCATGGTAAATCCACCTTGGCCGACCGCTTTATTCAAATGTGCGGTGGCTTGACCGAGCGCGAAATGGCGTCGCAGGTCCTGGATTCTATGGATATCGAGCGTGAACGGGGCATTACTATTAAGGCACACAGTGTGACCTTAAGTTATACCGCCCGTGATGGCCAAACTTACCAGTTAAACTTTATTGACACGCCGGGCCACGTTGACTTCAGTTATGAAGTGAGCCGCTCGCTGGCTGCTTGTGAAGGTGCTTTGTTGGTGGTTGATGCTGGACAGGGCGTCGAGGCGCAATCGGTAGCCAACTGCTATACGGCGATTGAGCAAGGCCTGGAAGTGATGCCAGTGCTCAATAAAATCGATTTGCCGCAAGCCGACCCAATCCGCGTGCAAGAAGAAATTGAGCATGTGATCGGCATTGATGCCACCGATGCGGTGACCTGCAGTGCGAAAACTGGTTTAGGCGTAGATGAAGTGCTTGAGCGTTTAGTGCAAGTGATTCCGCCGCCAGTCGGTGAAATTGATGCGCCACTGCAAGCGTTGATTATCGACTCTTGGTTTGATAACTATCTAGGCGTTGTTTCGCTCGTGCGAGTCAAGCATGGCCGGATCAAAAAAGGTGACAAAGTACTGGTTAAATCAACCGGTCGCATCCACCAAGTCGATAGCGTTGGCGTGTTTAACCCTAAGCACACACAAACCGTTGATTTAAAAGCCGGTGAAGTGGGCTTTATTATTGCCGGTATTAAAGACATTCAAGGTGCGCCAGTCGGTGATACTTTAACTTTGTCCAGCACTCCAGATGTGGACATGTTGCCAGGCTTTAAGCGGGTTCAGCCGCAAGTTTATGCAGGTGTGTTTCCCGTTAGCTCTGACGACTTTGAGAGTTTTCGTGATGCGCTGGAAAAGCTTACGCTCAATGATGCCGCCTTAGAATATCAGCCGGAAAGTTCAGAAGCCTTGGGCTTTGGCTTCCGTATTGGTTTCCTTGGCATGTTGCACATGGAAATTATTCAAGAGCGTCTGGAACGTGAATACGATCTGGATTTGATCACCACAGCACCAACCGTAATTTTTGAAGTTGTGCTGAAAAATGGCGATATCGTTTATGTGGATAACCCCTCGCGCATGCCCGATCCATCGCAGATTGACGAAATGCGTGAGCCGATTGTTAAAGCCACTATTTTAGTGCCGCAAGAACACCTGGGTAACGTCATTACGCTCTGTGTTGAAAAACGCGGTGTGCAAACGGCGATGAATTTCCTCGGCAGTCAAGTTCAGGTGGTGTACGACTTGCCGATGAACGAAGTGGTCTTGGACTTCTTTGATCGCCTTAAATCGGTCAGTCGCGGTTATGCGTCGCTTGATTACAGTTTTGATCGCTACCAAGTAGCTCAGTTGTCACGCTTGGACGTACTGATTAACGGTGAGCGCGTTGATGCCTTAGCCTTGATTGTGCACCGTGATAAAGCCGCCTCCAAAGGCCGATCACTGGCTGAAAAGATGAAAGAATTGATTCCACGCCAAATGTACGATGTGGCCATTCAAGCTGCGCTCGGCGGGCAAATTGTGGCACGTACCTCGGTTAAAGCCTTGCGTAAAAACGTTTTAGCCAAGTGTTATGGCGGTGACGTCAGCCGTAAGCGCAAGCTACTTGAGAAACAAAAAGCGGGTAAGAAAAGGATGAAGCAGGTGGGTAACGTGGAAATTCCACAAGAAGCCTTCCTTGCAGTGCTCAGAGTGGATGATTAACCCATGACATTCGATTTCCCATTGATCCTAGTGGTTGCAGTGGCGCTAAGCGGTTTTTTAGCGCTGTTGGATGTGGTGTTTTTTGCACCCCGGCGCCGCGCTGCAATCGCGCAATATGAAAAAGACGCCGTGGCGTTTAACTCTGAAGTGCGCGAGCGCTTAAACAAAGAGCCGCTATTGATTGAGTATGGGAAGTCGTTTTTTCCGGTGCTGGCAGTAGTGCTAGTCTTGCGCTCATTTATTGTTGAACCCTTCCAAATCCCGTCTGGGTCAATGATTCCAACCCTTGAAGTGGGCGATTTTATTCTGGTCAATAAGTTTTCTTACGGTATCCGTTTACCGGTGATTGATAAGAAAATTATTCCCATCAGTGATCCACAACGTGGCGATGTGATGGTGTTTAAGTACCCTGAAGACACCCGCATTAACTACATTAAGCGTGTTGTGGGCTTGCCCGGCGATACCATTACTTACACTTCAGATAAGCGCATTCTGGTTAATGGTCAGGCCATTGCTGAGCGCTTTTTAGGTGATGAGCCGGGTAGCTTAGGTAGCGCACGTTTATACACCGAGATGCTGGGTGAAGAAGAGCATTTTATCCGCAAAGAAGCACGCCGCCGCATTGAGCCTACGCGCGAGTGGCATGTGCCCGCTGGGCATTACTTTATGATGGGTGATAACCGCGACAACTCAAAAGACAGCCGCTATTGGGATGACCCAAGCATTCCCATTGAATTACAAGGCATGGTGCCGGATGAATATATTGTCGGTAAAGCCTTTGCCATTTGGTTGACTTGGGCTGATCCTAAATTAAGTGTATTGCCAAGCCTTGGCCGCGTTGGTTTAATTCATTAAATAGCTGTAAGCGTGCGTTGTGCACTTATATTGCAGGCGTATGATCAGTTAAAGTGCACAAGCATTAATAATATAAGAGGTTGCTATGCAGACTATTCGAGCACAACGGGGCGCATCGATTCTTACTTGGTTGGTAATTTTGGCATTTGCTGCCTTTTTTGCCAGTGCAGCGTTTAAATTAATACCGCATTACATGGACAATAAGGCTCTTGAAAAAGCGATTATGGCCGTCGAAGAAGATAAAACTGTTGGCGATAAAATCCAATCTGCAAGCGATTTTTATAGCTATATCAGCAAGAGTATGCAGGTTAATAGTATTCGTGATTTAAAAATGGATGACATCATTGAGATTAGCCAAAAAAATAATGATTTCCTTGTCCATCTTAAATATGAGCAGCGCGAACCGCTGATTAAAAATATTGATTTGGTGGTGAGCTTTGATAAAAAATATCGTGTGCGTGCCAAGTGAGTGATCCGATAAAGATTTTACAGCGAAAAATTGGCTACACCTTTATCGATGCTGATTTATTGACCTTGGCGCTAACTCATCGCAGTTTTGCAGGGCGCAATAATGAGCGTTTAGAGTTTTTAGGTGACGCTATTTTGAATTTTGTTGCCGGTGAAGCGTTGTTTCATCATTTTCCTCAGGCCAAAGAAGGCCAGCTCTCGCGTTTACGTTCACGCTTAGTTAAGGGTGAAACCCTTGCTGTGTTAGCGCGCGGTTTTGGTCTTGGTGAGTATTTGCGCTTAGGTTCAGGCGAGTTGAAAAGTGGCGGCTTTCGTCGAGATTCGATTCTAGCCGACACCACGGAAGCTATTATTGGTGCGATTTATTTAGACTCAGGCATGGAAGTCGCGCGCGAGCGTGTGTTGGCTTGGCTTGAGCAGCACTTTTCTGAGTTGACGTTGGTTGATACCAATAAAGATCCGAAGACCCGCTTACAAGAGTTTTTACAATCACGCAGCAGCGATTTACCGCTGTATGATGTGGTTGATATTCAAGGCGAGCCGCACTGCCGCACGTTTTATGTGGAGTGCCAAGTAAGCTTACTTAGTGAAAAAACCCGCGGTCAGGGTGCCAGCCGACGAATTGCTGAACAAGTAGCAGCGTCGTTGGCACTGGTGGCCTTGGGTATAGAGAGTAATCATCAGCATGACTGAACAAGCAACACGTTGTGGCTATGTAGCTGTGGTGGGTCGCCCAAATGTGGGTAAATCAACACTGGTTAATCATATCCTTGGGCAAAAACTAGCGATCACCTCGCGTAAGCCGCAAACCACACGCCACAATATGCTCGGCATTAAAACCGAAGGGGCTGTGCAAGCGATTTATGTGGATACCCCAGGCTTACATATTGGCGGTCAGACCGCACTTAATCGCTTTATGAATCGCAGTGCTTTAACCGCATTGAAAGACATTGATGTGGCGATTTTTGTGGTGGACCGCATGCGTTGGACTGAAGAAGACGAAATGGTCTTTGAGCGCATCCAATACCTCACCTGTCCCTTGATTATTGCGGTGAACAAGTCGGATCGTTTGGAAGATAAAAGTCAGTTATTGGCCCATCTTTCTTGGTTAGCCGAGAAGTTACCCAATGCGCAAATTGTGCCCATGTCAGCATTGCATGGCCATAATTTGGACACCCTTGAGCGTTTAGTCGCAGACTTTTTGCCTGAAAGTGAGCATTTCTTCCCTGAAGATCAAATCACCGACCGCTCCAGTCGTTTCTTAGCCGCTGAGTTGGTGCGGGAAAAAATTATGCGCCAGCTGGGTGCTGAACTGCCGTACCAAATCACGGTGGAAATTGAAGAATTTAAGCAAGATGGCCGTATTTTACATATCCATGCGCTAATTTTGGTTGAGCGTGATGGCCAGAAAAAAATCATTATTGGCGATAAAGGCGAGCGCATTAAGCGCATTGG
Source organism: uncultured Thiopseudomonas sp. (assembly GCA_964385265.1). Lineage (GTDB taxonomy): Bacteria > Pseudomonadota > Gammaproteobacteria > Pseudomonadales > Pseudomonadaceae > Denitrificimonas. Next base: position 32,644 of record CAYLOI010000009.1, read on the forward strand.
CCAAGAAGCCCGTAAAGATATGGAAACCATGTTTGGCTCCAAAATCATGCTTAACCTTTGGGTTAAAGTAAAAGGCGGCTGGTCTGATGATGAGCGCGCCCTGCGTTCATTGGGTTATCAAGAATATTGAGACCTATAGGGTGCGTGCTCTGTTCTAGGGCGCGCGCCATTTAGAGGCTGAACTATGCAGTCGTCATTAGCGTTTATTTTGCACAGCCGTCCGTATAAAGAAACCAGCGCATTAATGGATGTATTTACCCCTGAAGGGCGTTTGCGCGCTATCTTGCGGGGTGCGCGCGGCAAACTGGGCAGTGTCGCACGGCCTTTCTCTGCCTTGGAGATTGAACTGCGTGGCCGCACCGAATTAAAAACCATCAGTCGTATTGAGCCTGCCGGTGAGTTTAATTTCTTACAAGGCCAGGCGCTGTTTTGTGCGCTGTACCTGAATGAATTACTGGTGCGCTTGCTGCCGCTAAATGATCCGCAGCCATTATTATTCGAACATTATGGCCTGACTGTACAAGGCTTGGCGCATGCGCTGCCGGTTGAGCCATTGCTGCGTACCTTCGAATGGCGCTTGCTTGAGCAACTGGGCTATGGCTTTTCCTTTGAAGAGGATATTGCTGGGCAGGCATTGGACGGGCAAATGTTGTATCGTCTATTGCCTGAAAGCGGCTTTGAAGCGGTGGCGCAATTTCGCCCAGGTGTATTTTTAGGTGCAGATATTTTGGCGTTGTCGTCGGTTGATTGGCAGCAGCCGAGTGTTTTGCAAACGGCCAAACGTTTGATGCGTCAAGCATTAGCTGCACACTTAGGTGGGCGTCCGTTAATGAGTCGTGAGTTGTTTTTAGCACAAAAGGGGTCGGTGTAATGAATTTGAATAAGCGTATTTTGTTAGGCGTTAATATTGATCACATTGCCACTGTGCGTGAAGCACGTGGTACCCCTTACCCTGATCCGGTAAAGGCTGCGCTTGATGCTGAGCAGGCTGGTGCGGACGGTATTACCGTGCATTTGCGTGAAGATCGCCGTCATATTCAGGAACGTGATATTCGTGTACTGCGTGAGGTGATGCAGACACCAATGAATTTCGAAATGGGTGTTACTGAAGAAATGCTCAAATTGGCTGAAGAGATTCGTCCTGAGCATGTCTGTTTTGTACCTGAGACCCGTGCTGAATTAACCACTGAAGGTGGTTTGGATGTGGTCGCACAAGAGGCGCGTATTGCCACTGCGGTTGAGCGCTTGCAGGCGGTGGGTTGTGATGTCTCCCTATTTATTGATGCCGATGAGCAGCAGATTTTAGCCGCTAAGCGAGTTGGTGCGAGCACTATTGAGCTGCACACTGGCCATTATTCTGACGCAGTCACCCCAGCAGAGCTTGCGCAGCAGTTGGAGTTGATTCGCAAGGCCGCAGCCTTTGCCTTAAAGCAGGGCCTAGTGGTCAATGCTGGGCATGGTTTGCACTATCATAATGTTGAGCCAATCGCTGCGATTGCCGGTATTAATGAGCTTAATATTGGCCATGCGATTATTGCGCATGCGTTGTTTGTTGGCTTTGCGCCAGCAGTGGCTGAAATGAAAGCGTTAATTATTGCAGCAGCCGAGCGCGGTTAAAGCCGAGGTGATGTTTGTACGGGCTCTGGCACTGATCTGTTAGGGCCAAATAGATTGCGCAGAGATTCAAGCAGTCAATACGAAAACTGTGCCGAATATTATCAGTTGATAGCCGTGTTTATAGCCGTGCAAGGTAAAATCCCACAACTGAGCTTTATCTTGGTATTGGTTAATATGTACAAAAATGCCCCATGCGTTGAGGCGCTAACAATGCTGCACAGCAGTCAGGGAGTTTTAAGTTGGAACTTATAGCCAGCATTTTTTCGTTTATCGCGTTTATCGCCGCTTGGTTGTATACGGTAAAACAACTATCAACAGTGAGTGCGCTCTTGCGTCACTCGCTGGGCGCATTGGTTGGCGCTGTCACCTTATTGGTGGTTGTGCTGATGTTTGTTTTTATCGGTGTGATCGCGCCGCAAGGCAAACACAGCGCAGCGGCAGCGATGCAAGCAGAGCCTGTCGCGGCTATGCAGAGTGATGGGCACAAGTGCCCACCCTACAAAATTATGGGGGCAGGCGCAGATAGATTCTTGCTCTACCGTTTGGTGTAAAGATCCGATGTGACAGTGCACGGCGAGAGTTTATGCCCTGCTGTGCCCTAAAGATTCACCGCGTAGGCAGGGCTGGCACAAGTGCCCACATTGCACCGCGTAGGGCGGGCACTTGTGCCCGCGTTGCGCGTTTAATCAATCAGTAGGTAGGGCGGGCACTTGTGCCCGCGTTGCACGTCTAATCAATCAGTCCGCGTGCTTATGACCAGCTTCGACGTGCGGTAATTGAGCCTGCTTTTGCTGCGTCAGGCTTGCTCGGCGTCGGGTGCAACATATCTTCTGGGCGTACCCACTGGCTAAATTGCTCATCGGTGACTAAGCCCAGTGCAATCGCTGCCGCACGCAAGGTGAGGTTTTCTTCGTAGGCTTTTTTGGCAATTTTTGCCGCGTTGTCATAACCGATATGACGGTTCAATGCCGTCACCAGCATTAAGCCATTTTCCAGATGATCAGCCATTTGCTGCTCATTGGCCTGCATACCTTCGATGCAGTGCTCTTGGAAATTACGGCAACCATCGGCCATTAATTCAATGGATTCAAGAATATTATGAATAATCACCGGCTTAAACACGTTGAGCTGCAGGTGGCCATGGCTGGCCGCCATATTGATGGTGACATCATTGCCCATAACCTGACAGGCCAGCATCGACAGCGCTTCACACTGAGTTGGGTTAACTTTGCCCGGCATAATTGAGCTGCCAGGTTCGTTCGCCGGCAGCAGCACTTCGGCAAAACCAGCGCGAGGTCCAGAACCGAGTAGGCGTAAGTCATTAGCGATTTTCATCAGCGCTACGGCGAGAGTTTTTAATCCGCCGGACAAGCTGACCAAGGGCTCATGACCAGCTAATGCAGCAAACTTGTTAGGCGCTGAGGTTAGTTTTAGTTTGGTTGCAGAGGACAACTCGTGAGCTATATTTTCGGCGAAATTTGCATTGGCATTCAGGCCGGTGCCGACCGCAGTACCGCCTTGGGCAAGCTCACCAACGGCGTGCAAGGTGGCTTCAATCGCATGAGTGGCGTAGTCCAACTGAGCAACAAAGGCTGAGAGCTCTTGGCCAAAGGTGACAGGTGTCGCATCCATCATATGGGTGCGGCCGGTTTTGACTAAATTAGCGTAGCGTTCAGCTTGCTTATTGAGACCGTCGCGCAGCATTTTTACCGCTGGGAATAAGTCATGCTCAATGGCCTGCAGTGTGGCAATGTGCATCGCGGTGGGGAAGCAATCATTTGAGCTTTGGGCCCGATTGACGTGATCATTGGGGTGCACTGGCGACTTACCGCCACGGCCTTGTCCAGCAATTTCATTGGCGCGGCCAGCAATGACTTCGTTGACGTTCATATTGCTTTGCGTACCGCTGCCGGTCTGCCAAACCACCAGCGGAAAGTGCGCATCGAGCTTGCCGCTAATCACTTCGTCAGCCGCCTGTTCGATCAGCGCAGCAATATCTTCAGGCAGTTCACCCAAGCGGGCATTGACCCGTGCTGCGGCTTTTTTTACTTGAGCTAAAGCATGCACTACAGCCAGCGGCATTGGCTGTGAGCCAATCGCAAAGTTCTGCTTAGAGCGCTGCGTTTGCGCGCCCCAGTAAGCATCAGCGGGCACTTCAATGGCGCCTAAACTATCGGTTTCTGTACGTGACATAACACACCTCCAATGGTGTCGTAGGGGTTACTTATCGTTTTGGCGCTCTTGCGCCTCGAGCTCAGCATTGCGCTCTTGCATGATTTTTAGTTTGTCTGCGCTGATCGGCATCTTGTCGGCGGTGTCTCGTAGCAACAGTAAGCTGCCAGCCACTGAGCCGAACACCAGAGCAATTAATAGCCAGATATACCAAGGCATAGGTAACTTCCAAAATGTTATAGATGAGTTGCTGGCGAAGACTTGGCGCCCACGCAGGCTCAATAAATGTCGTTGTGCATTGTTGGTACTAAGCCAAGCTGTCTTCGCGCGAGGCAGCTTTTTTGCATTTGAGTTGGCACTTTTACAACGCACAACGGCACGCGTTGTAAGCCAAGCACAATACTTTCTGTGCAGTGATGTGTTTGTCTGCGCACTGAAGTTTAGTGCTCTGCAGCTAAACTAGCGGTTTGTGTGCGCGACATAACACACCACTAACAAAGGATTGAGGGTTAGTTGTCTTGTAGACGTTCTGCTACCTCCATTTCAGCATTGTTTTTACGCATTAATTCTAGCTTGTGTTTATCGATCGGCATTTGATCTGCACTATTGCGCAGCCGCAGTAGGCCGGCAATCAGTGATCCAAGTACCACGGCGATGACTAACCAAATATACCAAGGCATGGGAACCTCCTAGAACATTGCAGATGAGATCAAATCTCACACTTATGATGCTATACCTTTCTCATGAGGATCGCCAGAAGTGCCGCCAGTGTGCCACTTTAGAATGATTTCAGTCGTAGATGCTTTGACAGTGGCTTGCTCTTAGCTGATTGAAATTCTAGCTGGAGTGACTGAACTGCAGAGCAGTGGCCAAGTCAATGCGGCACTTTGTTGAGAGGAAGGTTACAATGCTGCGGCATTTTATTGATACGAGACCCAAGTCATGTCCAGCCCAATTGTTGTCGCCTTAGATTTTCCAAGTGCCGCCCAAGCCATCGCCTTGGCTGAGCGTCTAAACCCCCAGCAGTGCCGTGTTAAAGTTGGCAAAGAGCTATTCACCCGCAGTGGTCCACAGGTGGTGGAGCGTTTGCAGGGCTTGGGTTTTGAAGTCTTTCTTGATCTGAAATTTCACGATATTCCTAACACCACTGCGATGGCTGTTAAAGCGGCGGCTGAAATGGGCGTGTGGATGGTTAATGTGCATTGCTCAGGTGGCTTAAAAATGATGCAAGCCTGCCGCACGGTGTTGGATCAGCATATTGGTATTAAGCCGCTACTGATCGGCGTTACCGTGCTGACCAGTATGGAGCAGTCTGACTTAGCCGGTATTGGCCTAGATGTGACGCCAGAGCAGCAGGTACTGCGCTTGGCTGGTTTGGCTGAGCAAGCAGGTTTGGATGGCTTGGTTTGTTCTGCGCAAGAGGCAGTTGTTCTCAAGCAGCAGTGGCCAGCGGGGCAATTGGTGACTCCGGGGATTCGCCCAGCCGGTAGCGCGCAAGATGACCAAAAACGTATTCTCACTCCAGCGCAGGCCATGCAAGCGGGTTCAGATTTCTTAGTGATTGGCCGCCCAATTACTCAAGCCGCCGATCCGGCACAAGCGTTAAGTGATATTTTGGCAGAGTTGGCGTAATTCGTTTTTTTTGCAGTGTATAAGTATTTTACGCATGGCGCAGCGCCGTCGTTGAATTCTGGATGGACTCATCGACGGATAAACACCTACCCCGGAGTACGGCATACTTCGCACTCAATTGCGCACGCTTAGCACACGACTAAATATCAAATAAAACAACGATGTAGTCGTGGCAAGGCTACATGTATTGCGAGCTGCGCTAAGTCTTTTTTTCTAGCTGCGCGCAAAATGCTGAGCCTAACTTATCTTTTATGAGGGCATATCAGCCTAAGTGATAGTGCTGTGCGTATGCGCTGAGCTGGCTAGAATCAAGCCTTATTCCAAACAAGAACAACAGAGGTTGCCAATGAAATTATCTGGACAGGTTGCGCTGGTTACAGGGGCTGCGCGGGGTATTGGGCGGGCGACAGCGCTGGCGTTTGCTGAGCGTGGGATTAAGGTGATGATTGCCGATATCAATACCGCAGGCGCGCAGGAAACCGTCAAGCTGATTCATGAAGCGGGTGGCACAGCAGCTTTTACGCCCTGCGATGTGCGCGACGAAGAACAGGTTAAACAACTGGTTGCAAGTACCGTTGAAATGTTCGGCAGTCTCGATTATGCGTTTAACAATGCCGGCATCGAGATGGAAAACCAGCGCCTACATGACGGTTCACTCAGCTCCTTTGAGATGATTATGGATGTTAACGTCAAAGGGGTTTGGCTGTGCATGAAGTACCAATTGCAGCAGATGCTGGTGCAAGGCAAGGGCACTATTGTCAATGCAGCGTCGGTGGCGGGTTTAGGTGCAGCACCGAAAATGGCCGTGTACTCAGCGTCGAAGCACGCGGTATTGGGTTTAACCCGCTCGGCGGCGATTGAATACGCACGCAAAAATATTCGCATCAATGCCGTGTGTCCAGCAGTGATAGATACCGCCATGTTCCAACGCGTCTGTGAAATGGATCCTAAGATTGCTCAGCGTATTCCTGAGTTGCACCCAATGGGACGGGTGGGGCGTGTGGAAGAAGTGGCCGAGACTGTGATGTATTTATGCAGCGAAGGGGCAGGCTTTACTACGGGCCATGCGTTAGCTATTGATGGCGGCATGACAGCAATTTAAATTAGCTCCAATGGGGCGTATTGCAGAGATCGTGCAGACCCTGAGCTAGGTAGCCTAGCTAGCGGCTGGCTTTAGCGCATAAGAGGGACTGCGATTTAAGTGATAGCACTGCGGCCCAGTATGATACTGAGCCGCTGGCACTGACTTAACTGTTACTTTCCCAGTTTTGTGGCAGGTTAATAAAGTCTATGGCTTCGCGTAAGCGACCAAAATCACGGTTATTAAAGACAAACTCTAGACGGATCTGATTGCAGAATTCCGGCTCATTATGGGTTTTTGCACAATAGGGAACTTGCGCATAACCACCGCTGACGCAAAGGTCTAAAAACTCTTTGTGCAGAGTTTCCATGGCGTTTGCGTTGAGTGGACGGTTCATGCGCATGACAAAAATATCTCGGAACCAACGCGTCGAATGGAAGTTGCGGTAGAAACGGGCAATTTCTAAGCCGGCCTCCTCTGGTGAGCGCACCTGACGCATCAAGCCTAAATCGCTGGGTAGAATATAGTTTTTGTCCACCAACTCTTCGCGCATAAACTCGAGTGCTTTATCCCAATAGGTGCCGCCTTCTTGATCCAGCAGCACCACAGGCACGATTGGACTTTTACCCGTTTGCATTAAAGTCAGCACTTCCAGCGCCTCATCAAGGGTGCCAAAGCCACCTGGGCAGAGCACCAAAGCATCGGCTTCTTTGACAAAAAACAGCTTACGCAAAAAGAAGAAGTGGAAGGTCAGTAAATTACCAGTGCCGTGCACGGTATCATTGGCACCTTGCTCAAAGGGTAGAGCAATATTAAGACCTAGACTGTTTTCTAGGCCTGCTCCCTCGTGGGCTGCCGCCATAATGCCACCGCCGGCACCGGTAATCACCATCAAGTTATGGCGTGCCAGAATCTCACCCAGCTCTTTAGCTTGCTGATACAGCGGGTGATCGGGAGCAGTACGTGCCGAGCCAAAGACAGTGACCTTGCGCCGACGCTTAAAGCGTTCGAGCAAACTAAACGACGCTTCCATTTCACGCAGCGTCTGCATCATAATTTTGGCGTCCCAACGATTGCGATCGTCTTCAGCCATACGCGCTACAGTCAGTAGCATTTCCCGATAAAGTTCGCGATTCTGGCTGGTGGGTGGTACCGCCAACTCCAGCAGTTCATCGACTTTACTGTCTAAATCAATACTGCTGAGCTGGTACTGACGGGCTAGATAGTTATCATTTTCAAACGACATAACAACTCCTTATAAAGCAATGCGATCACCGAGTTCAGGGATATTGGCATCCCAATCTAAGCGTTTTTTAAATTCGCTCTGCAGGATCTGCATCTTATCCAGTTCACCGTGAATTAAGTGCAATTCTGGACGGTTTTCAAAGTTAGCGGCCCACTCAATCAGTTGCGATTGTCCAGCATGGGCAGAAAAGCCACCTAAGGTGTGTACCTGGGCACCAACCATAATATCTTCTCGGAACACACGCACTGTTTTAGCACCATCAACAATCGCACGACCATTGGTGCCACGCGCTTGGAAACCGGTAAAAATGATATGGCAATCAGTGCGCCAGAGGTTGTGTTTGAAGTGGTGAATAATCCGCCCGCCATTACACATGCCACTACCAGCCACGATAATAGCGCCACTTTTGACTTGGTTAATCGCCATCGACTCTTGCGGGGTGGGCGTCAGTTGTAAAATAGGCAGCCAGTCATGCACCGTGTGAATATTGTGCTTGATCAGCATTTCACGGTGATGCTCATCAAAATCGTCACGGTGGCGATAGTAAATATCATTGGCGCGAATGGCCATGGGGCTGTCTAAGTACACCGTGTGTTGCGGCAGGCGGCCTTCCTGATAAAAACGACCCAAGTGGAATAAAATATCTTGCGTGCGGCCCACCGAGAACGCCGGAATCATCACGTTGCCGCCGTCTTTATCGGCCTGCTCAAGAATGGCTACCAGCTCATCTAAGGTGTCTTCATTACAGCGGTGGTCACGGTCACCGTAGGTGGATTCCAGCATCAACACATCAGCATGCTTAAGAATCGTCGGTGCCTTCATTAAGGGTGAACAGGTGCTGCCTAAATCGCCGGAGAACACCAGGGTGCGTACGCTGTCATTGGGCTCAGTAAACTCGAGTTTAACCACGGCTGAGCCAATAATATGGCCAGCATCATGGAAAGATACTTTGACCCCAGGTACCACTTGCGTGGGCGTTTCATAATCCACTGCTTTGCGCAGCTTAAGTACACGTGCAGCATCGTCACTGACATAAATAGGTTTGATTGGCTTTTTGCCACGGCGAGCACGCCAGCGGTTTTCCCACTCAGTATCTTTTTCTTGGATGTGCGCCGCATCAAGCAGCATCAGTTCCATTAATTCACAAGTAGCTACTGTGGCATAAATCGGCCCGCGAAAACCTTCAGCGACTAAACGCGGTAACATACCGCTATGGTCAATGTGCGCATGGGAGATCACTACTGCATCAATGTGCTCAGGATTAAAGGCAAAGGCTGAGCGTGGCGCGTTATCATGATTATTGTCATTCTCTTTGTCGTTATCGCCACCTTGCTGCATGCCGCATTCGAGTAGAATGTTCTTCTTGTCAAAGGTTTCAATTAAATAACAGGAACCGGTCACCTGTCGAATAGCACCGAGAAAATTAAGTAAAGCCATGAGATTTCCTTATGAACTGTGTGAGTTGAGCGCGAGTTGATTGTTAATCATGATAACCTCAACACTTGCCTACACCTTGCACTACATTCGAGTTAACGGAGTATTACTATGCATCAGATTTTGCCAAGTCTAGCTGACTTAAATGAGCATGCTAAAACTGAGCCAGCGTTTGCACAATGGCAAAAGGGCTATGGCCCTATTGAGCACAGCGCCGAAACCCAAGCTGCAGTTTATCGACTTGCCCACCAACTCGTACAATCTGGTAAGCAACCTAACATCTCTACTGTATACCTTATGCTAGGCGCTTTGGACAAAATCACCGCGGCGGGAATGTCACTTGTGGTTCACATGACCTACGCCAATAAAATCCATCTCGACGGCAGCCCTTTGACCGCCGATGAGTTTAAAATCCAGCCCGAAGGGCACACCGGTGGCTCATTGAATATGGTGCCAGGCTACGCCGCTTATATGGCACTTAACGCCTTAACCGGTGAAACCCGTGGTTGGCTGATGGGGCAGGGGCACAGTGTTGCCGCCGTGGAAGCGCTCAATATTTTATTGGGCAATATGCACCCAGAACAGCAACAAGCCTATGGTGACGGTGAGGCCGGCATTAACCGCATGTTGGAAGATTTTTACAGCTACGCCATCACTCCCGACGGCTCCATGGCCGCGCCTTTAGGCAGCCACGTTAACCCGCATACCGCTGGCGGAATCAGTGAAGGTGGCTACTTAGGCTTTGCTGAGCTGCAATACGCGCACATGCCATTGCCCGGTGAGAAGCTGGTGGCGTTTCTATCCGATGGCGCTGCAGAAGAACAGCGCGGCAGTGACTGGATTCCACGCTGGTGGCGTGCAGAAGACTGCGGTCCAGCGTTGCCAATTATGATTGCCAATGGTCGTCGTATTGAGCAGCGCACTGAGTTAGGCACCTTAGAAGGCTTAAAAGGTTTTCAGCGCCATTTGCGTGGCTGCGGCTTTGATCCGATTGAGTTTGATGGCCGTGACCCGGCAGCCTTTGTCTGCACCATCTGGGAAATGGAGCAGCGTTTAGAGCGCCGCGTGCAAGAAAAAAACAGCGGTATTTTGTCCTATCCTTTGCCGATTCCGTATGGCATTGCCGAGACCACTAAAGGTTTTGGTTTTTACGGTGACGATGAAAATAAAGCGCATAACCTGCCTCTGCCCGGCAATCCGCACAGCGATGAGCGTTCACGCGAGCTGTTTAATACCCATGTTAAGCCCTTGTACGTCAGCCCTGAAGATATGCGTGAAGCCTTATCATTGCTCAATAATCACAATGATCCAGTACGCCCCTTAGAGCGTGATAATCCTCTGGCCAACCGTTATCCAAAAATACCGACCCGGCCTGAGCTGCATTACCGTGATGACGCCTGCTCAACCATGGAAGCAATTGATCGCTACTTTGTTGACTTAGTTGCTGCCAACCCTGACTTGCGTCCGCGCGTTGGCAACCCCGATGAGCTGGCCAGTAACCGCCTCACTGGCGTGCTCAAAGCATTACGTCACCGCGTCAGTGAGCCAGAAAACGAGTTGGAAGCGGTCGATGGCAAAATCATTACCGTGCTCAACGAAGAGGCTGTGGTGTCCGCCTGTTTAGCCAACCAAGCCGGTTTAAATCTGGTGGCCAGCTACGAAGCCTTCTGCGTGAAAATGCTCGGTGCGGTTCGACAAAACCTGATTTATGCGCGCCAGCAAAAAGAAGTTGGTCGACCTGCCGGTTGGCTCAGCTGGCCGCTGGTTGCAACATCGCACACTTGGGAAAACGGTAAGAATCAGCAGTCGCATCAAGACACCACTTTCTGTGAAGCCTTGTTGGGCGAAATGAATGATGTCTCACGCGTGCTGTTCCCCGCAGACCACAACAGTATGCTGGCATTGCTGCCACAGATTTACAGCTCACGCGGGCAAATTGCCTGTGTGGTGGCGGCTAAACGTGACCGTCCGGCCTACTTTACCCAAGAGCAAGCCGAACAGCTGGCGCGTGACGGGGCCATCGTGGTCAAAGAGTACGAAGGCAAAGACCCACTGTTGCTGATTGCCAATGGTAGCTATCAGCTGGAGCAAGTGTTGCGTGCCTCGCAGCGCCTAGAAGAAGCTGAAATGGGCTACCGCGTGGTGTACCTGCAAGAACCTGGTCGTTTCCGTGCGCCACGTGACCGTTGGGAACTAGAAAGCTTGGCCAGCAATGCGCTGATTGAGCAGCTATTCCCAGAGCGTTACCGTTTACGAGTGCTGCTCACACACATGCGCCCTGAAGTGCTGCGTGGTCATTTATGGACCATTTTGCCCGATGCCAACTGCACCTATGTGCTCGGCTACCGTAACCGTGGCGGTACTTTGGATGAGTTTGGCATGCAGTTTGTGAACCGTGCATGCTGGGGCAATGTGCTGGCCGCTTGTGCGCGTTTACAAGATTTGCCGCGCACAGCTTTGCTGACCATTGACGAAGCAGCAGCGGTGGCCGGTAAAGGTAACCCGCAGATCTTGCGCTAAGCGCTAAGACGGCGCAGTAAAGCTGACAAGGCAGAGGTTTTATCACCTGTGGTAAAGCCTCTGTTATTGAGCTGCACTTGCAATGCAAAGCACAACAAAGCGTCTGACAAAGCGCCTGACAAAGCCTGTGTTGCCTACTGATTGCAACAGCCAAACTCAGCACTACTCATTCAATTCGCCCGTTTTGGGCTGCCTCACTACAGCGCACAACGCATAAGAGGATTAAACATGGCAGGTTTGATTTTCCCATGGCGTGCCGGTAACTACTTTCAATTATTGATTGATGGCCCAGCCTTCTTTGAAGACTGGCTCACGCGCGTGGCTGCAGCAAAGCAACAGATTGATATAGAACTCTACTTGGTGCACAGCGGCAACAGTGCTGACCGTGTGGAAGAAGCTTTGTTTGCTGCGGTGCAGCGCGGGGTGCGCGTGCGCTGCTTGTTTGATGGCTTTGGCAGCCGAGGCTTTCGGCTGGAGCAACGCCGTCGTTGGCAGGCAGCAGGGATTGAACTGCGGATTTACAACCCTTTGCGTTGGTCTCTTGGTCTGCAAAACTTCTATCGCGATCACCGTAAACTGCTGCTGATTGATCAGCAAGTTGCCTATATTGGCGGAGCCGGTTTAACCGATCAGTTTTGGCAGCCGGGTGAGCAAAGCAGTCAATGGCACGAAGTGATGGTGCGTGTGCAAGGCCCGGTTGTAGAGGATTGGCAGACGCTATTTGATTGCCAATGGGACAGCTGCATCGAGCGTTTCTTTTGGAAACAAAACAACAGCCTAGAGCCGAGCAGCAAACAGGAGAGCCCGCCATTACCCTTTGCCAATATCGGCAAGGGCCGCGTCGCCTATGCGGCCTCGACCCAACACCGCAATATCCAAAAATCATTACTGCGCGCCATTAAAGGTGCACATCAGAGTGTTTGGTTAGCCACCCCGTACTTTTTGCCCACCTGGGCGATTCGCCGCGCCTTGCGTAAAGCCGCCGTACGCGGAATTGATGTGCGTTTATTACTGACTGGCCGTCACACCGATTTACCGCCCGTACGTTGGGCTGGACAACGCTATTACCCCACATTGCTGCGCAAAGGCGTGCGTATTTTTGAATACCAACCACGCTTTCTGCATTTAAAAATGGTCATGGTGGATGACTGGGTCAGCATCGGCTCCTGTAACTTTGACCACTGGAATCTACGTTTTAACCTAGAGGGTAATCTCGAAGCGCGCGACACTGGACTGCTTGAGCAAGTGGCCCACAGCTTTGAAGCTGACTTCCAACAGAGCCTTGAAATCACCGATGAGGTCTGGCGCCAGCGGCCATTGATCCAGCGCATCCGCCAGCGCTTGTGGGGTTGGATGGATCGACTGGTGATTAACTTTTTGGATAAGAGAAAGTGAGTGCGCGTAGGCTTAGCGGCTCATGCATAATATGGCACTCAAGGTTCCACTCATCCGTAGCGACTGGAATCGTTTCCTCTTCGCTAGCCCTTGCTGAACGTATTGAGGCATAGCTAAAAAACAGCTAACGTTTTGTTTTAACTGGCTAAATACCACAGCAAGCTGAGGCTTGCAGGAGCTTACATATCATCACCGGGCACTCGATTACCGTTATTGTCACGTTACATGCTTTATTGGTTCTGACCTTTACTCTGCGTATTTTATTGCGTGATGATCTGTCACCGCCGGGGCGCTTGGCGTGGTTTGTTGTGTTAAATCTATTCCCTTACTTTGGCAGCATTACCTATTTCTTGTTTGGTGAGATTGATATTGGCAACCGTGCAGTCAAGCGCCATGACCAGATATTCGATGAAATCAGCGCCAAGGCGTCGCAGTTTATGGGTGAGCGCAGCAATAACGACACTCTGATTAAGCGGGTGTATCGCCCGGCATTCCAATATGCAGGCTCCATCAATGGCTTTCATACCACAGGTGGCAATAGCGCAAAACTGATGGCCGATGGCGATGAAACACTGACCTGCATGGTGGCTGATATTGATGCGGCCACCGATCATGTGCATGTGCTGTATTACATTTGGCACAGCGACCATACTGGCACAGCAATCGTTGAGGCGTTGATTCGTGCAGCAAGCAGAGGCGTCACCTGTCGCGCGATGGCGGATGGCTTGGGGTCGCGCGCTTTAATCAAATCGGCATTGTGGAAACGCATGGAGCAAGCCGGGGTTGAGTTGGCCATTGCCTTGCCGTTTAACAACCTTATTCATACGATTATTACCAGCCGTTTTGACTTACGTAACCACCGCAAAATTACCGTGATTGATGCGCAGATCACTTATTGCGGCAGCCGTAACTGTGCTGACCCTGAGTTTTTGGTGAAAGAAAAATACGGCCCATGGATTGATATCATGCTGCGTTTTGAAGGGCCGGTGGTCGCGCAAAATCAATTGTTATTTGCCAGCGACTGGATGCAAGCCACAGGTGAATCCCTTGATGAAATTCCATTGGTTGAGGTCAAACCTGCTGCCGACGGCTTTGCCGCACTGGTAATGGGCGTTGGCCCGACTGAACGGCGCGGTGCCACACCGCAGTTGTTCTCTAACTTATTTGCCTGCGCCGAGCATCGCTTAACCCTGACCACACCGTATTTTGTGCCCGATGCGACCGTTGTAGAATCCTTATGCGCAGCCGCTCATCGCGGTGTCGCCGTGACCCTGATTTTTCCTAAGGTCAATGATAGCTGGATTGTTGCCGCTGCTAGCCGCAGTTATTACCGTAAGTTGCTCGATGCCGGCTGTGTGATTTATGAGCACAGAGTAGGGCTGCTGCACTCCAAAACCCTAACCATGGATGGCAAAGTTAGCTTGATCGGCTCATCCAACCTGGATCTGCGCAGCTTTGACCTGAACTACGAAAACAACATTCTACTGCAAGACGAAGCCATCACCCAAGCCATCAGCGAACGCCAGCAGGAGTACATCGAGCAGTCTGACCAAGTGCTGCTGCCCACAGTGCTGGCTTGGCGTTATTACCGTAGGGTGTGGCATAACGTCATCGCAACGATTGGGCCGGTGTTGTGATGTTGGATTTGTCATTTCTAACCACAGCGTGGCTAGTATAAAGGTACATATCTTACGAACTCAGGAGCGAGTTAAATGGCTATACAGCTTGAATGCATCAGTTTCATTGTGCCCATTGAAAAAATTAAAGAAAAGTACCCAGGCGGTTGGGAGCAGTGCCTCATTGATCATAAAAAACTTATCGGCGGTCGTGTTTGGTTTGATGAGTATCTGTTTAGAGATGGCGCTATGAATCCTGCGGATATTTATCACTTAATTGAAGAGTGGCAGGCTCTTGGCTTTCATACCCATGACGGCGGTGAAAATCCAAGCAGGTGGGTTGATGTCTGTGTCGTGCAGTCTTTTTTGGGAGCAACACTGCCGTGTGACTGGATAGAAATTGAAGATTACAGCGCGTTTTACAAAGGTCAGCCAAAAGGCGAGGTGATTGGTCGTGATGCTTTTGCTGAGTCACAGTAGTGGGGTTTGTCCCAGTTAAGACAACAGCGCACGCGGTTACGCAGTTATATTTTATGGCCGAGTGATTTTGACCCTAGAACTTGATGTGTAAATATGGCTGACCGCAGCTCACTGGTTGTGTGCTGTGTTCATGTTAATCGTGAGCGGCTGCAAAGCTGATTATAAAAATGCCTGAGCCATACCTATGCCAAGTGCAATAGCTAGAACTTAGAATTAACTTAAATGGCTGGTTGGATTTGCTCAATACAGCCAGCCATTTTTGTGTCTTGAGAAGCTTTAAGCTTCTTCAACAACCTGAAAGCCCAGTTCTTCTAGCTTAGGGATTATTGTTGCTTTACCGCCGCTAAATTCATAAGCCGCTAATGCTTTGCCGAACTGAAAGCCATAAGCCACGCCAACGATTGCTTTGGAGTCATACAGCCTGCCGTTGTATAAAACACGATACTTAGTGGCAGATTTATAGCCGTATTTTTGTAGAAAAGCATCAGCACCGATGGCGTCATATTCGCTGATAGCCTGCAAGACAGCATCTCTGCTGGTTAAATTTTTATATATTGATTTTTCAGCAGCCTGCAATGGCGCTATCTGCTCCACAGGGTAATTCCCACCTTGATTTTCCCGTGCAAAATACTGTGCCAAACGCAGATCAATCAGCTCTTGAAAGTAACGCTCAAAGGCTTCCTGCAGCGGTTCAGCCACAGTAAAGTTCAGCGCAAAAGTATCGCCTTCTTCAATAAACCAGGCTTGGCTATTGGTCGTATCTTGTTTGCATGAAAAGTTGATTGGGTTTCTACGCCAATAGGTGAGCCATGCCTTGCTATCTGCGGCGACGTTTTGCATTGAGACAGGTAATTCTTTACGCATACCATCCGGGCGGTGCTGCAGTAACTTATAACTGAGTTGTGCCAATTGCGCGGTATTCACAGCACCACGTACACCGCCCAGTTCGATAAAGGCTTGATATAAAAAGCCTTTAAAACTTTTGTTCATGGCAGTTGTTTCAACGCCTTTTAAGAAAAACTCACTGTGAGCGGCGAGCAGTTGTTGTAGTTGCGGATCGTTTTCTTGTGTGGTGATTAAATTGAGCCAGCTGCCTGCTTGTTTGCGCATTTTTGGCAATGCATAACCCGCATGGAAAAACTCAGTCGCAGTGGGGCGGCGACCCAGTTCATCACGCAGTTGCTGGTAATCTTCTACTGCACTTTTACCAATTTGACGAGCTAGTTTTTCCCAGAACTGAATCAACTCTGGGGCGTAGTTAATAAAGCAGCCCTTGGCTAGAGTGATGGGTTCTTGCTGGCGCAATTTCTTAAGCAGAGATGAGCGGTTTGGTTCGGCGAGTAATGCTGCGGGACTGTTTAAGAAAGATTGGTGATTGCCTAAAAAGTCCAGCACCACCACATGAGTTTTTTGCGTGCTTGCAGACAGTCGTAAGCCACGACCCAGTTGCTGTAAAAAGATGATTTTAGATTCAGTCGGGCGCAGCATCAGCACGGTATCGAGGGCAGGTAAGTCGGTGCCTTCATTAAACATATCCACCGCAAAGATTACATCGAGTTGGCCAGCGGCTAACTGCTGTAAACCTTGGTGACGTGTTAAGTGTGAGCCTGCATAGACCGCGCCAGCACGCACGCCCTGTTGCTGGAAGTACTCGCTCATAAAGTCGGCATGTTTCTGTGAGATACAAAAGCCAAGCGTGCGGCTTTGTTTGTGTTTAAGCCAGTTTTGATAAATATGCTTGGCGCGTTGCTGAGTGGCGAATGCTGATTCAATTTGAGTCGGGTCAAAACGCCCACTGCGCCATGGAATTTCTTGATAGTTCACAAACTCGTCATAGATGCCGTAGTAGTGAATCGGCGCGAGCAGTTTCTCGTTGATGCCGTGCACTAAGTTGCGTTCAAACACGAGATTGTTATCACACAGCGTGAGAATATCGGCTTGGTCTGTGCGTTCTGGTGTGGCTGTCAGCCCTAATAAAAACTGCGGGCTAAAATGCTTTAACACGTTTTTATAACTGGGTGCGCTGGCGTGGTGAAACTCATCAATCACGATGTAATCAAAATGCTTGCTGGCAAAGTGTTGTAGGGCTTCAGGTTTGCTGAGGCTTTGTACGGAAGCAAAAATAAAATCCGCGTCATGTTGTTTTGTCGTACCTTGAAAGAGTCCTGTGCGGGCATTGTGATGCACACGGCCAAACACGGCCTGTGCCTGTAAGAGTATTTCTTCGCGGTGAGCGACAAATAAAACACGCTTGGCGTTCATTTGTAGTGCGTCAAAAGCTGCCAGCCATGTTTTGCCCATACCTGTGGCCAGTACCACTAAGCCGCGAGAAAAGCCTTCACGGCGCGTATGCAGTAAAGCTTCGAGGGCTTCGAGTTGTACGCTGTTAGGGCTTGGTTGCTCAAGGTCTTCATCGATAAACCCAGTGATGGGTTGAACCAGCGGAATACTACTTTGGCGGCGCGCACTGTAATGATCAACCCAGTCCGCAGTTAAGCGAATACAGCTTTGATCCTTTAATAAGTGAGTAAAGGCTGCTCGAATGCTATTAAATTCAAGCGCTGCGCTTGAGTCGTGCGGTGGTTGCCAATCGTGTCGCCATGACCACTCATACGCATGGGTTAAGGCGGCACGACTGATATTATTTGAGCCAATAAATGCACAGCCCTTGGTTATGTGCTCGTTTTTACTTTGCGTAAAAATATAGGTTTTTAAATGAAAGCTGGTATTGCCTTTGCATTCAAAAATATGAATATCTGCACCGCGCTCAGCCAGCATCAGCAGTTCACGTAAGGCGCGCGGGTGAGTAATACCTAAGTAATCTGAAGTGAGCATACGAATAGTTGCGCCACTTCTCAGTGCTTCGAGTAATGCATCAAACAGCAGCTCTAAACCGGATGGCTGCACAAACGACACCGCAATTTCAATCTCGCTGGCGTGATAAATCGCCTCAAGCAACTTAGGCAATAATGGATCGTGCTGGGTGCCGGTGGTGAGGCGAGGGCTGTTACTTAACATAAAATGCGCTACTTACTGGGCAATTAATAAGGCATTCAGCCATTGTTCGTCGGCACGCTCAGGACGCTGATCACTGGTCAGCCATGTGTCTTTAATGCTTAAGTTGGTGCCTTCGAGGAAATCTTGTAAGCGTTGTTCTGTGCAGTTGGTGAAAAGCCGGCCGTTGCGCTCTAGATCGTCTTCGCCGTATTTAAACGACACATAGATCACGCCATCAGGTTGCAGCTGTTGAGCAAGGTGCTGCAGGGTGGCGGACATACTGATCGCCGGCACATGCAATAAAGAGGCGCATGCCCAGATGCCGGCAAAAGGCTGCGTGCTGTTAAAGTTAAGAAAGGTGCTGTGTTGCACAGCAATACCGCTAACACCTTTAGCAATCTCAACCAATTTGGCGCTGGCATCAAAGGCTTCGACTTGATAGCCCAGCTTTAAAAAAGCTGCAGTGTCACGACCTGCGCCGCAGCCTGCATCTAAAATTCTACTCGACGGTGCGAGCTCGGCTAAGAAGCGTTCATACAGGGCGCTCATATCCACATTCAAAGTGTCTTGGGCGAACTGCTCGGCATTAGTTTCGTAGAATTGTAGTGTCATATTTATCCCTAAATGGTTGCGACTGGTGAGTGAGTCTGGTGCTGGATTGGATCCGTCAGCTAACAATCTCTACTGGCCCGCTCGGTTAACACGCTAGTGCAGCAGTTTAGTCGGTATGCTTGGCAATTGCGCTGCTTGGTTGAACACTTTACTTGATCAGGCTGGCTTATGCATTTGCTGTGAGTAATCTAGGCCAGCACATAGCCAATATGTACCTAAGCGCTAACTTGTTATCTGTAATTGGGTTGTACAATGCAGGCTTTGCTCACATTTGCCGGTCTCTGTCAGCCTTTTACCGAGATCATCGTTTAACTTTAAAAGCCAGAGACACACCCATGCCAATTGAATCCATCATCACCTTAGCCATCGCCTCGGCTTTACTCGGACTTGCGCCGGGGCCGGATAATATTTTTGTTTTGGCGCAGTCGGCGCTATACGGTAAAAAGTCAGGTGTGCTGGTGACGCTGGGCTTGTGTACGGGGTTGATTGTGCATACCACGGCAGTTGCCTTTGGGGTGGCGGCGATTTTTCAAAGCTCAGTGCTGGCTTTTACTTTGCTAAAGGGCGTCGGTGCGCTCTATCTGTTGTATTTGGCGTGGCAGGCTTTTCGTGCCTCGGCCAGTCGTATGCAAACAGCCCAATCAACTCTGCGCTCAAACGCTGCGTTGTACCGTCGCGGTATTATTATGAGTGTCACCAACCCAAAGCTGTCAGTATTTTTTCTAGCCTTTTTGCCGCAGTTTGCATCGCCGCAATACGGTGCCTTAGCGCCACAAATCTTTGTGCTGGGTGCTGTGTTTATGGCGGTTTCGTTAGTGATTTTCTGCAGTATTGCCGTTTTGGCGGGGCAGTTGGGTGGTTGGTTAAATAACTCAGCACGTGCTCAGCTGTATTTGAACCGTGTTACTGGGGTTGTCTTTGCTGGCTTGGCACTGAAACTGCTGAGCACCAGTGCGCATGCACAGTAAGACGAAGACAAGATTGCTGCATGCGAGCTGGGTTGGCCTATGCCGGCGCATCCAGTAACCACAGCTCGCAACAGGCGTAGTGCAGCACTGCCTCAGGTTGATTCTTTCATCAGCTCCAATCGAATCTGGCCGATAGCGCCCATCGGGTTGAGGCCTTTTGGGCACACCCACGAGCAGTTACCAATACTGCGGCAACGGAACACGCTGAAGGGGTCTTCTAACTCGCCAAGGCGTTCAATGCGCGCGCGGTCACGGCTGTCCAAGAGAAAACGTAAGGATTGCAACAGCGCTGATGGGCCACGGTATTTCTCCGGGTTCCACCACCAGGATGGGCATTGCGAGGTGCAACAACCGCAAAGGATGCATTCGTACAGGCCATCGAGCTTGGCACGGTCTTCTGGGGACTGCAGGCGTTCCATGCCAACGGTGGGTTCGTCATTGATCAGCCAAGGTTTTATTTGTTCGTAGTGATGGAAAAATAGACTTTGATCGACCACTAAATCACGAATCACCGGCATGCCGGGCAGGGGACGAATAATTAAAGTGTTGCTGTTACCTATGGCTTGGGCAACTGGTTTGATACAGGCCAGCCAGTTTTTGCCGTTGATATTCATCCCGTCGGAGCCGCATACGCCTTCGCGACAGGAGCGCCGATAGGCCAAAGTGGGGTCTTGTTCGCGCAGGTATTCCAGCGCATCAAGCACCATGCGTTTACGAAATTCTTCCGGTAGGGTTTTCGACTCCATATAGGGCGTCGTGTCGTGTTCGGGGTGGTAGCGATAAATCTGCACATTAATCATGAGATACCCTTCCTAAGTGATGGAATATACCCGTGTATGATTGCGCCGATTCAGATCGTGGTCGTTGGCCGTCTACTGCTAGCGTACATACATATACGCTTCTGTTTATAGGCCTAATGGCGTGCAGAATCAATTGCACAAAAATCTAACAGTTTGTTGAGCTTGTTTTGGCCGGTGGCGCTGCTGCGCTAGTTTTGGCTTGAGCGCTACTGATCAGCCAAGATTTAAACCAGCAACACGCTGGCTGTGCGGGCGTGTTGGGTGAGTAAGTTATGCGTCAGCGCATGCTCCACCAAGCGCAAGTTCTAAAATAAGCTGGGCAAGGGTAACCAGACCGACATGCAGGCGCCGGGCAGGGTGCCGTTATTGCTAAGTTCGAGGCGTGCAGGCCGAGTGTTTTGGTCGTGTAGCGCAATGATGCTGGCGGCAAAATAAAGGCCCAGTCCGGTACTGCCGCTGTTACGGTCAATGCCGCTGGATGCCTTGTCACGTACTGCGCCGAGCAGGCTGTCGGGGTAGCCAACGCCATCATCGTTAACGCACAAAAGAATGCCATCATCTTCACGCTGCGCGCTTAAACGAATAGTTTTTTTGCAAAAACTTAGCGCATTGCCCAGCGCGTTATCCAGCACAGTGCCGATTAGGCTGACATCTAGGTAGGCTTCCAAGTCAGGGTCGTCTAACTCGATCTGTAGATCGATATTGCGGTACTCAAGGAGGTCGCGGTGACGATTGTGCAAGTCTTCAAATAGTTCATCTACGCTGCAATACACCGGCTGTAATAGCAGTTGCTCGTGCTCAAGTTTATACAGGCCTAACAGTTGCATCAGCATGGCATCTAAGCGCAGCGCTTCTTGTTCGATTAAGCGTGCTTGTGGAGAGCGCTGCAGGGCTTCGGGCATCTGCGCTAATAAGCTTTCATAGGCTTGACTGACTGCGGCGATGACGTTTTTCATATCGTGTACGGTGGACGCCATCAGCGTTGAGAAGTCGATGTGTTTTACCATGGGCTTAACTCCAAAGAAGATTGCATGCGTGTAAAGTCAATCGAGTCAGGATCAACCTTAGATAAACTGCCAATGCGTCGCAGGCAGGCATCGAGCTGCTGCTCTGCACCTGCGACTTGCTGTTTGAATTGATCATGAAACAAACGCGCAGCGGCCATATTCAGCTCAATCAAATTGGGTGCCAGTGTTAAGGCCTGTTCAAATAACGCTTGCGCTTGTTCGCCTTGCTCTTGAAAGTGCAGCGTTACCGCTTGGCGGCTTAAGTCGAGTGCTTGTTGCAGTGGATGACTCTCCAAGTCTGTCAGGCGTGTACTGAGTGCTGTCAGTATGCTCAAGGTACCAGCGTGGCGTTGAGCGCAGAACCGCCACAGTGACTGAGCGTCTTGGAGGCTGCCGTGCAGTGCCAGCCAGTCACCCAGTTGGATCAGTGTCATCGCAGTGTAGTTGTACTTGTGTTCGAGTAAGGTTTGAAGCACTAGGTGTACGTCTTGTGCTGTGCCTGCTGTTCCTTTGCGGCGCTGCTCTTCGAGGCGTAAAAGGGCTGCGATAGCTTGCATGGATTGCGCTTGGCGGTAATTTTTTTCAATGATGCTGAGCCACTGCTGTGCTTCGTCGGGCAGTTTATGCTGGGTTATTGTGGCCTGGCTTAATATTGATGCCAGTTGCCATAGCAACTCTGGGTCAAAGCTGACTGAGTGGCGGCCGACTTCCCAGCACTGACGCAAGGCATGCTGTGCTGTTTGGATATCGTCGTTGAGCCACGCTTGACTGGCGAGTTTGATCTGCCTGCGCAAAGTGTTGGGTGATAAGGTCACGGCTTGCTGCAGGGCGTCGAGCGTGGCGGGTAAATCATTTTTTAAGGCGGCCAACTCAGCTTGCATATCGCGCAACTCAGGCATCATCGGCAGTTGCCGTACCGCTGCATTGAGCAAGCGTGTAACTTGATCTAAGCGGCCTTGATGCAGCCATAGCTTGGCCAATGCTTGCAAGTTCCAGCCAGTCGGACGGCTGCGCGCTTGTTGTTCGAGTAGCTGTTCGAGTTCTGTGTAGCGGCCTAGAGCTTGCAGCGCTTCGGCCATATGGCGATGGCAGAGCACGGCATGGCGCGGCTCTTGTTGCATGATGGCTTGGCAGGTTTGCAGCACAGCGTTAGGGTCATTGGCTTCAAGCGCTTTAAGCACCGGGGCGAGTACTTTTTTGCGCCGAATCAAGCGCTCTAATCGAGTTTGCAGCGTAACTTTATTAAATGGCTTGGTGAGGTAGTCGTCAGGTTCGCACTCCAGCGCGGCAAGGACCATGGCTTGGGTGTTTTCCGCAGTGACCATAATAAAGATGCAGTGTGCAGAGAGTAGTTTTTCTGCATGCAACTGCTCAAGTACATGCTGGCCATTGAGGCCATCACCTAGGTTGTAATCATGCAAAATAACGTCGTAGCGGTTGCGCCGGCACAGCTCTAAAACATCAGTCCCATTGGCAGCTGTATCAATGTGCTGCACGCCGAGCAGGTTCAAAATGCCTCTGATGGAGCTGCGAAATTCAGAGAAGTCATCGACCACCAAAAAGCGTTTTTTGCTGAAATCAATCATTGCCCAGCACATCCCATTGAATATATTGCTATTAAATTATAAGAGGCGAGTCTAATCGTTATTAGCCTTGTGCGCACTGTGGCGTAGATGTTTTTACTGAGTAAAAATACAAGATCGACTGGCTTATGAGCAAAGTAGCCAGAAAATCGTTTTATTTCGCTGCCAAAGTGGTTTGATATTGGTCAATAGTATATACCCTGTTCCCTGTTCTACCGTTTAAGATTACGTCACAACCGAGTCGAGCCCATTTACTTGGTTACACCTCTAAGATAATCCGGAGTATGCCGAATGCTTATATTTTTTATCAGTATCACTTTGCTGATACTTGGCTATGTGTTCTATAGCCCTTTTGTTGAAAGACAAGCGGGAATAGATCCTAAAGCTATAACGCCTCAGGAACGCTTGCATGATGGCGTTGACTACGTGGCCATCAGCCCGTTAAGGGCTTTTTTAATTCAGTTTTTGAATATTGCCGGTGTGGGACCTATTTTTGGTCCTATCTTGGGCGCGCTATACGGTCCCATTGCTTTAGTCTGGATCGTGATTGGTAACGTGCTCGGTGGTGCTGTGCATGACTACTTTTCTGGCGTGATGAGCTTAAAAGAAGACGGTAAAAGTTTGCCAGAAATTGCCGGTAAATATTACAACGTGGTCTTTAAAGGCTTTATGTTGCTGTTTACCTGCATGTTGCTGTTCTTTGTGGGTGTGGTTTTTATCATGAGCCCCGCAGGCTTGCTGAGTAACTTGTCTTTTTTTGAAGGAACTTTTTTAGCCGGTAACACCTTTTGGGTGTTGGTGATCTTGGGCTACTACTTCTTCGCGACTTTGTTACCTATTGATAAAATCATCACCAAGCTTTATCCGTTTTTTGGCATGTTGATGATTGTTATGACGCTGTCAATTGCTGTGGCGTTGTTATTTAATGCGCCGCATTTGGCTGAAGTGAATGATATTTTCGCTTACTTTCACGACAGTCATGACCATGGTCTGCTAGAACCCAACCCCGATGGTTTGCCAGTTTGGCCCTTGCTCTTTGTGACCATCACCTGTGG
This sequence comes from uncultured Thiopseudomonas sp., assembly GCA_964385265.1. Lineage (GTDB taxonomy): Bacteria > Pseudomonadota > Gammaproteobacteria > Pseudomonadales > Pseudomonadaceae > Denitrificimonas. Next base: position 56,859 of record CAYLOI010000009.1, read on the forward strand.
TGCGATCAGTGGTTTCCACTCAACGCAGTCGCCGATGATTGCGCGCTGCCTGACTAACGAAAAATATGCCCGTCCTGTGTTTTATGGTGCGATGGTGTGTGAAGGTTTAGTCGCCTGTGTGTGGGCTATGGCAGGTATTGCTGCATTCCCAGAAGGTTATGCTGGTTTGCAGGCGATGCTTACTCAGGGCGGCCCAGGCTTAGTGGTAAACCATATTGCGACCAGCTATCTGGGTGTGTTTGGTGGTGTAATGGCGATTCTGGCAGTGGCCATCTTCCCGATTACTTCCGGCGATACCGCATTCCGCTCGTTGCGTCTAACAATTATGGATGCGTTTAAAATCTCGCAAACAACCACGCACCGACTGGCTTTGGCTGCGCCGTTGCTGGGTGTTGGTTATTTAATGACCTTCCTTGATTTCTCACTGATCTGGCGCTACTTCGCTTTCTCAAACATGTTGTTGTCTACCAGTGTGCTCTGGCTAGCCACAAAGTACTTGTTTGATCGCGGCTCGTTCCACTGGATCGTTAGTATCCCTGCGGTGATTGGCACAGCTATCAGTACGAGCTATATCGCCACGGCTGGTATTGGTTTGAATTTGCCGATGGAATACAGCAAGTGGATCGGTATTGTGATTGCTATCCTGTGCTTTATTGGGTTAGCGGTTCAGCATCAAAAACGTGCTGTTAAGTTGCTAGCGGCAGCTTAAAAGGATCGGATTCAACTATTTCGTCAACAAACCCTTGACACAATGGCTGAATCCGAGAATAATGCGCGCCATCCAAGGCTACATAGCTCAGTTGGTTAGAGCGCAGCATTCATAATGCTGATGTCCCAGGTTCAAATCCCGGTGTAGCCACCAAATTCTTTCAGTGCAACCCACTGAAACTTTAAAGCCCCGTATATCGGGGCTTTTTTTTGCCTTGCAGTTCATCCCCACCGGCTTTTATCTATCGTTAGCCACCCTAAACTGTTGTCACAAACGTTGTCATCAGCCAAAGCCCATACAGCAGGTGACAACAGTTAGGCGGCCTGCCGCTGTGCTAAATCTAATCAGTCGGCTTCATAAATACGATGCAGTTGCTCGCAGGTTGCGCACGATCGAAAGTCTAAGGTTTTGCTGCTGCACAGAGGTCAGTCGGTTGATTAACTCAGGTTCTGTTAAGCGGTCTATATATTTAGTATAAAATCACCGCGAGCCACGTCTAGGCTGCATTTTGCGTGTAACCTAGCTAACGACATATATTCAGTTTCGGAGCAGATCATGGCAGCTAAAAAAATCCTGATGTTGGTAGGCGACTACGTAGAAGATTACGAAGTGATGGTGCCATTTCAAGCACTACAGATGGTTGGTCATACCGTGCATGCGGTATGCCCTAATAAAAAAGCTGGCGAATTTGTCCGTACAGCGATTCATGATTTTGAAGGTGATCAAACCTACAGTGAAAAGCCAGGGCATAATTTTGTGCTGAACTTTGATTTTGCTGATGTTAAAGCGCAAGACTACGATGGCTTGGTCGTGCCCGGTGGCCGTTCACCAGAGTACCTGCGTTTAAATGCAGAGGTATTGGAGTTGGTGCAAGCCTTTGATCAAGCAGATAAGCCGATTGCGGCGGTGTGCCATGGCCCACAGTTGTTAGCTGCGGCGGGTATTTTGGATGATCGTGAGTGTGCTGCCTATCCTGCCTGTGGTCCTGACGTCGAGATGGCGGGTGGTCACTATGTTGAATTGGAGGTGACCAGTGCCCATCTTGAGGGCAATCTAGTCACAGCACCGGCTTGGCCAGCGCACCCAACTTGGCTTGCTGGTTTTCTGATGCTGTTGGGTACTAAAATAACCTTGTAAGCGTTACCGCGAGTTGCGTTGCTCAGTGTTGAACAGCAACGCACAACGCATTCTAGAGCCGCATGCCTGTGTCAATTTAGGTGCTGCGGCTGTTTTGATGACAGACAGTTTTATCTTAATCATAAAAAGGAAATATATATGACGACCGTTACTTTTAAAGGCACGCCTGTGCGCATTGATGGCCATTTTCCCAAAAAAGATGAGCAGGCACCTGCGTTTACTTTGGTTAATAAAACGCTTGAGGACGTGAGTTTGTCGAGCTTGGCGGGCCTGCGTAAAGTACTCAATATTTTCCCAAGCATCGATACACCAACCTGCGCTGCTTCGGTGCGTCGTTTTAATGAAAAAGCGGCAGAGTTAAAAAACACCCGTGTGTTGTGCATTTCTGCTGACTTGCCCTTTGCCCATGCGCGTTTTTGTGGTGCAGAAGGTTTGGATCGTGTACTGAGCTTGTCGACTATGCGCGACCCTGATTTTTTCCAATCCTATGGTGTTGATATTGCAGAAGGCCCTTTAGCAGGTTTAGCTGCGCGCGGCGTCATTGTTTTAGATGAGAATGATAAAGTGCTTTACAGTGAATTGGTGTCTGAAATTGCTAATGAGCCAGACTATGAAGCTGCTTTGGCGGTATTAAAGTAGCAACTAAAGCTAGATTGCTGCGGTATTGATTTAGTTAATCGATACCGCAGAAACAATTGATTATTGATAATTGTTATTGGCTTGATGCGCGATGGCACAGTAATATAAAATTAAACAAAAAAAGGGCATTATCTCGCTTTAATCTCATCAGAGGCGTTATATGCGCAGTTTGTTTTATAATTTTAGCGTGTTGCTGGTGCTTGCAATAAGCATGATGTTTGTTGTTTTCGCAAAAGCTTCATTACCTTTAGAACAAACAATTACCCTGCGCGAAAGCGTTGTTCTGTCAGCCGAAGAGCAGGCTCTGATTCGCTCTTTACCGCCCCTCAAGGTCAGCGCCTATCAGCAGGCACCGCCTTTATCGCTGCACAATCGTCAAAGCAACCAATTCCTGGGCATCAGCGTTGATGTTTTTCGCTTTATTGCAGAGCAAATTGATTTGCCCTATGAGTTTGTTGGAACTGAAAACACAACCTTTCAAGAGAATATGCAGCAGTTTGAGCAGGGGCATGTTGATGTATTGATGCCAGCGGGCTACCTAGCAGAGCGCGAGCAGGTGGGCGTGTTTACTGATGCTTATTATTATGGTTTTTACTCTGTGATTGCACGCAAACAAGATCAAATAAAAATATCCAATATTAAACAATTGCAGCAATACCGCGTGGGGGTGGTCACTGCTACGGCAGTCGAGTTTTATTTAAAGGAATGGGTGCCAAAAGAGCAGATTTTCACCTACGAAAGCGGCGTTATTTATGAAGCCCTGCGCCGCAACAAAATAGATCTTATTGTGTTTAATCATGGCGTATTTGCTTATGATCGAATTCGTTTTGAGCTGTTTGATATGGAAAATATATATACCTTGTATGAGTATCCTCGAGGCTACTCCTTTCTATTCAAACGCTCGCCTGACCATGTAAAACTGGTAGAGATTTTTAATCGCTACATTCATGCTATTGATAGCCGTGCGTCTGTGCTGCTGCATGAGGATGCTGAGCGCCTCCTGATTGATAAATATATTAAACAGAAAAACCACCAGTATCTTTTATGGTTTGTGATGGTGACGACGGGCATCTTGATGTTTCTGTTGTTTAAAGGCTATCGCAGCCGACAGCGCATCGTGGTTCAACTGGGTAAGAGCCATGCGCGTATTATGCAGCAGCATCAGGCCTTGCAAGAGGTCAATCAGAAGTTAGAGCGTTTGAGTCAGATTGATGCGCTGACAGGCTTAGCCAATCGCCGCTCTTTTGACCAACAATTGGCTTTAGAGTATGCGCGGCATGTACGTGGTGCTGGAGTACTCTCACTATTGATGGTGGATATTGATTACTTCAAAAGCATCAATGACCGTTATGGTCATGCAATGGGTGATGTGTATTTGCAAAACCTAGCTGCTGTCCTGAAGGCTGAGATGTCACGGCCAAACGATTTGGCGGCACGCTATGGCGGTGAGGAATTTGTCTGTATCTTGCCCGACACGGATTTACCTGGCGCAATGCAAGTGGCTGAGCAAATTCGTCAGGAGGTCATTGCGTTGCATTTGGATAATGCTGAAACTCCACCTAAGCCTTTAACTGTCAGTATTGGGGTGGCCAGTTTGCAGGGGGCCCATAGCAGTGTTGATGAATTGTTAAAGCAAGTAGATATGCAGTTGTATCGAGCGAAAAATACGGGGCGTAATCGCGTGTGTGGCACTTTATTGAGCGAGCATGTGGCCAAAGGCAACTGACGCCTTGAGTCAAAAGTTGTTGCACTAGGCAAGCGTCGGCGATGACAGTGATAATGCTGCAGAAACAGTGTTATCGCGTCTTTATTGTGCTCAGCACCCTGAAACAGACTTTTTATTGGGAACGGCTCCTTTCGAAAAGTAAATTGATCGTAAATACCCTGCCAAGCCCTTCGAAGGCTGCTATCTTTCAAGCTCCCAAGGATTGTGACTAAACCGATATGCCTGAATCTTCTGTACATCCGCGTAAAAAAACTAACACATCTTTTTTTATTGTGATCGCCTTGCTGTGTGTGGCCGGTTTTGCCGCATGGTGGTGGTTGCAAGGCAGCGCAGAGCAAGAGCAACAAGGCCCACGCCGTGGTGGCAGCTTTATGGGTGCAGTGCCGGTCAATGCCCAGCAAGTGCGTGTTGACCGTTTTGCCGTGCAGCTCAAAGCACTGGGTACTGTAACGGCTTGGAATGCAGTGAGTGTCACCAGTCAGGTTGGCGGTGAGTTGGACAAGGTGTTGTTTACTGAGGGGCAGTTTGTCGAGAAGGGCACACTACTGGCACAAATTGATCCACGTAATTACCAAGCAGCCTTGCTGCAAGCGGAAGGCTCGCTGCAAGAAACCCGTGCCCAGTTGGCCAGTGCAGAGTTGGATCTGAAACGTTACCAAGGCCTCTATAAAGAAGACTCAGTGGCACGGCAAACCTTAGAGCAACAGCAAGCGCTGGTGGCGCAATACCAAGGCTCATTAAAAGTACGTCAAGCCCAGCGTGATGCAGCGCGCTTGGATGTTGAACACACGCGTATTGTTGCGCCGATTTCTGGCCGTTTAGGCTTGCGTGCTTTGGATGCCGGTAACTATGTTTCAGCAGGCTCTACTGAGTTAGTCACAATCACCCAAGATGATCCAATCGCGGTGGATTTTACTATTCCTGAACATGAGTTGCAGGCGGTGTTGCAAGCCTATCGCGCAGAGCAGCCTCTGCCGGTGCAGGCGTGGAACCGTGATGAAACTGAGTTACTGGCTGAAGGCGTGTTGCACAGCATTGATAACCAAGTAGATGTGAGTACCGGCAGTGTGCGTTTAAAGGCGCGCTTCGAGAATCCTGAGCTGGTTTTGTTCCCCAATCAATTTGTCAATGTGCGCTTGCAAGTCACGGTGCATGAGCAGGCTTTGCTGTTGCCCGCTGATGCTATTCAGTTTGGTAACGATGGCCGTTTTGTTTGGCAGGTGAAAGACGACGATACGGTGGTTATCCAACCGATTGAGATCATTACCAGTGACGGCACCTCAAGCATGCTGCGCTCAGGCTTAACGGCGGGTGACTGGGTGGTAGTCGAAGGTGTGGATCGTCTGCGCAGTGGCAGTAAAGTCGAGCGGGTGGTGCCAGCCGGCACTGAGCCTGCGCCTACAGAAACTGAGACGGCTGCTGAGCAACCGCGCGCAGAGGCAGATAAGAAGCCGCAGCAGAAGCCCGCGGCATGAACATCTCGCGACTCTTTATCCAGCGTCCGGTCGCCACCACGCTGTTGATGCTGGCGATTTTTTTAGCCGGCGCTTTGGCTTATCGCTTATTACCTGTGGCAGCTCTGCCGCAAGTGGACTACCCAAGTATTCGGGTGCTAACCCTGTACCCCGGCGCCAGCCCGCAAGTGATGAACAGTGCGGTGACTGCGCCGCTGGAGCGTCAACTGGGGCAGATGCCCGGACTGGCACAAATGTCCTCCACCAGCTCAGGTGGTGCCTCGGTAATCAGTCTGCGCTTTAGTCTCGACATTGAGTTGGATGTCGCTGAGCAAGAGGTGCAGGCGGCGATTAATGCGGCGACCAACCTGCTGCCCAATGATTTACCCGCACCGCCGATCTATAACAAAGTTAATCCGGCCGACAGCCCGGTGCTGACCTTGGCGATTACCTCAAACAGCATGCCGCTACCGCAAGTCAGTGATTTGGTTGATACCCGGATGGCGCAGAAAATTGCCCAGATCAGCGGCGTCGGTTTGGTCAGTGTCGGTGGTGGTCAGCGTCCAGCGGTACGTATTCGTGCCAACCCGCAAGTGTTGGCCGCGGCTGATTTAACCTTAGCCGATGTGCGCAGCGTGATTACCCGCGCCAACGTCAATCAACCCAAGGGCAGTATTGATGGGCCATCGCGTATCACCCAGTTGGATGCCAATGATCAGCTGCGCTCCGCTGAGGATTACGCTGAGCTGATTGTTGCGCACAAGGATGGCCGCGTCTTAAAGCTGGGCGATGTGGCGCAGATTATTCAAGGCTCAGAGAATAACCGTTTAGCCGCGTGGGCTGATCTTAATCAAGCCGTGCTACTCAATATCCAGCGTCAGCCGGGCGCCAACGTAATTGACGTGGTGGAGAACGTTGAAGCCTTGCTGCCCAGTATTATTGCGACCCTACCTGCCAGTCTTAACGTTAGTGTGCTGACCGATCGCACCCAAACCATTCGTGCTGCGGTCAGTGATGTGCAGTTTGAGCTGTTGCTGGCCGTGGCACTGGTGGTACTGGTGACGTTTTTATTCTTAAAACGGATGACCGCCACCTTAATTCCGTCAATTGTGGTGCCGTTATCGCTGATTGGCACCTTTGCCGTGATGTATTTGGCCGGCTTCTCGCTGAATAACCTGACCTTGATGGCCTTGACCGTTGCCACCGGCTTTGTCGTCGATGATGCGATAGTCATGCTGGAAAACATTGCGCGGCATATTGAACTGGGCGAAACGCCGATGAATGCCGCGCTTAAAGGTGCCAAGCAAATTGGTTTTACTTTGCTGTCTCTGACCTTCTCGTTGATCGCCGTATTGATTCCGCTGCTGTTTATGGCCGATGTTGTCGGGCGCTTGTTTCGCGAGTTTGCCATTACTTTGGCGGTGGCGATTCTTATCTCACTGGTTATTTCCCTGACTCTCACACCAATGATGTGCGCGCGTTTATTGCGCGCTGGCAAACAAGAGAAAAAAGACGACTGGCTCAGCCGCACCATTGAGCATTACGGCACCAGCTTGCGTTGGGTGTTGCAGCACCAAGTGCTGACCCTGTGGTTTGCCGTGGGCACTTTTGTGCTGACCGCTGTATTGTGGATGTGGGTGCCAAAAGGCTTTTTCCCCGAGCAAGACACTGGGGTGATTCAAGGCATTTCTGAAGCGCCGCAAAGCATTTCGTTTGCTGCCATGAGCGAGCGCCAACAACGTTTAAGCGCAGTGCTGTTGCAAGACCAGGCGGTGCAAAGTGTCTCCTCGCAGATTGGGGTGGATGGTGATAACCCGACGCTCAATACCGGGCGCATGCTGATCAACCTTAAGCCGTTTGCTCAGCGCGATGTGTCTGCCGCCGAGGTAATTGAACGCTTGCGTCCAGAGCTGGATCAGGTGCTGGGTATCCAGTTGTTTATGCAGCCGGTACAGGATCTCAGTATTGAAGATCGCGTCAGCCGCACCCAGTTTCAGTTCAGTCTTGAATCTGCTGATGAGCAAGAGCTGCATGCTTGGGTGCCGACCTTGGTTACGCACTTGCAAAGCCTACCGCAGCTACGTGATGTTGCCAGTGATTTGCAGGCCAATGGCTTGCAGTATTACCTCAATATTGACCGTGATTTAGCCGGGCGTTTAGGTATCAGTATTGCCACTTTGACTGATGCTTTATATGACGCTTTTGGCCAGCGGCAGATCTCGACGATCTTCACCCAAACCAGCCAGTACCGTGTGGTGTTAGAAAGCAATAGTAATCCAGACGATGCCCTGGCTGCTTTGCATGACGTGCATGTGCGCGGTGCTGATGGCCAAGCCATACGTTTAGCCAGCTTGGTTAAAGTCGAAGAAAAATCAGCAGCGTTATTGATTAATCATATTGGCCAGTTTCCAGCGGTGACTGTGTCATTTAACCTTGCCGCTGGCGTATCGCTGGGCGAGGCGGTGGAGGTGATTGAACAGGCACAGCTGGATTTAGCCATGCCGATCTCGGTTCAAAGTAACTTCCAAGGCGCAGCGGCGGCCTTTAGAAACTCGTTATCCAGTACCTTGCTGCTGATTCTGGCTGCCGTGGTGACCATGTACTTGGTGCTCGGCGTGCTCTATGAAAGCTATATCCATCCGCTGACCATTTTGTCCACCCTGCCATCGGCGGCCATCGGAGCTTTGCTGGCGTTGTTGCTGACCGGTAATGATCTGAGTTTGATTGCCATTATCGGCATTATTTTGCTGATCGGTATCGTTAAGAAAAACGCGATTATGATGATCGACTTTGCCTTGGATGCAGAGCGCCATCAAGGCTTAAGTCCAGAAGAGGCAATTTTCCAAGCGGCCTTGTTGCGTTTTAGGCCGATTCTGATGACCACCTTGGCCGCCTTGTTTGCCGCTTTGCCATTGATGTTTGCCAGCGGCTCTGGGGCCGAGTTGCGCCAGCCATTAGGTTTGGTGATGGTCGGTGGTTTATTGCTCAGCCAAGTGCTGACGCTGTTTACCACACCAGTGATTTACTTGTTCTTTGATCGTTTAAGTGCGCGTACTAAAGCACGCTTTAAGCTGGGCACAGCGTCGTGAATCTCTCGGCACCCTTTATTCAGCGACCGGTTGCCACCATGCTGCTGAGCGTGGCGATTATTCTGTTGGGTTTGCTGGGTTATCGCTTATTACCGGTGGCGCCGCTGCCGGATATGGATTTCCCGATGATTACCGTGCAGGCCAGCTTGCCCGGTGCCAGCTCGCAGGTGATGGCCGCCACTGTGGCGACGCCCTTGGAGCGCTCGCTCGGCAGTATTGCCGGCATCAGTCAGATGAGCAGTCGCAGCGGGCAGGGCAGCACGCGGATTATGATTCAGTTTGATTTAGGCCATGATATCAACGCTGCCGCACGCGAGGTGCAAGCCGCGATCAACGCTGCGCATGAGTTACTACCCAGCGGCATGCGCAGCATGCCCACCTACCGCAAAGTCAATCCCACCCAAGCACCGATTATGGTCTTGGCCTTAACCAGTCAAGTGCTGGAAAAAGGCCAAATGTATGACTTGGCAGAAAGCATCGTGGCGCAAAAACTCTCGCAAGTGCAGGGCGTGGGTGATGTGCAAATTGGTGGCAGCTCCTTACCGGCGGTGCGGGTTGAGTTGGAACCGCGGCGTTTAGAGCAATACGGCATTGCTCTGGATGATGTGCGCCAGACCATTGCCAATGCCAACCAGCAAAAGCCCAAAGGCCAGTTGGAGCAAGATAATCGGCACTGGCAAATTCAAGGCAATGATCAGCTGCACCGCGCGGCAGACTATGCGCCGCTGATTATTCGTTATGTGGACGGTGCAGCCCTGCGTTTACGTGATGTGGCCACTGTTTCTGATAGCGTAGAAAACCGCTATAACAGCGGCTTTTTTAATGATGAAGAAGCGGTGTTGTTGGTTATAAACCGCCAAGCCAGCGCCAATATCATTGCCACCATTGAAGCCATTCAAGCTGAGTTACCGGCTTTACAAGCCGTGTTGCCGGCCAGTGCTAAGCTGGAAGTGGCGATGGATCGCTCCTCGGTGATTCGCGCCACCCTGCATGAAGCGCAGCGTTCGCTGTTGATAGCGACCGCTTTGGTGATTGGCGTGGTGATGCTGTTTTTAGGCCATTGGCGTGCTGCGGTGATTCCAGCGTTGGCCGTGCCAGTGTCGTTGATCGGCAGTTTCGCTGCCATGTACATGCTGGACTTTTCCCTGAATAACCTGTCACTGATGGCGCTGATTATTGCCACGGGTCTTGTCGTGGATGATGCCATTGTGGTGTTGGAAAACATTGCCCGGCATATCAATAACGGTAAAAAACCGCTGCAGGCGGCCATTGATGGCTCGCGCGAAGTGGGCTTTACCTTGCTGTCGATGAACCTGTCGTTGGTGGTGGTGTTTGTTTCGATCTTGTTTATGGGTGGTTTGATTGAGCGTTTATTTCGCGAGTTCTCGATCACCCTGACTGTGGCAATTTTGATTTCTCTGCTGGTGTCGTTAACCCTGACACCGATGCTGTCGGCCCGTTGGTTGCGCCCAGCGCTGGTGGCGCAAGATAAAAAGCCTAATAGTATTCAGCGTTTTGGTTTGCGCATTGCTGCTGGCTATCAACGCTCGCTGGCCTGGACCCTGAATTACCAGCGCTGGATGCTGCTGGGTTTGCTATTGACCATTGGCCTGAACGTTTGGTTGTTTATTGCCGTGCCCAAGACCTTTATGCCGCAACAAGATACCGGGCAATTAATGGGTTTTATCCGCAGTGATGATGGTTTGTCGTATCACACCATGCAGCCGAAAATGGAAGTCTATCGCCAGACCTTACTTAAAGATAAAGACGTGCAAACCGTGGCCGGCTTTATCAGTGGGGGCAGTAATGCGTTTTTAATTGTGCGTTTAAAGCCCATCACTGAACGAGACAGCTCGGCGCAGGAAGTGGTTGATCGCTTGCGCGGAAAAATTCCACCGGTGGCCGGTTCGCGGCTGTTTTTAATGCCTGAGCAAGATCTCAACGTTGGTCGTCGCGAGGGCGGCAGCACCGATAATGAGTACGTGCTGCTGGCCAGCGAGCTGGATGATTTGCGCATCTGGCAACCGCGGGTGCGTGATGCACTCAAGGCCTTGCCCGAGTTGACTGATATTGACAGCAAAGAAGGCCGTGGTGCGCAGCAAGTGACCTTGCACGTGGATCGCGCCAGCGCTGCGCGGCTGGGTGTGGATATGGCGATGGTGACCTCGTTGCTCAATAATGCCTTTAGTCAGCGGCAAATCTCAACGATTTATGAAAGCCTTAACCAGTACAGCGTGGTGTTGGAAATTGATCCGCGCTTTGTCGGCTCGCCTGAAGTGCTGGAGCAGGTGCAAGTGATTGGTGCCAACGGCGAGCGCGTTGCTTTATCGGCGTTTACCCGCTGGGAATCCAGTTTGCAACAAGAGCGGGTGCAGCATGACGGTCAGTTTGCGGTCGAAAGTATTGGCTTTTCTTTAGCACCAGGGGTGAGTTTAGAGCAAGCCAGTCAGGCGATTGAGACAACCATGGCGAAGATTAACTTGCCCAATGAGGTGCAAGGGCGCTTAGGCGGCACCGCTGGTATATTCAGTCAAAGCCAAGGTGCGCAGGGCTTAATGCTGCTGGCGTCGATTGTACTGGTGTATTTGGTGCTGGGTATCTTGTATGAAAGCTATATTCATCCGCTGACGATTCTTTCAACGCTGCCCTCGGCTGGAGTCGGTGCTTTATTGGCGATTCAGTTGACCGGCGGCGAGTTCAGTTTGATTTCTTTGCTCGGCTTGTTCTTATTGATTGGCGTGGTGAAGAAGAACGCCATTTTGATGATCGACCTGGCCTTGCAGCTGCAGCGTGAGATGAAAATGAGCGCCGAGCAAGCGATTCAAAAAGCCTGTGCGCAACGTTTTCGACCGATTATGATGACCACCATGGCGGCCATTCTCGGTGCTGTGCCTTTATTGATCAGCAGCGCCGAAGGCTCGGAAGCCCGCCAGCCCTTGGGTTTGGCAATTGTTGGTGGTTTGCTGCTCAGTCAACTGCTGACCCTGTACAGCACGCCCGCTGTGTATTTATTTTTTGATCGTTTAAGCGCCCGTGTGCGGCGTAAAAAAACGCCAACGACAATGGAAATAGCCCATGAAACCGATGCTTAAACTTAGTGCTTTGGCCATGGCTGGTGTGTTGCTCAGCGGCTGCATGCTGGGGCCAGACTACCTGCGCCCCGAGACTGCGACACCACTTGAGTTCAGGCACACGCCGGGCTGGAAAGTAGCGCAGCCGGCTGAACTGGGTACGTCTGTGGCCTGGTGGTCGCTGTATCAAGATGAAAGCTTGGCCGGTTTACTTAAACAGCTAGAGGCTTCTAACCAAAACTTACGCGCCGCAGAAGCGGCCTGGCGTGAAGCACGCGCTTTAGTCGGTGGCAGTCGTTCGGCGCTGTATCCCAGCGCCACAGGGCAGGTAGGGACGACACGCTCTGGGCGTGATGAGGGTGTCAGTAAAAATAATGAAGTGGCGCTGGGCTTAAGCTGGCAGTTGGATATTTGGGGACAAGTGCGCCGCCAGGTGCAAGCCAGCGAAGCCAGCGCCCAGGCCAGCGCGGCCGATTGGGCCGGTGTGCGTTTAAGCCAGCAGTCGGAGTTGGTGCAGAATTACTTACAGCTACGCGTGATCGATGAACACATGCGTTTGCTTGATGCCACTGTGACGGCTTATCAGCGCTCCTTGCAAGTGACGCAGAACCGCTACAGTGCAGGCGTGGTAACCCGTGCTGATGTCAGTCAGGCGCTGACCCAGCTAAAGAACACTCAGGCCCAGCGCCTTGATCTGGATTGGCAGCGTGCACGTTATGAGCATGCGATTGCGCTGTTAGTCGGTAGCACGCCCAATGCGCTGCAGGTGGCCAGGGTTGATACATTGCCGGCGTTGCCCGCCTTGCCGATGGCGGTCGCCTCAACGTTGTTAGAGCGCCGTCCTGATATTGCTGCGGCAGAGCGCCGTGTGATGGCGGCTAATGCGGAAATTGGTGTGGCGGAGTCAGCCTATTTTCCTGATTTAACCTTAAGTGCAAGCGGTGGTTACCGCGGCAGTAATTTAGCCGATTGGATTAGCATGCCCAATCGCTTTTGGTCGATTGGCCCGCAGTTTGCCATGACGATGTTTGATGCCGGTTTACGCCGTTCGAAAGTGGAACAAGCCGAGGCGCGTTATGATCAGCAGGTGGCACGTTACCGCCAAACCACGCTACAGGCCATCGGCGAAGTGGAAGATGCCTTAGTTCAGCTCAATGTCTTAGCCGAGGAGATTATCGTGCAGCGCGAAGCTTTAGTGGCTTCGCAAGACACGCTACGCTTGATTGAGAACCAGTATGAGGCCGGTATGGTGGATTTCTTAGCCGTCACCAGCGCACAAACCACAGCACTTAACAGTGAGCGTACTTTGCTTAATTTACTCGGCACACAACTAACCGCCAGCGTACAACTCATTAGCGCGTTGGGTGGCGGCTGGCAGATGGATGAGAGTTTGGTTAATTAAATTTAAGCTCGCGTTTAACAGCCCTGACTAAATTGAGTTTGAATAGTGCAGACAAACTAGAGCTTTATCAGCTTTGAGTTTATACAAGACGTAATTACAACTCCGCTGATCAACCAGTACTTCGGGGTTGGTGTGATGAGCGAAGCCATGGATGGCGCAGCGCCGGAGTTGAACCCTGGATGGGTTCATCGACGGACAAACACCAACTCCGGAGTACGGCATACTTTGCGCTTATTCTCGTCCGAGCAGCACAAACCGATGTAGCAGATAAAACTACACAGCAATGCTGAGCATCTAGGTGTATTGCGCACTGCGCTAAGTCTGTTCTTCCCTCAACGAGCCTATCCGTGGCTCGATTCGGGCGCTACGCATCCTGCTTCGCTCGCCACAGACCCAGCGCAGCACGCGTTGATTATGTGTATGTTTTTCAAGATGCGCGTAAGTCTCTTTTTACCAGCGTGTGCGATTACTGGTCATGTGTAACAGGCATTCGTCACACTCAACCACGCTCTACATAAATATCTACTGGTCGAGTGATAGGTTTTGTTTGTATGCTCTGCGCAGTGGCCAAAAGCACTTTGGTAGATTCTAGAATTATAAGAAAGGTATAAATAATGGATGAAGGTTTTTGGCAGGCACGCTGGGAGCGTAACCAAATTGGATTTCATCGACAAGATGTGAATCCGGGCTTAATCAAACATTGGCCCTCTTTGCAGGTAGCACAAGGCAGCTGCGTATTTGTCCCCTTATGCGGTAAAAGCTTGGACCTGTGCTGGTTGGCTGAGCAAGGCTACTCAGTTTTGGCTGTAGAGCTGATAGAAAAAGCCGTAGTTGATTTTTTTGCCGAACAACAGCTCAGCCCAAGCATCAGTCAGCAAGGCTCTTTTACTCGCTACAGCGCTGGCTGCATCACTATTTTATGCGGTGATTTTTTTGCACTCACTGCAGAGGATCTTGCTGATGTCGATGTGTTTTATGATCGAGCAGCGCTAGTGGCTTTGCCTGAAGAATTGCGCCGCAATTACGCAGCACATCTGAGCAAACAGTTACCGCAAGGCTGCAAAGGGCTGTTACTGACACTGTATTACCCGCAAGCTGAGATGAAGGGGCCGCCATTCTCTGTACCACCCAAGCAAGTGCAGGAGTTGTTTGCCGATACCTTTACCCTCGAGCGTATTGGCGAACATGATGTACTAGGCCAAGAGTGGCGCTATAAAGATGTGGGGGTTACTTACCTTTACGAGTACGTCTATCGCGTTGAGCACCGAAAAACTTCTAAAACCTGATAAAAGACTCTAACTGCAGTTAATGTTTTACTGCGCAGCCTGCGTGCTAATGCACTAGCCTTTGAACATCTGCTGCGTATGTATGTCTACATTTGTAGTAGGGCGAGTACTCGATGCTTTATAGAGAGTGCCATGCCCTCAGTTAAAAAGGTTGCCAGCGGATTATGCTGGCGACTGCAGTGATTAGCGGTGGTTAAGTTGGAGTAATAGTATGTCGGGACAGGATAACGAGTCAGCTGATAAAGAGCTTATAAAAAGTACACTGGATGGCGCTGATACAGCTTGCCAGCAACGCCGGCGCTTATTGACCATGCTAGGTGTGGGAATTGCCACTGTTTATGTGGCGCCAACCCTGTTTACTGTGGGTAGCGCACAGGCACGGGACTGGGGCACAGATAGGCGCCAACGTGGCAGTTACAATCGTGGTGGCTATAACCGTGGCAGTTATTCTAGGGGCAGCTATTCACGGGCAAGCGGTTACGATGGACGGCGCCGCAGTCGCATACGGGAGTACTCAGAGGATCCTGTGCTGATTCTTGAAGATGTGATTCTTGGCCCACCGAGGAGCTAATGGCTGCTTCAGCGGTCGATATCGTCTTTGCCAAAATAGGCTGCTGTCTGCGTATAGACAACGCAGCTGATGCCGTTCAAGCCCTTATTCAAGCAATGCCAGGCTGGCCTGTTACTGTGCAGCCAGGCGCTGGGGTTCGCCCTGATATTTATATTTACCGCGATGGCGAAGGTTTGTGGCAAAGCTGGCGGGATAATCCTACTGAATTTGATTTGCCTTCAGCAGCCGCAGCAGCCTGCAGTTTGGTTGGTGAGTTGATCGGTCGACGTCTTGACACCGAGCCGAGCTTGCTTGGACTGCATTGTGGCAGTGTTGAGATTAACGGCAGGCTGGTTTTGTTTCCTGAAAGCAGTAAGGCGGGGAAAAGCACGTTAACCGTTGCCTTTGCAGCCGCAGGTTATCGGGTGTTTGGCGATGACGTGCTGGGCTTAACCGCTGGCGGAGTTGGTGTGGCGATGGGGGTGGCGCCGCGTTTACGCATGCCACTGCCCGATAGTTTCTCGGCTGAGTTTGTTGACTATGCGCAGCGCCATGCTGGCCCCGAGGATGAATGCTACCGCTTTGTTATTCCAGCGCAAAACGCTCTAGCGTGTTTGGATGACACGAGTCCTGTGGCTGCGATTGTTTTACTTGAACGCGACGCGCAGATTGTTGAGCCTGAGGTGGTTAAGCTGGCGCCGGGTGAAGGGCTGCTGCAGTTGCTCTGCCAAAACTTTGCCAGCAGCGACACACCCAGTGCAGTGTTGTTTGAACGCCTATTGCCATTGATGCAACGCGTACCCTGTCTGCTATTGCGTTACTCAGAACCTTTGGCTGGGGCACGCTACCTGGCCAAAGTGGTAAAAACACCACACTTGCAAACTGCCAGCGCAGCGAGTCTGCTTAGCCATGCACAAATCAGTGTTGCTGATTCAGCACTGTTTGATTTAGCAACAGTTTGGCTGAGCGCAAGGGGTGTCAGGAACTATCCACTGGGTGAAGAAGTGTTTGTGATTCACACTGCCAGCGGCGCTATCCATCGGTTGAATGCGAGCGCTAAGATTGCTTGGCAATTGCTGCAGCAAGAACCCTTGTCAGGGCATGCCTTAAGCGATGTTATTGCGGCTTACTTTAATGCACCACTTGCCGAGGTCAGTCAAGATATTGCTCGATTGTTGACGGCGTTGTCTCAGGCCAGCTTGATCATGCAGCAACAATAAGCTGTGCGGCACTGCTCAAGCTAGATTAACGCTATACGCTTTTAAGCAGGTATCTACGCTTTAGAAAAACAAGAAAGTCGCATAGCCAGCAATAATTGCCATGCTGAAAATAACCACTACAAAAGCCACCAACAACTGCGTGGTAAACAAAGCACGTAGCAGGATCAGTTCGGTAAGGCTGGCACCGGCGCTACCGATAATCAATGCCAATACAGTTCCTGCACCGACACCTTTAGCCATTAAAGCAGCAGCCAATGGAATCACTGCTTCGGCACGAATATACAAGGGCACGCCGATCACCGCAGCAACAGGGATAGCCAATGGGTTTTCAGCACCTGCGTACTGCTCAAGTAGACCTATGGGCATATAGCCATAGATCAGGCTGCCAATAGCAATTCCAACTAACAAGTAGGGTAGAACATCCAGAAAGTCTGCCCAGGCTTCTTGCCATAAACCGCTGTATTTACCTGCTTTAGTTGCCACTTGACTCGCTGCTGTTGGGTCACACTTGCTGGCTTGGCTGGCGCTCGTTTGAGACGGAGCACAGCATGAGGGTGCAGGGGCTGGGGTGTTGTCACAGCCTTGGCTTGTACACTCAGCAACGGCTGGCGTGCTAGTACTGGTAGTTTTTATGGGAGCGCAGCCTGCGGTAATTGGGCTGCTATTCTGACGAATGTAACGTGCAAAACCCAGTGTTTGCATGAGCCAGCCTGCGCTCAGTGAAACAATCAGTGCTGCCAGCACATAGATACTGCTGAGGGTTAAACCAAAGGTTGCTAGCAGCAGCGCCACAATAATCGGGTTGAGCAGTGGTGAGGCGAATAGAAAGACCATCATGGGACCAAAGCCAGCGCGGGCACGGATCAGGCCCTTTAGCATGGGAATGGTCGAGCAGCTACAAAACGGCGTAATGGCACCTAAGCCGGCGGCTAGAAAATAACTTCTACGGTGACTTGAACTCAGTAGCGCTTCAATTTTTTCAGCTGGAATATGACGCTGCAAAGCGCCCACCAGCAAGCTGATGGCAATATACAAAATCGATAATTCCACCGCGAGAAAGGCAAACATGCCAAGGGTGTCGTGCAGTTGAGAAGACATTAAATTTCCGATATTTCTACTATTGTCGAAATGATGAGTAACGATAGATTGCTGTGGTTATGGCTGTCAACTACAATTCTAGATATATAAAACTATCAATGAGAGGCGCGTATGGATCATGAGCAGGTTGCAGCCAGCTTGGCTGAACTGGGCAACAGTCATCGTTTGGCGGCGTTTCGGTTTTTAGTTAAGGCGGGCCATGCCGGTGCTGCGGTAGGCGATATACAAAAAGCACTGAGTATTCCAGCTTCGACGCTGTCACACCACCTAACGCGTATGGTTAAGGTTGGGTTGATCCGCCAAGAAAAACACAGCCGCACTATTATCTGTATTCCTGAATACCAGCACCTTGATGGGTTGATCAATTTCTTACGCGAAGAGTGTTGTGTTGGTGTAGCAGCTGAGTAGAACAGCTTAGGCGGATAACCATCAGCTTGGCCGAATGGCTTTGCGACGCTGTAACCTATACTCTATAAGTATATATTCTAATATTGTAACGCTGTTGGTTACTTTGTAAGCGTTATAAATTTTTCCACCACAGGAGCTGAGCATGGCTAAGCAAATGAATGTTGATGTGGCAATTATTGGTGCCGGCACTGGCGGTATGTATGCCTTAAGAGAAGTGCGCCGTACCAAGCAAAGCTTTGTTTTAATTGATAGTGGTCCACTCGGTACTACCTGTGCTCGAGTGGGCTGTATGCCTTCCAAAGTGGCACTGCATATTGCTGAGTACTGGAACTCACAAAAAGAGTTCGAGCGTTACGGCATCAGCGGCGCAGAGCATCTACGTTTGGATGGTGCGGTGGCTTGGCAAGCCCTGCGTGAGCAGCGCGATCAATTTGCTGGTGGCGCTGCGGGCAATGCTAAACAAGCGGCGGGTGAGCATTTAATCATGGGGCGTGCGCGCTTTTTAGCGCCGACGGTGCTTGAAGTTGAAAGCGACTCAGGCATACAGCAGATTAACGCTAAGTCAGTGATTATCGCTTCAGGTTCACGTCCGGTGATGCCTGGATTCTTACAACCCTTTGCTGAACACTGCATCACCACCGATGAGTTCTTTGAGATGCAAGAACTGCCTCAATCCATTGGTATCCTTGGTTTAGGTGCGATTGGTTTAGAGATGGGCTTAGCCTTGGCGCGCTTAGGTGTAGAAGTGCACGGTGCGGATATGGCCGAAACGGTGGGTGGTATCAGCGATCCAGAAGTCAGTAAGGTGGCTCTGGCTGAGTTTGCCAAGGAAATGCAGCTGTACTTAGGTGCACCTGCTGAACTTGTCCAAGCCGAACAAGGCGTGTTGCTTAAAGCCGGCGACAAACAAGTGCAGGTGGATAAAGTGCTGGTGGCCTTAGGTCGCCGCCCCAATACCGATCAGCTGAACTTGGCTGAAGCGGGCTTTGCCTTGGATGAGCGTGGTCATCCGCTGTTTAATCTAAACACCCTGCAAGTGGGCGATCATCCAGTGTTTATTGTCGGTGATAGCAATGGTTACCGCCCATTGATGCATGAAGCGGCCGATGAAGGTGCGATGGCGGGCTATAACACAGCACAAAGCACGCCGCTGGCCTTTAAACGTAAAACCTCACTGGCTATCGCCTTTACTAATCCAGATGTGATCAGTGTTGGCGCACGTTTCGACGAGCTTAATCAGGATGATATTTTGATTGGTACGGCGAGCAGTCAAGCCAATGGCCGTAGCCGTGTTATTACAGATCGTGAGGGCGTGTTGCGCCTGTATGCCGATAAGAACAGCGGCAAACTCTTAGGTGCCAGCATGGTGGGTGCGCGCGCTGAGCATGTGGCGCAATTATTAGCTTTGGCCATTGAGCGTGGAGAAACCGCCCACAGTCTTTTGCAACTGGCATTTTACCACCCGGTTGTGGAGGAAATTGTTCAAGCTGCCGCGCAAGATATTGCCCGAAAAATCCCTGAAGCGTCCGGATTACCCTTTGGCTTGGTTTTAGCCGACGCATAATCGTCTACACTATGGGCCCGTTGTTGGTCGCAGCTGTTTAAGACAGTGCGGCCAGCCGCGGGCTTTTTTATGACTTTTAAACAATCAATACACAGCACAAGGACGCACCGCCATGCGCATTTTACATACCTCAGATTGGCATCTAGGCCAGCACTTTATGGGTAAAACCCGGCAGGCTGAGCACCGCGCATGGTGTGATTGGCTGGTGCAAACTGTGCAGGATCAACAAGCAGATGCCTTGATTATTGCAGGAGATATTTTCGATACCGGCACACCGCCCAGTTACGCCCGTGAGCAATATAACGATTTTATTGTGCAAATGCATGGCACTGGCTGCCAGTTAGTGATTGTGGCCGGCAACCATGATTCAGTGGCGATGCTCAATGAAAGCAAAGGCTTGCTGGGTAAACTCAATACCCAGGTGATTGCCACTGTCGGTGCTGAGCCGGATGAGCAAGTGCTGTTGTTAACCCAGCGCAATGGCGACGTTGGGGCCATTGTTTGCGCCATTCCTTTTCTGCGACCGCGGGATATTCAGCGCAGCCAAGCGGGGCAAAGCGCTGACGATAAACAAAGCGACTTGCAGCAGGCGATTGCTGAGCATTATGCGCAGCTGTATGCCCGCGCAGAGGCCAAGCGTGCTGAGCTGGGTGTCAAGGTACCCATTATTGGCACTGGGCACTTAACCACTGTAGGCGTGAGCTTAACTGAGTCAGTGCGCGAGATTTATGTGGGCAGTTTGACTGCTTTCCCAACTGATGCTTTTCCTGCCTTTGATTATTTGGCACTCGGGCATATTCATCGCCCACAAAAAGTTGCTGGGCTTGAGCATATCCGTTACAGCGGCTCGCCCATCGCCTTGAGTTTTGATGAGTCCAAGCAGCAAAAAGAGCTGCTGCAAATTGATTTAGACAGCACCGGATTGCAGGCTGTGCAAGTGATTGAAATTCCGTGCTTTCAACGTCTGATCTCGTTAAAAGGCAGCTTGGCTGAATTAGAACAACAGTTTGCAGCTTTAGCAGGAGAGCTTGAGCCAACGGCTGTGGCCTGGCTAGAGATTCAAGTTGAGGTGGATGATTATTACGCCGACTTAGATGAGCGGGTGACCGCACTCTGTGCTGAGTTACCGGTGGAAGTTTTGCGCGTGCGGCGTTTACGCGGCAACAAAGTGGCGGGGTTAACCGGTGATTCTGGCGAAGTGCTGGCCGAGCTGAGCCCCAATGAGGTGTTTGCCAAGCGCTTAGAGAATGAAGAGCTAAGCACAGATGAGGTTAAGGTATTAACTGGCCTGCATGGGCAAGTGTTAGAGGCTTTGCAGGAGACTGACCTATGAAAATCCTCAGCATTCGCTTAAAAAATATCAACGCCCTGAAAGGCGAGTGGAAAATCGACTTCACTCAAGAGCCCTTTAACGGCAGCAGTCTGTTTGCCATTACTGGCCCCACTGGCGCGGGTAAAACCACTTTGCTCGATGCCATTTGCTTAGCGTTGTACAGCCGCACGCCGCGCATGAGCAGTATTTCCAAAAACAGTAACGAATTGATGACCCGGCATACTGCCGATTGCTTGGTGGAAGTGGAGTTTGCCGTAAAAGATCAGGGTTACCGCGCCTTTTGGAGTCAGCGCCGCGCCCGTGATAAAGCCGATGGTGCGCTGCAAGATGCGAAAACTGAGCTTGCGCATTTAGATGGCCGCATTATCACCGACAAACTCAGCGAAAAGCCCAAAGAAGTCGAGCGTTTAACCGGTTTGGATTTTCAGCGTTTTACCCAATCGATGATGCTGGCGCAGGGCGGTTTTGCTGCATTTTTAGAAGCCAATGCCAATGACCGTGCCGGCTTATTAGAGCAGCTGACCGGTACTGAAATTTACGGTGATATTTCTAAGCAGGTGTATGACACGCAAAAAGAGCAGCGCCATCGATTAGAAACCTTAAGCAGCCGTGCTGAAGGTTTACAGCTGCTCAGCGCGGAAGAACTCAGCGACACTCAAGCGCAGCTAAGTGCTGCTGAGCAACAAGCCAACACCCTAACGCAGCAGCAAGAAGACTTACATCAGCAACAACAATGGCGCAGCAGCCTCGATCAAGCCCAAGCCAATCAAAGCCAAGCCCAATTACAGCTGCACAGAGCAGAAGCCAAGCTGCAGGATCATAGCGCTGATTTACAACGCTTGGCTGAGCATGCCCCAGCGGCCTTGTTACAGCCGGACTATAAAGCCTTGCAAACAGCTGAACAGGCAGCGCAGCACAGTCAGCAGCAATTGGATCGTGCTCAGGAAAAACAACGGGCAGCTCAGCAAGAGGTCGAGCAGTGCTCGTGGCAGCGCTATCAGTATGCCGAGCAAGCTGTGCAGCAGGTCAGCGAACAACTGCAGTTCGTGCAAGCGGCCGAGCAGCAACTGCTTGCCCAACGCCAACTCAATGCGCAGCATGGTCAACTGGCGCAGCATCTCAGTGCTTGGCGCAATGGCTTTGCTTTGTTGAGTCGACAACAGTTGGCAATTAATAACAGTCACACTGAGCAGCACAATCTAACTGCGGCTATCGCCAAATTCAGCGCTGATTTAGCTAAACAACACGAGATTTATCAGCAGCAAGAACAAGCGCTCAAGCCCCTCGAACATGCTTGGCAAACCCAGCAACAGGCATTAGAGAAGGTGCTTGAACAGCGCACTGTCAGTGTTTGGCAAGAACAGCTGAGTCAGTTGCATGGGCACAGCCAGTATTACCAGTGGCTGTTGCAAGGCTATAGCAGCGAACGGGCTAAACAAACAGCGCTGGCTGAGCGTGCAGAACATGTGCGGGTGCTGAGCGGGCATATAACTGAGCAAGAAACATTGCGCGACAATTTGCGCGCGGCCTATAAAAGCTTAAATGAGCAAGTCAAAGATAAAGAACAACTGCTGGCACAAGAGCGCCGTATTGCTGGCTTGGAAGCCTACCGTGCCCAATTGCAGGCCGCTGAGCCGTGCCCGCTGTGTGGCGCCTTAGAGCATCCGGCTGTCAGTGCTTACCAAGCTTTGGATGTATCGCACACTGAGCAGGCTCTAGCTGCCAAGCAAGCGGAGCGAGAACAACTACGGGAGCAGGGCGTGGCTTGTGCCGAGCAATTAGCCAAACTCAGCAGTGAGCAGGCGCAGCTGCTTAAGCAACAAGCCGCTGATGAGCTGGAATTGCAGACTATTCTCACTGAAAAAACGCGCAATCTGTCTGCGTTGGATTTAGCAGCTAACCTTGTAGAAGCTGATTTTAATAGCGCTATGGCCGAATTTAAGCAGCGCATGACTGATTGTCAGCAGCGTCTCAATGCCATTGCCCAAGCCCAAGAAAATTTGGCTGGCAGCGAGCAGCAGTACCGTCAGGCTGAGCAAGCACTGCGTGAATTGCAGCAGCAGATCAGCACTTTAGACAGCAATCTCAAGCTGCAACAGCAGCAAGAGGCAGACTTAATCAAGCGCAGCGCTGCACTGCAAGACGAGTGGCAAGAGCAGCAACAGCAGCTCGAGCAGCAGCTCAAGGCTTTAGGCTACAGCGTGCCGCAGGATTCTGCGCAGTGGCTGCAAGCCCGTGAGCAAGAAGCGCAGCAGTGGCAGCACGGAGAAACTCAGCTTAAAGAATTTACTCTTAAGATTAACGCGCTACAGGCCGAGCTGCGCAGCGCCGAGAAAGAGCAGCACACCGCGCACAGTCATTGGCAAGCGCTAAATATCAGCCTAGGCCAGCCACCTGCAGTCAGTAGCGATAGCGCACAAGCGCTCGCGGCCAGTCATGCACAGTTGCAACGCAGCGAAAGTCAGCTGGCTCAGCTGCACGGGCAGGTACAGACTTTAACTGAGCGCTTAAAAGAAGCGCAGAGCAGTTATCTAACCCTGCAAACCGAGTGGCAGACACGTTTAGCGCAGAGTGTGTTTGCCGATGAACAGGCGTTTTTGCAGGCATTGTTACCTGAACAGCACGCACAACAATTACACAGCCTGAAGCAGGAGTTGGATACCCAGCTGCACGATGCCAGAACCTTATTAGCCGCCACCAGCGCCCAGATTGAGTTGCTCAATAGTGCGCCGCAAACACAGCTGTCCAGCGCAGACTTGGCTGAGCAGCGCACTGCGTTGGAGTCTCAGTTGAGTGAGCTTAATCGTCAACTAGGCACCTTAGAGCACCGCCTCAAGAGCGATGCGGATAATCGCGAAGCTCAGAAAAACTTACTGCACAGCATTGAGCAACAAAGGCAACGCTATGATCACTGGCAGCAGTTGAATAGTTTGATTGGCTCAGCCGATGGCAGCAAATACCGCAAATTTGTCCAAGGCTTAACCCTGGATCATCTGGTCAGCTTGGCCAATCAGCAGTTGGCGGTGTTGCATAACCGTTACCAGCTCAGTCGCCGCGAGCAGGGCGAGTTGGAAATCGAAATTATTGATACTTGGCAGGGCGATACCCAGCGCGATACCCGCACTTTGTCCGGTGGCGAAAGTTTCTTGGTTAGCTTGGCGCTGGCGCTGGCTTTGTCTGAATTGGTCAGCCAAAAGACCCGCATTGACTCGCTGTTTTTAGATGAGGGTTTTGGCACTTTAGACAATGAAACCTTAGAAATGGCTTTGCTGGCTCTGGATAACCTCAATGCCGAAGGCAAAACCATTGGCATTATCAGCCACGTAGAGGCGCTGAAAGAGCGTATTCCCGTACAAATCAAGGTGCGCAAAGGTGCGGGCATGGGCTACAGCAGTTTGGATGAGTGTTATCGCGTCGGCTGACATTGCTTTCTTGGGCTGTTAAGCAGCTGCTCGGCAGCCCAAGAAAGCCTGACGGATTGGATAGGAGTTGCTGGTACGCGGCCTCGAATGAGTGTTTTGTCATAGTCTGTAGCGCTTCGGCTGACTTAGCGGCTCACTCAGCTGCCTGCTTGTGCTATTATCTCGCGCAATTTCCTTGGCGCTTGCGACTAAAATGTTACGGTTATGGCAAATATAATGAATTCGACAGCGCTAAAAATATCTCTTTTTTTATCTTGCGTGATTTGTGTGCAACCCCTTGCGCATGCTGAGCAAGAACAGAGTTACACCAGTAGCGAGCCTACAATCGTTCGCTCAACTCTGTTGCATAACTTGATAAAGCCAGTGCCTGCCAAACCTTATTGGTATGTGCAGACCAGTGTCTACACTAAGCATTTCAAACCGAAGTCTGAGCATAATAATAATCAAGAGCTGATTGGTTTGGAGCGTCATACTGAAAACAGCTATCTGTTCGGCGCAGCAACCTTTTTGCACTCATATGACAAGCGCTCTTACTATGGCTACGTGGGTAAACGCTACGACTTTGCCGGCACACCTTTTTACAGCAAAGTCACGGCAGGGCTGCTGCATGGTTATAAAGGCAAATACCGTGACAAAATTCCTCTAAACCGTTTTGAAATAGCCCCAGCAGTTATTCCGTCTTTCGGGGTGAAATACCGTAGGTTTGGTGCTGAAGTGCTCTTATTGGGAGCAGCCGCAACAATGGTCAATATTGGTTTTGAACTGTAGTTTTCTACAGACTCCAATACCGCGCTTAAAAGCGCGCACTATATTTGCCCTCTTTTAAAGCATTCCAGCGCGAGCCCTCTTGCATTATTTCGCTGTTGTTGTGAGTGTTTATTCAGCGCCTAAATAGCAGTCTTCTCCACTATTTTTAGCATTATTGCTCTCTGTTCTGCTCCTGTGTTTGCTGACTGCAGCGTGCAAAAACGTTGTTAGGCGTGTCTGGTTTGTGCATATAAATTCCAGAGTAAGGCTCAGAAATCCCCGTTGTAATTGTATTTTCTAGTCACAATTAGAAATATGTATTCACTTGAAATATATTTTTAACGAGGTTTGTTTTTAGCTTTTTCGGCTAAATTCAGTAAAATAAATCTAAATTTCATAAAAATCATCGAAAATCGTCTTAAATCAAGTCTTTAAAAGCGTCTACAAATAGCGAATAGACTAAAGCAGGGGGTTATCCTGACGCCTAATAGCTTGTTAAATTTACGCCGCCACGCTGCAATTCAATTCACAAATAAAAACAATGGTGAGCATTATGCAAGACGACAAAAAAAATGCTGCTGCCTATTGGTCGGCAAACTTACGCTTAATTACCTTCTGCATGTCGGTTTGGGCTTTAGTTTCGTACGGCTTTGGCATTCTTCTAAGACCTCTACTGTCCGATATTTCGGTTGGTGGAACTGACTTAGGCTTCTGGTTTGCCCAGCAAGGGTCGATCCTTACGTTTATCGTATTGATCTTCTTCTATGCTTGGAGAATGAACAGCCTTGATAAAAAATTTGGTCTTGAGGAGTAAAACAGCATGAGTCAATTTATGATCAATATGCTGTTTGTGGGGGGATCATTCCTTCTCTACATCGGTATCGCGTACTGGGCCCGCGCTGGCTCAACTAAAGAGTTCTACGTTGCAGGTGGTGGTGTTCACCCAATTGCTAATGGTATGGCAACCGCTGCTGACTGGATGTCAGCTGCATCGTTTATTTCAATGGCCGGTATCATTGCGGCAACCGGTTATGCCAGTTCTGCTTATTTAATGGGTTGGACCGGTGGTTATGTAATTCTAGCGATGCTGCTTGCGCCTTACTTACGTAAATTCGGTAAGTTCACTGTACCTGACTTTATCGGTGAGCGTTTTTACAGCCGTGGCGCACGCCTGATGGCGGTATTGTGCTTGATTCTGGCTTCTGTGACCTACGTGATCGGTCAAATGACCGGTGCTGGTGTGGCCTTCTCGCGCTTCTTAGAAGTGAGCAGTGAAGCAGGTATTTGGATTGCAGCAGGAATCGTATTCTTGTACGCAGTATTTGGTGGTATGAAAGGTATTACTTACACGCAGGTTGCGCAGTATGTGGTGCTGATCATTGCTTACACCATTCCAGCAGTATTTATCTCACTGCAACTGACCAATAACCCAATTCCAATGTTTGGTATGTTCGGTACGCACGCTGAATCAGGCGCGCCACTGTTACAGAAACTCAGTGAAGTTTTGGTTGAGCTGGGTTTCCGTGACTATGCTGCCGATGTGCCAAGCCACTTGAATATGACTTTGTTTACTTTGTCATTGATGGTTGGTACTGCCGGTCTACCACACGTAATCATTCGCTTCTTCACTGTACCTAAAGTAGCTGATGCCCGTTGGTCAGCAGGTTGGGCGTTAGTCTTTATTGCACTTCTTTACTTAACAGCTCCAGCGGTTGCTTCTATGGCGCGCTTGAACTTGCTGACCACGGTTTATCCGGAAGCAGCAAAAGAAGTTGTAAACATGGACAGCTATGATCAAATTCTGGGTAACTCAATCCAGTATGCAGATCGTCCAGAGTGGGTTAAAACTTGGGAAGGCACAGGCCTGATCAAGTACGAAGACAAAAACAATGATGGTCAAATCCAGTTCTACGATGACACCAACGCAACATTTGCTGCCGATGCTGAGAAGCGTGGTTGGGCAGGTAATGAGCTGACGGTTAACAATGACATCTTAGTCTTGGCCAACCCTGAAATTGCTAACCTACCAGGTTGGGTGATTGGTCTGATTGCAGCCGGTGGTATTGCCGCCGCGTTATCCACAGCAGCAGGTTTGTTGTTGGCGATTTCTGCAGCCATCAGTCATGACTTGATTAAGAAAACCATTAATCCAAACATTTCTGAGAAAGGCGAAATGTTAGCAGCACGGATCTCCATGGCAGCAGCCATTGTGATGGCAACCTGGTTGGGTCTAAATCCTCCAGGCTTTGCGGCACAGGTTGTGGCGCTAGCGTTCGGTATTGCTGGTGCGTCCATTTTCCCTGCGCTGATGATGGGTATCTTCTCTAAGAAAATGAACGATAAAGGCGCAATTGCCGGCATGATGGCTGGTCTAGGTTGCACCTTGCTGTACATCTTCACTTACTTAGGCTGGTTCTTCGTAGCAAGCACAGCAATGTTGCCGAACACACCTGAGCATTGGATCATGGGTGTTTCACCTCTGTCCTTCGGTGCGGTGGGTGCGGTGATTAACTTCGCAGTGGCTTACACAGTGTGCAGCTTCACCGCGAAAACTCCGCAACACATTCAAGACTTGGTTGAGAGTGTGCGTTTCCCGAAAGGTGCAGGCGGCGCGATTGATCATTAATGATCAAGTCATACCTCGATAGCATCAGCTGCCGAGGCACGTAACACAACGGGCTTCTTGATTGAGGCCCGTTTTATTTATAAGAAGAGATACGTATGATTTGGCATCTAGTAGCAACATTCAGTGCAGGTTTGGGCGCGGCAGGCATCGCTTTTTTACTGCGCTCCATCTCCAGACAAAAATTACCTAAGTGGATTATTCCCGCCTTTGCCGGTATCGGTATGCTGGGCTATCAGATTTATTTTGAATACAACTGGTTTGCTCATCAGTCCTCACGTCAGCCGGAAGGTTCTGTGGTGACTTCGAGCCAGCAGGGTGAAGCATTCTGGCGGCCATGGACCTACTTCTATCCAATGACGACAGTATTTACCGTGGTTGATACAAATAATTTAAATGTACGGCATGTTGATGGTTTTACTCTGGTTGAATTTATCGAGTACCGCTTTGAGAAGAAATACATTGATGTGGTTACCCATCAAAGCTATGTTCTCAATTGTACTGATGCACAGATGATTGCCGTATCAGATGAGCATAAATCACTGACTGAGCGTCCATTAAGTGTTGACCGAAGTAGTGTGTTGTTTTCTGCAGTGTGTTCTACATCTAAATGAGCATAGCGTTTTAAGGGTTTGGACGGCAGGCTAAGGCTTATTTGATTTGACTTGGCAACAGGAGTTGCACTTATGCCGGATTCTTTCAATGTTGATCAACTACCTTTTAGTGTCTTAACTGAAGCTGAAAAAACACTGCTTCTGAGTCATGTACAGTATAAAGAATACCAACCTTTAGAAGCCCTGATTACTGCTGGCGAGCAATCGCAAGGGGTATTTGTTATTCAACAGGGGCGTGTGGCTGAGAGTGAGTCTGGCGCGCAAACAGATGAGCAGTTAATCCAGCAGCAGTCCGCCTTTATGCATTATCAAGCGGGCGAGTACTTTGGCAGTTGGTCGGTATTTAATGGTCAAGCCATTCATAACTTTATCGCTGTGGAAGCGACTCGCTGTTATCTAATCCCCACAGCAACACTACTTGAGTTAATTGACAGCAATACGCTGTTCGCAGATTACTTCCAGCAAAGTCTCACGGCCAAGCGTGAAATCATTGCCCAGCATAGTTCAAATTCCGATATGGCTGACTTTATGTTGGCACGTATTGTTGATACCTCAATTCGAGAACCCCTGATTGTTGAAGAAGGCACTTCAATTGAGCAGGCAACGGGCTTGATGCGCGAACACAAAGCCGACTGTTTGTTGGCGAAGAAAGGTAATCGCTACGGCATGGTGACGGGCACGGATTTGCTCGATGCAGCTATTATCCAGCACTTACCCTTTACTACTGATGTCTCGCAAATCGCTAGTTATCGTTTGATCAGTATTCACCCCGAAGACTATTTGTTTAATGCGCTGATCATTATGACGCAGCAACGCATTGAACGTGTCGTGGTTATGGATGCCAAGCGTAGATTGGTGGGCGTGATTGAATTGACTGATGTACTGAGTCACTTTTCCAGCAATTCGCATGTGATTGGCTTGCGGGTTGAGCGTGCACAAACCGTTGCTGAACTGCGCGAAGCATCGTTGGGCTTGGCTGAGCTGATTAAAGGTTTGATTTCGACTGGAGTAAAAACGCGCTTTATCATGGAGTTATTGGCGGCGCTGAACAGTCGTATTTTGAGTAAGTTGTTTGATCTGATTGTGCCATTAGAATTTCATCCGCACGTGTGCTTGATTGTAATGGGCTCGGAAGGGCGCGGTGAACAGATCATGAAAACCGACCAGGATAATGGGTTGATTTATCGTGATGGATTAGATTGGCCGCAAATGCATGAAGTAATGAATACCTTCAGTGAGACGTTGTTTACCTTTGGTTTTCCGCCGTGTCCCGGCAATATTATGGTGTCAAATCCTGAATGGGTGAATTCGACTAAGCAGTGGGCGGAGAAGCTAACACGTTGGAGTAATAGTTTTGACGGTGAGGCAACTATGAATTTGGCAATTGCCAGTGACAGTAAGCCTGTGGCCGGTAATATTGCGTTATTTAAAGTGGCGCGCAATAGTTTCTTTCGACGAGTTCAAGATAATGAGATTTTCTTTGCTCATTTTGCTAAGGCAGCTTTGCGTTTTGACACGCCTTTAACATTCTTTGGGCGCTTGAAGGACAGTGCGGGGCTGGATATTAAGAAGGCAGGGGTGTTTCCGATTGTGCATGGTGTGCGCAGTATTGCTTTGGAAAACAAGGTGTCGGATACCAATACCTTCAAACGTTTAGAAGCATTGGTCGAGCGTGGCGTACTGCAAAAAGAGTTGGCGGATAACTTGTCTGAGGCGCTGAGTTATTTCGTGCAGGTGCGTTTGCAACAGCAGATTGAGCGCTACAATCCCGACTCAACTGAGTTTGATGAGGCGCCCAATGAGATTAATATCAAGCTACTGACCGCACTTGAGCGGCAATTATTGCGTGACGCGTTGTCAGTGGTGAAGGACTTTAAAAAGTATCTGATTCAGCGTTATCACTTGGTTTATTAGCAGGCTTAGCTGTAGGTTTTGTATAAGTTGCTGGGTGTTAAATA
>CAYLOI010000010.1:0-86201 GCA_964385265.1 uncultured Thiopseudomonas sp.
GGCCCTGAACCATTACCCGACGATTACGGGTAAAGCCAGCGAGAATCGCCAAGGTCACATCCGGGTTGAAGCGGTAGGCCTCATCAATTTCCGGAACATATTCATCACGCTGGCTGAAAGCGGGTACTTGTAGGTCGCTGTCGATACCGAATAGTTCACGTACTGAGCGCAGGGTATCGGGCTTGGAGCCGAGCAAATCTGTCATGTGTTTCTCCTCAGAGCTAACAAGGTGTTTTTTTAGAATTTCAGCTTAACCTACCTAAATAAATATTAAAAGCTGAACGTTGCGTTTCATTTAACGGTATTTGCTCTTATTGGTAAAGATATTCTTGGCAGCAAAATACTGCGCTTCTGGCCCAAGTTATGTATCTGAATTGGCGCTAATGAATAAAAAAACCTTGACGTAAACTTAATTGCACACGCGCTCCAAGCCATTGGACGTGAATAATAATTACAAATTTATTTTATCCGGAGTTCACTATGAGCCAACCTACCGTTGCTTTTCTTCAAGCCTTTGCCGATGCCCTGAATAATCATGACATTGATGCTGCACTGGCGATGATGACTGATGATTGCGTATTCAACGCTGTTGCCGGTCCAGAGTTACAAGGTAAAAGTTTTGTCGGGCCAGAGGCCGTGCGTGATGGTTTATCCGCTGCCTGGAAAAATGCGCCGGACGCCTGCTGGGTTGATGCCGAGTGCTATGTGGTGGGTGATAAGGGCTTTTTGGAGTCGACCTATAAAGGCACCACCGCTGATGGTATGCGCACCGAAGCCCGCATGATCGATGTGTTGACGTTCCGTGACGGCAAAATTGCTATCAAGAATGCCTTCCGTAAGAACCGTCCGCCTGTTAACGCCTGAGATTTTCACTCTGAAGCTTAACAACTCGATCATGAGGAAACGGTCATGAAAACTGTAGAACTGAATAATCAAGCTGATGTTCGTGCTGAGCAGCGCACCGCGCCGACACAGCCTTACGATCCGTCGTACGACCCGCTTAAAACAGCCACGCCCGGGCAGGGTCGTGACTATGCACCAACCTATTGGATCGGCACAGCGGGCGAGCCGCCTGCTGATGATGGTCCGGTACAAGGTGATATGGATGCCGATGTGGTTATTGTCGGTGCCGGCTTTACTGGCTTGACCGCGGCTATTTTTCTTGCGGAAAACTACGGGATTAAGGCTACGGTACTGGAAGCCAACCGTACCAGTTGGGGTTGTTCTACCCGTAACGGTGGACAAGCGCAGTGTGCAACCGGCCGGCTCAAACGTTCACAGTGGATTGACCGTTATGGTTTAGATGTTGCACACAAGTTGCATCAAGAATGCCTCGATGGCATGGAAACCTTTAAAAATCTGATCAAAGATATTGATTGCGAGCCACAGCCCGGTGGTCATTTGTATATTGCGCACAATGCCAGGCAGATGCCGATTTTAGAAAAAGAAGCAAAGTTGCTGCGCAACACCTTTAATTACGATGCGCAGATTTTGGATGCGCAAACGGTTAAGCGTGACTGGTTTGGTGATCAAGAAGCAGCCGGTGCCATGCATGAGCCTGAAGGTATTGGTATTCATGCCGGCAAGCTGGCATTTGGTTATCACCGCAAAGCACGGGCGTTGGGGGTTAAAATCCATCCTGCTAGTCCGGTACAAGCGTGGGAAACGCGCGCTGGTGTGCATTATTTAACCACCCCCGGTGGTGTAGTTAAAGCGCGTGCAGTGGGTATGGCAACCGGTGGTTACACTTCACAAAGCCTGCATCCGCAGCTCAAAAACCGTTTGCTGCCCATTTTGTCTAACTCCATCGTTACTCGCGTGCTGACCGACGAGGAAGTGCAGGCTTGTAATATGCACACCCGCCAAGTGATTACTGATACGCGGATTTTGCGTCATTATTATCGCTTGCTGCCAGACAATCGCTTACAGATTGGCAGCCGCAGTGCGATTACCGGTCGCGATGCGCCTCAGCAAAAATACAAAGACATGCTTGTCGGTGATATGCATCGTAAGTTTCCATTACTACAGGGCATCAAGCTCGACTATTCATGGTGGGGCTGGGTGGATGTCAGTCACGATATGATGCCGCGTATTTTTCAGCCGGATCCGAAAGAAACCATCTATTACGCGTTGGGTTACGGCGGTAATGGGGTGATGTATTCAGCGCAAGCGGGTAAGCGTTTAGCGCAGTTGATCGCCGGTGACGCAACGGGCATGGATCTGCCTATATTCCAATCCAAGCTGCCATTCCCTAACCTCAAGGAAGTGGTTGAGTCACAAGCCTTTGCCCCGTTTCGACGTTTCGGACAAAGTTTTCTCTACCGTTGGTACGCGTTTAAAGACGAGCGTTGATAATAGACTTTAGCGTTCGCGTGTCGCCATAGGCACTAATTGAGCCAGGAGCTTTAGCCCTGGCTCAATTTTTTCTTCTGCTATGGCAGAAAATCCCAAGCGCAAATGTTCATTGCATGACCGGTCAAGGTGATGAATATCCCCGCATTCAACCAAAATACTTTGCTTTCTGGCTAAAGCTTGCAGCTTGCGAAAATCCAGTTCAGGTGGTGCTTTTAACCAGAAACTGGTGCCGCCAATACTGGATGTGGTTTGCAGTTGCGGTAAATGCGTGTGCAAAGCTTCGCTCATGCGCTGCCAGCGCTGCTTAAATGTGCGGTGAATATGGCGCAGCAACACATCGTGATAGCCACGCTCAAGAAATAAGGCCAGCGCACGCTGATTATTGGCCGGCGGATGGCGCAGCATCAGGCGACGAATGGCGCGTGCTTCACGAATCAGCGTGGGGTGCGCAACCATATAGCCCATACGCAAACCCGGTGCCAGCGTCTTGGATAGGCTGCCGACATAAATAACCCGTTCATGGCGATCCAGACTTTTAAGCGCTGGGGTAGGATTGCTCTGGTAATTGGTTTCGCTGTTGTAATCATCTTCAATGATCAAAAAGTTATTCATTTCCGCGAGGTCGAGCAGCTGGCGTCGCCGTTCTAGCGGCATGGTCACAGTGGTTGGGCTTTGGTGGCTGGGTGTGACGTAGATCAGCTGACAATCAGCAATGCTCTCATGCAGGCACATACCTTGCTCATCCACCGGCAGCAGTTGGATATCGTCGGTGAATAGACGGGCAATGTTATGCATATCGACGTAGCCAGGATTCTCCATGCCAAAACGCCGCCCAGGTTTGAGCAACAGCTGAGCAATGGTCCACAGCGCTTGCTGGGTGCCGACAGTAATCAGAATATTTTCGGGATTAGCCCATACGCCACGTCTGGGCAGTAGACGGGTGCGAATTTGTTCGATCAGCAGCGGATCATCTTCATCAAAGTGGTCTGCAGACCAGCTGCGTATCGCTTGCACGCTGGTTGAGTCACGGCTGCACTCACGCCAGTGTTGTGTTGGGAACAGGCTGGGGTCGAGTTGGCCGTATAAAAAAGGGTAGTCGTAGTTATACCAATCTTTAGGTTTGCGAATATTTTGCTGGCGCGAGGGACGGGCAGTTAATAGTGTTTCCCACGGCATTGGCTCAGCATCAATATCATTCAGGCGTACGGGTCTTTCAGCGTGCCCCTCTAAAATATCAGCATTGACGAAATAGCCGCTGCGGCTTTTAGAAATAAGGTAGCCGTCATCCAGTAACTGCTCGTAGGCCAAAACCACTGTATTGCGCGCAATTTTTAACTCGCTGGCCAGTCCTCGGCTGGACGGTAGTGCTTTATCCAAAGGAATTTGGCCATTCAAGATTGCATTAGCAATTTGCTCACGCAGTTGGCGCTGTAAGCTTTCTGGGCGTTTAGGGTCTATATCAAAAAGCAACATGGTGCATTAGCCCTGTACGTGCGAATGAGAATTGGAGAGAACAAATGATAGTCGAGTATGGCATAGCAATTTCAAATAATAAAATACGCACAATAGTGTATAAATTTTTTGCGATTTAAAAATCTGGCTCTACATATTTGTGCGGATTGGCTCTATAGCTTATCTAAAGGAGTGCGTAAAAAGAGACCTGTTGGTCACGATAAATTCCGAAAAACGACTATAACAGTATCGAATATCAAAACCAAAGAGGGCGGCGAGGGGTGATGAAGGTCATCGATCACTGCAGACTCTCATAACAATAACAAGATGAGGCGACAAACATGCGAACTTATAAAAAGATACTCCCTGCTGTCATTTCAGCCGCTTGCTTGACCTTTAGTGCTAGCAGCATGGCCGCCACTTGGAAAATGGCGATTGGTGACTCTGCGGGTGGCACCCAATATGAACTCGGACAAAACTTCGCGCAAGAGGTTGAGCAGCGCACCGAAGGCAAAGTGAAAATTAATTTGTTTGCTAACAGCCAGTTAGGCAGTGAGCAAGACACCCTCAACAACGCCAGTATGGGCATGCTTGACCTGTCTATTTTGGCGATCAACAACATCACACCATTCTCGCCGACTGTCGGCGTATTAACCCTACCCTATGTGATTCATAACGCTGAAGAAGCCAAGCTGCTCACGCAAGGTGCGGTGGGTAAAGAACTGGCGGAAAATACTATTCGTGATGCCGGTGTGCGTATTCTCGGCTGGGCTTATTCAGGTTGTCGCCGCCTGACCAACTCGGTTCGACCGGTTGCCTCACCAGCGGATCTGAAAGGTTTAGTGATTCGCGTGCCCAAGAACGAGATCATGATTGCCTCGTATCAGGCATGGGGCGTTAACCCTAACCCAATGGCCTGGTCAGAAACCTTTACTGCCTTGCAGCAAGGCGTAGTGCATGGCCAAGACAACCCTTACATCACTATTGATGCAATGAAGTTCTACGAAGTGCAGAAATACATCACCGACAGCTGCTATGTGTTTTCACTTGAGCCGCTGGTAATGGGTGAAGGTACTTTCCAAAGCCTGAGTCCAGATATGCAGACCACAGTGCTTGAGGCTGGCGCAGCTGCAACTGAGCACAGCTATAACTATCTGCTGGCCAGTGAAGAAGGGATCAAAAAGCGCTTAGTCGAAGAGCATGGCATGACGATTGTGCAGCCGGCTAATGATGAAAGCGAGTGGATTGCTCAAGCAGCAACGACTTGGCCGAGTTTCTATAAGAGCATCGGCGGTAAAGAGAAGCTGGATCACGTGTTAAGTGTGCTAGGTCGCGAGCCGGCACCTGAGAAGTAACTCACGAATCCAAGCAAAAACGTTGCAGTTCCCTAAGCCGGTTGATTGGACTGGCTTAGGGATTGTTACGCGAGTTTTTTCTTTAGGTGGTCGCTGGTATGAAAAATATTATTTTCAAATTTATCGATAACATCGAGAGCTATCTGTGCCAGTTTCTCTTGGTCGTCTTTGTTATTTTGTTATTTCTCCAGATCATGCTGAGAAATATATTCAGCTACTCAATCCCTTGGGGTGATGAGCTGGCGACCTATGCGTTTGTCTGGTTTGCATATTTTGGTGCGGCCTATGCCACGAAAATGTCAGCGCATAACCGAGTGACTTTCCAGTTCAAATTGTTCCCGCGCTGGGTCGAGACCCTATGCGCTGTACTTACAGATCTGATCTGGATCGGCTTTAACGCGTTCTTTGTCTATCTGAGTTACGACTTCGTTTTCAATAAAATGAATCTGTTTTGGAAGTCCCAAACCATGGGTATTCCAATGAAGTATTTCTACCTTATTTTGCCCATTGCCTTTGCTGCAATGACATTGCGCATTATTCAGAACAACTACCTTCGCTTTGTTAAGAAGATAGAAATAATCGACCCTGAAGCCAAAGCTCTTGAAGACATTAAAAATGGCACAGAAGCAGGCGCCAACAACCAGGCCAATGGGGAAAAATAATCATGGAAACTACATTAATTTATGTGCTGTTTGGCGCATTCTTCTTGTTGCTGGTTATGGGTGCGCCCATTGCCGTGTCATTGGCTGTTGCTGCTCTAGCCACCTATCTGACGCTGGGTGAAAATCCACTGGCCTTTGTGCAAATGGCCTTTACTTCTGTCGGTGCGTTTCCACTGATGGCTTTGCCTGCCTTTATTTTGGCGGGAGCACTGATGGAGGCGGCAGGGATTTCCAAACGCTTGGTCGACATTGCTGAGGCTTTTGCTGGGCCAATGACCGGTGGTTTGGGTGCTGCGACCATCTTCGCTTGCATGTTCTTCGGTGCTATTTCTGGGTCGGGTCCTGCTACTACTGCGGCGGTGGGTATGCTGATGATTCCTGCGATGACTAAGCGTGGCTATAACCGTGGTTATGCGTCTGCAGTTACCGCTTCTTCGGGTGGTTTGGGTGTGGTTATTCCGCCTTCGATTCCGATGGTTATCTTTGGTATTTCTGGAATGGGTTTGCAGCCGCCAGCTGAAGCGATCGCGATGCACGGTAGCTTCCAGACGCTGTCGATTCCTAAGCTGTTTATTGCAGGTGTGGTGCCGGGTATTGTTATTGCTAGTTTTCTGTTAGCGATTAACTACTTTATCTCACGCAAGCGTGGCTACCGTGGCCTGAGTGATCATTGGTCTTACTCAGACATCTGGATTGCGTTGCGCAAAGGTGTGTGGTCTATCTTGGCGCCCATTATCATTTTGGGGGGGATTTACACAGGCCTGTTTACGCCCACTGAGTCTGCTGTGGTGGCAATCGTCTACACTCTGATTGTCGGCATCTTTATCCACAAAGAGCTGTTATTAAAGTCGGCTCTCAGGACCTTGGAAACCACCACTTGGATTTCTGGACGTGTGCTACTGATCTTGTTTACCGCGACAGTCTTCGGCCGTCTGTTGGTAGAAAATAGAGTACCGGCGCACATTGCTGAAGCCATGTTGGGCTTTACTGACAACACCTATGCGATTTGGGCGATGATCATCGGTTTCCTGCTGTTTGTCGGTATGTTTATGGAAACGCTGGCCGCGATCATGATTTTGACCCCGGTACTGCTACCCATTATGTACATGTTGGGTATGGATCCAGTGCATGTCGGTATTGTTGTGGTGTGTTCCTTAGCCATCGGCTTCCAGACGCCACCGCTGGGTGAAAACCTATTCGTTGCCTCGGGGATCGGGGGCGCATCCATAGAAGAGATTTCAGTCAAGGCGCTGCCCTTTGCGGCGGGCTCGATTGTTGCCATCTTCATCATTGCCTACTTCCCGCAACTGTCACTGTGGCTACCCTCGATCATGGGTTATTGATCTGATCTATTTAATAATACTGTTAGCGATTCCAGCCCGGACTGAGTCGCTTAGGAGACGAAGATGACAAAGAATATCAGCCGTATTTTATGCAGTATTGGCATGCGCGGTAATTGCGACAACGTGCTTGAGCATGCGGTTAATTTGGCGCTGGCCACGGGTTCGAGCTTGCATATTCTGTATGTGGTCAAGTCGCTGGCAGATGATGTGATGAATACCTTAAAAGTTAATATCCGCGATCGTGATGTTCTAGGTTCGTTAATGGAGAAGCGTATTGACCAATCGCGTGACGAGTTGGCTGCGGAGATTGAGGCTTTTTGGGGGCGCTTTCCCGAGCTGCGAGAGGCAATGCAAGGTCGTGAAGTCACCCTATCGGTCTTGGAAGGTTATCCCGCCGCAGTGATCGCCCACCACGCTAATGCGGGTAAGTACGACTTGATTGTAATGGCTGCCAACAAACGCAGTTACTTAGCCACTTACGCTGGCAAAGTCACTAAAGGTGTGATCAAGCGCTCGAAAGTTCCAGTGGTTGTTGTTCCTGTTGCACGGCCTTAGGAGGCAAGACGTATGTCGACTAATGAGATGTCCAAGTATTCTATAAGGCGGTTGTTAGAGACCAGCCAGCGGGTTATGCCAGGCGTGATGATTTGCGTCACCATCGCTTTGGCGACCACCTTTATTGCTGACCATTACGGCGGCCCAACATTATTGTATGCCTTGCTGTTTGGTATGACGCTGCACTTTCTTTCCGAAGAAGGACGCTGCTTGGCAGGTGTGGATTTCTCATCGCGGACCATTTTGCGCCTTGGGGTGGCTTTGCTCGGAGTGCGTATTACCTTGGATGAGGTTGCGGCGCTGGGTATTGGGCCAATACTGATTGTTATCGGTGGCGTGACCCTAACCATTACCGTGGGCGCACTATTAGCCCGCGCTCTTGGCCTGACGCGTGATATGGGCCTGTTGACCGGTGGTTCAGTGGCTATTTGTGGTGCCTCTGCTGCGCTGGCCTTGTCGGCAGTGATGCCACGTAACGAGACTCATGAGCGCAATACCATTCTAACCGTGGTAGGGGTCACCACGCTTTCGACTGTGGCGATGATTGTTTATCCACTGATAGTCAGCCTCTGGGGGCTTAGCGACGCCGAAGCCGGTATCTTCTTGGGTGGAACCATTCATGATGTGGCACAGGTGGTGGGTGCTGGGTACATGATTTCTGATAATGCGGGTGATGTCGCTACTTTGGTTAAGTTATTGCGTGTCGCGATGCTGGTACCGGCGGTGATGGTTTTTATCTTCTTGTTCCGTAAAAACCGTGCTGAAGGTAGCAGCGGTAAAGTACCGATGCTACCAAGCTTTCTAGTGGCATTTGTGGTGATTGTGTTGATCAACAGTATTGGCTGGATTCCACCGCTTGCAGCTGAAATGGCCACTGATTTATCGCGCTGGTGTCTTGTTGCTGCAATTGCAGGATTAGGCATTAAAACATCATTCCAGAAGCTGGCAGTGGTGGGCTGGAAACCGGTTATCTTAATGGTAGCGGAAACTGTGTTCCTCTTAGTTTTCGTGATGGCGTGTATTCACTTTGGTTTGGGAGGCTTGTAATGAACATCCTACTCAATGGTGAGCCGCAGCAGTTACTGGCTGCGACCACTGTGCTGCAGTTGCTGCAAGCCCGTGGGCTTGATGTACAGCGCGTCGCAGTGGAGTTGAATGAGGAGGTTTTACCTCGCAGTCAGCATGCAACACATCAGTTGTGTGCCAATGATCGAATTGAGATTGTTCATGCCATTGGTGGCGGCTAAGCAGGCTGTTGAATAAGTAGCAGGTCTCGTCTTGGGTACGAGAATATGTTTAAAAACGGGAAAAAATCATGACTAAGCAAGCCGTAGATAAACCATTAATAATAGCTGGACGCCAGTTTAACTCGCGCCTGATGGTGGGCACTGGCCTGTATAAAGATTACGAAGAAACGGCACGTGCACTGCTGGAGAGCGAAACTGAAGTGGTGACTTTTGCTGTGCGCCGCACCAGCGTTGGTCAGCATCCAGATGAACCGAACTTACTCGATTTTTTGCCACCGAACCGTTACACCTTACTGCCCAATACTGCCGGTTGTTATGACGCACGCTCAGCAGTGCGCACTTGCAAGCTGGCGCGCGAGCTGTTGGACGGGCATAACCTCGTTAAGTTGGAAGTGTTGGCCGAGGATAAAACCCTGTATCCGAACGTGGTGGAAACCCTTAAAGCGGCGGAGCAACTGATTCACGATGGCTTCGACGTGATGGTATACACCAGTGATGACCCCGTGGTGGCACTTGAGCTGGAAAAGATTGGTTGCTGTGCCGTGATGCCGCTGGGGTCATTGATCGGCTCGGGCTGTGGCATTCAGAACCCGCACAATATTCGTTTGATTATCGAGCGCGCCAGTGTGCCGATACTGATTGATGCGGGGATTGGCACGGCCTATGAGGCGGCCATGGCGATGGAATTGGGTTGTGATGCAATATTGATGAACTCTGCGATTGCGCGTTCTGCAGACCCCATAGCCATGGCTCGGGCGATGCGCTTGGCGGTGCAAGCTGGACGCACTGCTTACTTAGCTGGACGTATGCCGCGCCGTGATCTGGCCAGCCCATCGTCACCGATGGCGGGGCGTATTGCTGCCGCATAAGATGTGCAAGGCGGTTTTAAATCCTGTTGTAGAGAAGGAGTTGATATGGCAAAGAGCGTAAGCGATAAATAGGCAACACCATTGATGTAGCAAGGCTGCCAAAATGCTCAGTACTTAACAGTAGTGGGCATTTTGTCATTTAAGCCTTAGGTGTCTGCTTCTTGCTCAATGGGCTTGAGCTGGCGAGTGGCTTTCTGCAATAAAATGCTGGCTTTGCGCTAAAAATTATTGCTTGTGCAGTTGGCCTGCGTCATTAAGTGGGCTGCTCTGCGTGTTGTTTAAGTCGTTTGCTTTGCCTATTGCGGTAAGCTAGCCGCTGCTTTTACTCAGTTAGCAGGATCGCTTACATGGCCAATCTCAGCACGCCGATTGATACCCTTGTCGATGATTTTATTGCACCGCCATGTACGGGTTTTGTTTCTATTGTGTATCAAGATGACGACATCCTATTGATCAATAAACCCAGTGGTTTGCTCAGTTTGTCCGGTAAAAACCCGCTGAACTGGGATTCGGTACATTATCGTCTAGTCCATGGCCAAGCAGGTCTGACCCCAGCATTCCCCGCGGCAAAATTAGTCCATCGCTTAGATTTTGGCACCTCAGGCATGATGCTGGTGGGACTTAATGCGAGGTCTATGCAGCAGCTTAATCAGCAGTTTCAAGCGGGCACAGTGCAAAAGCGTTATCTGGCGATGCTAGACGGCTGGCTTGCTGATGACCAAGGACAGATTACAGCGCCCATCGCCAAAGATAAGTGTATTTTCCCGCGGGTAAAAATTTGCCACAGCACAGGCAAAGTAGCGATCAGCGAATACCTTGTGCTGCAGCGTTTCGAGTCGCCACGCCGTAGTTTAGTGCAATTTACTCCGCTGACAGGACGCACCCATCAACTGCGCATTCATAGCCTTGCCATCGGCCATCCTATTCTGGGGTGTGATTTGTATAGCAATGCGCACAGCCAACAATTAGCCGAGCGTTTGCTGTTGCATGCCAGTGCTTTAGAATTTCAGCATCCGGTTAGTGCTGCAGTCATCCATGCTCAGTGCCCTTGTCCGTTTTGAGCACTGCTTAGCGTGCTTTGTGTACACATGCTGGCTTTGTTGCTGAGTCGATTTTAGAGTGAGAAAAGGCGTTTTATGAAGTTTACCAATGGCCGACTCGATCGCTTTATCAGCCAGCACAGTGAGTTTACGCTAGCCGATACGCGCCTGCTGGTTGCGCAAAAGCGCATTATTGTCGATGGACAGGCGGCGCACAGCATTCAACAGAAAGTCAGCCAATTCACTCAGATTGTTGTGGATGGCCGCTGCTTACAAAATAACCAAGCGCTGTATCTCATGCTCAATAAGCCACAAGGCGTGGTCAGCGCCTGTAAAGACCGGCAGCACCGAACCGTTATTGATTTGCTTGAGCATCCGCAGAAAGATCAGCTACATATTGCTGGCCGACTGGATTTAAATACCAGCGGACTGGTGCTGCTCAGCAATGATGGCGCTTGGTCGCGCAGGATCTGTTTGCCTGAGAGTAAATTGGCCAAGACCTATGAGGTGACTGTGGCCCAGCCATTAACGCCTGAGTATGTGGCGGTGTTTCGTGAGGGCATTTATTTTGCTTATGAAAACATCACCACCCAGCCGGCAGATTTAGAAATACTCTCTGCATACCATGCCAAGCTGACTTTGACCGAAGGTAAGTACCATCAAGTGAAGCGCATGTTCGGCTTTTTCCGTAATCAAGTGTTGGCATTGCACCGAACTTCGGTAGGGCCGCTGACTTTAGCCGGGCTGGCGCTTGGGCAGAGTCGGACGTTAACGGCGCAGGAGTTGGCTGCGCTCGAGCGGCAGATGTCGGCCTCGGTGCTGTAGTCAGACCTCCCTAGAATCAGCAGAGCGTTGCTAGCTGGGTTATCTGCTTTGGCTGTTACACGCTACGAAGCGCGCTAATAGGGCGCTTTGCTTGCTAGCATCACATCAGCCAGCGTTTTTTCATCAGCACATAGGCCAGTGAAAACAACACTGCGCCGAGCAGCACTAAATAAACCCAAGCAAAGGTCATATTGGCCATGCTGCCATCTTCCAGCAGTATCGATTGCAGCGGCATATACAGTTGGTAAGACGGCAGGAGCGGCGCCACTGCGGTGAGTTTTTGTGACACATCGGACATGGCCGAGGGCAATAAGTGTGGCAGATAAACAAGAACCCCTAGGGTTCTGGCTGTGGCCTGATTGCGGCAGAGAAAGCCAAGAAAGACGCCATAAGCGCTGAAGCAAAAGCCACCTAGCAAGATTAAGACAATATAGCTGAAGGCATGGGCTGGCCAAACATTGCTCAGTACATGCAAAAACAGTGTCGCTACAATTATCAAAGCCATGCCCAAGAGTAACTTGGCCGCCAGCCATTGCGCTTCATGTATCGGGGTTTGCAGTAGGCCCAGCAGCAGCTTTTTCTCTTTTTCCTCGGCAATTTGTGCGGGGAGAATGATAAAGCCCACCAGTAAAATAACCATCAAGATCCAAGTCGGTAGCGTTTCACGTTGCATACCGCCTTGGTGCAGCGCACTAACCTCGCTAATCCAACTGGGCGGATGCCCTTCGACTGCTTTCTGTAATGCAGCAAAACTCTGCACCAGCACAATGGTTTGCAGCGATTCCTTTTTCAGCACCACTAAGGCAAGGCCATCGGGCCCTTGCTCGCTGTTACGCAACACAGCATCAATGCTGTGCTCCTTGAGTAAGCGCAGGCCCTGTTCTTCAGTCTCCAGCCAAGTCAGCTCAATGCTGTTTGCAGCTGCTTTGATACTCTCAGTGATATCTGGCGTATAGACATAGTCTTGCAGCAAGCCGATCTTGATTGTGCTCGCTTGGCTGTCGCTGTCATCGACCAAACTCAATGCTACAAAAACAAACAGGGGGATAAACAACACCAGCAGCAGGGTTTTATTTTTGACTGCGATCGCCAGGTCGTTAAGTGTGAGAACGAGGATATTTTTCATTAGGCGTACAGCTCAGCATGAATATCGGACTGGAAATAGTCCTGCGGAGATCCGTCAAAGATTACCCTGCCTTGGTGTAGAACCATGATGCGGGTTGCCAAGTTTTTGATTTCTTCGGGGCGGTGTGAAGTAAATAGAATAGTTTTTTCAGCCGCGTGCATAGTATTGAGCAGGCGGTAGATTTCTCGCGTGGTTTCGAAGTCCAAGCCGGAGGTGGGCTCATCCAGCAGTAATAGCGAGGGATTGGCTAATAATGCACGGCCAATGCTGACTCTTTGTTTTAAACCTTTGGAGAGCGTTTGTACTTTGGCTTTGCGAAAGGACAGCAGATTAAATTCGTTGAGGACTTCTTGCACGCGCAGCAGTGGGGTCTGCGACAACTTAGCGAATAGCTTAAGGTTGTATTCGACTGAGAAAAAATCAAACAAATTAGGATCTTCAGGAATAAAACCGATTTTTCGAACTGCTGCAGCTCTGTTTTTCAGATCAATACCGTCGATACTCACTTCACCACTGTCTGGCACAATCCAATTTGCCAGCATTTTGAGCAGAGTCGATTTACCGGCGCCATTGTGGCCGACAATCGCGATCAGCTCGCCTTGTTCCACACTAAAACTGGTTGGACTAAGGCCTCGCGTCTGACCATAGAGCTTAGTCAGATTCTTGACTTGCAGCTGCATAGATTAAGGCTCTATTTGAATGAGGTTAACGCGTCATAGAATCAGAGCTGGCGCTCTGGATCGACATACTGAGCATTTTCTGCAATGCCATCACTGTTTTTATGTGCCTAAGCGACTGGGCGGTACACATAAAAAAGCATGCATGGCTGGTGAACCAACTCTGCATGCTGCTTGTGTAGCTTAAATAATTTTGATGATGACGATAACTAGGATGATAACTACTAATGCAGCGACCATGATGACCTCCTGTGTATGTATGACTTAT
Organism: uncultured Thiopseudomonas sp.; assembly: GCA_964385265.1. Classification (GTDB taxonomy): domain Bacteria; phylum Pseudomonadota; class Gammaproteobacteria; order Pseudomonadales; family Pseudomonadaceae; genus Denitrificimonas. Next base: position 13,775 of record CAYLOI010000010.1, read on the forward strand.
TCCTAAGTCGTTTGAGTTTAGATTCCCCGCATCAAGATAGTTTGCAGTTCAGTATCTGCTGCTTTATCTGATCATGTGCGCTAAGTTATTGAGAATAAAAACGATTACAAAAGAGTATAGGCACCCTTGTTAAGTGAGGTCAAACAAACCCCCACTAAAGAGTCGAAATCAATTGATCGAACTTTTACTTATTCACAGTAGGGTATAAGGCAGCCTTGAGTGCGCGGTATAGTTTGATCAGCTTTGCTGAGTCGATGTGTCATAGTTTCTGCACCCATCGCTTTATAGGGCGTGCGCAGGTTAGTTTTTACCGGCCAGGTCGTGATATATCTAAAAAGTCGATTGTTATAAGCGATAATTAACGCTTTTTATCAATATTAATATGGCTACAATAGTCAGCATCAACAACATAAGAGAGTTCATATGCAGTTGCTTAATTCTTCCAATCGTTATGGTTTGGTCAGCGTACTTATCCATTGGCTGGTCGCTTTAACGGTCTTTGCTTTGTTTGGCTTAGGTCTGTGGATGACTGGCCTAACCTATTACAGCGAATGGTACCGCACCGCTCCTGCGCTGCATAAAAGCGTGGGTGTTGTGCTCTTTACAGTGATGCTGCTACGGGTATTGTGGCGTTTTTTAACGCCGCAACCTGCGGCGCTCAGTAGCCATTCTTCTGCAGTGCAGTTACTCAGCCGCTTAGGCCATGGCGCGCTGTATTTGGGACTTTTTGTGGTGATGATTTCAGGTTATCTGATTTCCACCGCTGACGGACGCGCTATCAGTGTCTTTGATCTGTTTGAGATTCCAGCGCTGATTACTGGCTTGCCCGATCAGGCGGATCTGGCAGGGGCTGTGCATTTCTATGTGGCTTGGGCCTTGGTGATTTTTGCTGGCTTACATGCTTTAGCTGCATTGAAGCACCACTTTATTGATCGTGACTCAACACTCAAGCGCATGCTGGGTTGTGGGTCTAAATAATTTCGTACGACTTAGATTCTTTCAATTCATTTAGAGGTAACACCATGTTTAAGAAAACCTTTGCAGCATTACTACTAGGCTCGGTATTAACCACAGGTGCAGTCTCTGCAGCCGATTACGTGATTGACCAAGAAGGCCAGCACGCTTTTGTTAACTTTAAAATCAGCCACTTAGGCTACAGCTGGTTATACGGCACCTTTAAAGATTTTGATGGCACCTTCAGCTATGACGCAGCGCAACCAGAAGCTAGCAAAGTCAATGTGACCTTGCGCACTGCCAGCCTCGACAGTAACCATGCTGAGCGTGATAAGCATTTGCGCAGCGCTGACTTTTTAAATACCAGCAAGCACCCGAAAGCCACTTTTACCTCGACTAAGGTTGTCAGCACCGGTGAAGGTACGGCTGATATTGTCGGTGACTTAACCCTTAATGGCGTCACTCAAGAAGTGGTGATTGCTGCCTACTTTATTGGTGAAGGTGATGATCCTTGGGGTGGCTACCGTGCCGGTTTTGAAGGTACCACAACCCTGCAGTTGGCTGATTTTGGTATTAAAGCCAACTTAGGCCCAGCCTCAGAAAGTGTTGAGTTGACCCTAGCCGTTGAAGGTGTGCGTCAGTAATACCTTGTTAGTCAGTGGCGCTACCCTGCATCGGTAGCGCGCTGGCGCGAATACAGTCGACTAAGATGTGTACCGCTTTGCCAAGCGGCTTATCTTTATGGCTGTACAGATAAAAGGGTTGATGGCGCACGCTACTGGTTTGCAGGGGCAGTTTTTTCAGTAGACCACTGGCTAAATCAGCCGCAACAATATGCTCAGGTAACCAAGCAAAACCTAAGCCGGCGCGAATAAACTCAGCTGATGTGGCTAAACTGGCTACCGTCCAACGCTGCTCCGCACCCAGCCAACCCACATCGCGTGGCTGACGCTTGCCCGAATCACGCACCACCACTTGTATATGTGCAGCAAGATCATTGGCGCTGAGCTTTTGCCCCAGTTGATGCAGAGGGTGCTGCTGATGCGCCACAGCAATGAAAGTAATGGCACCCAATTCAATGGGTAAGTAACCAATAATATTTAAAGCGCTGATAGCAATATCGGCCGCACCGTCATGCAGCACTTCTTCTGTGCCTGATAACACTTCTTCGCGTAATAACACCCGGCAACCGCGGCTCAGTGGTTTAAAAGCCTGCAATGCTTGCACGATTTTTTGGCTGGGGTAGGCCACATCCACCACTAAACGCACCTCGGCTTCCCAGCCTTCTTCGATTTGTTGGGCCAAGGCTTCCAGCTGCGCCGCATCGGCAGTTAATTGCCGCGAGCGCCTGAGCAGGATTTCGCCCGTTTCCGTTAATACCGCTTTACGTCCCTCAATGCGCAACAATGGCATGGCCAGTTGCTCTTGCATGCGGGCAATGCTGTAGCTGATTGATGATTGCGAGCAGTGCAGCGCTTGTGCCGCTTGTGCATAGCCGCCATGATCAATCACAGCTTGCAAGATTTTCCATTGATCTAGAGTAATGCGCGGGGCTTTCATAGGCGAACCATAGTCGAGTGTATTAGGGCAACGGGAACACTGAATCATATCAGCCAGACACGTAGAATAGCAGTCAGCGCAGAATGCAGTGTAGTGCGAGACAATTAGCATTTTCAGCGGGGTTTAACAGCGTTTTGATCACGCCTAAAATCACTTGCTGTAGGGTTCAGCCTAGCGTTTTTAATCAATTGTGTTGCGAGGAATAGAGTAACAATGTCTGAGCTCAAATACTTAGCTGCCTATGCGCCAGAACTGCAGGCGCAAGTACGCAGCATGTTGGCGCAGGATAAGCTCGCTGCTTATTTGCAGCAGCGTTATCCCGAGCGCCATAGCGTACAAAGTGATAAAGCGCTGTATCAGTTTACCAATGATCTTAAGCAGCAGTATCTGCGCAATGCGCCCAATATCGATAAGGTGTTGTATGACAGCAAGCTGGATGTGCTGCGCCATGCGCTGGGATTACATACCGCTATTTCACGGGTGCAGGGCAATAAGCTCACGGCGAAAAAAGAAATCCGCATTGCTTCGTTATTTCGCGATACGCCGCCGCAGTTTTTACAGATGATTGTGGTGCATGAACTGGCGCATCTGCGCGAGAAAGACCACAACAAAGCCTTCTATCAACTGTGTCAGCATATGTTGCCGGATTATCATCAGTATGAGTTTGATCTGCGCGTTTACCTGACTTGGCGCGATACGCTGGCCAAAAAAAGCCAAGGTTAGGCATGCTTCAAATAACGCATCGCCGTTGCCTAGGCGCTGACCAAATTGGACATCTACAGCAATCTGGTCAGCAGTATTAAGCTGCACTTAGCCGCTGCTTTACCCTTCCAAGTTGCGCACCCGCTGGGCCAAAATTGAAAAATCAAAACGCACTTTAGTGGGCACCAATAGCAGCACCATGGAGATGGCTACTGGGATTAGTGTGGCCAACAGAAATGATTCCAGCAGATTGGTGGTCGGTGAGCCTGGGTTGGGGAATATCAGCAAGCCAGCGACGAGCCCACCGAGGGTGCTGAGTACGGCGTTATAGCTTTGGTAGCGGGCACTGTAAAAACCAAAAAACACCGGGAAGGCTGCCGCACAACAGAGTAAATCTGCGAGCAAAAATAAATAGAGAATGCTATAGCCTTGCGCCGCCACAATCAGTACCGGCACCGACAGTACGATAATTAACCAACGTGATAGCTTCAGTAAACTGTGGTTGCTGAACTTAGGTAATAAGCGGCCCATATCCACCACAAAAATACTGGTTAGGGCGCTGATGGTGGAGTCGGCACTGCTCATAATTAGCGCCAGACCAAAGGGCAGCAGGCCGATGGAAAACCACAGCGGGGCGTCACGTAGCAGCACACTAAACAGCGCGACAGAACCATCGCCGGGTAAGTCGAGGCTGACAAAGGCCAAACCAAACAAGCCCATAATAAAGATAATTGGGAAAATCAGCAGGCCGCTGAGAATAAAGCCATTACGAATCACTCGACTGCTGCGTGCGGCAAAAATACGCTGCCAAGTGCCTTGGTAAAATAGGCCGGTCAGCACTACTGCGAGGAAGAATGTTAGACCAGATTTTAAACCATTCAGATCAAAAGGGTTGAGTAGCTGCGGGGCTTTTTCTTGCAGGCTATGCGCCATGCTTGTGATGCCACCAGTAGCTTTCCAGCCAAAAAACATCAGCACCAGGAGAAACGGAAGAATCACCAGCATCTGCAAACGGTCAGTGAAAATCGTCACGCGTAAGCCGCCATAGAGGGTGTAAATCAGCGTAGCGACCATCACAATACTTGCGGTTTGCCACAGGGGTACCGGTGCCAGTAGCGCGACCATTTCTGCAATTGCCGTCAGCCCAGCGGTGAGGCTAATAAACATAAAGAAAACCATAATGACCAGCACAAAGGCATACATAACACGCCCGTAACGACCGAGAACAAACTCAGTCAGAGTATGGCCTTCAGGCATGAGGGTGCGAATGCGTGGGCCGATTTGCGTCATGATTAAACTGGGCACCATCGAACCTAAAGCATAGCCGGTGATGGCGCCAATACCGCCCCACGTGGCGGCTTGGGCAGGACCAAATAAAATCCAAGTACCCAGCGTAGTGGCCAATAGCGTGAGCAGGGTGGCAGTGCTGCTTTGGCTGTTGCGGGCCACCAGAAAATCATCCAGTTTGTCTTGGCTGCGGCGCGCGTAGATCAGGCCGGGGACGGCAAAGAGTACGGCGAATAACAGTAGCCACATGATAGCGGTAGAAGCACTAAGCATTGATTTTTCCTTGCCTGTCAGGCACTAAAGTACGCACGCACAAGGCGCATAAGGGCGTGACAGCAAAGAAATAAAGGCCTGCGCAGATACAGAAATGCTCAGCGCTCTCCATCCCTTCGCCGGCATTACCCGGATCAGGTTCGAAGGGTTACCGCACAGAGTGCGGAGTCTCAGCCGTTATTTGGCGCCCCTAGGATTGGCGACAGAGTAGAAAGCCTGCAGTGAATTGTCAATGACTGTTATTTCATTTAATTGTATTTTTTGTTTCATTTATTAGAATTTGTGGTTTTTTTAATTGACTGTGCTATGGTTTCAATTCGACACGGGGTGTCCTTTAGAGAGGGCTGAGAGAATACCCGTTGAACCTGATCCAGTTCATACTGGCGAAGGGATGTCAGTCGCAGCTTGAGTTCCCGCCTGTCTATCCATATCTTCGCCTCACGTTTGAGGTGTCTATGCAACATACCATCCGTCTTGATCAACAATTGGTGCTGGTGACCGGTGCTGCCCGTGGTTTGGGTGAGCACTTGGTGCGTGCGTTTTTGCGTGAAGGCGCCAAGGTGCTGATTAACTACCGCAACAGTGCCGATGCTGCGCAGAAACTGGCCAGCAGCGCACCAGAGCAGTTACTTGCGCTACAAGCTGATGTGACTGATAGCGCTGCAGTCCGCGCCATGTTTGCTCAAGCACGCGAGCATTTTGGCATGCCGGTGAGTACCGTCATTAATAACGCCTTACCCGATTTCTCCTTCAACGGTGATGCCCGTCCCAGTGTTGAACAACTGACCTTGGCGGATTTAAATCAGCAGTTTCTCGGAGTGGTGGGTGGCGCGCTGAATACCACGCAGGCTGCGCTAGAGGGCATGCGCGAGCTTGGCTTTGGCCGCATTGTAAATATCGGCACCAATTTATTTCAGAATCCAGTGGTGCCATACCACGATTACACCGCAGGCAAAGCCGCTTTACTGGCGCTGACCCGCACCCTCTCGCAAGAGTTAGGGCCCTATAATATAACGGTGAATATGGTCTCTGGTGGATTGCTGCGCACTACCGACGCCTCGGCGGCTACTCCCGCAGCAGTGTTTGATTATATTGCGGCTAACACGCCATTGCGTCGAGTGACCACGCCGGCAGAATTTGCCGATGCTATTGTGTTTTTTGCGTCGCCTTGGGCGCGTGCGGTGACGGGGCAGAATTTGGTGGTTGACGGCGGCTTGGTGAAAAACTGATGACTATTTCAACAACAACTCAGCGCATGATGCACCTCAATCTTTTTATAATGGGCTGCGGACACCATAAAGCCGCATGGCGTCATCCCAACTCTGCCGTGGAGCAGTTGGGTGATATCCGTTATTACGAGCATCTGGCGCAAATCGCCGAGCGCGGCAAACTGGATGCGGTATTTTTTGCTGATGGTGCCTCGGTGGGTAATCTGTCGGATGGCAGCCCGTGGTTTATGGAGCCACTCACCGCGATTGCGGCGATGAGTCGTGCCACGGAAAAAATTGGTTTTATCAGTACGGTATCCAGTACTTTTTATACGCCATTTCACGCTGCGCGTTTGTTGGCCTCTTTGGATCACATCAGTAAGGGGCGTATTGGCTGGAACGTGGTCACCTCAATGTTTGATCAGGAGGCGCGCAATCATGGCTATCAGGCCATGCCTGCGCATGCTGAGCGTTACCGCCGCGCCGAAGAATTTGTGCAGACAGTGCTTGGCCTGTGGGATTCTTGGCAGGACGATGCTCTGGAGCTAGATCGTCAGGGTCACTACGCCAATCCGGCTAAAGTGCAGCCGATTCAGCATGAGGGTGAGTTTTTCTTGGTCGATGGCCCGTTAAATATACCGCGCCCGGTGCAGGGGCATCCGGTTCTGTTTCAAGCGGGCTCGTCTGAGCAGGGTCGCACATTGGCGGCGCAATGCGCGGAAGCCATCTATGCGGTGGCCTATGACTTTCCCGCAGCGCAAGGTTACTACCGTGATATCAAACAGCGGGTGCAAGCGGCTGGACGCAGTGCATCGGTGCCGATCATGCCAGGTCTGGTGACCTATGTCGCATCCACCGAAGCGGAAGCCGTGGCCAAACAGCGCGAGCTGGATGAGTTATTGCCCGCCGAAGCATCGTTGCGCCAGTTGGGTGTATTTACTGAGCAGGATTGTTCAGGCTGGGATCTGGATGCCCCTGTGCCAAAACTGGTGCCATTAGAGCAATTTAAAGGGCCACAGGGGCGTTACAGTACCATTTTGCGCATTATTGAAACTGAGCAGCCGACGGTACGCCAGCTGCTGGGGCGCTTGGCCGCCGGTGGTGGGCATTGCACTATGCTCGGCACGCCTGAGCAGATCGCCGACAAAATGGAATACTGGTTCCGCAACGAAGGTGCTGATGGTTTTAACTTGATGCCGCCTTCGTTACCTTTTGGCATCGAAGACTTTGTCGAGCAAGTGATTCCGGAGTTACAACGGCGCGGTTTATTTCGCGCCGAATACCACGGCTCGACTTTGCGTGAGCATCTGGGGCTGGCGCGACCGGATCATCGGTGAGTGGTTGATGGTGGATGGCCCTGCGCAGCGTCATATTTTTATCGAGGGTGGCACTGTGCAGGGTTGCATGCGTTTGCCTGTGAGCTGGCTTTACAGCTGAGTAACTAAGGCCAGCAGATCAGTGGAGGGGATAAACTCTTCACAGTTTTTTTGTGGGCCTTGGCTATCGGGTTGCAGCACCGCGCGCAGATGGCCGATGCCGTAACGCTGTGCGCTGCGTAGCACCGGTAGGCTGTCATCAATAAATAAACTGCGTTCAGGCTGGAAGTCTACCTGCTGGCTGAGGCTTTCCCAGAAACGCTGATCCTCTTTGGGGTAGCCGTAATCGTGCGAGCTGACAATGATGTCTAATAAAGGCTCTAAATGGACTTTCTCAAGTTTGATCTGCAGCGAATCACGGTGCGCATTAGTGACCAGTACTCTGTGCTTACCTGCCTTCTCCAGCGCCAGTAAAAACTGTTCGGAGTTGGCACGTAGATCAATTAGGTGCGCGGTATCACGCTTCATTTGCTTAATGGGTAGGTCCAGAGTTTTGCTCCAAAACTCAACGCAGTACCACTTCAGTTGGCCGGTGTAGGAGGCCATTAAAGGCTGTAAGTAGGCATCTGCTTCGGCACGTGATAGACCGTTTTTGTCGGCATAATACTGCGGCATATAATCGAGCCAAAACACATTATCAAAATGTAGGTCGAGTAAAGTGCCGTCCATATCCAATAAAACGGTATCAATTTGCTCCCAAGGCAGTTGCTGCATAGTTAAATCTCTCTAAAACTGTGTGTTCAAGCGCGCTATGATACCTCCTATAAGTAATTGGAGTTTTGTTATGCGAGAAAAACCAGTCATCTTGTCCTGTGAAGAAGTGGCGCGTAGCCGAATTTTTCGTGTTGAGCAATTGCAACTGCGCTTTAGTAATGGTGTGGAACGCACCTACGAGCGTTTGCGTGGTAAGGCCGGCGGCTTAGGCGCGGTGATGATTGTTGCCATGAGCGATGCCGAACATGTGGTATTGGTGGAAGAGTATTGCGCCGGCAGCGAGACTTACGAGCTGTCGCTGCCGAAGGGTTTAATTGATCCCGGTGAAGATGCGTTACAAGCGGCCAATCGCGAACTGCAGGAAGAGGCAGGTTTTGCTGCGCGCTCGCTGGAGTTGATTACTGAATTGAGTTTGTCGCCGGGCTATATGAGTCAGCGCATCAGCGTGGTGCTGGCGCGGGATTTATACCCGTCGCGTTTGCCTGGTGATGAGCCAGAGCAGATGCGGGTTGATAAAGTCAGTTTACACAATTTGCTCGGCCTGCTGGAACATCCGCAGTTTACTGAAGGGCGTGCGTTAGCCGCCATGTATGTGGTGCGTGATTTGCTACAGCAGCGTGGAGAATTTCCAGCATGATGGATGCACTGATTGATCCGTTACTTGAGTTAGTCCAAGCTGCCGGTCAAGCCACACTGCCTTATTGGCAAGCTGATGTAGCGGTAGAAACTAAGGCGGATGAGTCGCCAGTAACGGCTGCCGATATGGCTGCGCATCATGTCTTGGCAGCAGGTTTGGCGGCTTTAGATAGCAGCATTCCGGTGCTCTCGGAAGAAGATTGCGCTATTGCTTTAGCGCAGCGTCAACAATGGACACGCTGGTGGCTGGTTGATCCACTGGATGGCACTAAAGAGTTTATTAGTGGCAGCGCTGAGTACACCGTCAATGTCGCGCTGATTGAGCATGGACAGGTGGTGTTTGGCGTGGTTGGCGTGCCAGTTACTGGCGCTATTTACTATGGTGGCGCAGCCTTGGGTGCTTTTTGCCGTGATGCCGATGGTGCTGTCCGTACCTTGCACATGCGCAGCGCACCGCAGGATGAGTTGGCAGTGGTTGCCAGTAAAAGACACAGCAGTGCAGAGCAAGAAGCGTTGCTGCAGCGTTTGGCGCAAAACTTTCCAGCACTGCGCTTAGTGAATGTGGGTAGCTCACTGAAGTTTTGCCAGATGGCCGAGGGTGCTGCTGATCTGTATCCGCGTTTAGCCCCGACCTCGCAATGGGATACTGCTGCAGCGCAAGGGGTACTTGAGGGGGCCGGCGGTCAGGTGCTGAATCTGCAAGGACAGCCGCTGAGCTATGTCGCGCAGGAGAGCTATTTGAATCCGTTTTTTGTGGCCTTACCTAAGCAGGCTGTGTGGCGTGAGTCATTTTTAGCGCAGTTAGCCGCAACTGAAAAATCAATACCCTAACGGCACGCTGTGCCACTAATGTCGCAAAGCAGCGGCTAGCAAAGCGTTGCAAACTGTTCATTTAATAATAAGAAAATATTATGACTGAGAAAACTCCAGACCTGTTACGGGTGATCATCGCCGGTGCTTTAGTGCTACTGGTGGTGCACACTCTAGGGCGCTTTATTTATACCCCGTTGCTGCCTTGGCTGGTTGAAGACGGCTTGCTGACCCTCAAGCAGGGTGCAGATGTTGCCAGTTGGAACTATCTTGGTTATTTGATTGGTGCCTTGCTAGCGATGCGCTGGCACCGTGTGGCGCAAATCCATAAAGTCTTGCCTTGGGCCTTAGCGATTAACGTGCTGTGTACTTTGCTGCAAACCCAGGCCGAGACAGCTGAGACGTTATCGGCCTTGCGCTTAATTAACGGCATCACCAACGGAATTGTGTTTGTACAAGCGCCGTCCTTGATTTTGGAATGGTTAGCCCGTCACGGTCGAGCGACGGCCAGTGGTTTGGTCTATCTCGGGGTTGGGGTTGGTCTGCTGGTATCCAGTGCCTTGGTGGCGGTGCCGGCACAATGGCTGCAGGGTGCCGAGCGCTGGTGGCCAGCATTTTTGTTGAGTGTACCTTTAGCCTGGTGGGGTTGGCGACAGCTGGCGGTGTTAGATATTGCGCCGCCGCTTGATTTGCCAACGGATAGCAATGGCAATGCGCCTTCGTCACGCTTGTTTGACCGCGCCAGTACACCACTGTTTTTTTCCTATGCCGGCGCTGGCTTAGGCTATATTTTGCCGATGACCTTTTTACCGATGCTGGCTAGTTTACAACTTAAACCAGGCAGTTTTTTAGTGGATGGCAGTTGGTTGTTGGTGGCTTTGGCGACTTTGCCAGCACCATGGATATGGAACAAATTGGGTGCGCGTATCGGCGATGCGCTGGCGCTGCGTTTAAATTATATTTTGCAGTTGCTGGGTGTATTGGCGGTGCTGCTATTGCCTGCGGCTTGGGGTGTGGTGCTCTGTGCTATGTTGGTGGGCGGCACCTTCTTAGGTACGGTGTTATTAACTCAGCGTTTAGCGCGGACCTTGCACCCGCATCAAGGGCCACGCTTGTCAGCAGCGCTGGTGGCTTTATACGGTTTTACCCAGCTCACCGGTCCGTGGTTGACCGCACAATGGCTGGCTGCCAGCGGCACCTTGCAAGGTGCATTTTGGCTTGGTGCTGGCGCTTTATTGTGGGGTTTGGTCTGGGCCATGCTGGTACCTGAAAAAAGTTAAATAAAAATGCTTGTTGTGCGTCAATGTGTCTCTTTCAAAAAAAGTGTAAAAGTGCATTAGAACTTGCAAATACTGGTATTCTATAACTCATTGTCCACTCTAATAAGGCTTTAGAGCAGGGTACTATTTTTTGAGAATGATAAATAACGAGTTGGGCTGTCTTAGGAATGCGCCATAGGGTGTATAAAATCACCTAAACAGCTTCCAACGATGACTCGATTTAGGGTGTATGAAATGAATAGCTCGGCTGTTTTGATAGATATTGATCAACTGCGCAATAATGCAGATGCTGCGGGGCAGCTTTTGAAAGCGCTGGGTAACCCTGATCGACTGTTGCTGTTATGCCAATTGGTGCATGGTGAAATGAATGTGGGCGAGCTTGAAGATCGCCTGAAAATTGTCCAGCCAACCTTATCCCAGCAGCTGGGAGTGTTGCGCCGTGAAGGTTTGGTGGATACACGTCGCGACGGTCGGCAGATTTATTATCGTATTAGTAGCCCACAGGCGCTGCGCATTATTGAAACGCTTTATCAGATCTTCTGCGGTGAAATTGAGTAATTGAGCCGCATTAGTCGCTTGTAGGACAATTAGACACATGCATACAATTTATCTTGTTGTATAATTAAGGAGACGTATCATCTCTAATGCAGCAGTGAGGAATTATTATGAAAGGCAATATGGGTTCAATTGATCGTGCTCTGCGTATTATTGTAGGGTTGATTTTAGTAGGTTTGGCACTGACTGGCACAGTTGGTTGGTGGGGTTGGTTGGGTGTTGTGCCAATCGTGACTGGCGCATTAGGCAGCTGCCCTGCGTATAGCATCCTCGGTGTTAGCACCTGCGGTACTAAAGGCTGTAATAAAAAATAGCAGCAGTGTGATAGATTCAAGTAAAGGCACCTTCGTGGTGCCTTTTTGCTGTCTGCGGTTTGGGCTATCAGCCCTATAGTCTAAATTGTTATAAGCATATTTCGAATGCTCTGTATGATTGATGGCATATTCATTCGGTCTTTCCAAGAGGGTGATTGTATGCGACCTGCAGTGACAAGTTTTTTTGACCCAGCAACCTCGACATACAGTTATGTCGTGCGTGATCCTAGTTCGCAGGCATGTGTGATCATTGATTCAGTGCTTGATTATGACCCGGCGTCCGGCCGTACAAGCACGCAAAGTGCTGAGGATATTGTGGCTTTTGTGCGTGAACAACGACTCACTGTTGAGTGGCTGTTAGAAACCCATGTGCATGCCGATCACTTATCTGCTGCGCCGTATTTAAAGCAGCAGTTGGGCGGGCAGTTGGCGATTGGTACAAAAATCACCACGGTGCAAAAGGTATTTGGCAAGATTTTTAATGCGGAGGCGCAATTTGCTACCGATGGTAGCCAGTTTGATCGCTTACTTAGTGAAGGCGATATCTTGCATTTTGGTGAGCTTACTGTGCAAGTGATGCACACCCCTGGGCACACGCCAGCCTGTTTAAGCTACGTGATCGGTGATGCTGTATTTGTCGGTGATACTTTATTTATGCCCGATTATGGTACGGCCCGCTGCGATTTTCCGGGTGGCGATGCTGCGACCTTGTATGCGTCGATCCAGCGTCTATTTGAATTGCCCGACGCCATGCGCGTATTTTTGTGCCATGACTATAAAGCGCCAGAGCGTGAAGACTATTGCAACGAAACTACAATAGCTGCTGAACGTCAGCACAATATCCATGTGCGAGAAGGTATTAGCGCAGAGCAATTTGTTGCCATGCGCAGCGCACGTGATGCAACACTAGATATGCCAACTTTGATCCTGCCATCGGTGCAAGTAAATATGCGTGCAGGAGAGTTGCCACCGGCAGAGAATAACGGCGTACGTTATTTAAAAATCCCACTAAATACACTGTAATTTGGAGACATGTCGATGGAATCAATCAAACAACTCACGCCTTTCTTATCAGTTATTGGCCAAATTCAACCGGCAGATATGGCTGTCATTGCTGCGAAAGGCTTTCAGACGGTGATTAATAATCGTCCAGACGATGAGGCTGAAGACCAGCCCAGTAATGCCGAAATGGCAGCAGCCGCACAAGCATCTGGCCTGCAATATCATTATTTGCCGGTAATCTCAGGACAGGTCACTGAGCAGAATGTCACTGATTTTGCTCAGTTGCTAGCTGAGGTTAAGGGGCCTGTTTTGGCGTTTTGTCGGACAGGTACGCGCTGCTCATGCTTGTGGGCATTGAGTGAGGCTCATCATCTTAATCCGCAGTGTGTGCTGGATACAGCAAAAATAGCCGGCTATGACTTGACGGCCTTGCTGCCACGTTTACAGCAGCGCTGGTCTGAGTAAGTGAGCGTGTGTCTATAAAGATGAAGATAAAGCGTTGGCTGCCCTGTATCGGCTGGGTGGCGTCATACAATCGAGCAACTGCCGGCAAAGATAGTTTAGCTGCGATTATTGTGACTTTGATGCTGATTCCGCAAAGCTTAGCCTACGCTATGCTGGCCGGTTTACCGCCCATTACCGGGCTGTATGCCAGTATTACGCCGCTAATCTTGTATGCTCTATTTGGCTCCAGTCGCACCTTAGCGGTGGGGCCGGTTGCGGTGATTTCATTGATGACCGCGGCGGCATTGGAGCCGATGTTTGCAGCAGGGTCTGCGGCCTACATTGGCGCGGCAATGCTGCTGGCGGCGTTATCCGGTCTCGTTTTATTGTTAATGGCCGTGTTGCGCTTAGGCTTTTTAGCTAACTTTTTAAGCCATCCTGTGATTTCTGGTTTTATCAGTGCCTCAGGCATATTGATTGCCTTAAGCCAGCTCAAACATATTTTAGGGGTGCAAGCCGATGGGCAAACATTCCTGCAGTTGTTGCCTGCGCTGGCTGCGCAATTGCCGGCTATTAATCTGCCGACATTAGTGATTGGTGGTGCATGCTTGCTGTTTTTACAGCTGGTACGCACCCGCTTAAAAAGTCTATTACTGGCTTTAGGGCTCAGCGCTGGTTGGGCCGATAGCTTAACTAAGACTGGCCCAGTGTTGACCATTATCGTCTCGGTGCTGGCGGTGACCCTATTTAACTTGGCCGATAGCGGTGTGCGAGTGGTGGGCAGTGTACCTGCCGGTTTACCGGTGTTGCAGCTGCCGACTATGGATTTGCCACTGGCCATGCAGTTATTGCCAGCAGCGTTATTAATCAGTCTGGTGGGCTTTGTTGAGTCGGTCTCGGTTGCGCAAACACTGGCCGCCAAACGCCGAGAGCGTATCGATCCTAACCAAGAATTGGTAGGGCTCGGTACGGCAAATATTGCTGCAGCGCTCAGTGGTGGCTTCCCGGTTACCGGTGGTTTTTCCCGCTCGATCGTTAACTTTGATGCCGGTGCACGAACACCGATGGCCGGTGTGTTGACTGCCGTTGGTATCGCCATTACCGCTTTGTTTTTTACCCCTTTATTCCATAACTTGCCGCATGCGGTGTTAGCGGCAACCATTATTGTTGCAGTGCTCAGTTTGGTGGATTTGGGTTCATTAAAACGCACCTGGCGTTTTTCTAAGCAGGACTTTATTGCTCAGGCTGCCACCATGTTTGGTGTGTTGTTTATGGGGGTTGAAATTGGCATCATGCTGGGTGTTGGTTTGTCACTGCTGTTATTTCTATGGCGTACCAGTCGCCCGCATATGGCCATTGTGGGGCAGTTGCCGGGCAGTGAACATTTTCGCAATATTGAACGCTTTTCTGTGGTGCAAAGTGAGACTGTGCTGTCATTGCGGGTAGATGAAAGTCTGTATTTTCCTAATGCGCGCTATCTCGAAGAAAGCATCACTCTGCTTATGGTGGACTACCCCGCATGTAAAGATTTGGTGTTGATGTGCTCAGGGGTCAACTTGATTGATGCCAGTGCGTTGGACAGTTTAGAAGCCATTGTGGAGCGCTTAAAAGTTGCTGGCGTGCAGTTGCATTTATCTGAAGTGAAGGGGCCAGTGATGGACCAATTGCACCGCTCTGATTTTCTGCAGAACTTTGGCGGACAAGTTTTCGTTAGCCAATATGCCGCTATGCAAGCATTAGATGCGTCCAGCGTGGTGCGCGCGGCTCAGGGCTTAAAGGTTTGATTTGACAGGTGTTCTAGGTTGCGTCGGCATATAACGGATAAATTGCAGGTGCAAGATAGATTAATTGATCCGGATCAACTAATGGCGATTTGCTATCCAGCATGATATTTACAAGAAAAATATTAAATCCGATTGAGGAACCGCTTTATGCTTAGATTATCTGTACTAGCGCTCACAGTGAGCATGAGTGTTGCTGCATTGGCAGCACCGCAAAAAAATGAGCCAATTCAGCCGATTGAGCCTGCGGTGATTACCGATGAGGCCAAAGTTGAGTTAGGCAAACAGTTGTTTTTTGACCCACGCTTATCCAAGTCGGGTTTTATTTCTTGTAACTCATGCCATAACTTGAGCATGGGCGGTAGCGATAACTTGCCTTCATCGATTGGACATAACTGGCAAGAAGGACCGATCAACTCACCTACCGTTCTGAACTCAAGTTTAAACTTGGCGCAGTTCTGGGATGGTCGTGCGGCTGACTTGCAAGAGCAGGCTGGCGGCCCAATTGCGAACCCTATGGAAATGGGCTTTACCCACGACTTAGCGGTTGGTGTACTGGGCTCTATTCCACAATATGTACAGTCGTTTAAAGATGTCTATAAAGTTGACAAAATTACTATTAATGAAGTGACTGATGCGATTGCTGAGTTTGAAAAAACTTTAGTTACGCCTAATGCACCTTTTGACCTCTGGCTCAAAGGTGATGAGACAGCACTCAGTGCTGATGCGCAAGCAGGCTATAAACTGTTTAAAGAAGTGGGCTGTACCGCATGCCATAATGGACCTGCTGTGGGTGGCAACTCTTTCCAGAAAATGGGTTTAGTTGAAGCGTACGTTACTAACAACCCAGCAGAAGGTGTTGCAGGCTTAACTGGTGATGACTTAGACCGCTTTAAGTTTAAAGTACCAACCCTGCGTAACGTAGAACTGACCTACCCCTACTTCCATGATGGCGCGTATTGGGATTTGGATGATGCGGTTGACGTCATGGCGCGTTTGCAGTTAGGCCGTAAACTTGAGAAAGATCAGATCAGCCAGATCACGACCTTTTTGAAAAGTTTAACCGGTGACCAGCCAAGCTTTGCTATACCGATGCTGCCACCGTCTACACCTAATACACCTCGTCCAGAGCCTTTTGCTAAAGTTAGCAACTGATTCTTTGACAACAAAAAAACGGCCCTCAGGCCGTTTTTTTGTTGCTGCAGGATTTATTTTTTCAGCTTAGGGTTGGGGAAGAACTGCAGCGCTTGGCCTTTTGACTCTTTTGGCTTTTGCAGTGCGCTGACATTCACCCGCGTCGGTAGCTCATTGGGAATGGAGTTACCGTCAGCATTTAATGTGTCACTGTAACCGCAGTGCACGCAGTCACGATTAGGCACGCCATCCACTTCCCACATGCGGATACCATCGATCACCTGACAAGCTGGGCATACCGCTCCGGCGATAAAACGTTTTTTAGTGACAGTTTCTGGCGTATTGCTTGGTGTAGTCATAATGACCTCTTCTGTTATGCCGCATGAGGATCGCTAAGGCCGCTGTGACGCAGTAATGCATCAATACTTGGCTCGCGTCCGCGAAATTCAATAAACAGTTGCATGGGTGATTGTGAGCCACCTTTAGCGAGGATGGCATCGCGGAAAGCACGACCGGTGACTGGGTTGAGCACACCTTCTTCTTCAAAGCGTGAAAAGGCATCAGCCGATAACACTTCAGCCCACTTGTAGCTGTAATAACCAGCAGCGTAGCCGCCAGCAAAAATATGGGCAAAACTGTTAGCAAAACGATTCCACGACGGCGGTGTCATTACAGCCACACGCTCTCGTACTGCGTTGAGGACATCCAGCACGCTACGCCCATCACCGTGACTACAGTGCAGCTCAAAGTCGAATAAAGAGAATTCGATCTGACGCAGCATGCCTAAACCTGACTGGAAGTTACGTGCAGCCAGCATCTTATCCAGCAGCGCTTTT
The DNA here is from genome assembly GCA_964385265.1 of uncultured Thiopseudomonas sp. Classification (GTDB taxonomy): domain Bacteria; phylum Pseudomonadota; class Gammaproteobacteria; order Pseudomonadales; family Pseudomonadaceae; genus Denitrificimonas. The sequence continues at coordinate 30,641 of CAYLOI010000010.1, forward strand.
GGCAGCACTTCTTGTGTTGCATAGTGCCCAGAGATCAGCGCTAAACCTTCTGGTTCCCAGCACCAGTTTTCCATAAATTGGCTTGGCAGCTCGACCGCATCCCAGGCCACGCCGTTGATCCCGGAAGCGCCCGCAAATTCTATGCGGGTCAGCATGTGGTGTAGGCCATGACCAAACTCGTGGAATAAGGTGGTGACTTCATCGTGCGTCAGCAACGCAGGCTTGCCTTGACTGGCTGGGGTGAAGTTGCAAACCAGATAAGCGATTGGGTTGATCAGCCTGCCAGTGGAATCGCGGTATTTATCCCGTGAACCATCCATCCACGCGCCGCCACGTTTGTGCGAGCGGGCATACAGGTCAAAGAAGAAACGTCCGACATGTTTGCCGTCTTCAGTGATTTCAAAAAGACGCACGTCTGGATGCCAGCTATCAAAATCGCTTAGCTCAGTAATTTGAATGCCGTAGAGTTGTTCAACAATGGCAAATAAACCGCTGAGCACTTTATCGATGGGGAAATAATCGCGCAGTTCTTCTTCGCTGATGTCATAGCGTTGCTCACGCAATTTCTCGCTAAAATAACCAATATCCCAGCTGTTTAAATCATCGACTTGATGCTCTGCAGCAAAAGCGCGTAATTCAGTTAAATCTTGCTGAGCAAAAGCTTTGCTGCGCTCGGCGAGATCATGCAGGAAGGTTAGAACCTGTTCGGTTGATTCAGCCATCTTGGTGCTGAGCGACAGCTCGCTGTAGTTTTTAAAATCCAGCAGCTGCGCCAGCTCTAGGCGCAAATCAAGGATCTCTGCCATCACTGGGGAGTTATCCAATTGGCCAGCATTGGGGCCTTGATCAGAGGCGCGCGTGCTGTAGGCGCGGTAGACTTCTTCACGCAAATTGCGGTTGTCGGCGTGGGTCATCACCGCGTAATAGCTTGGGAACTCCAGGGTGATTAACCAACCATCGAGTTCTTTATCTTGCGCAGCTTGAGCCATTTGTTCTTTGGCCGAGTCGGTCAAACCCGCTAGTGCTTGCTCATCGGTGATGTGCTTGGTCCAGGCCTGGGTCGCATCTAGCAAGTTATTAGAAAAGCTGCTAGATAACTCTGAGAGGCGCATCTGGATTTCGCCGTAACGTTTTTGTTTAGCGGGCTCTAGATCAATACCGGATAAGCGAAAATCACGCAGTTCATTATCTAAAATAGTTTTTTGCGCAATCGAAAACTGCGCAGCTGCTGGGCTTTGCGCTAGGGCTTGGTAGGCATCAAACAGGGCACGGTTTTGCCCCATTTCTGTCCAGAATTCAGACAGCTTAGGCAGGCAAGCTTCATAGGCCACGCGTAATTCTGGGCTGTTGCACACGGCATTCAGATGGCTGACCGGACTCCAAGCTTCGCCCAAGCGTGCGCCAAGCTCGTCCATTGGTAACACTAAACTGTCCCAGGTTGGTTGCTGCTGGTTACTTAACAGCTGCGCAATCGCGGCACGGCTCTCGGCGAGAATTTTATCAATCGCCGGCTCGATATGCTCAGGGCGGATTGCCGAGTAGGTGGGTAAGTCGAAATCGTGTAAGAGGGGATTGTCTTGATCAGTCACGTTAATACCTGTAAATACAAAGGAGGGATGGCGTGTATACAGCCAATCATGTGTCTATCTTAATACAAATCAGCGCCCACGCGGCTTAGGGTTTTCTATCGTGTCGATTCGAATCTATAACAAGATATTACCACAGTGCGGCAGTCGGGTATTAGTTGATCCCAGTGCTGTCGTGATCGGTGATGTGCAATTAGCCGATGATTGTTCCGTTTGGCCACAGGCGGTGATCCGTGGTGATATGCATGCCATTCGTATTGGTGCGCGCAGCAGTGTGCAAGATGGCAGCGTGCTGCACATTACCCATGCAGGGCCATTTAACCCTGAGGGTTATCCACTGACGATTGGTGAAGATGTCACTGTTGGCCATCAAGCCTTGCTGCATGGCTGCAGTATCGGCTCGCGGGTGTTAATTGGCATGGGCTCGATTGTCATGGATGGTGCGCGCATCGACGATGATGTAGTGCTCGGTGCCGGCAGTTTAGTGCCGCCGGGCAAGCATCTAGCCAGTGGTTACTTGTATATGGGGCGTCCTGCCCAGCAAGTACGTGCGCTGACCGAGCAAGAGATGGCGTACTTTACCTACACTGCAGCGAACTATGTGCGCTTGAAAGATGAGTATCTGGCGCAAACGTAAACGCAATAAGCCTGTTGCTAAGCGCTGCTAAGACACTATGCCTGAGCAGCGCTCTATCCTGATTTTGTTGCAGCTCTAGTACCGCCAGAAAGCTGGAGACAATAAGATTAGTAAGGAAAACACTTCAAGACGGCCGAGGATCATGGCCAGACTGAGAATCAGATGTGCGGTATCGGGTAGAGTGCCGTAGTGTGCAGTGGCATCACCCAGTGCTGGGCCAAGGTTATTCATGCAAGACGCCAATGCTGAGAAGGCGGTGATTGGGTCCAACTCGCACGCCAACAGCGCCAGCATCAAAGTGAAAAAGGTCACCATATACACCACGCAAAAGCCCCACACCGATTCAATCACCCGATCAGGCACCTTGCGCTTGCCCAGCTTAATGGTGAATACGCCATTGGGGTGTAACAGACGCTGAATCTCACGCTGACCCTGGCGATACAGGAGCATCACGCGCATGACTTTCATTCCACCACCGGTGGAGCCAGCACAGGCACCAATAAAAGTGGTGTAGAGCAGTAAAAAAGGTAAAAAGCTGGGCCAAATACTGAAATCAGTGATGCCAAAGCCAGTGGTGGTGGCCACCGATACCACTTGGAAGGCAGCGTAACGCAGTGACAGCAAAGGGTCGCTATAGTGGTTATAAATGATCAAGACGAGGGTTGCGACGACAATCACTGCGGCTAAAATCTTTAGATAGGTTTGGCACTCTGGGTCAGTTAAATAAGCTTTAAGTGAACGACTGCGCAAGGCTAAAAAGTGCAGGGCAAAGTTCATCCCTGAAATAACCATAAAAAAAATGCAGATCATTTCGATCAGAGGGCTATCAAAGTAACCAATACTGGCGTCATGCGTGGAGAAACCACCAATGGCAACAGTGGAAAAACTATGGCCAATGGCATCGAACAGATTCATCCCTGCTGCCCAGTAGGCCAGCGCGCAGAGTAAGGTGAGCGCGCAATAAATCAGCCATAAGGTTTTTGCCGTATCAGCGATGCGTGGTGACAGCTTGTTGTCTTTGAGCGGACCGGGCATTTCTGTGCGGTACAGTTGCATGCCACCCACGCCCAGCATCGGCATAATGGCCACAGCCAGTACCACAATGCCCATGCCGCCGAGCCATTGCAGTTGCTGGCGATAATAGAGAATTGAACGCGGCAGTTGATCTATCCCGGTCAGCACTGTCGCGCCAGTGGTGCTTAAGCCAGAAAATGCTTCAAATAGCGATTCGCTGATACCCATATTGGGGCTGGGTGAGAGCAGAAAAGGGATGGCCCCGAAGGTGCCCAGTACGATCCAAAATAGCGCGGTAATTAAATAACCATCGCGCACTCGCAGCTCTGCACGCGCGCTGCGCACTGGCAGCCAAATAAATAGTCCGGTTAACACCGTGATGGCAAACGCCCACAGAAAACTTGAGCTGGAACCGCCGCCATCATACAAAGCAATCAACATCGGCGGGACATGGCTGAGGCTGAACAGCATCAGTAAAACGCCAAGAATTCGACCAATCGCGGCAAAGTGCATGCAGGCTACTCGTTAATGAAATACGTAAGGTATCGGTTAAAAGAAGGTTAGGCCGGGTTGGAACAAGCGTTCCACATCACGAATGTATTTTTTATCGACCATAAATAAAATAAAGTGATCATCAGCCTGCACAATAATATCGCTGCTACCGATCAGCACTTCATCGTTACGAATAATCGCACCAATGGTGGTCGCTGGCGGCAAATGGATTTCACTGACCTTGCGCCCTATCACTTTACTGGACTTGCGGTCGCCGTGGGCAATCACCTCAATGGCTTCTGCCGCACCACGGCGCAGCGAATGCACGCTGACAATATCGCCACGGCGCACGTGGGTGAGCAGGGTGCTGAGGGTGGCCAGTTGCGGGCTAATGGCAATATCAATCGCGCCGCCTTGGACTAAATCTGCGTAGGCGGGGTTATTAATAATGGCCATCACTTTACGTGCGCCAAGGCGTTTGGCCAGCAGCGAGGCCATGATATTGGCTTCATCATCATTGGTCAGGGCTAAGAAAATATCGACTTCGTCAATGTTTTCTTCCACCAGCAGGTCACGGTCAGAAGCGCTGCCGTGTAGCACCACTGTGGTATCTAAACTGTCGGATAAATAGCGGCAGCGGGCTGGATTAATTTCAATGATTTTAACTTGATAGCGGCTTTCAATGGCTTCAGCTAGACGCTCGCCAATTTGTCCGCCACCAGCAATAATAACTTTGCGGTAACTGTCTTCCATACGTCGCAATTCGCTCATCACTGCACGAATGTGGGTGCGCGCGGCAATGAAAAAGACTTCATCATCCACTTCGATAATGGTATCGCCAGTGGGGGAAATCGGCCGGTCGCGACGGAAAATAGCTGCTACCCGAGCGTTAACATTGGGCATGTGTGCGCGTAATTGGCGCAGTTCTTGACCAATCAGAGGTCCGCCATAGTGCGCACGTACACAAACCAATTGTGCTTTGCCTTCGGCAAAATCCAACACCTGCAGCGCACCTGGGTATTCAATTAAGCGTTTAATGTGGTTGGTCACCGCTTGCTCTGGGCTGATCAGCACATCAATCGGAATGGCGTCATTATCAAACAGTTCGGTGCGGGTCAGATAAGCCGACTCACGCACGCGCGCAATTTTTTTCGGTGTACGAAACAAAGTGTGCGCAACTTGGCAAGCCACCATATTGGTTTCATCGCTATTGGTGACAGCCACCAACATGTCGGCATCATCAGCGCCGGCTTGGCGCAAAATGGTCGGAAAAGAGCAGTGACCCAGCACTGTACGAATATCTAAGCGATCACCTAAATCACGCAAGCGCTCAGAATCAGTGTCAACCACGGTAATATCATTGGCTTCGCTGGCCAAGTGCTCTGCAAGGGTGCCGCCCACTTGCCCAGCGCCGAGAATAATAATTTTCATGCTGCAGCCCTCAAATACTCTGTGTTGGCGCTTGTTTGATCAGACGAGCATAGTAAAAACCATCATGGCCAGCGACCTGCGCAAGCAATTGTCGACCATGCGCTTGTTGTTTGCCGAAGTCTGCGCTGAACGGCAGTTCTTGTGCATCGCCAGTGCGCTGTAAAAAAGCAGCAATCACTTCAGTGTTCTCGGTCGGTAATGTCGAACAGGTGGCGTACAGCAAGATACCGTTGTCGGCTAATGTCGGCCAGAGCGCATCCAGCAGCTCACCTTGCAGTTGTGCGAGGGCAGCAATGTCATCGGCTTGACGGGCCAATTTAATATCGGGATGGCGACGAATCACTCCCGTTGCCGAGCAGGGCGCATCGAGCAAAATCCGTTGAAACGGCTGACCATCCCACCACTGCTCGGTGGCGCGAGCATCGCCAGCGAGCAGTGTGGCATCTAACTTTAAACGCATGAGGTTTTCTTTAACCCGTTCTAAACGCTGCGGTTCTAAATCAATCGCCACCACCTCGCGCAAGTCTGGCTGGCTTTCTAAAATATGGCAGGTTTTTCCGCCGGGGGCACAGCAAGCATCCAGTACGCGCTGCTCAGGTTCGAGCATCAGCAGACCTGCCGCTAATTGCGCTGCTTCATCTTGCACGCTGACTGCACCATCAACAAAACCTGGTAATGCCGTAACATCGCAGGGCGTGTCTAAGGTGATGCCGACTGGGCTGAAGGGGGTTGCTTGTCCAGCAATACCGGCTTCAGTCAACTTGGCTAAATAGGTCTCGCGGTTCGAAACACGCTGATTAACACGCAAAGTAAAAGGTGGGTGGCTATTGTTGGCCTCGCAAATGGCGAGCCAATCATCGGGCCAAAAGGCTTTCAGCGATTTTTGCAGCCAGCGCGGGTGCGCGGTGAGGACCACAGGATCTTTTTCTAATGCTGGTAACAGCGTTTCAGCTTCGCGCTGTGCACGGCGCAAAACTGCGTTGAGTAAACCTTTAGCCCAAGGCTTTTTTAACGCGGTGGCACAGCCAACGGTTTCAGCGATAGCGGCGTGCGCTGGAATACGGGTGTAGAGCAGTTGGTACAAGCCAATTAACAGCAGTGCTTCAATGTCTTGATCAGCTTTGCGAAAAGGTTTACTGAGCAGGGCTAAAGCTAATGCCGATAAACGCGGCTGCCAGCGCGCGGTGCCAAAGGCCAGCTCTTGCACTAGGCCTTTATCTCTATCACTAACCCGTTCCAGTTGCGACGGCAAACTACTGGCTAACGAAGCTTTGCCGGCAAGTACTGCAGCCAATGCGCGCGCTGCGGCGAGGCGTGGGTTCATAAACCCAGTACCTGACCGGGCTGGAACAGATCTTTCTTACTATTAAGTAAGTCACTAAAGGCTAAGGCTTTAGCGTTGGGCAGTTGCACACGGGTGAGACGCAATGCTTGCTCACCGCAGGCCACTAATAAACCGCTGCGCTCGGCACTGAGAATTTCACCGGGCTGGCCTTGCCCTTCAGCAAGCTCAGCGGCATGAATCTTTAGTGTTTCCCCAGCTAGCAGAGTATGGCAAATCGGCCAAGGGTACATGGCGCGAATTTGGCAATCCAAAGCTGCGGCAGGGCGCTGCCAGTCAATAACAGCGGCTTGTTTATTCAGTTTATGCGCGTAAGTGGCCAAGCCATCCAACTGCTTTTCAGCGGTTAAGCTGCCGTCAGCTAAGCCTTGAATGGCAGTTAACACCGCATCAGGACCCAGCGCGGCTAACCGATCATGCAAACTGCCGCCGGTGTCAGTGGCTAAAATCGGTGTGCTGACTTTGAGCAACATAGGGCCGGTATCTAAGCCAGCCTCCATGTGCATCACAGTAATACCGGTTTCGCTATCGCCAGCTTCAATCGCTCGTTGAATCGGAGCTGCGCCACGCCAGCGCGGCAGCAGTGAGGCATGGCTATTGATACAGCCAAGGCGCGGGGTATCCAAAACGGCTTGTGGCAGGATTAAACCGTAGGCCACCACCACCATTAGATCAGCATTAAAGTTGGCCAGTTCTTGCTGCGCTTCAGCGCTGCGTAAGTTAACCGGCTGCAGTACTGGAATGTCATGCTCTAGCGCCAATTGCTTAACTGCACTGGGGGTTAGTTTTTGACCGCGCCCCGCCGGCCGATCGGGCTGTGTATATACCGCCACAACGTTGTGTTGGCTATCGAGTAGCGCTTGTAAGTGACGTGCAGCAAACTCAGGTGTACCGGCAAACACAATCCGTAGAGACGAAGACATACAAGTACCTTGCTAAAACAGAAGGAATATCAGTGCACAGCGACCACTTGAAAAATGCTTAGTTTTTCTGCTGGCGATGGATTTTCTCGAGCTTTTTCTTAATGCGATCACGCTTCAGTGATGATAAGTAATCAACAAAGAGCTTACCGTTTAAATGGTCGCACTCATGCTGAATACAGACTGCTAATAAACCATCAGCTATCAGTTCAAAGGGTTTGCCATCGCGATCGAGCGCATTGATTTTAACCCGCTGCGGGCGTTGCACGTCTTCGAAAAAGCCAGGCACCGATAAGCACCCCTCTTGATAGAGGTCAGTTTCATCGGTGAGCACTTCAAATTCAGGGTTAATAAACACTTGCGGTGCAGACTTATCTTCTGATAAATCCATAACCACCAAGCGAATATGTTGGTCAACCTGAGTGGCAGCTAAACCAATGCCTGGAGCTTCGTACATGGTTTCTAGCATGTCATCAATCAGGGTGCGGATTTTATCATCGACCTGCGTCACAGGTTTAGCTATGGTGCGCAGTCGAGGATCGGGATATTCAAGAATATTTAAAATTGCCATATGCGTTTGTGATGTACTTATGGAATAAATTTAGAAAGCACTGCTACTATGACACGCAGCATAATAAAGAAATGGCTGTAAAGCCAAAATAGGGTTCTGGAATTGTCATTAGGCGTTCCACTGTCGACATATGATAAAGGGATTCACCGCATGAGGAAAACATTACTTGCTCTGTTACTACTTGCTACTGCTGCAGTACAAGCACAAGTACAGTTAAAAGATGGCCACCCTGACTCCTATACTGTGGTTAAAGGCGACACTTTATGGGATATTTCCGGTCGATTTCTAAGTAAGCCATGGAAGTGGCCAGAAATTTGGCATGCTAACCCACAGGTCGCTAACCCACATTTGATTTATCCAGGTGACCACTTAAGCCTAGTATACATTGATGGGCAGCCGCGCATCATGCTCAATCGCGGTGCGAGCCGTGGCACCATTAAATTATCGCCTAAAGTGCGCAGTACGCCAATGGCTGAAGCCATTCCCACCATTCCTTTAGATGCTATCAATAGCTTTTTGCTGAGCAACCGCATCGTCAACTCGCCGGAAGAGTTTGCCGCAAACCCCTATGTCGTTGCTGGTAATGCTGAACGCGTAGTCAGTGGCGCAGGCGATCGTATTTATGTACGTGGTGATGTTGAAGATCATGCGATCTATGGCATCTTCCGCCAAGGCCGCACCTATATTGACCCAGTGACCGAAGAGTTTCTTGGTATAAACGCCGATGATATTGGCAGTGGTGAAATTGTCGCCATTGATGGTGAAATCGGTACCATGGTGTTAAGTCGTACCACCCAAGAAGTGCGCATTGCTGACCGACTGTTTGCGACTGAAGAGCGTGCGATCAATTCAACCTTCTCACCCAGTGAGCCAAAAGAAAGTATTGAAGGGGTTATCTTGGATGTGCCGCGCGGTGTTTCGCAAATTGGCCAGTTTGATGTGGTCACCCTTAACAAAGGAGCGCGTGATGGCTTGGTTGAAGGCAACGTTCTGGCGGTGTATAAAACCGGTGAAACTGTACGTGATCGCGTCAGCGGTGATTCGGTAAAAATTCCAGACGAGCGTTCTGGTTTGCTGATGGTGTTTCGTACCTACGATAAACTTAGCTATGGCTTAGTACTGTATGCCAGTCGTCAGTTGGCGGTGATGGATAAGGTGAAAAACCCTTAGCCCGTTCCTGCAGTCATTGTGATAGCGCAAAAAGCGTCCTCAAGTAGGGCGCTTTTTGCTTTTTAGCACGTGCTGACTACACTGGAGCATACGAATGACAGGGCGTCATTCGCTCTGAATAAGGATGTTGATATGACGCACTGCTCGCCCGCAGAGCTAGAAGCGCGTTTGCGCTTACATAGCCTGCCCGATATCGGTCCGCAACGCTTCTATAAACTGATTAATGTATTTGGCTCTGCCAGCTCAGCTTTAACTGCGCCGGCGGCCGCGTGGCGTGCGATAGGCATGTCGCAAAGCAGCACTGATGCGCGGCGCTGTGCCACGGTGCGCGAGCATGCCTTATTGGCGCTACGTTGGGCCGAGCGAGAGCAGCAGCATCTGCTGTTGCATGATATGCCTGAATATCCAGCCTTGTTAAAAGAGACGAGTGGCGCTCCACCGTTACTCTTTATACAGGGCGCTCTGACTATTTTGGAGCAGCCACAAATAGCTATCGTTGGCAGCCGCCGCGCTACACGACCTGGTTTAGATACAGCGCAAGCGTTTGCCCGCAGTTTAGCCCGGGGTGGTTTTGCCATAACCAGTGGTTTGGCGCTCGGTGTCGATGCTGCAGCGCATCAGGGTGCGTTAGATGTGCAGGGCGCAACCATTGCTGTGGTGGGGACGGGGCTCAATCGAGTCTATCCGGCGCGCCATCGACACTTGGCGCGCACTATTGTTGAGCAGGGTGGCGCACTCGTATCAGAGCTAACCCTAAACAGTGCGCCGCATGCCAGTCATTTCCCGCGGCGCAATCGCATTATCAGTGGTCTGGCCTTAGGTGTGCTGGTGGTGGAGGCCAGTCCTTCTAGTGGCTCGTTGATTACCGCACGTCTAGCCGCTGAACAAGGCCGCGAAGTCTATGCCATTCCGGGCTCGATTCACTCACCAAGCGCACGCGGCTGCCATCAACTGATTCGTGACGGCGCAACCCTGATTGAAACGGTAGGGGATATTTTAGAATCATTACACGGCTGGCAGCTGTCTGCGCCGGCTGAGGTCAAACCCCTGCAGCAATCATTACTGTTACAGCATCCGTTGCTGGAGCTGCTAAAAGTACAGCCGCTGGATATTGACTCATTGGTTGAGCTCAGTGAGTTGCAATTATCAGAGGTATTAACCTTACTTACTGAGTTTGAAATGAATGGTGATGTGAGTAATGAGGGTGGTTTGTGGCTGTATCGCAAGGCCGGACAGGTTTAAGATAAGCGCTTTATTGATCTAGCAGTTCGATGCTTGTGAGTAGACTTGATGACCAGTGCTTGGCAGATTCAACAGATTGCGCAAAAAGTTCGCCGTGGTGCGGTGATTGCTTATCCGACCGAAGCGGTTTGGGGCTTGGGTTGTGATCCTTTTAATGCGACAGCTGTGGCACGTTTACTGGCTTTGAAAGATCGCCCTGAGCATAAAGGCTTGATTTTGGTTGGCGCATCTATTGACCAGTTTGCTTGGTTACTGCGCGGCTTAAGTACTGCGCAAATACAGCAACTAAGCAACAGCTGGCCGGGGCCCAACACTTGGCTGGTACCACACCATAACCGCGTGCCTGAGTGGATTTGTGGGGCACATGACAGTGTTGCTATTCGAGTCAGTGCCCATCCGCTGGTTGCGCACTTATGTGAGTTAACTGGGCCAATAGTCTCAACCTCAGCTAACCCCAGTGGACGCTTGCCAGCGAAAAGTCGACTGCGCATTGAGCAGTATTTTCATGGTCAGTTGGATGCCGTATTAAACGGTGAGCTGGGCCAGAGCAGCAAGCCCAGCACCATCCGCGATTTGCGGACGGGCCAGGTGCTGCGCTCAGCTTAGGGCTATGACCAAGGGCTGCTTAGAGCTGCGCGCGTAACTGCTGCAATACCGGCGCAGGGTCAGGGCGTACCCCGGTCCACAGATAAAAGGCTTCGGCTGCTTGCTCAAGCAACATACCTAAGCCGTCTAAAGTGCGTGCTGCGCCATGTTGTTGCGCCCACTGATTAAACACGGTGGTCTGTTTGCCGTACATCATGTCGTAGCAAATGGTATCGCCGGCCTTGATTAAGGAGTCTGCCAAAGGTGGCAGAGCACCTGAGAGGCTGGCCGAGGTGCCATTGATAATAATATCTACTGGGGCGTCAATCCAGTCGTAGCCACAGGCGGTCATTGGACCTAAATCAGCAAACTCACGCGCCAACTGTTCAGCTTTTTCCACAGTGCGGTTAACGATGCACAGCTCTGCTGGCTGCTGCGCCAATAGGGGTTCAAGTACACCACGTACGGCACCACCGGCACCTAAAATTAAGATATTTTTGCCGGCCAGTTCGACATGATTATTGAGCAGGTCATTGACCAGGCCGGCACCGTCGGTGTTATCACCTAATAAGCTGCCATCGCTCAGTTTTTTTAAGGTATTGACCGCTTGAGCACGTTGTGCCCGTTCGCTGAGTTGATCAGCGAGGGCAAAGGCCTGCTCTTTAAAGGGCACAGTGACATTAGCACCACTGCCATGTTTAAAGAACTGCGCAACAGCCTCAGAAAAACCGTCTAAAGGTGCTAGCAACGGTTCATAGCTGATTTGTAGGCCAGCTTGTTGGGCAAATAAGCGATGAATGTGGGGTGATTTGCTGTGGGCAATGGGATTGCCAAATACGCCATAATATTTCATTTGTTCTGCGCCTCGCCAAGCCAGTCACGGTCTTGTAAAAAATAGTCGGTGAGTCGCGCTTCGCGGCTGTTGATTTCGGGCTTCCAGTCGTAACCCCAGCGCACCTGTGGCGGCAGTGACATTAAAATGGACTCAGTACGCCCGCCTGACTGCAGGCCGAATAAAGTACCACGGTCAAACACCAAGTTGAACTCAACATAACGGCCGCGGCGGTGCGCTTGGAATTCACGCTCTTGCTCAGTGAATGGGGTATGCCGACGACGCTGCACAATCGGCATATAGGCCTCAAGAAAGGCCTCGCCGACGGCGCGCATAAAAGCAAAGCAGGTATCAAAATCCCACTGATTCAGATCATCAAAGAACAGCCCACCAATCCCGCGTGGTTCGTTACGGTGTTTCAGGTAAAAGTATTTATCGCACCAAGCTTTATATTCAGGATAGACATTAGCGCCGAAGGGCGCGCAGGCATCATGGGCGACTTGGTGCCAATGTACGCAGTCTTCTTCTTCGGCATAGTAAGGGGTCAGGTCAAAACCACCGCCAAACCACCAGATCGGCTCTTCACCGGGCTTTTCCGCTACAAACAAACGCACATTGGCGTGCGAGGTGGGTATATGTGGATTTTCTGGGTGAATCACTAAGGACAGGCCCATGGCTTGGAATGAGCGGCCGGCCAGCTCGGGGCGGTGCGCGCTGGCCGATGGTGGTAAAGAGTCGCCATAGACATGGGAGAAATTCACCCCACCTTTTTCAATCAGTGCGCCGTTTTCTAAAACGCGGGTACGGCCACCGCCACCGCCTGGACGCTGCCAGCTTTCTTCAAAAAAAGTGCCACCGTCAGCCTGCTCTAAAGTCGCGCAGATACGCTCTTGGAGATCGAGTAAATAGCGTTTTACGTCATCAATTGTGGCTGTCAAAATAAGCTCCGAAAAGGGTGTACAGCACCACTCAAAATACTTTATTTTAAGAAAAATTATTCATTGCAAACAAGCATACCGATTATCACAATAATCGGCTAACTGAATCAGCCGCGCACGGCGGCAGTTGTTATTGCTGGGCGCTTGTCTTAGTATTCGCACGCCGCATAAACGCCTCAACAGAGAACATTAAGGCTCTATGGACAATTCTTGTACAGGTCCTTGTTGGACTTCATTCGTTACTATGATCAGCGTGTTTGCTGACGGTTTATGATGGACTGACCCCCGCCTGTTTACATTGCGAGTCTCCATACGTTACCCGATGCTGGTCGCCTGGAGATTTATAATGAGTCATACCGATACAAGTCTCGCACTCGCCCTCAGCGCTGCGATTGAAAGTAATGATTTTGACAGTGCTTTAGCCGCGACTAAAAGCTTGCGCCCCGTGGATTTGGCGGATGTTTTAGAGCAGTTAGAGCCGACGTTGTGTTGGCGCTTGCTTGAGCGTGTGCCCAAGCGTGCAGAAGTGTTCAGCTATTTCGAAGCTGATCAGCAAGTGCGCTTAGCCCGCGAATTTCCCCGCGCCACATTGGCTGCGTTAGTCAGTGAGATGCCAGCCGATGAGCGCACTGATTTATTTAAGCGTTTTGACCAAAATCAGCGTGATATCTTGCTGCCGGCTTTGGCGCAAGCGGAACGCGAAGACATTCGTAAATTGTCAGCCTATGTTGAGGGTACGGCTGGCGCCTTGATGACCTCGGACTATGCCGCCCTTAAACAAGATATGACCGTGACTCAAGCCATGGCGTATTTGCGTGATGAGGCGCCTGATGCAGAAACGATTTATCAAGTTTATGTGATTGATGACGAGCGCTGTTTACTGGGTGTGGTGTCTTTACGTGATTTGATTCTTGCTGACCTGAACAAGACGATTGAAGATTTGATGACCAGTGATGTGGTCAGCGCTGATGTAGGCGACGATCAAGAAGATATTGCTAAAATCATCGCCCGTTATGATTTATTGGCGTTGCCGATTACTGATGAGAATGGCGTGTTGATTGGTATTGTCACCTATGACGATGCCATGGATGTGGCCAGCGAAGAAGTGACTGAAGATATTCATAAATCAGCAGGTGTAAGTACTGTTATTGGCAATTTAAAAGATGCCAGTATTGCTTTGCTGTATCGCAAGCGCGTTTTTTGGTTGGTGCTGTTGGTGTTTGGTAATTTGTTTTCCGGTGCAGGTATTGCGCATTTTGAAGATATTATCGCGGCCAATATTGTTTTAGTGTTTTTCTTACCGCTACTGGTCGACAGTGGTGGTAACGCCGGCTCACAGTCCGCCACTTTGATGGTGCGCGCCCTTGCCACCGGTGAAGTGGTGATGCGTGACTGGCTGTATTTGATTGGCCGCGAGGCGCTAGTGGCTTTGGCCTTGGGGTGTACGATGGCGGCCGCCGTATCCGTTTTAGGCTATATCCGCGGTGATGAAACGGTCGCTTTAGTGCTGGCTTTGAGTATGGTTTCGATTGTGATGATTGGCTGTATGATCGGCATGAGTCTGCCATTTATTCTCAGCAAGTTTAACTTTGACCCTGCCAGTGCCAGTGCGCCATTGATTACTTCAGTGTGTGATGCCACTGGCGTGGTGATTTATCTGTTTATTGCCTCACGTTTGCTGAGTGACTTAGCGGTTGTGCCTGTCTAAATAACACGGCTACCGCGCGGCTTAGGCTGGCGCTGCACATATAAAAAGGCCCAGATCTCGATAAAGAGCTGGGCCTTTTTTATGCAACGTAGATTAAGTGCCTGTACAGCGACTGTCGTCAGCTATTAAAGCAATTCGTCCAACATGGCTTTATTGCGCACTGCACCTTTATCGGCACTGGTGGCTAATAAGGCGTAGGCCTTAAGCGCTGTAGTCACTTTACGTGGGCGCACTTCAACCGGCTTCCAACCTTTGGCATCTTGGGCGACGCGGCGTTCAGCCAGTTCTGCATCGCTGATTTGCAGGTTAATTGTACGGTTAGGGATATCAATTAGAATTGTATCGCCTTCCTGTACCAAGCCAATTGCACCTCCGGCTGCCGCTTCTGGAGAAGCATGCCCAATGGATAAACCAGACGTACCACCAGAGAAACGACCGTCGGTTAGCAAGGCGCATTCTTTACCTAAACCTTTAGATTTTAGGTAGCTGGTTGGGTAGAGCATTTCTTGCATACCCGGACCACCTTTCGGGCCTTCGTAGCGAATGATGACGATATCACCAGCTTGCACTTCGTCGGCCAAAATGCCACGTACCGCCGAGTCTTGGCTTTCAAAAATTTTGGCTTTGCCTTCAAACACGTGAATGGATTTATCCACACCGGCAGTTTTCACCACACAGCCATCCACCGCGATATTGCCGTAGAGCACGGCTAAGCCACCTTCGTGAGAGTAGGCGTGTGCAACGTCACGAATACAGCCTTCTTTACGATCTAAGTCTAGGGTTGGCCAGCGTGTTGCTTGACTGAATGCAGTCTGGGTTGGAATGCCGCCAGGGCCTGCTTTAAAGAAGGTGTGTACGGCTTGATCGTCAGTTTGGGTGATGTCCCACTTAGCAATCGCATCGGCCATGGTTTTGCTATGTACGGTTGGCAAATCAGTGTGTAAGAAACCGCCTCGGGCCAATGAGCCTAAAATACTGAAGATACCACCGGCACGGTGCACATCTTCCATATGATAGTCCTGGATGTTGGGTGCAACTTTGCACAACTCTGGCACCTTACGCGATAAACGGTCGATATCCAGCAAGTTAAAGTCCATTTCAGCTTCTTGTGCCGAAGCCAAGAGGTGCAGAATGGTGTTGGTTGAACCACCCATCGCAATATCTAACGACATAGCGTTTTCAAAGGCTTTGAAGTTGGCAATGTTGCGTGGCAGAACGGATTCGTCGTTTTCTTTATAGTAGCGCTGGCACAGCCCAACAATGGTGCGACCGGCTTCTAAGAACAGCTCTTTACGATCAGCGTGGGTCGCCAATACGGTACCGTTACCCGGTAAGCCTAAGCCTAGGGCTTCAACCAAGCAGTTCATTGAGTTGGCAGTAAACATGCCTGAGCAAGAACCACAGGTTGGACAAGCGCTGCGCTCGTATTCAGCCACTTTCTCATCTGAAGCGTCATCGTCAGCGGCGATCACCATGGCATCGACTAAGTCTAAGCCGTGATTGGCCAGCTTGGTTTTACCAGCTTCCATGGGGCCACCAGAAACAAATACCACTGGAATGTTTAGGCGCAATGCCGCCATCAGCATGCCGGGGGTGATTTTATCGCAGTTGGAAATACACACCAAGGCATCGGCGCAGTGCGCATTGGTCATGTATTCCACTGAATCAGCAATGATTTCACGACTCGGCAGCGAATACAGCATGCCGTCGTGACCCATCGCGATACCGTCATCCACGGCAATGGTATTAAATTCTTTGGCAACGCCACCCGCGCGTTCAATTTCACGCGCCACCAATTGCCCCATGTCTTTCAGGTGTACGTGACCTGGCACAAATTGGGTGAAAGAGTTGGCCACCGCAATGATCGGCTTATGGAAATCTTCGTCGGTCATACCGGTTGCACGCCACAGAGCGCGAGCACCCGCCATATTGCGGCCGAAGGTTGAGGTTTTCGAACGATAATCAGGCATCAGAACTTCCTGCAAAAAATAAAATAAGGGCGGTAAGCGCATCTGCAACTGTTGCTGCGGGGTGACCGTGCGGTTGGCAAAGCATGCGTTGGCTCGCCGAGGGTAGTGACGAGAATGTTGCTGATTCTACGCTGCCCAGTGCAGGTGGGCAAAGGGCAGCGCTGTTTTGCTTGCGCGTGGTTAACGCGGCTGACTTAGCTGTTGGGCAAGATGCGGCACACGCTGTATTTTAGATGACGCGTTTCTGGGATCGCCGGGTGCATTGGATGATCGGCACTTTGTCCGCTTTGTTCAAGAATCTGAATGTTGCGATCCAGATGTCGAGCGGCTGCCAGTAAGGTGCTGTGCATGCTTTCTTCAGTGAAAAATGGTGAGCGCGATGAGCAAATTAAAATACCATCACGGTTGAGTAAACGGATGCAATGCTCATATACCTTTCGATAGCCTGCCTCACCGGTTTTCAGGTCTTTCTTACGTTTAATAAAGGCGGGCGGATCAACAATGATCACATCAAAACGCTCTTCATCGCGTTTTAGTGCTTGTAAAGTTTCCAGCACATCACCTTCAGCGCAGAGCAGAGTTTCACCGATATCATTGAGCTGCGCATTTTGCTCTAAAGCATCTAAGGCTTGCGCTGACGCATCGGCACACAACACTTGCGTAGCGCCAGCCAATGCCGCAGGAATCGCCCAACTACCGACATCGCTGTAGACCGACAGCACGCGTTTGTCGGTGCAATACACCGCCGCCTGCAAACGATTAAAACGTTGATCAAAATGCCAGCCTAAAGTTTTTTTCTGCAGCAGCGGAGCGACATAAACTAAATCATTTTCAACCAGTTGCACCCACTCTGGGACTTCCCCGTAAGCCACTTCTAAGTAACGCTCTAAACCTTCGGCGTCGCGGGTGTTAGCGTCATTGCGCCAAAGTACGCCAGTGGGTTTACACACCTGTAATAAGGCTTCAAGAATAATGTCTTTGTGCGGCTCCATGCAGGCGGCAGTGATTTGCACTACGATAATGTCGCCAAAACGGTCAATTTCCAAACCCGGCAGTAAATCGCCCTCGCCATGCACTAAGCGGTAAAAAGGCGCGGTAAACAAACGCTCGCGTAATGACAGAGCAATATTGAGACGGTGGACTAACAGGGATTTATCGAGGCGGTGCTCTGTATCGCGTGAAACCAAACGTGCGCAGATCAGCGTTTGCGGGCTCATTACGACAACGCCTAAAGTTTTCCCCGAAGCGTTTTCAACAATGGCTTGATCACCGACTTTAAATCCGCTCAAAGGCGACAGCTGAGTATCAACTTCATTGCTATAGACCCATAGGTGGCCACTGCGTAGCCGGCGGTCAGCGTTGGATTTTAAGCGTAAAATAGGCAGTGACATGGGACTCTCCAGATTAACAGTGTGCAGAGTATAACGATTGTCTTAAGCGCGGGTCTGATTTTAGCAGTAGGATGGCGCGCTGAATCATAACAGCCTGTGCTAGGCGCTCTAAATAGCCTTTGCTGTGCGCGTATTAATAATATTTGAGAAGGCTTTGAGCATGTTTAAAAAGATCAAGCAGCGCCCGAAACGATGGACGCTGGTGCTGCTTGCTGTGCTTGTCGCAGTGGGTACATTGCGTTATTTACACTGGGATGATCGCTTGCTGTTTTTGTGGCAAGAGCACAGCACCAGTGCGCAGCAACAAGAAGACAGCATTTGGCTGCCAGGCTACCGTGCGGTAATTCAAGCCAAGCCATTAGAGGGGTTGGCCGAGGCGCAAACTTCAGGTCTGAGTTGGAGTCCGCTGAGTAACACGCTGTTCACCGTGACGGGCAGGATTCCGAAATTGGTTGAGTTGTCTTTAATGGGAGAGATATTGCGCGAGGTTGAGTTGCGTGGCTTTTCTGATCTTGAAGGAGTGGAGGTGCTAAGTGATGGGCGCATTGCTGTGATTGATGAGCGGCGTGGGCAAATGACGATTTTTCGCCTGTCACCCGATACCACCTTTATTGATGGTGCCACCTTAGATTCAATCAGCTTGGGGCATCAGAACGCAGGTAATAAAGGCTTTGAAGGCGTGGCGTGGGATGCGCGTAACCAGCGTATGCTGCTGGCTAAAGAGCGCAGCCCCTTTGGCTTATTTAGTTTGCCATTTCCTGAGCTGGATAAAGGGGACAGTATCACGCCACAGGCATTGCTCGAGTTGCCCTCGGACCAGGTGTTTATGCGTGATTTTTCTTCCTTGGCGGTTGATCAGCGCAGCGGGAATGTGTTGGTGCTGTCGGATGAGTCGCGCATGCTTTTAGAACTGGATGCTCAGGGTAATCCGGTCAGCTTTATCAGCTTAGCCATGGGCTTTAATGGCCTGACCCGCAGCATCAAGCAAGCAGAAGGCGTTGCTATGGATAGCGCCGGCACTATTTATATTGTGAGCGAGCCGAACTTATTTTATGTGTTTAAAAAGCATCAGGGCTCTAGCATAAATTGAGCTATGGGGTAGGCTGCTGACAGTCATCAGAAAAGGAAAGCACCTATGGCCGTTCGCGACACCCTCTTTCGCCATCTTGCGATGTTGCAGCTGATTCCACGAGAGCCACATTTTAAAGCGACAACGACCATTAAAGCGTTCTTAGATGAGCGTGGTTTTGCTGTGGAGCTGCGCACTATTCAGCGTGATTTAGAGCGCATGTCAGCATTTTTTCCACTGATCTGCAATCGTGAGAAAAAGCCATTTCGTTGGAGTTTTGTAGCCAATTACAACAGTAATTTACCGGCACTGGATCCGGCCACAGCCTTGGCTATGGTTTTGGCAGAGCAGCATGTGAAAAACTTATTGCCGCCGGTTGCAGTGGATCAGTTGAGTGTGCAGTTTCAAATGGCTCGGCAATTTTTAGACAGCCTTGAAAGCAACAGCTTCTCGAAGTGGAACAATAAAGTGCGCAGCATTGCCAATGGTAAAGCCTTATTGCCAGCTAAGGTTGAGCCACAAATATGGCAAGCGGTGACCGAGGCATTGTTGATGGGCCAAGCGCTGGATGTGCAATATATGGCGCGCAGCAGCAGTGTTGGTAAAGCTTACACTTTACATGCGCAGGGCTTAGTGACTCGGCATAACGTCACTTATCTACTTGCTACCGTGAATGACTATGCGGATATTCGCCAGTTTCCTTTACAGCGGATTTTACAGGCCACAGCCAGTACGCAAGGGTATCGCCTCAAAGCAGATTTTGATGTGCAAACCTATATTGATAATGGCGGCTTTGGTTATGCGCTAGAAGGTGCTGAGCAATGGGTGACGTTGCGTGCACGTATTGATCAGGATACCGCACGTATGCTCAGTGAAACACCGCTCAGTGAGCAGCAAACATTATCAGAGCCGCAGGCTGATGGTTGGGTTGAATTGACCGCGTTGGTGTCCAATGATCAGCAGACTTTATGGTGGCTGCAGGGCTTTGGTGCGCGCTTTGACGTATTGGAACCGCAGAACTGGCGCGAATCGATTCGTGAGCAAGCACGGCTAATTCTGGCGCGTTAAATTTGCTGAGCTAGGCGTGCTAGGCTGTGATAAAGCAGCCTAGCTTGTCGCTCAATTAGCTGTTGCGCACTAAAGTCTCGACACCGCTGCTGCTACCCAGCAATAAAACATCGGCTGGGCGCTGAGCAAAGAGTCCGCTGCACACCACGCCAACGATGTTATTGATTTTTTCTTCTAAACCGCGCGGATCAGTGATTTGCATATTGTGCAGGTCTAAAATCACGTTACCATTATCCGTCACCACACCGGTGCGATAGACCGGGTCGCCGCCCAGTTGCAGCAGTTGGCGGGCCACATAGCTGCGTGCCATTGGGATCACTTCAACCGGCAACGGAAACTCACCGAGTACGCCAACTTTTTTGCTGTCATCAGCAATACAAATAAAGGTCTTGGCCACTGCCGCAACAATCTTTTCCCGGGTCAGTGCAGCACCACCGCCTTTAATCAGCTCTAAATATTTATTGCACTCGTCGGCGCCGTCCACGTAGAACTCTAACTCTTGTACCGAGTTCAGATCATGCACGCTAATTCCGTGCTGCTTTAAACGCTCTGCGGTGGCTTCGGAGCTGGCTACCGCGCCGGCAAAGTCATATTTGTGCTCAGCCAGTAAATCAATAAAAAAGTTGGCAGTAGAGCCGGTGCCAACCCCAATGATGCTGCGCGGCTCAAGGTGCGGAAGGATGTAGTCAATCGCCGCTTGGGCCACGGCTTGCTTGCGTTGATCTTGATTCACGAGAGGCTCCGGTCAATAAGGGAATACAGGTTGATTATAGCGACTTAAGCGCCTGCATGTGGTTGAGTTGTTAACGGTGGAGTAGACTGTTTGACTTTGTCGCACAGTTTAGTGAATCCGCCATGCTTGAACATTATGTGAAAAAAACCTTAAACGCCCGTGTATATGACGTGGCCCAAGAAACGCCGCTGCAGGCTGCACCGCAATTGTCTGAGCGTTTAGGCAATAACATTTTGCTCAAGCGTGAAGATTTGCAACCGGTCTTCTCGTTTAAAATTCGTGGCTCCTACAATAAAATTGTGCAGCTTAGTGCCGAAGAGCGCGCCTGTGGTGTGGTCACCGCTTCAGCCGGTAATCATGCGCAAGGTGTAGCGCTGGCGGCCAAGTTTCTCGGGATTAAAGCCACTATCGTAATGCCCAAAACCACCCCGGAAATTAAAGTCAAAGCCGTGCGCGCGCGTGGTGCACGGGTGGTGTTGCACGGTGATGCCTTTCCTGAGTCGCTGGCCTACTCACTGAAACTGGTGGAAGAAAAAGGTTTGGTCTATATCCATCCCTACGATGATCCGGATGTGATTGCTGGGCAGGGCACTGTGGCGATGGAAATCTTGCGTCAGCATCAAGGCCCCTTGCATGCGGTATTTGTCCCTTGTGGCGGCGGCGGTTTGATTGCTGGTGTGGCGGCCTACATTAAGTATGTGCGCCCTGAAGTAAAAATTATTGGTGTGGAACCGGATGATTCCAACTGCTTGCAGCGAGCCTTGGCCGCCGGTGAACGTGTGGTATTACCCCAGGTTGGGCTGTTTGCTGATGGCGTTGCGGTGACCCAAATAGGCAAGCATACTTTTGCCATTTGCCGTGACTATGTCGATGAAGTGATCACTGTCAGCACCGATGAAATCTGTGCGGCAATGAAAGATATTTATGACGACACCCGCTC
The DNA here is from genome assembly GCA_964385265.1 of uncultured Thiopseudomonas sp. Lineage (GTDB taxonomy): Bacteria > Pseudomonadota > Gammaproteobacteria > Pseudomonadales > Pseudomonadaceae > Denitrificimonas. The sequence continues at coordinate 52,280 of CAYLOI010000010.1, forward strand.
CATTACTGAGCCGGCTGGCGCTTTAGCGGTGGCAGGGATTAAAAAATATATTGAGCGCAGCGGTATTGTCGGTGAAAACATCGTGGCGATTGATTCCGGTGCCAACGTTAACTTTGATCGCTTGCGCCATGTCGCTGAGCGTGCCGAATTAGGTGAGCAGCGTGAAGCCATTATCGCGGTGACTATTCCAGAGAAACCGGGCAGCTTTAAGCAGTTCTGTGAAGCAGTGGGTAAGCGCCAGATCACTGAGTTTAACTACCGCTATCACACCGATGGCACTGCGCATATTTTTGTTGGCGTGCAAACTCACCCCGACTTAGATCCGCGTGCAGCCTTGCTTGAGCACTTACGTGAGCAAGGTTTTCCTGTGCTGGATCTTACCGAAAACGAGCTGGCTAAGTTACATATCCGCCATATGGTGGGCGGTCATGCTGATGCGGTGAGCAGCGAGCGGGTGTTTCGTTTTGAATTTCCGGAGCGCCCAGGCGCTTTGTTTAACTTTTTAAACAAACTTGGCGGACGTTGGAATATTTCGATGTTCCATTACCGCAATCACGGTGCTGCCGATGGTCGCGTGCTGGCCGCATTGCAGGTGCCGGCTGAAGAGCAAGCCTTACTGACTGAGGCTTTAGATAAAATTGGCTATCGCTACTGGGATGAAACTGAAAATCCGGCTTATCAGTTGTTTTTAGGTTAGGCTGAGCATACTTAGATTGACATCAATCAAGTGTTGTACGGGTTTATAGGTTTTAGGAGTAATAGAGTTTGGATAGTTATTTAATCTTGCGTATCAGTCACAGTATTCCAGCAATTTTGCTGATCTTGGGTGTGCTTGCCCATATCATCATTGTTTGGCGTGCCAAAGGTAAAGGCACTGTTGTGCTTGCACAAAAACTACGCCGCACCAGTATGATCAGCTTGCCGGTATTTACCGTACTGGCGGCGACCCTGCCAATTACCGGTTGGTGGTTAAGCCATTTATCAGGTCGTCCTTTAAGCCAGAAGTGGCTGATGATCAGTATTGCTTTGATGCCAGTGTTGTTTATCTTTGGCGGCTTGTTGTACGGCAACCTGAGTCGCTGGCAAACCCAGCTGGTTAATCAACAAAACGCCAGTGGCCGCCAGCAAATCTTTGCTCTGGTCTGGGCTGTGTTAGTGTTGCTGCTGTTATTAGGTATTAGCGCTTTGATGGGTGCTAAACCACTGTAATTCAGCGCTGTGTTGAAGTGTTTATCGGCTGCAAGGGCTTGGCTTGCCCCAGCGTTTGTAGCTGTGCATCAACTAAGTGAGTCAACATCAACTGGTCCGCTGTGCCAACCCTAAATAGCCCGTATTGCGCCTGCTCATAGACACTGCCAGTGCCTTCTTCAAAGAAGAACGCATTGGTGGCGAACTTGATCTGGCCATTACGTAAGCGAAACTGTAGACGCAGCTGGTCATCCTCTAGCGGTTGTTGTGTATCCAGCCCGATCAAGCTGGCGCGTCTTTGTGCATCCAGTTGTACAATAACCTGTCCGGTTAAACTCTCGTTTTTACTATCCAACTGCCCTCGTATTGCATCGGCCATGGCAAAGCGCAGCGCCATATAATCGCCTTGCATCAAGGAGCGCGGATCAACCGGTGCTAACTCCAGTAGTACCGTTTCGCCATCTTTGATCAGCTGCTCGTTTTGCCAAATACCCCAGTTGACCACGCCAAGAATCAAAAACGCACCGAGTACAATCAGCCACTTACGCATGCGCATTGCCTTCGGTCGCTAGAGTGTTGGCGTAGCGATTTAATACGCCATAGAGGATGAGTAAGACCGCGCCGCTGGCGCACAGCAGTATCGACTTATACAGCAAGGTGTTATTTAAACTGTAGTAATACAGCAGCAAGTAAGCGACTAAACATACTAAGTTGAGCCAAATCAGGCGCGTATGCGCAAGCGCGACTGCGATACACAGCAACAGGCATAAGGGTGCAAGACCGAGCATTTTAAGATTAACCAGCGCAATTCCAGTGCTGAGCAACAAGGCGATTATGCGCAGCTGAGCTTGCTGCACGTTGCGCTGGATCAGTTGCCAAGCCAGCAGCAGGCAGACCAAGCTGCTCAATGCAGCGGCAACCCATACTTGTGTCTGCCAGTTGCTGGGAGCGAGGCGCAGCCATGTGAGTTCAGTGCTGTTGGCCAGTAGCGCAATAAAAATCATTGTGCATAAGGCAAGGGTTAAGCCGACAGTTGCAGGCTGCAGATAGGCTGCGTCCTTATAGAAACGTAAGTGATTAAGCCATAACCACGTCGCTGCTGCACTGAGCACGGGCAGCGCATACAGCCAAGCGTGTTGCCCGAGCAACCACAACAATGCCATGCAGGCGAGAAAGACAGCTGTAGCACGTTGGCTGCGAATACCCATAAAGGCAAATAAAATCAGCTCCAAGACCAGCAGAGCGGCGGCAGCCAACGGGCCGCTACCTGAACTTTCCCATACGCCATACACAACAAAGACTTGCCCCGCGAGGCTGCAGGCAAAGATAAATTGCTCAACAAATAGCGCAATCTTTGCCATGCGGCTGATACCGATGCTGAGCCCGCATAAAGCCAGACCCACAATCCACATGGTGCTGGCTTGCGCTAAAAAGTTAACAAAAAATGCCGCAATAAATACACAGAAAAATACTGCGGACAGCCAGCCGCTGGCACCGAGCAAGACACGTAGGAAAAGAGCAGGAGGCTGATCATCAGGATGAGATATTGGCATCTCGCCCGCGACTAAACCGGCCTGTTGCAGTTGTCGCCAGAGCGCAGCGGATTGAGTCATGGCGAGCTCCTAGAGCTGCTGGCTAAAGCAGCATGCTGACTGAGTTTTCTCAGCCAAACCGCAGCAGCGCTGGATAAGCCAGTGACCAGCAGGGCCAGCAGAAAATACATACCGTCGTTAGGAAAAATGCCTGAGAACGCATGCGCTAGAGTCGCCACTGTTAATACAATGGCAGCCATAACCAAAGCAGAGAGCATCATCAGGTCGAGCTGACGTAGGCGATACAGATACAACCATAAGGCACTGAACGCAGCCCAAACGGGTAACGTCAGTCCATCAGGGTTTGACCACGAATAGACATAGCCAATCGCTAAGACAGTAATGATCAGCAAACTGTAGAGGTTGATCACACGCTCACCCCAGCGCAGCAGGCGCGTTGCCGATAAGCGCTGGGTTGCTAGCATCCACAGGCCAGCAGCAGCGCTATTCAAGGCGAAGAAAGACCAGCCCAGATTGCTAAAGGGTGCGAATAAATGGCGGATAGAGAGAACATTCAGCGCCAACACCAGGCTCACATTGAGCAAGACCAGGAGTAACAGCCACAGCGCTGGCATACGTGCCAGCAGCACCCAAGGCGTGATCAACAGCGCCCAGACTACAAATAACTCATAGGTGTCAGCGCCGCTTTGGTAGGTCTGCCCAACCAGCGCCAACAGAGCACCGACTAATAAACTGGCGGCAAACATCGCTGCTTGGCCAGCAGGCTGCTGCAGATTAACCCGTAGTAGCGGTAACAACGAGACAATTAACGCGCCTTGGGCAAGGGCAAACTGGCTATAACGGCTTAAGTCATTCCAGTTGTAAGCGAAGAAAAAAATCACTCCGCTGCACAGCAGCAATACGGCAAAGACCAAGACTACGCGGCTGAGAAAACGCAGATTATTCGCAGCGCTGGGCATACTGTTGGTGATAGCCAGCGCTTGCTCAAGTTTGTCAGCAGCGAGGTGGCCACTGGCTGCCCAATCGAGGATCTGCTGCCTGCTGGCTGACATTATCGTGATTACGGCGCTAAACGTGCGTTAAGGCTATTTTCTGCCAAGCGCTGGGCTTGCTCTTTAGTCATGCCTAAATCTGTATACAGCGCATGAAAGTTCTCGGTCAAATAACCACCAAAATAGGCAGGGTCATCTGAGTTGACGGTGACCATCGCGCCTTGCTCAAGCATCTGTAAAATTGGATGCTCGCTCATTTCTTGGTAGACCCGCAGTTTGGTGTTGGACAGCGGGCATACGGTGAGGGGGATTTGCTCTTCAATCAAGCGCGCCATTAAGCGTTGATCTTCCCAAGCACGCACGCCGTGGTCGATACGGCTGACTTTAAGTAAATCCAAGGCCTGCCAAATGTACTCTGGTGGGCCTTCTTCACCGGCATGGGCCACGGCTAAGAATCCTTCAGCGCGGGCTTTGGCAAAGACATTGCTAAATTTGCTGGGCGGATGGCCTGCTTCTGAGCTGTCCAGACCGACGGCAAAAAACAAATCACGAAACGGCATCGCTTGCTGCAAGGTGGCAAAGGCTTCGTCTTCAGGTAAATGCCGTAAAAAGCTGAGAATTAAGCCGCTGCTGATGCCCAGTAAGTCCCGCGCATCAGCCAAGGCTTCACTGATGCCAGTGATCGCCACTTCCATGGAAACGCCGCGTGCCGTGTGCGTTTGCGGGTCAAAGAAGGGCTCAACATGGATGACGTTCTGCTCTTCACATTTCTTTAAATAGGCCCAAGTCAGGTCGTAAAAGTCCTGCTCAGTTTGCAAGACATTGGCACCTTGATAATAGATGTCCAAAAATTCCTGCAAATTATTGAAGTTATAGGCACTACGCAGCGTTTCAACAGAGTCCCAAGGCAGCTTGATTTTATTATGCTCAGCCAGTTGGAACATCAACTCAGGTTCTAATGAGCCTTCTAAATGCATGTGCAGTTCTGCTTTGGGTAGTGCGTTTAGCCAGTCGTACATAGCGAAACCTATAGTGTTGGAGTGGCAGGCTTAGCACGCTGGTGGAACGCTGAGCCTGCGCTGAAAAATGTTGTGCTTGAGCAGCATAGTAAAACAATGCTGCTCAATAAGCAGTTAACCAATAGCCGATACCTGTCTTAAACAGCCACTTTAGCCTTGATATGTGGGTGCGCCTGATAATCACAGAGCTCAAAGTCATCAATGCTAAAGTCGAAAATTGAGCTGACTTGAGGATTGATTTTCATGGTAGGTAAGGCAAATGGCTCACGGCTCAGTTGTTCTTCAACTTGATCCATATGATTGGAATACAGATGGCAGTCGCCCCCGCTCCAAATAAAGTCACCCAGCTTCAGGCCACAGACCTGTGCCACCATCATGGTTAGCAGGGCATAGCTGGCAATGTTAAAGGGCACGCCAAGGAAAATATCTGCTGAACGCTGATAGAGCTGGCAGCTGAGTTTGCCGTCAGCCACATAAAACTGAAACAGTGCATGGCAGGGCGGTAAGGCCATATCATCAACCAAGGCTGGATTCCATGCGCTGACCATTAAGCGGCGCGAATCAGGGTTGTTTTTAATCATCGCAATCACGTTGCTGATTTGATCAATTGACTCGCCATTGGGCGTTGGCCAGTTACGCCATTGATAGCCGTAGACGGGGCCTAAATCGCCATTTTCATCGGCCCACTCATCCCAAATCCGTACACCATTGTCTTTGAGGTATTTGATATTGGTATCGCCCTGCAAAAACCACAGCAGCTCATGAATGATGGATCTTAAGTGGCACTTTTTCGTGGTGACCAGCGGGAAGCCTGCGTTTAAATCAAAACGCATTTGGTGGCCAAACACACTGCGCGTGCCGGTGCCGGTGCGGTCGCTTTTATCCACACCTTGATCGCGCACATGGCGCATTAAATCGAGATACTGTTTCATGCTTGGGCCACCTCTTGACGCTTATAGGCAAATACAATTAAACCGATGCCGCCGACAATCATTGGGATGCACAGCACTTGGCCCATGGTCAGCCAATCAAAGGCTAAGTAGCCTAATTGTGCATCAGGCACGCGGACGAACTCGACGATAAAACGGAAGATGCCGTAGCACAAGGCAAACATTCCGGACACCGCCATGGTCGGGCGTGGCTTGCGTGAGTACAGCCAGAGAATGACAAACAGCGCCACGCCTTCCAAAGCAAATTGATAGAGCTGTGAAGGGTGGCGTGCCAGTTGCGCAGGGTCAGTGGGGAAGACCATGGCCCAAGATACATCAGTGGCCTTGCCCCAGAGTTCGGCATTAATAAAGTTACCGATACGTCCAGCGCCCAATCCGATCGGAACCAGTGGCGCAATAAAGTCCATCAGTTGAAAAAAGCTTTTCTTATGCTTGCGACCAAACAACCAGACCGCCAGCATCACCCCGAGAAAGCCACCGTGGAAGGACATGCCACCTTCCCAAATACGCAGCACCAGCGCTGGATTTTCAATATAGGCAGCCAGATCATAAAACAGCACATAGCCTAAGCGTCCGCCTAAGATGATGCCCATCGCGACCCAAAACACTAAGTCGGAGAGGGTGTCTTTGGTCCATTGCGGATCAAAGCGTTGCAGGCGGCGGCTGGCCAGCCACCATGCACCGCCAATGCCAACTAAGTACATCAAGCCGTACCAGTGGATTTTTAGCGGCCCAAGGGCAATCGCCACAGGGTCAATATTGGGGTAGCTGAGCATGTAAAGTCCTTAATTGAGCAAAAAGCTGAGGCCAACAATGGTTAGCAGCAGCGCAAATAAACGCTTCAATAGCAGCGGTGGTAGCTTGTGCGCGAGTTTGGCACCAAAACGCGCAAAAAATACTGATGTCAGCGCAATACCCAGCAGTGCAGGCAAGTAAACAAAGCCTATACTCCACTGGGGTAATTGGCTGTCCTGCCAGCCGGTAAACATAAATACCATGGCACCGGCCAAAGCAATTGGAAAGCCACAGGCGGCAGAAGTTGCTACCGCTTTTTGGATAGGCACGCTGCGCCACACCAGAAAAGGTACTGTCAGTGAGCCGCCGCCAATCCCAAAGATGGCTGAGGCCCAGCCGATCACGCCGCCGGCAGCAACCAGTTCTGCACGCTTGGGTGCTGGGCGCGCGGCTTTAGGGGTGAGGTTAAGTGCCAATTGAATCGCCATACAGATCGCGAATACACCAATTATTTTTTGTAAGGCTGGGCCGTTAATCAATGCTGCGGTGACACCGCCAACCGCTGCGCCAGCTAAAATACCCGGGGTCAGCCAGCGGAACAGATGCCATTGCACCGCACCGCGACGGTGGTGTTCACGAATCGAGTTAATCGAAGTGAAAACAATCGTGGCCAAGGATGTGCCGACCGCTAAATGCGTGAGGATTTCAGGGGCAAAGCCTTGGCTGCTAAAGCTAAACACCAGCACAGGTACAATAATCAGCCCGCCGCCCACACCAAAGAGACCCGCTAAAACGCCAGCGGCAGAGCCAAGCAGCAGATAAATAATAAATTCCATACACTGTCCTCGCCGATTGCCAGCATTGTGTTAATTAAAAAAGGTGATAAAGCGATGGTACATGTGTGCGTTACGTTGAATGTCTGAAACCATCACAGACTTCTTTGCATATATACAGCCGGTACGCCGTAGGACTCTAAGGCTGCAGCTTGTTCTGGGTTGATAGCTTGTTGCGCTTGAAAGCCTAAGTGCTGCCAAAAAGGTGCGGAATCTTGCACCGAGACTAAGCTGCAGTGCTTAAGACCTGCTTGGCGGGCGATGTGCAGCTTATGCCTGACTAAACTGGGGCCAATGCCACGCCTCAGTGCACGCGGGGCGACACCCAGATCATGCAGGTACAAACAATCACTCTGGGCCGGCTCGATAAAGAGCCCGTCCAGCGGGGTGATCGCATCACGTTGTGAGCGGTAGCTGAATAAATAACCACAAATGCCGTGCCTGTCTTCGGCAACCAGGGCTAAGTCGGGTACTTGAGTAAGGCGCTGAGCAACCACCTCTGCAGTTTCTTGCAGTTCATCGTTATAGATCTCCAGTTGGATATCCATGATTTCTGGTAGATCAGCAGCGCGCATCAGGCGAAGTGTGTGCATGGTAACTTAAGAAAAAATTAAAAAGCTATTCTAAAGGGCTTGCTTCGTTTTGTCAGATCTATGTGCTCAGCGTGAAGAGATCAAGCAGCAAGTACTGGCTTAATGCTATTTGCTCAACACCTTAGGCAGTGATCATTGTAGTATTTGCATATTGTTGTTTTACCCGCAGGGGGCTTGGTTGATGCTTGATATGCCACTACAGGATACTGAAACTCAGCGTTTAGAAGCGTTGCGTAATTTGCAGATTCTCGACACAGAGGCAGACCCTGCTTTTGATAACCTCACTCAAGTCGCCGCCAGTTTGTTTAATGTGCCGATGGTTTTGGTGTCGCTGGTGGATGAGCGCCGCCAATGGTTCAAGTCGCGTGTTGGCGTGATTTTCTCTGAGTTGCCGCGCCAGGGTTCATTTTGTACCTATGCCATTGAGTCCGATAGCCTGTTTGTGGTTGAGGATGCACTCTTAGATGAGCGTTTTGTGAACAGTCCGTTGGTGCAAGGCCCGCCTTATATACGCTTTTATGCGGGCATGCCGATTCGCTCTGAAGATGGCTTTAATGTGGGCACTTTTTGTTTGATTGGCCAGCAGCCACGGTTATTGAACACTGCTGACCGGCATCATTTAACCTTGCTCGCTCGCCAAGCAGAGCAACTGCTGTATTTGCATTACCGCACGATTCAACTGGCGCAACAAACGCAGAAAAGTATCGCTATTAATGCGCGTTACGCCGCTATTATTGAAAGTGCGGCAGCTGGGATTGTACGCATTGATGACTGTGGACGCATTTTGCAACTGAACGACTCTGCCCTAGCTATGCTCGGCTATACAGCTGAAGAAGTGTTGGGGCGTAACGTGAAAATGCTGATGCCAGAGCATTGGGCTATGCACCACGATGGTTATTTGGCCGACTATCAGCGTACCGGGATAAAAAATGTGATCGGTATCGGTCGCGAAGTGGCTGCGCAACATAAAAACGGCACCCATATACCCGTGCACTTAGCTGTCAGTGAGGTACAAAGTGAAGGGGCTGGCTTTGCGCAAGGCAGTCGCGAATTCATTGGTATCCTGTCTGACTTGCGTGCGGTGGCCGCTGCCCGAGAAAGAGAGCAGCAAGAACGTGCGCTCTTGCAGGTTTTGCATCGTGGCTTAACTGATTACCATGCCTTACTGTCTGGCAATACCCTATGGCAGTTTTTAAAAGAAGCTCTGAAAGAGCTGACTCAAAGTGAATACGCGCTAATTGGCGAAGTGATTCAGCGTGAGGGTGTGCCAGCACTAAAGGTTCACGCCATCAGTGACCTGGCTTGGAATGAACCCACTCGACAACTGATGCAAAAGTTGCGAGATGGAGAAATGTTTCTGAGCAGCCCGAGCAGCATGTTAGGGCAAGTCTTTGCTGGCGGGCAAACAGTACTCAGCAATGACATGTTGGCGGATGTGCGCGGTGGTGCTTTGCCTGAAGGGCATCCTGTGCTGCACCGTTATTTAGGTGTGCCGATCATTGATCGCGGTAAAGTGATTGGCATGTATGCCATTGCCAATGCTGCACAGGACTATGATGAGAGCTTGATTGAATGGCTCAAACCTTTTAACTCGACCTGTGCCTTGTTGATTAATTTATATCGACAACTAAATGAGCAGCAGCGTTTTACTGAAGAGCTTGAAGCCGCACGTGATTTAGCTGAGCACTCGAGCAAAGCCAAAACAGATTTTCTGTCATCCATGAGTCATGAGTTGCGTACACCGCTGAACGCGATCCTAGGTTTTGCCCAGTTGCTGGGTAATGGTAAGCAGCCATTGAGTGAGCGGCAGCAGCGGCAAACGGAACAGATTCTGCGCAGCGGCCAACATTTACTGAGCTTGATTAATGAAGTCTTGGATTTAGCACGGATTGAGTCTGGGCATACGCAAGTATCACTGGAGCCGATTAAGCTGCAAGAAGTGATTGATGACAGCATAGAGCTGGTTCGAGAGTTAGCTGACAAGCAGGGTATTCGTTTGCAGGTCGAGTGTGACAGTGAGCAAGACTGCTTTGTGCTGGCGGATTACACGCGGCTGAAACAAATACTTATCAATCTGCTGAGTAACGCCATTAAGTACAATCGCCCTGAAGGCTTGGTAACTCTGGCCTGTCAGCAGGGTAAAGATCTGCTGCAGATCAGTATCAGTGATACCGGTTGTGGAATTGCGGCTGAGCACCTTGAAATGCTTTTTGAACCCTTTAATCGTTTGGGAGCAGAAAACAGTAGCATTGAAGGGACAGGTGTTGGGCTGGCTTTGACCCGTAAACTGGCGCGCTTGATGCAAACCGATATTGCGGTGCAGTCAACTGTTGGTGAAGGCAGTATTTTTACCTTTGACTTGCCTTTGGCTGTGCAGCTTGTGCTGAGTAGTCCAGCAGCAGCTAGTGCACCCACCGATGTTACGCCTGCTGCAGCCTTAGCAAAAAAATACCAGTTGTTGTATATCGAAGACAATCCAGAGAGTCAGCGTTTGATGGAGGCGTTGTGCAGTGAAATGGATGCAGTGCAATTGCGCTGCGTCGCCTCAGCAGAAGCGGGTTTTGAGTTGGCCTGTTCAGAACAGCCTGATTTGATTTTGCTGGATATTGATTTGCCTGGCATGAATGGTTTTCAAGTGGGGCGTATGCTGAAAAATAACCCGCTGACGAGCAAAATTCCGTTGCTAGCTGTTTCCGCCAGCTGTGCTGCGCATGATAAGCAGCAAGCCTCAGATCTTGGTTTTGCTGGTTTTTACCGCAAACCATTTAACCTTGAGGCATTAACACTGCATATTCAGCAACTTCTCTTACAACAGGAGGGCACATGACTGCTCTTGGCGCGCTCTACAGTACGGCTGATATTTTAGTGGTGGATGACAACCCGGTAAACGTCGAGCTGCTTATGGACCTGCTGGAAGATGAGGGTTACAGCAGGGTTGAAGGGATGAGCGATCCTTTGCAAGTCGAGGCTCGGGTAAACAAAAAACGCCCAGATTTGATCTTGTTAGATATCCGTATGCCCGGTATCAGTGGGCTTGAGCTGCTGGCGTTACTCAACCAACGCTGGGCGCAGGACGTACCTGCGGTGATTGTGCTGACTGCGCAAATTGATGAGGCAACCCGCCATCAAGCGTTACAGCTGGGTGCGCAAGACTTTTTAACCAAGCCGTTTAATCATATTGAAGTCTTGCAACGTATCCACAACACCCTGCAGTTGCGTCGACTGCTTAGCGAGCGCACACAAAAAGCAGCACTGCTCGAGCACTTGGTGGCAGAACGCACCCAAGAGTTGAGAGTATTGTCACGCCAAGACCCCGTTACTACGTTGTCCAATCGAAGCGTTATCCTCGAGACAATTACCTCCTTGTGCGCTGAGCAAAGAAGTGTGCTGACCTTTTTTATAGCTTTGCAAGGACTTGATGATATCGGGCGGCTGCATGGTTATGAGGTTATGGATCAAGCGCTTTGCACACTATCGCGGCAAGTGCAGCAGTTAACTGATCTACCAATACGTTTGCTTGGGGTGTGGAGTACAAATAAATGGGTGGTGCTCTGTGAGAGTACTGTCAGCGAAGCCTGTGCTGAACAGATTGCTCAGCGCTTATTGAGTGTAATCGAGGCGCCTTTACAGTTGCAGCAGTTGAGTGTGCATGTACGTGCGCGCATTGGCGTGAGCGCCTCGTTTGCCGGGCGCAGTCCAGAGCAAATAGTGCGTATGGCCGCGGTTGCTTTACCCGCCGCAGACAGTCAATGGCAAGGTTATGATCAGGTTCTTGAAAGTACTTTATGGCGCAGAAGTCAGCTGAGCGATGCGCTCTATGCTGCGATTGATAATAATGAATTGCGCTTGTTGTATCAGCCCAAAGTTGATGTGCGTACCGGTCAAGTGCGCGGCGTGGAAGCCTTGCTGCGCTGGGAGAGTCCAGCATTTGGCCGGGTGTCTCCGGCTGAGTTTATCCCTATTGCTGAAGCCAACGGTTTTATCATCAGCATTGGCAAGTGGGTGATTCAAGAGGCCATAGACGCCATGGTGCGCTGGCGGGCGCAGCAGGCTGTTGATCAGCACTTTACTGTGGCAGTCAATGTGGCCAGTGCGCAATTGATGCAGCCTGATTTTGCCCAGTGGCTGATCGCTACTGTGCAGCAGTCAGGTTTGCCTGCTTGTGCTTTAGAGGTTGAAGTGACTGAATCAGGCTTGATGCAAGATATGCAGCTCGCCATGCTGCAGTTAGATCGGTTAGCTGCGGCAGGTTTGCGTATAGCCATTGATGATTTTGGCACGGGCTATTCGTCATTGGCGTATCTAAAAGTCTTGCCGGTGTCAGTGATTAAAATTGATCGTGCCTTTATCTCTGAGATGCATGTCAACGCCCAAGATCAGCGTTTAACCAGTACGGTAATTGATATGGCGCGCCACTTTCAGTTTGAGACGGTGGCTGAAGGCGTAGAAGAGCCTGAGCAGTTTCAATTACTGCGGGACATGGGCTGTGATTTGATTCAAGGCTTCTTGTTTGCACCGCCGCTTAACGAGCAGATGCTGCTGCAGTTGGTTGCTCGCGGCTTTGCCGATACGCCTGTGTTTACTGGGCAGATGGCATAGAAAGAGGCCGGCACGGGTCTATCTCAAGCCACCGACACAGCCAGTTACTCAGCACTGACTGTGTGATGGTTCAAGGCGCTGGCTATGCAGCCCCTGCGCTGCGCTCAATAGTGCTGCTCTTCGGATTCCTCAGGCACATCAGTCAATGGACTGTCTTGCATCTGCTCAGACACATGGCTTTCTTCAATACGTGGGTCAAGTGCAGCGGCCAATGGCGAGCTGCTAATACCATCGGGCATATAGATGTGCTGTAAGGGCGCTTCATCGCTGAGGGTATCACCGCTAATGGCTTGTGGGCGTACCCGTATGACGATCAACATGGCAAATAAACTCAGTGAGACATAGAGCATGTTGGGCCCAAGGCTCTTCATCAAGCCACCAATCAGCAATGGACTGATGCTGGCACCGACACCGAAGGTGGTCAGTAAAACTGCAGTTAAAGACACACGCTTTTCTGCTTCAATATTGTCATTGGCAAAAGCCACGGCCAAAGGGTAGAGGCTAAACAGCAGCATGCAGCATAGGCTTCCACCGATAAAAATGAAGAGAATAGGTAAGTCGGTGGACAATGCTTGCGGTAAGGCCAGCAACATTAATAGAGCGCTGCAAAAACGGATCAAAGTGGGCCGCTCTAAGCGATCAGATAACCAGCCCAACGGACCCTGGACTAGCAAGCCTGCAACAATGCAGGTGGCCATAAATAGACCAATCATCTGGGTGGGGAGGCCAATACGGCTGGCGTATAGTGGTGCTAAACCATAAAAAGCACCGACCATTGCGCCTGCCACTAAGCTGGTCAGCATTGACAGGGGTACGCGCTGGATAAAATAACGAGGCTCAAGCGGTGCTGGGTGCAAAGGTTCAGGGTGAATACGGCGGGTTAAAGCTACTGGAACAAGGCATAAGGCAAAACACAGAGCCACAAATAACAGCAGGTTAATATCCAGTTCGGGCATCGCCGCCAACACCAGTTGGCCTAAAACCATACCCAAATAAGAGGCCATCATATAGCCAGAAAACACCATGCCGCGCTCATTCGATGTGCTTTGTTCGCTGAGCCAGCTTTCTACCACCATGTACATCGACATCATGCCCAAGCCGACCACAATCCGCAGTGCCAACCAAACCGGTAAGTTTTCGCTCATACCATGCATTAATACTGCAGCGGTGACGATGCCTGCGCTGGCGACATAAGTACGAATATGTCCCACACGCGCAATCAGACGGTGGCCGAGTTTGCCGCCCAGTACGAGGCCTAAATAAAAGCCGGTCATCAGGGCACCCACCCAAATGCCATCGGCGCGCTCAGCCACATGCAGAGCTAAGTAGGTGCTGAGCAAACCGGAGCCGAGCAACATTAAAAGGGTGGCGAAATACAACGATTTAAAGGACTTCCAAACAGACATGCGCCATCCCATTAAGCAGAGCGTGAAGAGTGAATAACTTATAACTAACAGTTCTGCGCAGAAAAGCCCAGAGAACTGCGGTCAGTCTACGCGCCACAAGACTTAGCGGCCAACAGATTGCTGTGATTTCTTGATCCTAACCTATACTTAGGCGCTGGATCAGTTTGTCGCTGAGTAGCGCACAGAGTGCATAAATCGATAATTGCGGGTTAGCCCCAATGCTAGTGGGAAATAATGAGCCATCGTGGATGGATAAATTCTCCAGTTGGTGGTGCATGCCTAAGCTATTGGTCACGCCCAGTTGCACATCATCACTCATGGCGCAGCCGCCCATCACATGCGCACTGCCCAAGCGTGCGCGGTATAAGGATAAGTCCAAACTATCAATCAGGGTTTTGGCGCTGCCTAAATCAGAGACATAATCCGCATCGGCATGCACGGGGAACACTCGCTTGGCACCAGCAGCAAACTGAATTTCAGCCATGTTGTGATAGGCGCGGCGGATGCCGTCCCAGGTATAGGGCGTCATCTGATAATCCAGTACGGGGCTGCCATCGCTACGCAATTCAACGGTGCCGCTGGCGCTGTCCGGATGAAAGCCATCGCGCATCAAGGCGATCATCATATGGGTGTTGGGCAGTTGCGCCATGCGTTGCGCGCTTATCTCACCATAACCACCTAAAATGGTCGCGGCAAAGGCGGGGTGCAGCGGTGGTACTTCGAGTTTGTAGCCGATCGGCCCAGCCGCGCCATCACGCCATTGGAAGTGATCGCTGTAAATCGATTGTGGTGCACCGTAAAAGGGGTTGACCGGCTCGGAAAACTGCGCGGCAGAAAAGTTAGTTAAATGTAGAAAAGTGCGCTTGCCGCAATTTTTGTGCGGGTCAGGCGCTTTAGAGCGCAATAAAATTGCCGGTGTGTTGATGCCGCCACTGGCCAGAATATAATGTTTGGCGCGAATGATAATTGTGCGGCCGCTGCGCTCAACACCGCGGGCATTAAGCGCATGGCACTCTAAATGTTGCACACGATCTTGAGCAATATGTAAGCGCTCGGCACGGGCTAAATAGAGCAGGCTTCCGCCGTTATTTAAACTGGCAGGAATGCTGGTTACCAGCATCGATTGTTTGGCGTTAATTGGGCAGCCCATGCCGCAATAGCCTAAGTTGGCACAGCCACGTACATTACGCGGGATGACCGCCCAGTCCAGATTCAGTGCTGCGCAGCCGCGCCTGATCACGTCATTGTTGGCGTTGGCTGGCATCTGCCAAGGCTCAACACCGAGACGTTGCTCCATCCGTGCAAACCAAGGGGCTAAAGTCTCTTGCTCTAAACCGCTGACCGCATGTGCGTGCGCCCAATGCTTGAGGGTTTCTGGTGGTGTACGAAAGCTCGAGGTCCAGTTAATCAACGTGGTGCCACCCACTGCACGGCCTTGCATAATAGTGATGGCGCCGTCTTTGCTCATGCGTCCCATTCCTTCTTGGTACAGCTCGGCATAGGCAGCGGGTTCTTGCATTTTAAAATCTGTACTGGTGCGCAGCGGTCCTTCCTCAACAATTAATACGCGCAGCCCTGCAGCGCTTAACAATTCAGCGCTGGTGGCACCACCGGCACCACTGCCAACGATGACAACATCAACCTCCAGTTGCAGGTCGTTTTCTAATAGCGAGGCGTTTTGCACCTGCCAGCCGCTGTTGATGCCTTGTAGGAAAGGGTCTGGAATGGACATGAAAGTTCTCGCTATTATTCTTGTGGAGAGAGGCTTAGGCAGCTTGCTAAAAACTATTGCAGCACAGGTGGCCCGGGGTAGCCGCAGTGTTGCCACGCGCTCGGCTGACCGTAATGCGCGAGCATGGCCAGTTGCAGTAGGGCGTTATGGCCCATTTTTAATAAATCGAAACGGCTGTTTTCCCAGCGTTTAAGAAAGTGCTGAATATCTGCTGTCGATGCCTTGGCCCACGCGCCCCACACCCCAGTCAGCGGGCCGCGGATTAGAGGGTTGTTGAGTACATCAAACAGTTGCAGGGTCAGTTTGCGCATCGCCGGTGAAAAGTTGGCCAGATTATTATCAATAGCGCGCAGCGTGCTGTGCAGGTTGCTGCTCATCTGCTCTGGACTGATTGCGCCGCTGTAGAGCACCGGTAAGATTGCTGATAAACACACTATGTCATCGCTACGCAGCACGAGAAAACCGCTGCTGGCTGAGTCGCTGCTACAGCCCGCTAGACTGGCCGAGAGGCTGAGCACACTCAAAGTCGCGGCAGACGTAGCGCTGAGCTTGAGAAAACTGCGCCGAGAACATTCGGCACTTTGAGCAGTGTGGGGCATGGCGTGGCCTCGTATTCAACGCTGGGTTTAACGCACAAAGAATTTCAAAATCAGCTTTTGCAACCAGCCACCATAGGGTGGGTAAATCAGCTTGGCGGCATTCAGCTTCTGTTTGCTGAATACGGCTTTACTGTGGCTAAAAGTTAAGAAACCTTCGTGCGCGTGATAGTGACCCATACCGGATGGACCAATGCCACCAAAGGGCAAATCATGCTGCGCCACATGCAGTAAAGTATCGTTAATACACACCCCGCCGGCATGGCTGTTGTGCAATACATACTGTTGTTCCGCGCGTTCATAGCCAAAGTAATACAGGGCTAAAGGCCGTGGCCGTTGACGAATATAAGCTAAGGCATCATCCAGCGTGTTATAGCTGACGATGGGTAAAATCGGACCAAAAATTTCGTCTTGCATCACCCGCATCTCATCAGTCACGTTAAGCAATAAGGTTAAAGGCATGCGCTGGCCTTGTCCTTCGGCGTGCATGGCAATCGCTGTTGCGCCTTGATTGGTGGCATCAGTGATGCTGCTTTGTAAACGCTGCAGGTGCTGGGGGTTGATAATTGCGGTGTAATCAGGGTTGTCGGCCAGCTTTGGGTAGAATTTGAGGACGGTCTTGCGCATCGTCTCGACAAAGTCAGCAACGCGCGCCTCAGGCACTAAAATATAATCAGGCGCGACGCAGGTTTGCCCTGAGTTGACCATTTTACCAAAGGCAATACGCTCTGCCGCTTCAGCGAGCGGCATGTCAGCACTGATAATCGCCGGTGATTTGCCGCCCAACTCTAAAGTGACTGGAGTAAGGTTTTTTGCTGCGGCGCGCATCACATGCTTGCCGACCTGGGTTGAGCCGGTAAACAGTAGGTGATTAAACGCCCGCTCAGAAAAAGCCGCAGCCAGATCCGCTTCACCTTGCACTACGCAAACTAAATCTTCAGAGAACACTCGCGCTAATAATTCCTTGAGCAATTGCGCGGTGCGCGGGGTGTGCTCACTCATTTTAATCATCACCCGGTTACCGGCAGCCAGCGCGCCAGTCAGTGGGCCGATGCTTAAAAATAGCGGGTAGTTCCACGGCACAATCACGCCGACCACGCCCAGCGGCTGATAAACCACCTTGGCTGAGGCGGGCTGAAAGGCGATGCCGACTTTACGCCGTGAAGGCTTCATCCAGCGCTTAATGCGTTTACAGGCATAATCAATCCCTTCCAGGCTGGGCATTAATTCGGCCAACAGAGTTTCATCATGGCTGCGATGGCTAAAATCGGCACTGATGGTTTCGCATAGCAGCTTTTGTTCACTGACGAGTACTGCGCGTAAAGCACGCAAGGATTCAATGCGTTGCTCGGCGCTGGGCATGGGTTGCGCTTGAAAGGCTTGCTGTTGCGCGCTGAATAAGTCGCTTAAAGCTGTGATCGGCGTGTCATTGGACATGGTTAAACTCGCAAACAACAAAGATGATTGATGTTTTAGAGTATTTGCTCTAATTGGTCAAGTAGCAGTACATTAGCGCCTAACAGATTGTTACAGCAGAATAAGTGGGAGGCTCGATTGCTCGAACAGACAACAGAAGAATTGCAGCAAAACAATACGTTGAGCACGCGCCAACGCATTGTCCAAGCTGCGCTTGAGCTGTTTAATCAGCAGGGTGAGCGCCATGTCAGCACCAACCATATTGCTGCGCAGTTAAAAATCTCACCGGGCAATTTGTATTATCACTTTGCCAATAAACAGGCGATTGTGCTGGAGCTGTTTAGCCAATATGAGCAATTGATTGATCAGTTTTTACAGCGTCCTAGCGACCGCCAGCTGACCATTGCCGATAAAGCTTTTTTATTTGAGGCGCTGCTGATGGCGCTGTGGCGTTACCGTTTTTTACAGCGCGATATGCAGCATTTATTGGCTGCAGATGCTGAGTTGGCTGGGCGCTATCAAGGCTTAGCACAGCGCTGTCTGACTAGTGCACAAGAGATTTACCAAGGTTTTGCGGATGCTGGTATTTTGTGCATTGACGTCGCGAGTATTGAAGCCTTGGTGCTCAATTCATGGCTGATTCTTACCGCCTGGGTACCTTTTGTGTGCAGCATGCAAACTCAAGCCACTGATCTCACTCCAGCACTGCTGCGTCGCGCTATTTATCAGGTGCTGATGCTGGAGCGTGAGTATGTCACTGCGCAGGCGCGGCCTGAAGTGGATGCTTTATTGCAAAAATATCAGTTGCCGCTCAGCGAGGTTTTGCCCAGTCGCTGAACAATATGGGCAAATGTGCGTCGAAATGTGCGCTACACCGACCAATGCCCACTGCGGAAACGCCCGCGTTTGGGGTATACTCCCGAACTTTCTGCCCATCTTTAATTGTGGATATCTATTGTGACCCAGACAACCGCCGCCGTGCGTACCTTCCAAGATCTGATTCTCGCCTTGCAGAGCTTTTGGGCTGAGCAGGGCTGTGTGGTATTGCAACCCTACGATATGGAAATGGGTGCTGGCACCTTCCATACTGCAACTTTTTTACGTGCCTTAGGCCCGGAAACTTGGAATGCCGCTTATGTGCAGCCGTCGCGCCGTCCAACCGATGGCCGCTATGGCGATAACCCCAACCGCTTGCAGCATTATTATCAGTTCCAAGTAGTGCTCAAACCTAATCCCGATAATATTCAAGAACTGTACCTTGAGTCTTTGCGCCATATTGGCGTTGATCCTTTGGTGCACGATATCCGTTTTGTTGAAGACAACTGGGAATCACCGACCTTAGGTGCTTGGGGTTTAGGCTGGGAAGTCTGGCTCAATGGTATGGAAGTCACCCAATTCACTTATTTTCAGCAAGTGGGTGGCATTGAGTGCTATCCGGTGACCGGCGAGATCACTTATGGTCTTGAGCGCTTGGCTATGTACATTCAAGGCGTGGATTCGGTGTATGACTTGGTCTGGACCGATGGCCCCTTTGGTAAAGTGACCTACGGTGATGTGTTCCATCAAAACGAAGTGGAGCAATCAACCTATAACTTTGAGCATGCCAACGTTGAAAAAATGTTTGAGCTGTTTGATTTTTATGAAAGTGAAGCGGCGCGTTTAAGCCTGTTAAATTTACCGTTGCCCAGTTATGAAATGGTGTTAAAAGCCTCGCATACCTTCAACTTGCTGGATGCCCGCCGGGCGATTTCTGTGACTGAGCGTCAGCGCTATATTTTACGCGTGCGCACCTTGGCACGCGCGGTGGCGCAAAGTTATTTAGAAGCACGGGCCAAATTAGGCTTCCCTATGGCGTCGGATGCATTACGTGATGAAGTGTTGGCCAAGTTGGAGATTGAACAATGAGTGCGCGTGACTTTTTAGTGGAACTGGGCACCGAAGAGCTGCCACCTAAAGCCCTCAACACCTTAGCCAGTGCTTTTTCTGATGGGATTAAAAAAGGCTTAAAAGCTGCCGGCTTAAGTCATGGTGCAGTGCATGTGTATGCCGCGCCACGCCGTTTGGCAGTAATGATTGAGCAACTGGCCGAGCGCCAAGACGACCGTACTCAAGCAATGGATGGCCCGCCGGTTAAAGCTGCATTTGATGAGCAAGGTGAGCCGACTCAGGCCGCCTTAGGTTTTGCCCGTAAATGCGGCGTTGAGATTGGTGAAATTGATCGCAACGGTGCCAAATTACGTTTTGAGCAGCACATCCCAGGGCAAGACACTGTTGGTTTATTGCCAGCCATTGTGACTGAATCGCTGAATGCCTTGCCAATTCCTAAGCGCATGCGCTGGGGTGCACGTAAAGAAGAATTTGTGCGTCCGACCCAATGGCTGGTCATGTTGTTTGGTGAGGAAGTTGTCGATTGCACGATCTTGGCGCAAACCGCAGGACGTGCCTCACGTGGGCACCGCTTCCATCACAACAGCGATGTGGTGCTCAGCCAACCGAGCGACTATGTTGAAGCGCTGCGCACTGCCTATGTCTTAGTCGATTTTGCTGAACGCCGTGCCTTGATTGAAAATCGGGTGAATAAACTAGCGACCGAGCAGCAAGGCACCGCGATTATGCCCGCTTCGCTATTGGATGAAGTGACCGCTTTGGTTGAGTGGCCAGTGCCGTTGGTCTGCTCATTTGAACAGCATTTCCTCGATGTGCCGCAAGAAGCGCTGATTATTACTATGCAAGACAACCAGAAATATTTCTGCTTGCTGGACAGTCAAGGCGCGCTATTACCGCGCTTTATTACCGTGGCCAATATTGAAAGCCGTGATCCGCAGCAAGTGGTGTCCGGTAATGAAAAAGTGGTACGCCCACGTCTCACCGATGCTGAGTTTTTCTATCAGCAAGATCAAAAAGAGCCGCTGGAAGCCTTCAATGAGCGCTTAAAAAATGTCGTGTTCCAAGCACAGTTGGGCAGTGTTTACGATAAAGCCGTACGCGTTTCCACTTTGGCCGCTGTGATTGCTGAAAAAATCGGCAGCAACCCAGAGCATGCTGCGCGTGCAGGTTTGTTATCTAAGTGTGATTTAGCCACTGAGATGGTCGGTGAGTTCCCAGAAATGCAGGGGATTGCTGGCTATTACTATGCAAAAAATGATGGCGAGGCCGGTGATATTGCGCTGGCGCTGAATGAGCAATATATGCCGCGCGGTGCTGGTGCTGAACTGCCGAGCACCTTGACTGGTGCTGCTGTCGCTGTTGCCGACAAACTGGATACCTTGGTCGGTATTTTCGGTATCGGCATGCTGCCCACCGGCAGTAAAGACCCCTATGCGCTGCGTCGTGCTGCCTTAGGTGTATTGCGCGTGCTGATTGAGAAACAACTGGATGTTGATCTGGCTGAGTTAGTGACCGTCGCCATTGCCCAATATGCCGACAAAGTCGACAGTGCAGGTTTAGCAGAAAAAATCCTCGACTTTATCTTTGATCGTTTGCGCGCACGTTATGAAGATGCCGGTGTCGATGTGGCTGTGTATCAAGCTGTGCGAGCTGTACACCCGATGTCACCGTTAGATTTTGATCAGCGTGTGCAAGCGGTACAAAACTTCCGCGCCTTACCGGAAGCACAAGCCTTGGCTGCCGCCAATAAGCGCGTATCTAACTTATTGGGTAAAAATGCCACTGAGCAAGCAGTTGCAGTGCAAGCACGCTATTTTGATAGCCCATCTGAGTTTGCTCTTTATGCTGCTTTACAGCAGGCCTTGCAAGCTGTGGAACCGCTGGCACTGGCAGCAGATCGTCAGTACACGCAGATATTGACCCGTTTGGCCAGCTTGCATGAGCCGGTTGATGCCTTCTTTACTGCGGTGATGGTCAATGCTGATGAGCCAAGTGTGCGTGCTAATCGGCATGCACTACTGGCGCAGTTGCGTGGCTTGTTCTTAGGTGTGGCAGATATTTCTGTATTGGATTAATGCGTGCGAGGCACACGCTGAGTTTGACCCCAGTTGAGCTCAGCGTGGCTAAGGAACACTGATGAAGTTGATAGTACTTGATCGTGATGGCGTGATTAATTACGACTCGGACGATTATATTAAAACAGTGGATGAGTGGATTGCGCTGCCCGGTGCTTTAGATGCGATTGCGCGTCTCAGTCGTGCCGGCTGGACTGTGGCCGTGGCGACTAACCAATCGGGTTTGACCCGTGGCTATTACAGCGTGGCAACGTTGGAGTCGATGCACCAAGTCTTGCGTGATGAAGTGCAGCAACGTGGCGGGCATTTGGGTTTGATCAGCTATTGCCCGCATGGACCGGATGATGATTGTGCTTGCCGCAAACCTTTGCCGGGCTTGCTGAAGCAGATTGCCGAACACTATAAAACAGCACTCGATGGCATATGGTTTGTTGGTGACAGTCTGCGTGACTTGCAAGCAGCCGCTGCCGTCAATGCCCAACCTGTGTTGGTCTGTACTGGGAAAGGTGAGCAAACCCGTACCAAACCATTACCAGATCACACTCTAATATTTGCTGATTTATCAGCAGTGGCAGATTACTTACTCGGTTAAAGGCAAAGAATATGGGCGTCATCTACGGATTAAGAACGGTGATTTTTTATCTTTTACTGGGCTTAAGTGCGCTTATTTGGTGTTTGATCAGCTTGCTGGTTGCGTCGTTTTTACCTTTTGCCGCACGTTACCGCTTTATCAATGTGTACTGGTGCCGTTTTGCTGTGGGCTTAGCTAAATACGTTATTGGCTTAAATTACCGAGTGACAGGAGCAGAGAATATTCCCAGTGAGCGTTGTGTGATTTTGGCGAAACACCAAAGTACTTGGGAGACGTTTTTCTTGTCAGCGTACTTTCAGCCACTGAGCCAAGTGCTGAAAAAAGAGCTGTTGCGCGTGCCATTTTTTGGCTGGGCAATGGCAATGCTTAAACCCATTGCGATTAACCGTGATAACCCCAAGCAAGCACTTAAGCAACTGGCTACACAGGGTGCTGAACGTTTAGAGCAAAACTGCTGGGTGCTTATTTTTCCGGAAGGCACACGTATTCCGGTTGGGCAAATTGGCAAGTTTTCCCGTGGCGGTGCATCGTTAGCGGTGAATGCAGGTTTACCGGTGTTGCCGATTGCGCATAATGCAGGAATGTTTTGGCCTAAAGTAGGTTGGGCGAAAAAGCCCGGCACTATTGATGTCGTGATCGGCCAGGCGCTTTACGCTGAAGGCGAAGGCGCGCGCGCCATTGCTGAGTTGAATCAGCGCGCCTTTGAGTGGATTGCGCAGACTCAGTTCGATATTGGCGCATTAGATGCTGAGGTGCTGGCTGAGATTCAGGCGCAGTCGGTTAAGTAGTTTTCTCTTTTGCTATGTGTTGTCTGTGTTGGTTTTTTGTTCGATGTGGTTGCCTGTTCGGTGAATTGATTTGCAGCAGTTGACTGCATAGAGCGTGTTACAGGCCTTTGCGCGCATGACGCACCTCGCTACTGTCGTTTTTCCCTTAACGAACCCATCCAGGGTTCGATGCGGGCGCTACGCCATCCCTGGCTTCGCTGGTCACGACAATAGCGAGGCGCTGGTAATCATCGGTGCTGACTGCTGGTATGTGTATGGGGTTGCAGAGGCACGCAGTGCGGTTTGAATATCTATGCGCTTGGCACCTTGTTATTTAAGTCTTTAAAACGACAAGATGCCAAGCTGCGATTTAAGGCGTGCGGGTTAACTGCGCCAGTAGTTATTGGCGGCAGATACGGTTTGGAAGTTGATGGCAATCACTTGCGATGCTGCAGTCAAGCCATCTGCGGACTCTGCATACGCAGAGCGTAGCGCTTTCAACGTCTCCATATCGGGCTGGGTGTATTTCACACCGCGACGGCTTAGCGTAATTGCTAACTCAAAGCCTTCTTGCGGTGTGGCCGTGATCAGGGAAGGAAGCCAGGTATCGGTCATCGTTATATCCTTCTTATTGTTGTGTAATGAATCGAGTTGCAGCGGCGCATTGCCCTGCACGCCATACAAATAGCGATAAAAGCACTCTGCCTCAGTACCTGTATTACAGCAAATATCTCACAATATTTCTTAACTTAACTCAAGAACCTGTACTCAGTAAGATGAGTTGGGTGTGTGTTCTGGATTGATTTCGCCGTAGACTTCTTCGGGATCAACATCGTTAAGCAGCAATGTTTCTTTGACCGTCTCGATATGCTCAAGCACCGTTTGGAAATGTTCACCGTATTCATATTTGGTGACTTCAATAGCTTTGGGCATATAGCTAAAGGCGATTTTTAATGCGTGCAGGGCATCGCTGTTTAATTTTTCAGACATAGCAAAACTCCTAAAAGATTCGCGGCACTAGGTGTGTATCCGTGTTTAGCTAATGCTGGCCGCTAAAGAAATAGGCTTGCAGATGTTCGCGCTGGAGCGCTGAGTACAAATTCAAGCAGTATGGCGGCCATGCTAGCAAAAAATCACCGCGCCGCGCAGGTTATGCGCATCATTGGGCTTGGCAGGCGAGCGAGTGCACGGCTGGTTCGTTAGCGCTACCGGCTGAGCGCTGTATAGCGTTTGCCTGTATGCTAGCTTGGCCATTATCCTGTTATTTATTTTGTTGTTTTAGTTAAGGTTGATTACCCGCATGTCTCAGGCTCCTTTAGTTTTGGTTGACGGATCGTCCTATTTATATCGCGCATTTCACGCGCTGCCGCCGCTAATGACCTCCGCTGGATTACCGACCGGAGCCGTTAAAGGCGTGCTGAATATGCTGCGTAGTTTGCAAAAGCAATACCCAGACAGTGTCATTACGGTGATCTTTGATGCCAAAGGGCCGACCTTTCGCGATGAACTCTTTGCTGAATACAAAGCGCAAAGACCGCGTATGCCAGACGATTTACGCGTGCAAATTGAGCCTTTGCATGAATGCGTGAAGGCCATGGGCTTTCCTTTTTTATGCGTAGAAGGCGTCGAGGCCGATGATGTGATTGGCACCTTAGCGCGCAGCAGTACTCTGGCCGAGCGTGATGTGGTGATCTCTACTGGCGATAAAGATATGGCGCAGTTGGTCAATGGCCATGTCAGCTTAGTTAACACCATGTATAACACCAAGACCGACAGTGCTGGGGTAGTAGAAAAGTTTGGTGTGGGCCCTGAGTTGATTATTGATTACCTTGCCTTGATGGGTGATAAATCCGACAACATTCCCGGCGTGCCAGGCGTGGGTGAAAAAACTGCATTGGGCTTACTGGTTGGCCTGGGTGATATGGATGCGATTTATGCCAATATCGATAAGGTGGCTGGCCTGCCGATTCGTGGTGCTAAAACCCTAGGTGCCAAGCTGTTAGAGCACCGTGAAATGGCTTATTTATCACGTAAATTAGCTACGATTAAAACTGATGTTGAGTTAGAACTGAATATTGACGACATGCACATGCAGGATCCGCAAGACGAGATTCTGATGGAGCTATATCAGCGTTTAGAGTTTAAAAGTTGGCAAGATGAAATTCGTCGCCGCAGCGCTGCGGCGCTGAGCAGCCCTAAACCCAAGAAAGCAGTTAGCAGTGCCTCTGATGACTTATTCGCCGAGCCTGCTACACAGGCTGAAGGTTCAGCCGACAGCGCAGCAACCGAAACTGCAGCAGTCGAGCATCAGGCTAAATTTCATACTATTTTGACTGAAGATGTTTTTGCCGATTGGCTGCAGCGCTTAAGTCAAGCCAAGCTGTTTGCTTTCGATACCGAAACCACTAGCGTCGATGCGCAGCAGGCACGCTTGGTTGGTATCTCATTTGCAGTGGCTGAAGGTGAGGCAGCTTATGTGCCCTTGGCGCACAGTTACATGGGCGTGCCAGAGCAGTTGGATAAGAAAAAAGTGCTGGATGCATTACGGCCACTGCTGGAAGATCCAGCGATTAGCAAAGTCTGCCAAAACGGTAAGTACGATATTAACGTGTTAGCCCGTTATGGTATTGCGGTGCAGGGCGTGCGCTTCGATACCATGCTTGAATCCTATGTGCTCAATTCCACTGCCACGCGGCATAACATGGACAGCTTGGCGCAGCGTTATTTAAATCGCAGCACCATTCTTTTTGAAGAGGTGGCCGGTAAAGGCGCTAAGCAACTGACCTTTGATCAAGTGGACCTGAGTATTGCTGGGCCTTATGCCGCTGAAGACGCTGAAATTACCCTGTGTTTGCATAATTGTTTAATTAAACAGCTCGAAGAGATTCCAGCACTGCTTGATGTGTTGGCTAGCATTGAAATGCCTTTGATGCCGGTGCTGGCGCGGATTGAGCGTTGCGGTGCCTTAGTCGATGCACATCTCTTAGGGCTGCAAAGTTTAGAGCTGGCGGAGAAACTCACTGAGCTGGAGCGCAAGACCTTCGAGATTGCCGGTGAAGAATTTAATTTGGCCTCGCCTAAACAGCTGGGTGTTGTGTTGTATGAAAAGCTCGGTTTACCGGTCTTGGCCAAAACAGCCAAAGGTCAGCCCAGTACCGCTGAAGCTGTGTTGTCGGAATTGGCTGAACAAGGCCATGAGCTACCTGTGCTGCTGATGGAATACCGCAGCTTAAGTAAACTTAAAAGTACTTACACTGACCGCTTGCCAGAACAAATTAACCCGCTGACTGGGCGCATTCACACCAGCTACCATCAAGCCGTCACCGCAACTGGGCGCTTATCGTCGAGTGATCCAAACCTGCAGAATATTCCGATTCGTACTGCTGAAGGGCGCCGTATTCGCCAAGCCTTTATTGCCCCTGCAGGTTATAAGCTACTGGCGGCTGACTACTCGCAAATTGAATTACGCATCATGGCGCACTTGGCGCAAGATCCAGGTTTACTGGATGCTTTCCGCAATGATCGCGATGTGCATAAAGCGACCGCCTCTGAAGTATTTGGTGTTGAGTTAGAGGATGTCACCACTGATCAGCGTCGCAGCGCTAAAGCGATTAACTTTGGTCTGATTTATGGCATGAGTGCGCATGGTCTGGCTAAGCAAATTGGTTGCGAGCGTGGTCAGGCGCAAATGTATATGGACCGTTACTTTGCCCGTTATCCAGGTGTACTCGACTATATGGAGCGCACTCGCAAGCAGGCCAGTGAGCAAGGCTATGTTGAGACTTTGTTTGGTCGCCGTTTGTACTTGCCAGATATTAAAGCTAAAAACGCAGCGATCCGTAAAGGGGCTGAGCGTACCGCGATTAACGCGCCGATGCAGGGCAGTGCTGCCGATATTATTAAGCGCGCGATGATCAAGGTGGATGAGTGGTTGCTTGATTCAGGTCTCGATGCACGAGTCATTATGCAGGTGCACGATGAGCTAGTGCTGGAAGTACGTGAAGATCAGGTTGATACGCTGCGTGCGGGTTTATTACCACTGATGAGTGCAGGGGCAGCGTTAGATGTGCCTTTGATTGTTGAGGCAGGGGTGGGTGATAACTGGGATCAGGCACATTAAAAAATATTTAGCACGCCTTTGGAACTATTCTCACGACTGAGCAGTCAGAGTATGTGAATGGTTATGGATGCCGTTGTTGACACTCCTTGATGTGTTTTTGTTGGCAGATATCTGGACTACCCCTAGCAGTCCGGACTTCAACCCCGAATCTCTCTCCCCCCCGTGAGATTTGGGGTTTTTTTTGCCTGCTCAGCGCGCAGATGCGTAAAAACCTTCTTACATATTTCCCTCTGCTTTTTTTAAAATATTCATGTAGTATTTATCTGTATGCACTACATGGCCGATTGGCCGTTTTATTTGAGGCTTTTTCAAGCAGAGTGAGGCAAAAATGACTGATCGCGTTCAAGTCGGTGGCTTGCAGGTCGCCAAAGTTTTATATGACTTCGTTAACACCCAAGCTATTCCAGGCACTGGTCTGACTGCAGAGCAGTTCTGGGAAGGCGCAACGACGGTCTTGAAAGACCTTGCACCGAAAAACCGTGCCCTGCTAGACAAACGTGATGCCTTACAAGCACAAATTGATGAGTGGCACCTTGCACGTAAGGGCCAAGCTCATGACGCAGTTGCTTATAAAGCGTTTCTGCAAGAAATTGGATATCTGTTGCCAGAAGCAGCAGACTTTCAAGCCAGCACACAAAATGTTGACGACGAAATTGCTCGTATGGCAGGACCACAGTTGGTGGTACCTGTAACTAACGCACGTTTTGCCCTTAACGCAGCGAATGCGCGTTGGGGTTCTTTGTATGACGCTTTGTACGGCACTGATGTGATCAGTGAAGACGGCGGCGCAGAGAAAGGCAAGGGTTACAACAAAGTACGTGGCGATAAAGTCATCGCTTATGCACGTGCTTTCTTAGACAAATCTGCACCTTTAGCAGCGGGTTCGCACGCTGATGCAACTGGCTACCGTATTGAAGGCGGCAAACTGGTTGTCAGCCTCAAAGGCGGCAGCAACACTGGCTTAGCTGATGATGCTCAACTGGAAGGTTTCCAAGGTGAGGCCGCAGCTCCGAGCGTTGTGTTATTGAAAAATAACGGTCTGCACTTTGAAATTCAGATCGATGCGACCAGCATGATTGGCCAAACTGATGCTGCTGGCATCAAAGATATCTTGGTTGAAGCAGCTTTAACCACCATCATGGACTGTGAAGACTCCATTGCTGCAGTTGATGCCGATGATAAAACTCTGGTCTACAGCAACTGGTTAGGTCTGATGAAGGGTGACCTGGCTGAAAGCGTGACTAAAGGCGATAAAACCTTTACCCGCGTGATGAATCCAGATCGCGTATATAGCGCAGTCAATGGCGGTGAAGTGAAGTTGCACGGCCGTTCATTGCTGTTCATTCGTAACGTTGGCCACTTAATGACCAATCCCGCAATTTTGGATGAGCAAGGCAATGAAATGCCAGAAGGCATCATGGATGCATTGTTCACCAGCTTAATTGCGATGCATAACTTGAAAGGCAACACCACTCGTCAAAACAGCCGTACTGGCAGCATGTATATCGTTAAACCGAAAATGCATGGTCCAGAAGAAGTGGCTTTTGCTAATGAACTGTTTGCCCGTACTGAAGACGTTTTAGGCTTGGCGCGTAATACCCTGAAAATGGGCATTATGGATGAAGAGCGTCGCACCACTGTTAACTTGAAAGCCTGTATTGCGCAAGCTAAAGAGCGCGTGGTGTTCATTAACACTGGTTTCTTAGACCGTACCGGTGATGAAATCCATACATCGATGGAAGCCGGCGCCATGGTGCGTAAAACAGCCATGCGCGGCGAAAAATGGATTGCAGCCTACGAAGACTGGAACGTTGATACAGGACTGGCTACCGGCCTGTCTGGCGTTGCCCAGATCGGTAAAGGTATGTGGGCAATGCCTGATTTGATGGCCGCTATGGTTGAGCAAAAAATTGGTCACCCAAAAGCGGGCGCCAATACAGCCTGGGTTCCATCACCAACAGCGGCAACGCTGCACGCACTGCATTACCACGAAGTGGATGTGTTTGCCCGTCAAGAAGAGTTGAAGAAGCGTCAGTTTGCTTCAATTGACGATATCCTGACCATTCCATTGGCACCCAGCACAGACTGGACTGCCGAAGAAATTCAGCACGAGCTGGACAACAACGCGCAAGGCATCTTGGGCTATGTTGTGCGCTGGATTGACCACAGTGTCGGTTGTTCTAAAGTACCTGACATCAACGATGTCGGTCTGATGGAAGACCGCGCTACGCTGCGTATCTCCAGCCAGCACATGGCCAACTGGTTGCGTCACGGTATCGTGAGCGAAGCGCAAATTGTTGAAACCATGCAGCGTATGGCTGTGGTGGTTGACCGTCAGAATGCGGATGACCCAGCTTACCGTCCAATGGCAGCGAACTTCGACGACAACGTCGCGTTCCAAGCGTCTCTGGAATTGGTACTGCAAGGTCGCGAGCAGCCTAACGGCTACACCGAGCCTGTATTGCACCGTCGTCGTCGTGAATTTAAAGCTAAAAACGGCTTATAATTTGTAACGCTCTTTAGTGTTAACAAGAAACCGCCTTCAGGCGGTTTTTTGTTGTCTACCATTTATATTAAAGCGCTGTTCAAATGTGTCTAAGCCTGCAAAAATAGCCGCCGATTAATAATAATAAAACGCCATAAAGTTTAAGTTGATCGCCGCACACGGCCGTCACACTTACGTCCAGTAGACGGATGAGGTAAAAACTTTAGGATGGTTTCAACGAATAGGAGAGCGTTTCATGAGCAGAAGTGAAGCCTTTGCAAAAACAGGGCGTACAGCTGTGCAACAAAATATCCAAGGCACACTGGAGTTTCTGCAAAAATACCCACCCTTTAATCAGATGGAGCGTGTTCACCTCAGTTTTTTAGTCGAAAACTGCCAGCTACGATTTTACTCAGAGGGTGAAAAAGTCATCTGTCCAGAAGATGGGCCGGTTGAATTTTTTTATATCGTCAAGCAAGGCACCATTTACGGTGAGCGCCGCCAAGGACAAGACAGTAGCAAAGAAACTACTTTTGAAATAACCACGGGTGAATGCTTTCCGATTGCTGCGTTACTGGGTGAGCGTGCCACGCGCACCTCGCATATTGCCGCGGTGGATACTTTTTGCTTGCTGCTGGATAAAGCTGCATTTATTAAACTTTTTTCTAAGAGTAATCCGTTTCGTGATTTCTCAGTGCGTGGCATCAGTAGTTTACTTGATCAAGCCAATCAGCAAGTGCAGAGTCGTGCGGCAGAAACTCTAGGCTCGCAGTTTTCTATGGAGACCACCTTGGCGGAGTTATCCATGCGCCAGCCGGTGACCTGCCTAGGGCATTTCCCTTTGCATAAAGCTGTGCAGTTGATGCATGAACAACAGGTTGGCAGCTTAGTGATTACCGATGAGATGCAGCGCCCAGAGGGGATTTTCACCTTGCGTGATTTGCGTCGCGTTATCGCTGATGTCAATGCTGACTTACGCCAGCCGATCAGTGAGCTGATGACGCGTAACCCCTTTCATTTATCACCGCAAGCGACAGCTTTTGATGCTGCGTTGGCAATGACTGAGCGTCACTTTGCCCATGTCTGTTTGGTGCAAGACAGCCGCTTGGTTGGCGTGATATCTGAGCGTGATTTATTCTCTTTGCAGAGAGTGGATCTAGTGCATTTGGCGCGGGCTGTCAGTCAAGCAACCTCGATTGAAAAACTGGTGCAGTTGCGCAGTGAAGTTCGCTCGATGGTTGATCGCATGATTGCTCATGGCGCCAGCCCTGAGCAAGTGACACGCTTAATTACCTTACTCAATGACCATACTGTATCGCGGGTGATTGAGCTGTGCATTGAGCAGCATGGCGATCCTGGGGTTGAATTTACTTGGCTGGTGTTTGGTAGCGAAGGACGTAAAGAGCAAACCCTGTATACCGACCAAGATAACGGTATTTTATTTGAAGCCAGCAGCCAAGAAGAAGCCAATGCAATCCGGCAAAAGTTGCTACCGCTGGCGCGTGAAATCAACCTAGCATTGGATGATTGTGGTTTTACCCTGTGTAAAGGCAACATCATGGCCGGTAATGCTGAACTGTGTTTATCGCGCGATGAATGGTCACGACGTTTCAACAAAATTGTTCGTGAAGCCACTGCAGAAAACCTGCTCTACTCAACCATATTTTTTGATTTGCGCGCAATTTGGGGGCCGCTAGAAGGCTGCCAAACATTACGCCGCGAACTTCTTACGCTGATTCGTAATAACGAGGTATTTCAGCGTCTGATGGCGCAAAGTGCTTTGCAGCATAGGCCGCCTTTAGGTGGCTTGTTCCGCGACTTTTCTTTAGATAAAAAAGGCGTAGAAAAAGATACCTTAGATCTGAAAATTAAAGGCCTCACGCCTTTTGTGGATGGTGCGCGGGTCTTGGCGCTCAGTCATGGTATTGAAAGCAGTAACACCCTAGAGCGCTTTCGCCAGCTGGTCAGTAAAGGCGTGATTGAACGCTTAGATGGCGATGCCTATGCTGAGGCGTACCACTTTATCCAGCTGATTCGTATGCAACAGCATCAGCAGCAGGCACGTAATGAACTGGCCTACACGAATCGGATTTATCCGGATGAATTAAATCATTTGGATCGCCGTATTTTGCGTGAGGCATTTCGCCAAGCGCAACGTTTACAAACCAGCATCAGCTTTAGGTATCAGCTTTGAAGCTCTTTAGTTGGTTGCGTAAAAACCCAGCATTACGTCAGTCGGACGCTTTGCGTCTAGCTGCTTTAGCGCCCGCTCCAGTGCCTAGTACGCAGCCACTGAGTGAGCAGCGCTTTGTTGTGGTTGATCTGGAAACCAGCGGTTTGAATACCAATAAGGATAAAATCTTATCCATTGGCGCAGTTACCATTGAAAACTCAGCCATTGCACTAGGTAATCAATTCAGTTGCACGCTGCGCCGGGTTAACCATGCGGTGAGTGAAAGTGTGTTGATTCATCAAATTCCACCCAGTGCAGTGGCTGCTGGCGTGCGCCCGGAAAAAGCGTTTCTAAGCTTTATGGAGTATGTCGGTAGCAGTCCGCTGCTCGCCTTTCATGCAACTTTTGATCAGCGTATGTTGGTGCGTGAAATGAATGATGCTTTTGCTTACCACTTGCGCCATCCTTTTTATGACGTGGCTGAAATCGCACCTTTGTTATACCCCGAACACGGCATGCGCCACCCAGGGTTAGATGATTGGGTTGAGTTCTTTGGCTTGCAAGTTCTGCAGCGCCATAACGCCAGTGCTGATGCCATGGTTACTGCCGAGTTGATGCTGATTCTGCTCAAGCGTGCCGAGCAGCAGGGCATTGCTGATTTAGCCACACTGGATATCAGTTTGCAGAACTGGCGGCGTCGCCAACAGAATACTTTATAGGCGTAATGCTTTTATAGATTTGTAAGCAGCGTTGAGAGCCGGGCAGTAGAGGTGTTTTGTCGCGAGGAGAGAACCACACTGCATATACAAAATGTCATACGCAGTGTGGCTTGCAAGTTAAACAGCGTTGGCTAAAAACTCCGCCATAAACTCATCAAAACTGCATTGCGGCTGTTGCTCAATGGCCTGCTGAGCAAGGTGTGATTGCTCGGCAAGCTGTTGGTAATACGCCGTTTTGCTAGCCTCTAAAGGCGGCGTGCTGAGGGTTTGTGCGTGCTGCAAACTTTGCTTTAAAGCAAACTGACTGAAGCTGTCTTTGTGCTCACGCATACTGGCGAGCACTTGTGCTGATGGAGTCAGGTCTGGGTTGTGCAGCTTTTCCACTTGTTTGCGTAGGCTGTCGCTGTGCTCAGCGGTGGCATAGCTGTCATCAAGCAGCTGTGCGCAGGCTTGCATCTTGGCAAACAACTCATGGGCCCAATCCAGCATGGCCAATGGCTGGCCGTTACGCTGCAACTGCAAGTTGGGTTTGCGCCCTTGTTTGACTACGGCTAAAAAGTTTTCCGTGGTTTCTGGGCATTCAATGTCGCTCAGCAAAGGGCTGTCTTCTAGCGCGCAAAAGAGTAAAAACGTATCTAAAAAGCGTGACTGGGGTAAATCGATACCCAGCGGTAAAAAGGGGTTGATATCAATACAGCGTGCTTCAACGTACTGAATACCGCGGGCAATCAAGGCATCAACTGGGCGTTCGCCGTCCTTGGTGATGCGCTTGGGGCGCATGGTTGAGTAGTACTCGTTTTCGATTTGCAAGATATTGGTATTGATCTGCAACCACTCATCGCCTTGCTTGCTGCCGATTTTTTCGTAGTCTGGATAGGGTGTATTGACCGCACGGCGCAAACTGTCGGTGTAACTGCTGAGCTTGTCATAGCAAGGGGTTAAGCCGGCTTGTGCATTGCTTTGGTAACCCAAGTCGCTCATGCGCAAACTGGTGGCGTAAGGCAGGTACAGGGTGTCT
The DNA here is from genome assembly GCA_964385265.1 of uncultured Thiopseudomonas sp. Taxonomy (GTDB): domain Bacteria; phylum Pseudomonadota; class Gammaproteobacteria; order Pseudomonadales; family Pseudomonadaceae; genus Denitrificimonas. Next base: position 85,728 of record CAYLOI010000010.1, read on the forward strand.
TCGTCAAAAGTGTCGAGCTGATGTTCGCGGCCCCGCAAAAAGCTGATATCCAGCGCCGGCGACGCACCAAACAGGTACATCAACAGCCAGCTGTAACGGCGAAAATTACGGATTAAACCGATATAACGTGCCGACTGATAATCTTGCGCTGAGCGTGGGTCGTGCTCTGCTTCACGCAGTACGTCCCAAATTGAATCAGGCAGTGAGAAATTATAGTGAATGCCGGCAATACACTGCATGGTCTTGCCGTAGCGAACGGATAGGCCTTTGCGGTACACGTATTTTAGTTGTCCGATATTGGAGCTACCGTACTGGCCAATGGGGATCTGCTCCTCTTTGGGTAGATGGCCGGGCATAGACGGGCTCCACAGCACTTCCTGGTCTAGGTTAGCAACGGTAAAGCGATGAATATCTTCCAATTCCGCTAGGGTCTGTGCTGAGTCAGGGTGGGCGTCGGTAATAAATTCTAGCAAG
>CAYLOI010000011.1:124-82067 GCA_964385265.1 uncultured Thiopseudomonas sp.
CTTGGTTCATGCCTTGTCCTTGGCCCATGTTACGACCTTGCCCTTGGTTCATGCCTTGTCCTTGGCCCATGTTACGACCTTGCCCTTGGTTCATGCCCTGTCCTTGGCCCATACCACGACCTTGTCCTTGACCCATGCGCTGGTTTTGGTTTTGGCTTTGCTGTTGCGCTTGGTTTTTTCCTTGGCTGGGTACTTGCTCTGCTGCTGCATAACTAACAGAAACTGCTAAAACACTTGCCAAGAAAGGTGTTACTAATCTTTTTAAGTTCTTCAAAATAAACTCCTAATATAAAGCCGCTTAGAAGGCATAAGATAAAGCCAATCTAAATGAATTAAAGTTCAAGCTTTCGACTAAAGTATAACATAGGCCGTTTGCTGAACTATTGATGCACATCACTTAGGCAAGTTCAAAACTATATTAAACAGCATATGTAATGTTGTTATTTATCAATATACATCCTCTAAATAGCGGCCCTCAGCTTTTAAATTATCAACATTGGTGTTTAATGGTTTGAGAATAATGTTAAACACTTGGCTGACGCTGCTGGCCATACCTCGGCCACCGCAGACTAGCACTTGTGCACCTTTTTCAAGCAGTTGGCGTAAGGCGACCTCATCAGCAAGGATGGTGTCTTGCACATAGGCTTTTTCTGCCGCCCGTGAAAATGCCGTATTTAAGCCAGTAAGGCGATTGTCGGTGAGGTAGTTGTTGAGCTCTGGCTCGTAGAGAAAGTCCGACTCTGGGTTGCGTCCGCCCCAGTACAAATACATGGGGTTGTGCGCGGTATTTTTGCGGATAAAACCAGCCAGTGGGCCAATACCTGCGCCAGCGCCAACTAGAATAATCGATTGGGCGCCACCGGTTGGACGAAAGCCGGGGTTGCGTTGAATAAAGCCGGCAATGCGGTCGCCTAGTTGCAAGTTGTGCAGGTAACTTGAACACAGCCCGTTCGCCTGTTTACGTACACAGATTTCCAGCTGCCCATCTGAGGAGGAAGACGCGAGAGAATACAAACGGGCGCTATGGCCGTTGGGCGGGGTCACGCCAATAAGGTCGCCAGCTTCGAAATAGGGCGTTTGTTGCCGATTTTGCAAGGTCAGGATCTGCCACAGATTTCGATCATGTTGCACTGTTTTAAAGCGCAAAATGCTGGTTGGGGCATTCACCGCAACGCCGTAGTCGGCACGTTCAAACAGCTCGAACGCTATAGTGGCGGCCGGTGCTGGGTTGTGGGTGAGCTTGAGTGCAAGGCCTAGATGTTGGCTGATCGCTTCACCCCAGTGACGAAACTCGGTGGCGCAGTTGCGATTAATCAGAGTCACAGGATGCAGAGGTTGTAGCCCTTTATTGCTCAGAGCACTGTCCACATCCAGCGCATACTGACAGAATTTCGGAAACTGCTGATCACCAAAGCCGAGCACTGCAACTTTTAACCGGTTATCCGCCTGAAAGTTTTTCAGCAGGCTCATAAACTGGCTGGCAGAAGCGGGTGCGTCGCCGTCGCCATAGGTCGATGTTAAAATAAACAGTGTTGAAGCTTGCGGATAGTGTTGTGCGAGATCGTTCATCGCGGCGCAGTGCACCTGTTTGCCGGCTAGGTTCAGTTGGCTGTGTAGATCTTGGGCAAAACCCCAAGTGCTATTGCCTTCGGAACCCACCAGAATAATGGTATCAGCGTCTGCGCGACTGACACTTTCGATACGGCCCAGAGCAGAAGAGCGCCGTTGCCACCAAGTTTGCACTCCAGTCAACGCCAGGACTGGCACTGCCAGCGCGGCCAAACCAAGCAGCAGTGCCAGCCACCACAGACCTTCACCGGTATGCAAGATGGTCATCCAATGCTGAAACTGACTGTGGCTTGAGTGTTGCTGAAACTGCAGCAGCTCGCCGCTGGATTGATCCACGAACCCTGCGCCTTGTGTGGTGCTAAGTGAGTACACATCGCTAGGGTCATTCGGATAAGGGAAAACCAGTTCGCGTAATTGATTGATATCTAAGTTCTGTAGCGCACCCAGTGAGCCTACTGCGGCTGGTGGGCCAGCTGAAACCTGGGTTGGAAAGATAGGCTCTGCATTGCTGGCTTCAGGTAAAAGCTCGAAGCGTACTGCCGACATATAGCTGCCAGTCAGTGCCGAGAGGAGCAAGCCGATTACGGCAAAACGGGCACATTCAGCATGAATTCTTTGACTGCCAGAGCCCGCAATCGGCTGCAAAATCGACGTCCAACCGCCCATCCGGCGAGCCAATAGGAAAAGTCCGGATAGGCAGATCAGCACCATCAGTGCGGCTAAAATCCCTGCCAGCATCCGTCCCGAATCACCCAGCAGGAAAGAGCGGTGCAAGTTCTTTACCCAGCGCAGCCAAGCTGAAGGCTGGTAGGTCGCAATGCTTGCACCGCTGATAGGGTTGACCAAATCGCTAGCAGGCTGACCATCAGGGTTGTAATAGACGATGATTTCCCCGGCGGGCGAGCGGGTGATCTGTTCGGTGCTGGGATAGTTCGCCACGATGCGCTCGGCCAGTGCAGCAACGCTAAGATCACCAGCAGCTGGAACGGTCGCAGCGGAACGCTCCAGTGCCGGGACAATGGATAACACCGCGCCTGAGATCGCCAGCACCAGTAGCAGCAAGGCGGCGAACAGTCCGGGTAAGCCATGCAGCTTGCGCAACATAATTTTAACTCCCGTTAATGACTAAAGCTGGTAAACAAAAGAGCGCACATAGCCGCGCCCTGATATTGGCTTGCCAGAACCTTCTGTGGTCAGCGGCGCGACTACATCTGCGCTGTTATCGCGCATATCTTCCACGGCGCTGTCGACACGCACTTGGTAGCCGGAATCAATTAAAGCGTCATCAAGCTCTAGAGTGACATTTAGAGTGCGGCCACTGGTGACACTGGCGCCGCTGATACCGTCGTATTCGGCCGCTCTCAGGCTACTACCACGAGCCCAGTCGCGTAAGTGTTTGTAATATTTACTTTTTTCACCAGCAACCCACAGGGTTTTTTGATACTTGCCGGCGTCATCGGTGAGATAGAGGGCCAGATAAGCACCGTCACCACCGTAATCGTTAAGCTGGGTGGTAAAGGTCACTTCTCGTGCCTGTGCTTGAGCAGGTAAGGCAATGATTGCGGCCAAACCGAGCGCATATAGAGTCTTTTTCATGGTGTTATCTCCATCGAGAATTTGCGCTGCCAGTGGTGGCGCAGATCGCCATTAGCGCAGCGGCTAAATAGTGCTGCTGCATTACTCAATCGTCGCTCTGGCTTTAGATTTCGCAGCTTTTTTAACCGGTGTTTGCTCTTGCTTTAACGCTTTGTTGAAGCCTTGTATGCTGTGACGGAAATCGTCATTAACACTGGCGTTGTCGCGATTGATTTTGACTTTAATTTCTATCAAATTGAGTGAGGCTGGCGCGTACTCAGCTTTGACGCGGTGACCATCGGCATCCACGCCTTTAACTTCATAGCAGCCGTCATCCACTTTGATCCGTTGCACGGTCCAGCCTTGACCTTCCAGCTGTTGGCGCAGGTTCTCGCGTGGTTGCCATTGGGCAACGGGATCAGTGCAATCATCGTCAGCTAAGGCACTGGCGCTGATCAGCAGTAATGCAAGACCAATAACAGTGGGCTTGATATTCATGGTGTGTCTCCTCTTGGGTTGGTGTCTGTCACCTTAAGAGGCTTACCTGACATTAGCCTGAATAAGCGGATAAATAATTAGCTAGCAGCAAGCTGGTGTGATTCAGGCTGTTGTCAGCTAGAGGCCGTAGTATCTTTTGCAGATGCTTAAGAAAGCCCTGAATACTGTTGGCGAGAAAACTGGGCTAGGCAAAACCGGCCTGACAATGCAGATAACTATTCAGAGTTTTGCCCATGGGATGGAAGGTGCAATATGCGGGTACTCTTGGTTGAGGATACAGCTGGGTTAGGCGAGGCCGTGCGCGATCAAATCAGTGATGATGGTCATGCCGTGGACTGGGTGCAGAGCCTTGCTTTTGCTGAAGCGAGCGTGCAATCCACGACGTATAATTTGATCTTGCTCGACCTAATGCTGCCAGATGGCTACGGTTTAGACTTCTTGAAAAAACGACGTGCCGCCGGTGATGTAACGCCGGTGATTATTCTAACTGCGCGGGATCAGGTCTCTGATCGCATTGCAGGACTGAATGCCGGTGCCGATGATTATCTGATCAAACCTTTTGACTTATCTGAGTTATCGGCGCGCGTGTCCGCTGTGGCACGCCGTTATCGCGGCAACCCCAATCCTGTGTTGCAGATTGGTGATCTAGAAGTGGATCTTGGTGATCATCGGGTCAGTCGCAACGGTCAACAGTTGGAGCTTAGCGCACGCGAATGGGCGTTATTTGAAGGCTTTTTACAGCGTCCGGGGATGCTGCTGTCGCGGGCGCAACTGGAAGATCGTCTGTATCAATTTGGCGCAGAAATTGAGAGCAATACTATCGAAGTGTATATCAGTCGTTTACGTAAAAAGCTGGGGCGCGATGCTATTGTGACCGTGAGAGGTATGGGTTATCGGTTGGCGTCATATGAGCACTAACACCAGTTTGCAGAAAACGCTTGGTATCTCGCTGACCGTCGGGATTGTTGTGCTGTGGCTACTTGGCGTTGCAGTTGCAGGGCTGGTTGCTCAATATGAAATGAATGAAGTTTTCGACAGTGCGTTGGAGGAAACCGCACAGCGTATCTTGCCATTGGCGGTGACCGAAATACTCAGTCGAGAAAGCGATAGCGGCCCGCAACGGACACCCGTGCTTAAAGATCATACTGAGTATCTGACCTATTTAGTGCGTAAACCGTCCGGTGAGCTTTTGTTGCAATCGCACGATGTTGATCCAGATATTTTCGGCCATCAGCCTCGTGAAGGCTTTTTCGAAACAGCAACTCATCGTTTCTATGGTGCAGCGGCGGTCAGCGACACTATTTATATTGAAATAGCTGAACCCTTGGCCCATAGGCGCGAAGCCGTGCTGGAGACCATTCTTGCATTGCTAACCCCGTTGTTGCTGTTGATTGCGTTGAGTTTGCTGGGCGTGTGGTGGCTAGTGCGCTGCTCGCTGCGCAGGGTGATAGTGCTGCAGCAGTCGATAGAAGCGCGGGGCGCTGGCGATTTGTCTGCTGTGGTTGTTGAGCAGCTACCGCAAGAGTTTGCGCCACTGGTAAAAGCAGTGAACCATTTGCTGGAACGCTTGCGCCGCACGCTTGAGGCAGAGCGCAGTTTTACTGCTAACAGTGCCCATGAATTACGCACGCCGCTGGCCACCGCCTTGGCCAAGCTGCAGCGTTTACACAAGCACACGCAGGATGCGCAGGCTAAAGCCCAGATCGAAGAGATAGAGGCGTCGTTACGTGCCTTGTCCAGGTTGTCAGAAAAACTCTTAGAACTGGCCAAAGCTGAAGGTGGCAGCGTGTTAGCAGAAAGCCACAATGATCTTGTTCCTATTCTGCAGATGATTGTCCGTGATTATGAGTATAAAGCGCCAGGACGCCTGCAATTGGACTTGTCTGGCAGCAGTGTTATGTCGCTGCTGGACCCCGATGCTTTTGCTATTTTGCTACGTAATCTGATTGAGAATGCTCTGCGGCATGGGGCAAGTGAGCAGCCGGTAAAGATCAGTCTGAGCGCTAAGGGGATTTTACGGGTGGTCAATGGTGGCGAGATTGTGCCGGCGCAGACGCTGGCCTTATTGCGTCGACGTTTTGTCCGTTCAGATACAAAAAGTCTCGGTTCCGGCATAGGCCTGGCGATTGTCGACGCCATTGTCAGTGGCGCCGGTATTGAGCTGAATCTGTGCTCACCGGCAGCAGGGCAGAATGATGGCTTTGCGGCTGAACTTAATATTGTTGTGACTTGCGCAGGCGCTTAAGGCTGTTGTCAGGTTCAAGCGGCACACTTTAAACAAATCCAATAGGAGTTTGTTTATGCCTAGCCTACGAACCAGTGTCATGCTTTTTTTGCTGGTGGCGCTGCAGCTGAGTTTATTAAGTTTAAGTCCCAGTTATGAGCAGCTGCTGACCACCAGCGGCTATCTTGCCATTAACTTTATGTCCATCACTATGCTGCTGGCCGCGCGACCGCGCTGGCTGGAAGCACCCTTGGCTGGTCTGGATAAAATGTATCAACTGCACAAATGGACCGGCATTTTTGCGGTGATTGCAGCGCTGGCGCACTGGCTGATTGAGATGGCCGATGATGCGCTTGAAGACCTCTTTGGCAATGATCGAAGTTTGCATGAAGCCGACTTTTCTGGGTTATTGGACAGTCTGCAAGATGGCGCGCAAGACCTAGGCGAGCCTGGTTTGTATCTGTTGCTGTTGCTGGTGGCGCTGACCCTAAGCCGCTGGGTGCCATATGTGTTTTGGCGTTACTTGCATCGCGCAATGCCGCTGATTTATCTGGCACTGGCATCCCATGCTTTATTGCTCGCACCACTAAAATGGTGGCAGCAGCCAACTGGCTGGTTAATGGCGCTGTTGATGGTGGGCGGCGTGATCGCCAGCCTGCAATCGTTAACTGGCAATATTGGCAAAACGCGCCGCTATAAAGGCTTAGTGCAAGCGGTTAAGCAGACATCGGCAAACATGACCGAAGTGGTTTGTGCGATGGGCAAGCGCTGGCCTGGGCATCGCGCTGGGCAATTTGCTTTGGTGACCTTTGATCGTCTCGAAGGTGCGCATCCTTTTACGGTATCCAGCGCTGATAATGGTAGCGGCCAGCTGAGTTTCCAAATTAAGGCGCTTGGTGACTATACCGGTAAGCTTGCGCAGCAACTGCACAGTGGGCAGGCGGTGACGTTGGAAGGCCCTTATGGACGCTTTAATCCCGAAAAAGGCAGGAAAAATGCCCAACAGATCTGGGTGGCCGGTGGTATTGGTGTGACGCCATTTTTGGCAGCATTGGAAAACCGCTTAATCCATAACGAGCAAACGTACCCAACAGTGACCCTGCATTACTGCACTTCAACAGCTACAGATGATCCAATGCTGACACGTCTGCAGCACTTGACCCAGCAGCTGCCAAATATAGCGTTGTATATCCATGACAGTCAGCAGGGGCAACGCTTAACTGTCAGCCAGCTGCAGATCCAGGCGTCTAAAGTAGATATCTGGTTTTGCGGGCCGCAAGCTCTGGCCACAGCTCTGCGCAGCGGACTCAAACCGCAGCCCATTTCCTTGCGCTTTCATCAGGAGTGTTTTGAGTTTCGCTAAAGCTCAGGTCAGGGCCGCTACACAGCAGTAATGGTCCTGATCTGCTTGAGCTACTTGCTAGCGTGCGCTTGGGTTTGCGGCTAGCGCTAGAGCTCCTTTTTCGGCGCATTTAGTAGATAGAAAACAGCAACTATCTGGCCTTATGCCTGCTCTGCGACAAAATAGACACTTGTCATGCTTACTCAATACCATACTATCAAGTAGCAGCTTGTTGGCTAACGAGCGTGCTGCATTCTCTTACCACCACAAGCGGGGAACTATCCATGAAGCGCAGAACACTATTAAAAAGTACCGGACTGGCCATAACCGGCGCGGCAGCTATGGGCGTGTTAACTGGCCAAGCATTTGCAGCTGGCGAGCCGGTTAGTAAGCCCGACCCAGCTCCGTTGGATAATGAACTGGAGAAATATCCGCGCTGTGTTATTTGCAATATGGACCGCAGCAAATTTCATTTCTCTCGCCACCTGCTGCACTACAGCGATGAGCATGCCGAAGGAACCTGCTCGATCAACTGCACCAGCGAGGTGATGCTGCGCGAGCGTAAGCGTGGTTTCAAAGCCATTTATGCTGCAGATTTTGGCGTAGAGGGTGAGCCCAAGCCGCTGACCGAGGCCTCTGCTGCAACCTATTTGATTGGATCGAGCCTGCGTGCGGTGATGAGCCCAGTCAGCAAATACGCCTTTGCTCAGCGCTCCGCTGCAGAAGCTGCTATGGCTGATGCTGGTGGCCAATTGGCCAGCTTTGAACAGGCGGTGGCTGCTTCGCTGGAAGATTATGCCAGCATGGTCACTCAGAAATATGCCAAGGATCGCAAAGCCTAAACTGGGTGAGCGTGCTGCATTAGCCCAGCTGGTGAGTTAAATACAGCTGCTGTTGCTCGAATGTACCGGCCAACAGCCCCTCTAGGTCGCTGCATTGATGTTGCCTAGAGGGACTTGAGATCATTTGCGCTTATCGTGCAACGGGCAAATTAATGCTTGCCCCAGTCGCTTTGGCTTCTACTTGTTGGCGTGCAAACCCTCCCAAGGTGCCTATGGCTTGGCGTGCTGAGTGCAAAGATAACGCCTGTAAGTGAAACACATGCCAGCGTGCTGCATGTATTTCTAGGCGGCAGGGTACAGCGTAATGGGTTGCCTGTTGTGCCAGTCGTGTGGAGTCCGAGAGCAGTAATTCTTGCTCGCCAACTTGAATCAGCATGGCAGGTAAGCCGGTTAAGTCGATTTCAAGAGGACGATGGGCTGACGCCTCAAGCGCTGGTTTGTACCAGTGCAATGCTTGCTCCAGCCAGCCGCGCCGTAGCATCGGGTCTTCGCCATATTTGGAGACCAATGTAGGGCCGCTGAGGGTGCTATCAGTGACCGGTGAGATCAACAGCAATGCTGCCGGAAGAGGTTCTTCACGTTCGCGCAAAGTGAGCGCCAGTGCCAAGGTTAAAGCGCCGCCAGCTGAGTCGCCGGCTACGACAATCTGTTCGGCCGCATAATGGTTACGCAACTGCGCATAACAGGCCAAGGCATCATTGAGTCCTGCAGGGTACGGGTGCTCAGGTGCTAAACGGTACTCAGGTACCCAGACCGGCATCCCTGCCGCAACTGCCAAACGGGTGGTGACTGCGCGGTGTGACTTGGCACTGCCCAAACAAAAAGCACCACCATGCAGGTATAAAATGACCCCGTCTGCTTGGCTGGTTTTTGGGGTAATGATTTGCGTGGGCACGCCATTGGCAGTGAGCTGCTGCAAAATAACACCGCCGCCGCCCGGCGTTAGCGCTGAAAATAGATTGACCACACGGCGCTGAGTCTTGGCTGAAAACGGTGGGCCCATAAATGTGCGAAAGCTAAAGCGTAATGAGCGTCGCAGTAACCCTGCATTGAATTTTTCTAAGCGATTTTGCGATTCAGTCACAGTCACGCCATTGACTAAGCCGAGGCTGTCGGGCAAAGCGCGGGTGAAATGGTAGGCCTGCACACTGGAGAAACGTGTAAGGCAACGATACGACAGGCTAAAACCCGGCCAGTTAGTGCTGTTGTGTCCAGCTGCATCGACATACCAGCTGGTACAGCCCTGCCATACGCTGTTGGCGAGACGTTTTTGTAGTGTCTGGTTGAAGTTGCGATAGCGCCGCTCATCCACTTCAATGGCTGTGGCCTTGGCTGTTTGCAGGGCGTGGTAGCAACGTAGCACGTGCGCGATTTGGCTTTCTAGCATGTACACAATGGAGTTGTGGCCCAAGTTGGTATTGGGCCCATACAGCATAAAGAAATTGGGGAAGCCGGGTACGCTCATGCCAAGATAGGCTTGCGCGCCACCTTGCCAGGCGCTATTGAGGTCGATTCCCGCTCGGCCAATAATGCGCATGGGCGCAAGAAAATCAGTGGCGGCAAAGCCGGTGCCATAGATGATGGCGTCAACCTGATGCAACACGCCGTCGCTGGTTTCAATGCCGTCTCCGCTGACACGGCGGATGCTTTCTGTCACCAGTTTGACATTGGCCTTAGTCATGGTTTTCAGGTAGTCGTTGGACAGCAAAATACGTTTGCAGCCCATTGGATAATCTGGGGTTAATTTGGCCCGCAGTTCGGGGTCGCTGACGTGCTTGGCCAACAGCTTTTGGAAGGGGCGGCCGACCGCCAGTTGCATCAGGCCTTTGAACTGGGTAAAGGCTAACGCTTGCGCTTCATAGCGCAGGTAGATGCCAGCGCGGTGCAGTTGCATGCTCCATGGCAGTTTGCGAAATAGGCTTTTTTGCCAACTTTTGTACGCGCGGTCAGGGCGCTGTTTGAGATAGGCGGGTGAGCGTTGGAAGACTTTGAGCTGCGCCACTGTGTCAGCAATCGCAGGTACGAACTGAATGGCTGATGCGCCAGTACCCACCACCGCCACGCGCTTGCCGGCTAGATCGTAACTGTGCTCCCAAGTGGCGGAATGAAAAGCGCGGCCTTGAAAGGTCTCGATGCCTTCCAGTTTAGGTAATGCCGGGCGACTCAGTTGGCCAGTGGCGCTGATCAGTAAAGAGGCAGACAGCTGGCTGCCGTCGTTGAGGCTGACCTGCCAGAGCGAGTCGGTCTCGTTGTAGCTCGCCTGCTGCACCTCGGCGCCAAACTGGATATGCGTGGCTAATTGGTATCTGTCTGCGCACTGTTGCAGGTAAGCATAAATCTCTGCCTGTGAGGCGAATACGCGGCTCCACTCGGGATTGGGCGCAAAGGAAAACGAATACAAATGCGAGGGCACATCACAGGCTGCGCCGGGATAGCTGTTATCACGCCAAACACCGCCGACATCATGGGCTTTTTCCAAAATTTTAAAGTCAGTGATGCCGGCTTGGCGCAACTTGATTGCCATGCCAATGCCAGCAAAGCCGCTACCAATAATAATGGCGGTCAGTGGCGTGCTGCTATGCTGTGCAGTGCTGTGATTCATGGCGATGTCCTTGAGTGGTTTGTTGCGAGCTGTGTAGAAGACTTGGTATGGAGATTGAGTCCATCGGCTTGCTAAGCAGCATACCTGCAGAGTACGAGATAACAACAGGCACAGAGGCTGTGTAGCGCGCATCATCAAGCCGCATAATTGACCGCTGAGATGTAGCCATTGTTCCTTGTCAACGCCGCCTTTATAGGCGTTGCGTCAGGATGCCGCGCAGCGGATCGAACTCCATCTGTTTAAGCTGATCGACAAACCACTTGAGCCCTTTACCGGTATTGCTGCGCGACCAAGCCACTGATATTTCGGTGGGCGGGCGTGGTGCATCCAAGTTTAAGAGCTCCAGTTTTCCCTGAGCCAGCTCGCGAATAATCCGGTGACGTGGCAAATAACCAACGCCCAGCCCTTTGCATTGAGCTGCTATTTTATGCTCAATGCTGGGTACATAAATGCGGCTGCGACCGTCCAGCAATCCCGCCGAACGCGTGGGTAAACGTTGCGAGCTGTCGGCCACAATCACAGTCGGGTAGTTCTGTATCGCGCTGGCGGGGATCGGCATGGGCAGTTCTGTTAGCGGGTGACCGCCGGCCACCGCAAACTCAAATACCACGTGGCCCAATGAGTGTATGGCATAGCCCGGAGCTGGGGCTGTGCCTTCGGCACCAATCACCAAATCACAGCGGCCATCGATAAGCGCGTCCCAGCTACCGCTAAGGACTTCTTCGCTGAGGCGTATCTCGGTCTTTGGCTGAATTTTTTGAAATGCTTCAATCAGCTCATAGATAGGATCGCAGGTCAGTACACTCTCAATGCAGATGCGCAGCTCGGTCTCCCAGCCATCAGCCGCTTGGCGTACCAAAGCGGTCAACTCTTCTGAGGCCTTGAGAATATGCCGGCCTTGCTCCAGCACTAGACGGCCAATGGCGGTGAGTTCGGCTTTACGCCGGCTGCGATCAAACAGCTCAACCCCCAAATCTTCTTCGAGTTTATTAATAGTGTAAGAAACGGCGGAGGGCACACGGTGCAACTCTTCTGCCGCAGCGGCAAAACTGTGACGGCGCTCAATTGCATCAAGGGTTTGCAGCGCATCTAAAGTGATAAGTAACGTCATAGTTCAGTTTTCCTGATCATAAAGGTCAAAACGTTCCGTTATTATCTGTTAATCCTTTTCATTATAGTAGTTACATCGAACAACCTAGTTGATGATTCTTAGATGGCTTTAAGCTTCAAGTGTAGTGCATCATCAAATACAGCAAGCGCGTTGGGGTAAAAAGTTCTTTCGTGCATGCTTAATACAGACAAATGGAGGTCCAATATGGGCTTATTAGTAGACGGTCAATGGCATGACCAATGGTATGACACTGATTCCACTGGCGGTAAATTCGAGCGCAGTGAATCACAATTTCGTAACTGGGTCACCGCCGATGGCAGCGCTGGCCCCAGCGGTGAGGCAGGCTTTAAGGCCGAGGCTGGACGCTATCACTTATATGTGTCTTTGGCCTGTCCTTGGGCGCACCGCACATTGATTTTTCGCCAGTTGAAAGGACTGGAGTCGATGATTTCAGTGTCAGTGGTCAACCCCTTTATGCGTGAGCATGGCTGGACCTTTATCGAAGACACGGGTGTGGTAGCTGATCCGCTGTTCCAAGCCAGGTATATGCACCAAATCTATACCGCGGCTGACCCTAAATACAGTGGTCGTGTGACTATTCCAGTGCTCTGGGACAAGCAGCAAAATGTGATGGTGAGCAACGAGTCGTCTGAGATTATTCGTATGTTCAACTCAGCATTTGATGAGATTGGTGCTAAGCCTGGCGATTATTACCCAGAGGCCTTGCGTGCCGAGATCGATAGCGTGAATGCTTTGGTTTACGACAACGTCAACAACGGTGTGTATAAGTCGGGGTTTGCCACCACGCAGCATGCGTATGAAGAAGCGGTATTGCCTTTGTTCGAGACGTTAGATGAGCTTGAACTGCGATTATCGACAAACCGTTACTTGCTAGGTGAGCAGGTGACCGAAGCGGATTGGCGTTTGTTTACCACCTTGATTCGTTTTGATGCGGTGTACCACGGCCACTTTAAGTGCAACTTAAAACGCATTGAAGACTACCCGCATCTGGCTGGTTATATGCGCGAGCTGTACCAATGGCCGGGCGTGGCACAGACAGTGAATATGGCGCACATCAAAGAGCATTATTACCGCAGTCACGACACCATTAACCCAACCGGTGTGGTGCCAGTTGGTCCAGTGTTAGATTTTGAGCGCCCGCACGGACGCCAATAATGTTTTACCCATCGGACCAACTCAACGTGCTGCTGAGTTGGTGCACAGCAACCCAGTAATGGAGGTCTCTTATGCAAGCTCTACAGTTTTCTGCCACCGGCTCTTTAGATAGGTTGCAATTGCATGACTTGCCCAAGCCTGTGCCAGCTGCGGGCGAGGTATTGGTTGAGGTGCGTGCCACCGGCGTCAATCCCAGCGATATTAAGAATGTGCTGGGCTTGTTTCCTTACACCACCACGCCGCGTATACCTGGCCGAGACTTTGCTGGCGTGATTGTTGAAGGGCCTGAACAGTTGCTGGGTCAAGCCGTGTGGGGCGGTAGCGGTCAGGGTTTTGGTTTTTATCGTGATGGTTGCCATGCGCAGTATGTCGCGGTGCCAGTCAACGCAGTCACGCCGCTACCCAAGTCGTTGACCTTTGCCCAAGCGGCCACCTGCGGCGTGCCTTTTATCACCGCTTGGGATGCGCTTGAGCGCAGCCAGGTTAAAGTGGGAACGCGTTTGCTGATTATCGGTGCTGGAGCCGTGGCGAAAGCAACACAGGTTTTAGCCGAGGCGCGCGGTGCCGAGGTGGTCATGGCGGCACGTCGTGCGGATGTTGTGCAAAGCCTGCAAGCGCAAGGTATTAAGGCTTTTCAGTTAAGCGCAGAAGAGCAGCTGCCAGAACAGGCGCGCCAGCACTTTAAGCAGCAAGCGCCAGAAGTGATTTTTGAAACTACGGGTTTCTGGCTGGCCGCAGCAGTCAATACTGTCGATACCTTTGGTCGTGTGGCGATTATTGCCGCACCCAAGGATGGCGTGATCAGTATGTCGTCCTTAAATCTGTATCGCCGTGGCGGCTCAATTGTGGGGATTAATTCGCTGCTCTACAGCCTAGAGGAATGTGCGCAGATGCTTAAGCGTATCGGCGCAGCATTTGACGCTGGACTGCCAGCACCTAGCGGATTTGTCGAATTACCCCTGTCGCAAGCTGTTGCTGCCTATCAACAGGTGAGCGCTGGCGCGGCAGAAAAAATTGTCCTGATTCCTTAATATCAGAGGAGATTTGACCATGATTGAATTACGACCTTACAACGAGCTTGGCGGCGCTCAACATGGCTGGCTGGATACGCGCCACCATTTTTCTTTCGCCGATTATTACAATCCAAAACGTATGAGTTGGGGTCAACTGCGCGTCTGGAACGATGACAGCATCGCCGCACGTTCGGGCTTTCCAGCGCACCCACACCGCGATATGGAAATCATCACCTATGTGCGTAGCGGTGCGATTACCCACGAAGATAATCTGGGTAACCGTGGCCGCACTGAAGCAGGTGACGTGCAGGTGATGAGTGCTGGCAGCGGGATTGCTCACAGTGAAATGAATGAAGAGGATGTGGTCACACAGATCTTTCAAATCTGGATCATGCCTGATGAAAAGGGCCTGCCACCCAGTTGGGGCACAAAGCCTTTTCCCAAGGGCGAGCGCAGTGGCGCTTTTGTCACTCTGGCCAGTGGTTTACCCGCAGATACTGACGCGCTAGCAATTCGTGCCAATGCCCGTTTAGTCGCGGCAACCCTAAAGGCAGGGCAAAGCACCGAGTATCAAATTGCCCCTGGACGCAAGGTGTATTTAGTGCCAGCCAGTGGTCAGATCGAGATCAACGGCGTGGTAGCTGCAGCCGGTGATGGCGTGGCGATCAGCGATGAAACCTTGCTTAAAGTGAGCGCGCAGCAAGACAGCGAAATTGTGCTAGTGGATGTCGCATGAAGCATGCTATCTCTGTGCAGAATAAATATGCAGTGCAGTGCGCTGACCATCAACAATAGAACATTTAACAGAAATTTCCCCGTCGGGGATACTGGGCGAGTGGCTTAACTGACTCGCTTCGATGAGCTAACAGATCAACCTAGAAAACCTAAAAAGAGGAAACAAAAAATGACTAAAGTATTGGTTCTTTATCACTCAATGTACGGCCATATCGAAACCATGGCTAATGCGGTCGCTGAAGGTGCACGCGGCGTGGCTGGGGTTGAGGTGACGGTAAAACGTGTACCCGAAACCATGAGCGCTGAGGTTTTTAAAAATGCCGGCGGTAAAGTGGATCAAGCTGCAGAAGTGGCGACACCAGCAGAGTTGGCGGATTACGACGCCATTATCGTTGGTACACCCACGCGCTTCGGCAACATGAGCGGGCAGATGCGCAACTTCTTCGACCAAACCGGTGGCTTGTGGGCGAAAGGCGCGTTGGCCGGTAAAGTGGCAAGCGTGTTCACTTCAACCGGCACCTTTGGTGGACAGGAAATGACCATCACTTCCACCTGGACCACGCTGGCACACCACGGCATGATCATTGTGCCAATCGGTTACACCACGCCAGAGTTGTTTGATGTCTCACAAGTGGGCGGCGGTACACCTTACGGCGCCTCAACACTGGCCGGTGGTGATGGTTCGCGTCAACCAGATCCACGTGAGTTAGCCATCGCCCGTCACCAGGGTGCGCATGTAGCTAAAATTGCCGCTAAGCTAAACGCTTAAAGGCTCGAGCAGCGCCAGTCGCGGACATCTATGGATGGTTTCGATTGGCGCTGACGCTTTATAGTATTTCTCGTGTGACCTCCATTATTCGCGCCTCTACGCTGCGCTGGATCTTGTCTTCGATCTGGCTGCACAGCGACTCCACTTCGCGCTTGCTGCTCGCCACCAGCACAAATGACCACTGACTGGCATCGTGCCTGCTCAGCTCACCACTTTCACAAACGGCTACCGCCGGGTTGCGTCCAAAACGCTCGTGCATACCGCCCATGCGCTGGCGCTTTTCTTTTAGAGAAGCGCATCCAGGTAGGGAAAAAACTAAAGTTAGCACGCAGATATGCATGTCATTCTCCTTGTTAGACTGTGACCCAATGTCGTTCCAGTGTTGCTGTCTATCCTACACATGAGCCAAAAAAGTGCTGGCTGCCTCCCCATTCAGATCACTACCAGGCATCTGCTTGCTAGGTTGTGCTTGATCAATATCAGTTCAGCCACTGTGGCTTGCGCTCGGCTAAACAACGCCTGTTTAAAGCTGCTCACCGCCTCGAATCAGGAGTGACAGAGTGACGCATGCTCACTTTTTTGCTTAAAGAAGGAGTAAATTATGCCTCATACAGCGCAACTGCTCTGCGGCTTGGAAGCAGATTAAGCATGCTGGAAGCGATAGGCAGCAGGTTGGAAAATATTCTATTTGCTCTAAAAAAAGCATTTAGCGCAGATGGCAAAAGACAACAGGCGCAGCGGTTTACAGCGGATAGGTTCGATTTATCAATGCAATTGCTTTTTTTGTAAGTAAATAGACATATTCAGCCGTTATTGCTTGTATTTGGCCGAAAACACAACTCAAAATTTGCAACACAGCACAGGTGATCTAGATGAAAAAAAATATCCTATTAATATTTGCTCTTGGCCTTTCCTTAAGTGGATTGAGCCAGGCAAGTGAGCATGTTAAGCCGACTTTATCGAAAACCTATGAAGAGATGTACCAAGCGGTATGGAACAAGGCTGGTGAAGGTGAGCTCCCTGTGTATGAGTGCGCTCGAGTGATCGGCACTGCAACAAAAATGCTGACAGATAATAAAGATCAGAATAATGAGGCACAACAAGCATATAAGGCTTGTTATGTTGATGCGATTTTACATTATACCGATGCGTTTTTTCAATTACGTGATAATTCGGCAATAGATAGAGACAGTAAGCCTAATGGTTGCCCTTTATATTCACGCTACTTAACCGCTCACGTGGTGTCTTTAGATACTTATGCGGATCGATTCAATTTAACTGCTGAAGAGTTAAATAAACAAATAAATGAAAGATTAGGAGAAACAGCGTCTTTATGCCAGGTTGCATTAGATTAAATAGGGCTATAAGAGGAAGTACAGCTATGGAAAATATCTGTTCTTCCTTTTTTATAAATCGAGTATTTAATTAAATATATAAAGTATCGACTTGCGAGGAGTAGTTCTTTGTAAGACTGGATTGTTTTGTAACCCTCTATTTGGAGCTGGAAGTCTTATTCTCAGTTCAGATACTGGAGGTTTTGCAGCCGCAGCTCTTGGATAGTTACAGTCTTGTTCGGCTTTCCTTGCCCCTCACATCAGTGGTTTAAATTCTTTCAGCCACTTAGAAATTAAATTTTTCCTGATCGCAAATTATGTTTTACTCCAGCCAATGAAAAATCATGCGATGGGCAGCTGCTCATTAGCATTTTTTATTCATTTAAAATGCATGCGGGTGCGATTCAACGGATAATGGCTGCCCATAAAGTAATCGTTAGACGCCATAGAGGCACAATAAACAATGGATTTGCTGCAAGGGTTTTTTGCCATTACTGTTATTCATATCCTGGCGGCAGCCTCACCAGGGCCTGATTTTGTCATGGTTTCGCAACAATCATTAACCAATGGCCGGCGCGCGGGAATTCTTTGTAGCCTCGGCATCGCCATGGGTTTATCTGTTCACATACTGTACTCATCCATTGGCATGGCCGCTCTGGTCAGTGAGTCGACTTACCTTGTTGGCGTTTTGAAGTTACTGGCTGCGTTTTACCTGATATACCTTGGCGTGAAAGGCTTAAGAAGCCAGGCCGCTTCAGCCGCATCGGCAGGCTGCACTGCAGTGAAAAGATTGTCGGCGTTAAAGTTAATGTCGCTAGGCTTTGTTTGTAATGCGTTGAACCCGAAAGCACCGCTGTATTTTCTCTCCGTGTTCACTCTGGTTTTGTCGCCGGATATGCCCAGTTATCAGTTGTTTTTAATGGGTGGCTGGATGATGGTGGTGCAGTTTGCTTGGTTTAGCTTGGTCGCTTTGATATTGTCAAAACCATCGATTAAAAATAAATTTCACGCCATAGGTCACTGGGTTAATCGTGCCATGGGTTCGGTTATGTTGGTGTTTGGGCTGCAACTATTAATCAGTAAGTTTAATAGTTAAATTCAGGCTAAGTTTAGCGCTGCATGGTGTTGTTAACTCTATTTATGTGCTGATATTTTGCTAATAGCCTCGCGCGCCAATAGTCTCTGCATAACATCTAAAGCCCCGGCACTATTCAGTCTCAGCACTGCATCAGCGGGTTAATATAATACCTGTATGTACCACTCATAATATGCATTTGCATATAGCGCTTATAGCCGTACTCCATCCTATTTTTACAGGTAAAAAACGGGGGTTTTCAAAAACTGCTATAATAATAGGCATCTACATATTAGGGAGTATTTCTTGAATAAGAAAAAAATAGCTATTTTAGGCGCAGGTCCAAGTGGTTTGGCACAATTGCGGGCATTTGAAGCCGCACGTTTAGCCGGTGTTAAAGACTTGCCAGAGATTGTCTGCTACGAAAAACAAAACGCCATTGGTGGCATGTGGAATTACACATGGCGCACAGGTTTAGACCGCAACGGTGAGCCGGTTCACGGCAGCATGTATCGTTATTTATGGTCCAACGGTCCCAAAGAATGTTTAGAGTTTGCCGATTACTCGTTTGAAGAGCATTTTGGTGAGCCCATCCCGTCCTATCCGCCACGTGAAGTCTTGAAAGACTACATTATGGGACGCATTGATAAGCAAGATATCCACAAATACATCCGTTTTGAGTGCCCAGTGCGTTGGGTGACTTTTGATGAAGAAACGAAAAAATTCACTGTGACTGTGATGAACCATAAAAGTGGTGAGCAGGAAACCAATGAGTTTGATTACGTGGTGGTGGCTACCGGCCATTTCTCAACACCGAATATGCCGTATTTTGAAGGTCTAGAGCAGTTTCCTGGCCGCGTTCTGCATGCGCATGATTTTCGTGATGCGCTTGAGTTTAAAGATAAAGATATTTTACTGGTGGGCAGCAGTTACTCTGCCGAAGACATTGGTACGCAGTGCTATAAGTATGGCACCAAGTCAGTCACCATCAGCTATCGCAGCCAAGCGCTGGGTTATGACTGGCCTGAAGGCATTAAAGAAGTGCCACTGATTACCCGTTTTGATGGTGATGTTGTGCATTTTGCCGACGGTACCAGTCAAGCCTTTGATGCTGTGATTATGTGTACGGGCTATTTGTTCCACTTCCCGTTTATGCCTGATGAGTTGCGCCTGCAAACACATAACTGTTTGTACCCAGCGAATCTATATAAAGGTATTTTCTGGCAGCCTAATCCGCAGTTGGTGTACTTAGGTATGCAAGACCAGTACTTCACCTTCAATATGTTTGATGCACAAGCTTGGTATGTGCGTGATGTGATCTTAGATAAAATTGAGCTGCCTGAGCCGGCTGCGCGTGCAGCAGATGAGCAAAAGTGGTTGGCTGAATATGAGCAAGTCAGCGATGTGTGCGGCGATATTGATTTTCAAGCCAAGTATATTCGTGATCTGACCAATGCGACTGATTACCCAGAGTTTGCAGTAGAAAAACAGGGTGATATTTTGAAGCAGTGGCAGAAAGATAAAATGGAAAATATCATGGGCTTTAGAGAAAAAGCCTATACATCGACGCTGACTAATACTCTTGCACCTGAATTGCCAGAGCCATGGTTAGATATTTTAGATGATTCGTTAGAGCACTTTTTGAACTTAACTTTTGTTAAAACTAAAAAGAATAAAGCTGCCAGTTAACAATATTGGCCAACGTCAAAAAACGGCGCTGATGTATTCAGCGCCGTTTTTTTATAACTGCAGCGCGGGCATCACTGCACCCTGCAGTCGCTTGCTATGCTTAAGCGCGAAAACGAGCAATGAGTTGGCGTAAGTTATCCATCTGACCATGGATCTCAGCAGAGGCATGCACAGTTTCTGTCGCATCAGACAGGGTTTTTTCAGCAATACCGGTAATGTTGGTGATCGATCTATCCATTTCCATCGCGACCTGACTTTGTTCTTCAGAAGCCGTTGCAATTTGGTGGCTCATGTCAGTAATCATAGTCACTGAGTCGACAATACGGTTGAGTATGCTATCGGCAGCAGCGGTTTCTGAGACGGCAGATTGTGCACGCTGCTGGCTGTCTTGCATCATATCTGCGGCTTTGCTGGACTGAGACTGCAAGCGTTCGATAATAGTACGAATTTCTTCAGTCGATTTTTGCGTGCGCTGCGCTAAGCTGCGCACTTCATCGGCAACCACGGCAAAGCCACGGCCTTGCTCGCCCGCACGAGCAGCTTCAATAGCGGCATTGAGCGCCAGTAAGTTGGTTTGTTCGGCAATACTGCTAATCACCGTCATTACTTGTCCGACTTCATAGCTGTCTTGCTTAAGTAACGACATCACTTCGACAGCTTCTTCGACTTGCTGAGCTAAGGCGCTGATGCTGTTGATACTCTGGGTGACGATGGCGCGGCCGTTAATCGCTTCTTCGCGTGCATGTTTGGCTGAGTCAGCCGTCTGCACGGTATTTTGCGCGACTTCTTGAACGGTTGCTGCCATCTCGTTCATGGCCGTAGCGACTTGATCAATTTCTAAGTGTTGGCGTTCAACTCCTTGTACCGTTTCTTGCAAGCGCTGGGCGATATTATCAATATTGCTGCCGACTTCTGCGCTGGAGTGAGTGACCCCGCTAATAATCTCGCCAACATGCACCAGCATGTTGTTATACGCAGTAAACATTTGCCCGACTTCGTTATCAGGGTTGTCAATTTTTAAGGTATGCGAAAAATCACCATTGCCGACAGCGACCAAGTGCTCTCGTAGGCAGCTGACTTGCTGCATCAGTACAGTCATACCAAACATGCGGCCTAAGGTGACCAGAATTAATACAATCACCGATGCACCGGCGGACAACAACAGCTGTGATTGGGTTTCGTTATGCGCCTGTGTTTCCATCATGACCACTGCAGCGTTCATTTCTTTTAAGACAACAGGAGAGCGCTCATACAGTGCTTGCAGATACTCAGCGTTAGCAGGGTTGTCCAGATAGTTAAAGATGGCTTGTTTATAGCCTGCCCACAGCTGTTCAACTTGCTGTAATTGACTGCGAATCTGTGGATCGCTGATTGCCGAAATACCTTGCTGCAGATTACCGTTGAGTAATGCATGGTGAGCACTCTCAAACTGGGTAATGGTTGCTTGTACAACATCTTTGCTGCCTAAGCCTTGCCCAGCTAGCAGCGCTTCTTTGGCTACTTTTTGGCTGAGCATACGTTGTGCGCCGGCCGTATTAATGCCAGCGGCATCGTTGCTAAAGGATAAGAATAAATGGATTGCTACCACAGAGGTAAACGCTGCAATTAAGCTGTAAGAAAACAAAAACTGTTTATCAATGCTGCGGATACCAATGCTTTGTAAGATCCACTGGATGATGTTGGCGATTGATTGCCTCATTGTCATAAAACCTCAGGTTACACTCGGCAGTGGCAGATTTGGCGCGGAGTGGATAGTCGATGGATGTGTGGTTATGACTAGCTCTATCGGCTAGGAAATACTTTACGATAGGGTTAATGGATTAAAAATTTATCTGCTATGACATCGGTTGTGAATAGAGTGTCGCTGTTGAGGTTGTTGGGTATGATCCTGGCGTGAACTGCAAAGTAAAAAGCACAGCCGCTGTTGCCTTAATCCACTGCTGCGAATGCTGTAAAGTGACGCCTGCGCTGAGCTATTACTGGCTGCTAGAGTAGCGCTGCTGGCGCGATCTGAGTTAGATGTGTGCGGTAATGTGTATGCACTCAGGCGTGTTATCTGGTTTTAAACGGCGCTGCAGATAGGCGCCTTCGGCGGTCGCGATCAGGGTGGCGGACTGCGGCACCGTGATTTTTGCGACCGTAACATTATTGATGGTATGGGTATCGACCGTGACGACGAGCGCAGGGTGTGTTTGTGCGGCAATCAGCGCTGTCAGTTGAGCGCTGTTGCGGTGCTGTCGATGCAGACCAGTGGGCGTGCCGTCGTCCTCTACACCAAGCCAGAGTTCGCCTCCTTGCGTGTTAGCTAGGCAGGTGAGTGCCTCGATCAGCTCTCGGTCAGGGTAACCGTTGCGGTCGCTTTTGAACTCAACGGTGAGCGTTTCTACAGAGGGAAGGGCGACAGGCACAACAACCACCTTATATATCCTAGGGTACAACTTGCGTAAGTTATCAGCATGAAAAATAAAATAAACGTCTTATTTGATAGTAACGCAGTCAAAATATTTTGCCATACTGAGTCTTCTGCACAATCAAGCGTATTTTAAGACCTTAGCTGTTCTTGGAGTTTTAGATGAATCAAATCAATCCTAAAAAATTATTGCACAGCAAATGGACAGCGGTCAGCCCAGTCAATAAAGAGAAGCATTTTTTGCTGACTGAGTTGGAGTTTGACGAAGAAGGCAATGTGATTCATTGTTTGCTTGAGGCCGTGATTTCCAATCGAGCTGAACCTATTGATTGGCATCAGTTAAAAAACAGTACCCTCTGGCGCCAAGGTTGGAAATAACTCATTTTGCATAAACGCATACTGAATAAGCACTGGCTGTGTGTGCCCGAAACTGGGTTGCACGGATTTACGTGGCCTGCTGTGTGTGAGAAACAATAATGCGCCATCGAGTTTTTACCTACATCACCCGCGCTGATCAGTTACTTATTCTTGAGTATGTTGATGGCCGTTATCTACTGCCACAAATTCCTGGTGGAACGGTCAAGCCTGGTGAGCTTGCGGCGCAGGCAGCGCTTCGTGAAGCGCATGAAGAAACCGGTTTAACAGGGTTACAAATGGTTAAATGTTTAGGTCACTTTGAGCGTGACTTAACCGATATTGGCCGTGACGAGCGCATTGTTGCTTGGTTTTTTCATTTGCATACCAACGAGTCGACGCCAGTGTCGTGGCGGCATTTCGAGGATGATTCATCTGAAGGCTCTGGCCCTATTGAGTTTGTCCTGTCTTGGGTGCCGCTTAGCAATATCCCTAGGCTAGGTGGTATTGATCAAGCGCTGTTGCCTGAACTGCATATGTCGGTGGCTGAGCAGCGCAACAGCTAGAGTGGCTCTCTGCGGGCACTAGCTGAGGGCGACAACCTGCCCTATCCAGTACCAACAGTGTGTTTGTTATAATGTACGGTAGTTAATATTAACTGCCTGCATGTGCATACAAGAGTGTGCGCTGCATTTTGTAATCTATGAGGTGAGTATGAAAATTGCAGTCACCAGTCAAAACCGCAGAACCATTACCGAACATGCGGGTCGTTGTCGCAAGTTTTGGCTGTTTACTATTGAAGACCAGCAGATTATCGACAAGCAACTGCTGGAGTTAGCTAAAGAGCAATCCTTCCATGAAAGCTCTGTGCATGAGCCGCATCCGCTGGATGATATTAATATATTAATTACCGCCGGGATGGGCAGCGGTATGGTACGCCGCCTAGCGCGTAAAGGTATCAAAGGCTTGGTAACCAACGAAAGCGATCCAGAAACGGCAGTATCCCTGTATTTAAAGGGAGAGCTTAAAGCTGTCGAAGCGAACCCGCATGAGGGGCATAATCACGACCATGCCCACGCTCACGACCATTGAGGCATTGATGATCTGCGTTGATGGCCGTGAGGCGACCTTTAAAGATCGCCTCACGGCAGGTTTATTGCGCGGTTAAACCACCATCGACAATAAATTCTGAGCCTGTGGAGTAGCTGGAGTCATCCGAGGCTAAGTAGAGCACGAGGCGGCTGACTTCTTCCGGTTGTGCCACACGCCGCAGCGGAATGCTTTTGGCAAAGGCTTCCACCGCCGCCTTAGTGTCGCCTTGCATAATCATGGGTGTGGCAATTACACCCGGATGCACCGAGTTCACGCGGATAGCAAAAGGTGCGCACTCTAAAGCCGCTGCTTTAGTCATCCCACGTACAGCAAATTTAGAATCGGTATAGCCAATCGCACCACCGACCAAACCGTTAATTGATGAAATATTGATAATTGAGCCTTGCTGGCTGGCTTGCATCGACGGAATGACCGCTTTCATGCCTAAAAATACCGAGACTTGGTTGATCTCAAGAATACGGCGGTAATCGTCTAAAGATGTCTCTAGGATCGATTTGGATTGAGTAATGCCGGCGTTATTGACCAGCACATTGATTGTGCCGAAATGCGCTTCAGTAGCGGCAATCACTTGCGCCCAATCGTCTTCGCTGGTGACGTTGTGTTGGATAAATAATGCTTGGCTACCTAACTCTGCGGCGAGGGCTTGGCCCTTTTCGGCATTGATATCAGTTAGCACAACCTTGGCGCCGGCCTCGATGCACAAACGTGCATGGGTTGCGCCCATACCCTGTGCTGCGCCGGTGATAATAATAACTTTATCTTGTAAACGAGCCATGAGAACTCCTGTTTGGCATGATCAATAGCGTTTGCCATGATGCGAGCAGTTGTATTATTACAGCAACGAGCGCTGCATGACCTGTGTTAAGTGCGCTAATGGACTCACGCTTGGGTCGTATTGATGTTCAGGCGCAATGTGGAAGGTTTGCTCTAACATGTATTGACCCGACTCGACACCGTGTAAGGCATGATCAGAAAAGCACACCCAGACCGAGCCGGGCGCGAATGGAATGCTGATTTGCTTGGCTTGTTTCTGATACTGCTCATCAGCTTTCATCGCGTCATGCAGCTGCAACATCAAGTGATCGTACTCACTGCGCAATGACTTGGTGATGCCAAGCTTATGCAAGGCTTTAGCTTGCCAGCGCACATAGGGTTTGGTGTCCGGCAGCATACTGTCGACCATCTCGGCAAAAGGTTCGCCAACTCGCCACACACGCGGTACACCGTTTGGGTTGATATTGCTGAACACGCGCAAAATACGCTCACCTCGATTCGGTCGAGAGGGAAAAGCATCAACATGCATGCGGCGATCATCGGCGCGCCATGACTGCTTGCGCGCTTCTACCTTTTTCGGACGATAACTGGTGGGCGCATTGCGCAATGCATCTTGGTATTTAGGCAGCAAGCTATAGATAAGCTGTTCAGCTTGATTACGGTAGCGCTGCAGCATGGCGCTGAGTAGTGCTTGAGTCTCTGCATCGCCTGCTGCACCTTTAAGTTGGTTGTCGGTGGCGAGGCTGATATTGCGTACCTTAGGCTCTAATACCTCTGGTGTGAGCAGTGCTTGTTCGTCTGCAGTCAGGCGAAAGGGTAAAGAGGGAAAGTGCAAGACCTTGCCTTGTTCGAGCGCTTGAATCCAAGCGGGGTTGCTATCGGGTAATTGTCATTGAGTGACGGGGATTTTTACAATTTGTGCGTTCATATATACAAGCCTTCGCGGCCGAGCATAGCTTTAAGTCATGCCAGGGCCTAAAAGAGTATTAAGTAGTGTTAATGGCTTAATATACTGGAGTGACCCTGACCCCAGCCTGTCTGAAAGACTGTTGTGATGGGTTGTATCTGTTCTGAGGGCCTATGCCAGAGCCCTAAGCGGTTGGCAGTCGTGGGTTTTAAAAAGCGCGAGGCTAGCTGTTGATTGAAAATTTTACTGCCTAAGCGGGCTGACTTTAGCTGGTGATCAAATACCTGTAGGCTGCTTGTTAATACTTTTTCTAAATGCTTAAAAGAGGTTTCTATGCAATTAATAGAGGCGTTACAGCGTCGTTATGCCACCAAGGCGTTTGATCCGAGCAAGAAATTACCCGAAGCAGTGCTTGAGCAATTATTTGCCCTGCTGCGTTTGAGCCCATCGAGCACCAATATTCAGCCTTGGCATTTTATTGTGGCCAGTACCGATGAGGGTAAAGCACGCTTAGCCAAGGGAGCTGGCGGTAGCTACAGTTATAACGCCAGTAAAATACTGAATGCTTCGCATGTGGTGCTGTTTTGCGCGCGTACCCAGATCGATGATGCGCACCTGCAAAAGGTGTTAGCAGCGGAAGAGCAGGATGGCCGTTTTACTGCTAAACCAGAGGTAAAAGAGGCATCGCATAACACCCGTTTGGCCTATTTAAATGAGCATAAATTTATCAAAAAAGATGTGCCGCATTGGCTGGAAAAACAGATCTATTTAAACTTAGGCAGTTTCTTGTTGGGCGCAGGCTTACTGGGTATTGATGCGGTGCCGATGGAAGGCATTGATCAAGCGCTTTTGGATGCTGAGTTTGGCTTAAATGAGCGAGATTTAACTGCCGTGACTGCGGTTGCCTTGGGTTACCGTGCTGATAACGATTTTAATGCGAGCTTGCCTAAATCGCGTTTAGCCGCAGAGGAAATATTTACCCTGCTTTAAACGCAATGGCTTACATGCTTGGCGGCAACTCAAGCGGCAGCTTAGCCTGAGTCTGCCGCGCTCTAGAGTAGAGATGCAATGAGCACAAGCGTGCACTGTCATAGTGATTGAGAAGAAGTCGATGCGAATTATACAGGCTCCAGCGAGCTATCAAGAAGAGATCCGCAAGAGCCGTTTTCTTGCGCAAGCGGTGCGACTGCCTGTTGCCGAGCAAGCAGGCGAGTTGATTGCGCAATTGAGTACCGCAAACGTATCGCATAATTGCTGGGCGTGGCGCTGTGGACAGCAGTACCGTTTTCACGATGATGGTGAACCGAGTGGCACAGCGGGTCGGCCGATCTTAGCGGCGATTGAAAACCAAGGGTTTGATCAGGTGTTGATCGTGGTGACACGTTGGTATGGCGGGATTCAACTGGGTACCGGTGGTTTAGCTCGCGCCTATGGCGGCTGTGCTACCCAGGTGCTGCAGAACGCGCCCAGCGAAATTTTGCTGCCGCGTATCACTGTGACGGGGCATTGTCCGTATAGCTATTTGGATATTTTCAAAGTGCGCATTGCTGAAGCTGGCGCTGTACTTAATAGCGAAGAATTTGATGCAGAAGGTGCTTGGCTTAATCTGGCTGTGCCGGATGCCGAACTGGCGGGGTTGCAAGAAGCCCTGAGTCAGGCCACGCGCGGTGCCAATCACTTGCAAGAAGTTGACCTGTCGTAAATTAAGCGACTCTAAAAACCAACAAGCCGCCCTAAAGGCGGCTTGTTGTGGTCGTACTTAAGCGTTTAACGCCAGCCCGCACGGTCCATTAAACGAATGGCTTCAGCTTGACGCTTGCCGGCCACTTCCACTGGAATGGTGTCAGCTTTGAACTCGCCCCAGGCTGCTACTTCTGCAGAAGGTGCAACGCTTGGGTTGGCTGGAAACTCTTGGTTTACTCCAGCAAAGATGCTTTGCGCTTCACCTGTCGTCATCCACTCTAAAAGCTTACGTGCTGCGTCAGCATTCGGTGCATATTTAGTGATACCAGCACCGGATAAGTTGACGTGAACACCACGGTCTTCTTGGTTGGGCCAGTACAGTTTTACTTTTAGATCAGGCTCTTGTTTGTGTAAACGACCGAAGTAATAGCTGTTGACGATACCCACATCACACTGCCCAGCGTTGATCGCTTGCAGTAAAGCAGTGTCATCAGAGAACACATCAGTGGCTAAGTTGTTAACCCAAGACTTAACCAGTTTTTCCGTGTTTTCAGCGCCGTGTGTTTCAATCAGAGTAGCGGTTAATGATTGGTTGTACACTTTTTTACTGGTGCGCAAACACAGGCGGCCTTCCCAGTTCTCATTAGCTAAGGCTTCATAGGTGCTTAGCTCATCTGTCGTTACGCGATCAGTTGAGTAGGCAATGGTCCGTGCGCGTAAAGATAAACCTGTCCAGTAATCATTGCTGGAGCGGTATTGCGCAGGAATATTGGCTTTGATTTTTTCAGAGTTGAGCGGTTGTAAAATGCCCATTTGCTCTGCTTGCCAGAGGTTACCAGCATCAACCGTGATCAAAATATCAGCTGGTGTATTGCCACCTTCGGCTTTTAAGCGGGCCATGAGTGGCGCTTCTTTATCGGTAATGAATTTAATTTTCACCCCAGTTTGTTCGGTGTACTTATCAAATACGGGCTTAATCAGCTCATCAATACGTGATGAGTAAACAACGATATCGTCTGCTGCTTGGACATGGCTGGCAAAAATACTTAATGCCAGTGCGGCGAGAATGGGTTTACGAATCGACATGACAACCTCGGGTTGGGTGAATTGTGTAAATGATAGTTACTTGCATTTAGATAATCAACTAAATACGTCCGCAAGTTGTAGATTCTTGCGCTGAGTCAATGGACGCGCACTGATTTAAAATGAGCCAAGTGGCTGCGCAGGTACCGGCGCTGAGTGTCTGCATAAGCGGCTTTAAGCTTTGGCTAAATCAGGTAAGTCGCTGCCTAACCCTAACGCTTGGCGAATAAATACAGCTTTTGCTTCGCTGAGACTGTCAACCATTTTCAGGCCACTGTTGCGCAGCCAACGTGCGGCTAAAGCATCTGCTTGGAACAGGTGCTGAAAACCTTCCATCGCCGCCATCATGGCTAAATTGTGTGGCATGCGGCGTCGTTCAAAACGACTGAGCACGCGCTCGCTGGCGATATCTTCACCGCGTTGTAGGGCATGCAGGAGCTCTTCAGCCAAGACCGCTGTATCCAAAAAGCCCAAGTTGACGCCTTGTCCCGCCAGTGGATGAATGCTGTGTGCAGCGTCACCAATCAGGGCTAAGCCGGGTGCAACATAACGCTTGGCATGGCGCTGGCGCAGGGGAATACGGTAGCGCCGATCAGCGTGCTCGATTGTACCTAAGCGCTGCTCGCAAGCCTGACTAAGTGCTTGGCAAAACGCTGCATCGTCTAATGCCATAATCTGCTGAGCTTGCTCCTCTGGCACTGACCAGACAATTGAACACCAGTTTTTTCCGTCATTGTGTTTGAGCGGCAGTAACGCCAGCGGGCCATCATCAGTAAAGCGCTGCCAAGCTGTTTGTTGGTGTGGCTTTTCACAGCGCACACTGGTGACAATGGCGTGATGCAGATAATCCCATTCGCGAGTGGCACAGCCGGTGAGGCGGCGCACCGCTGAATTGGCACCATCGGCGGCAATAATCAAGCGGCTACGAATCTCGCTGCCATTCTCTAATTGCAACAGCCAACCGTCGTCTGAGCGGCGCAGCTGCTCGACTTTAGAATGCGCAAGCAGATCAATATTGGATTCGTGCAGTTGCTCCAGTAATGCATCTTGCACGATACGGTTTTCCACAATATGTCCGAGCACCTCGGCATGCACGCTACTGGCAGAAAAATCAATCTTGCCAGTACCTGAACCATCCCAAACATGCATGTTGCGATAGGGGCTGGCGCGGCGCTGGACAATCCCCGGCCAGGCGCCAACGCGCTCTAGAATCCGCTGGCTGGCCAGGGATAAAGCACTGACCCGTGGTTCAAAGGTGTGTTCTGGGCTAAATGGCGTCACGCTTAGTGGGCTGCCGTCTACCAAGACAATATTGAGACCGCTGTCTTTCAGTGCTAAGGCGAGGCTGCTGCCTACCATGCCGGCACCGACGATGATTAAATCTGCGTGCATATTCAAATCCTACTCAGTGGCGTCAGCAAGCTGCGCGTCAGGTTTGCGACGAATATATAAGGTTTTTTCCACGCGAGCGACCAAGGTGCCCTGATCATCACGCACCTCAACATGGTATTTGGGCAAGTATTTCTCACCGTTGGCGGTGTGCTCACGGATTGTCTTGAGCATGCTGTCATCCAGTTTGAACTCAGCATGGACTGTGCCTTTGCCCGGGCTGATAAATTCAATATGCGCGGCCTTGTCCCAGACAATATAGTCGCGGCCAAGGTTTTCCATTAGCAGTAACATATAAAAAGGGTCGGTCATTGAGTACAGCGAGCCACCAAATTGGGTGCGCACATAGTTACGGTTGTACCAAGTTAAACCCATGCTGACCTGTGCTTGACGAAAATCTGCGCTGATCTGGCGTACTTTAATTCCAGCACCTAAGTAGGGCGGGTAGAGATTCATCAGCCAACGTAAGGCGCGTGCTTTGCGTGCCATTTTTTTAGACGCCATGGTCAGTTTGTATCCTGTTCGCTACGCACGCCGAGGCCCATGGCTTGCCGCGCAAACCAGCGTTTGGCTGGTGGAATCAAATCCAACCCCAGTAAACCTAGATTGCGCCCACTGGCTAGCAGCGGTTTGCCGTTGGAAAACAAGCGCGTGACCCGATCAGAAAAACCTATGGTCAGCTCTTGATCGCGTTGCTGGTTGTTTTGAAAACGTTGCAAAGTGGCTAAGTCGCCGGGCGTGTCAGGGCCGCTGAGTAAGCACTCAGCCAAAGCCATGCTGTCGCGCAGAGACAGGTTGTAACCTTGTCCGGCAACCGGATGCAAGCTGTGTGCGGCATTGCCCAACACGACTAGATGGCTGCGCACTTGCTCGCTGCTCTCAATCAAACTCAGTGGGTATAAATGGCGGCTGCCGACCTGCTCAATTGCGCCTAAGCGGTAGCCAAAGCAGGCTTGCAGTTCTTCTAAAAATTCTTTGTCCGGTAACCCATACAAACGCTGTGCTTCTGCAGGCTCACGGGTCCAGATCAGTACGCAGCGGTTGTCGGCTAAGGGCAGTAAGGCCATGGGACCGGCATCGGTAAAACGTTCAAAAGCTGTACCTTGGTGGGGCACGGCGCTACTGATATTGCTGATCAATGCGGTTTGCCCGTAGGGCGTAGTGTGCGCATGAATACCGAGCTTTTCACGCAGGCCAGAGCGGCCGCCGTCGGCTAAAATCGCTAAATCACAATCAAGACTGCTGCCGTCATCCAGATCAAGACGGTAACCGTCGCTGATTGTTTGCATCTGCTCGACGCGCGCTGGGCAGCGCCATTCCACCACGTCGCTGTCTAAGGCTGCCCACAGGCAATGGCCGAGCCAAGCATTTTCGACAACATAGCCCAAAGCGGGCACGCCTTCTGCGCTGGCACTGATGCGTGCTGCAGCAAAGCGACCGCGGTCAGAGATATGAATATCGTCAATCGCTTCAGCGCGCGGTGCTATGGCATCCCACAGGCCTAAGCGCTGATAAATTTGCTGACTGCCGTAGGACAGCGCTGAGGCGCGTGCATCATAGCTGGGTTGGTAGCTGTCGCCAGGTGCATAGGGCTCGATCAGGACAATTTTCCATTGCCGCTCGCGTGCGCCGGCTTGTAGGGCTAAAGCCAAGCTAGCACCAACCAGACCTCCACCAATAATTGCGATTTGCACTCGGCTCATCAATTAAGCTCCTGCTTGCTGTGCGGCGGCCATTAAAGCTTCAATGTCTTCGATTGTTTTCGGAACGGCATTGGTTAGAACCTGGCAGCCATTTTCGGTAACCACCACATCGTCTTCAATGCGCACGCCGATGCCACGCCATTGCGCCGGCACAGCAAGGTTATCCACGGCAATATAAATGCCCGGTTCGACGGTCATGCTCATGCCTGCTTCTAGCCTGCGCCATTGGCCATTGATCTTGTAATCGCCGACATCGTGCACGTCTAAACCGAGCCAGTGTCCGGCACGGTGCATATAAAAAGGTTTGTAGGCTTCGCTGTTGATTAGCTCATCCAGCTCGCCTTGGAGTAAACCCAGTTCCAGCAGACCGGCAGTGATTACCCGTACCGTGGCATCGTGCGCATCATTCCAGCAGTGTTTGGGCGAGATAAAGTTCATCGCCTCAAGATTGGCTTTCAGCACAATCTCATAAATGGCTTTTTGTTCGGGGCTGAAGCGACCATTAACCGGGAAGGTGCGGGTGATATCACTGGCGTAGCAGTTGATTTCACAGCCGGCATCAATCAGCACTAAATCACCATCCTGCAGCGGCGCGTTGTTTTCTGTGTAATGCAAAATGCAGGCGTTTTTACCGCTGGCGACAATTGATGAATAAGCGGCTAAACGCGCGCCGCCTTTACGAAACTCATAGTCCAGCTCTGCTTCCAAATGGTACTCATACAGCCCAGCTTTGGCCGCCTGCATAGCGCGGATGTGGGCACGGCAGGAAATATCAGCTGCGTGCTGCATGGTGGCGATTTCTGCTGCGCTTTTATACAAGCGCGCATCGTGCAGGAAGTGATCAAGCACCACGAACTCTTTTGGCGGCTGTGCACCCATGCGCGCTTTGCTGCGGATGCTATTGAGCCACTCCATCATTTGCTGATCAAACTCTGGGTTGTTGCCAATGGAGTAATAAACGCGCTCACGGCCTTCAATCAGGCCAGGCAAAATGTCGTCAATGTCGTTGATTGGAAAGGCATCGTCGGCTTGATAGTCAGCAATCGCACCTTCTTGGCCGGCACGTAAGCCATCCCAGAGTTCACGCTCAGGGTTGCGCTCACGGCAAAAAATAATGAATTCGCCGTGCTCGCGCTTGGGAATTAACACCAGCACCGCTTCTGGCTCAGCAAAGCCTGATAAGTAAAAAAAGTCGCTGTGTTGTCGAAACGGGTATTCAACGCTGTTGTTACGGGTGCTGATCGCAGCAGCAGGCAGGATCGCAATGCTATTGGGCGTCATCCGTTGCATCAGTTGTTGGCGGCGTTGTGCGTATTCGGACAGGCTGATTGAGCTCATGTGCGGTGGCTCCTTAATTAGTGTACGGCAGGTTCTTCGTCATCAGTGGCCGGTGCTGTGTAGTTAGCGTATTCGCTAAATAAGAATAAAGGCGCAACGCGCAAGTATTCGTTAATCTCCATATAGGCCATCTCACCTTCTTCATCTTCCTCGTCATCGACCTGAATCTGCGCGATAGAGATGAAGTCTTCAAGAATTTCCCGCGCTTCTTTCGACAGCTCTGTGTTGCCAATATTGGCACCGAAGCCGCTGAGAAAACCTTGCGCCCACTGGCCGATTGCCGTGGTGCGTAAACTTAATGCTTCATCATCGCTGGGCAGCAATAAGGTCAATGACACACTGCTCTCAGCCACTAACTCGGCTTTGACCATTTCTTGCAACCCTAGCAGTGCGGCATGCAGGTTGCTTGGGACTTCGCTGTCAAATAAGTCTTGTGCCTCTTCGAGCCAGCCTTGCGCAGTAAAACCTGCGCCGGCACAGCAGCGACCAAGCAATAAACCTTGCAGCTCGGCCGGTGAAACAGGTACGCCGCTGGTGTTGAGTAATGTTGCAAATGAGGTGTAAGCAGATTGTGATTGAGGCATGAAAAATCCGAAGTAATGGAACTGTTAACTGGTGATGATGGTCATTGTTGCAATAGGCGTAAGTATATCGTGTTGTTGAGTATGGCGCTAAAAACTGATGTTTGCAGCCTGTGTCTCTGCGGGTTTGCCACTGAGGTTATGCTGCTACACTGGATAAAAGAGTCTATTTGTGCTTTATAGGGTTGATACAAGGGCTTTATTGGCTATTTATTTTTAAACTTATTTCTTAGATGTGCTTGATAGCACTGTGCCTGACGTTGCGTGGGCGCTAGAATAACAAACATAATAACTGTGTGATGTGATGATGACTGGAGGGCTCGTGAGACATACTGATTTACAAGCCTTGGTGCAGGCCGTTGAGCAATTGATTCAACGTAATGCTGATCTTAGAGCACAAAATAAAACCCTACGTGAAGAGCGTGGGCAGTTGTTAGAAAAAAACGAAATAGCGCAACAGAAAGTTGCCGCTATGATTTCTCGCCTTAAAGCGTTGGAGCAAGATTCATGAGTGAATCCCAAACAGTGACTGTGCGCATCCTCGACAAGGACTACCATATTGCTTGTCCAGCATCTGAGCGCTCGAATCTAGAGCGTGTAGCAGATTATCTGGATAAGAAGATGCGCGACATTCGCCGCTCAGGAAAAGTCATTGGCACCGAGCGTATTGCTGTGATGGCAGCGCTAAACATCACTTACGAGTTACATCATAAGCAGGACAATTCTGCGCCTGCTGGCGAGAGTTCTGAGCAGGTAACGCAGTTGTTGATGCGTGTGCAACAGAGTTTAGCTGACAGCGAGTGACACAGACTTGAGGCGCTTATGGATCTGTGTATACTGGACACGTCTCCCTCGAGTGTCTGCCAGTTGACTACGTCCCTGAGCCGATTCTTACCACACCGGGGATTACATTTTTAGACTGGTGTGCATGTCCGTTCGCGGAAAGCCTAAAGGTCTGACGTAATCTCCACCTTGAACTTTCGGGTTCAAGGGCTATGCCGACAGCGTCACCTCTGGGGAGTCTTTTTAATTCATGCCGGTTGATACACCTCTATCTCGCGCCCAGTTACGCTCAGCTTTACGTAACAAGCGACGCAATCTTTCTCCTCTTCAGCAAGCACAAGCGGCGCAACAATTGTATCTACAGTTGGCGCAGCATCCGCTTTTTCGACGTGCACAACATATTGCTTTATACCATGCCAGTGACGGTGAAATTGATCCGCACTTATTGGTGCGTGAAGCATGGCGGCGCGGCAAGAGTGTCTATTTACCAGTGCTGGCACCTTGGCCTAAAACCACAATGCTGTTCCAGCGTGTACGGCCAACGCAACAGTGGGAAAAGAATCGTTTTGGTATTTTACAGCCACGTTGGTGTGCTGCCGAGCAGCGTGCGGCTTGGGCTTTAGATGCGGTTTTTTTACCCTTAGTGGGATTTGATCAGCAGGGTGGGCGCTTGGGCATGGGTGGTGGTTTTTATGATCGCTGTTTTGCTCAGTTGTGTCAGCGTGATCAGGCGATCACACCGCAGCGTATTGGTTTGGCACATGAGTGTCAGCGTGTTGAGCAGTTACCCCTTGCGCCTTGGGATGTGCCATTGAGTGCAGTGGTTACTGATCGGGCTTGGTATGCGGTGCAAGCATAGTCCGTGCTTCGTAAACGCTGCTTGTATCATCCGCGGCGCTGCGTTCTCGCAGGCTCTGCGTGTAGCCAGTGGTCACCACACCTAAGCCAAAAATAATCGCTAAAATCCACAATAAGTCAGGTTTGCGTTTCATTGTTGCTTTGCTCTCCGGCAAATTTAAGCAGCGCACTGGGCTGTTTTGCTAAGTCGTATGGGTTGTGACGGAATGTGACGGAACGCACATAAAAGTGTCCGCACAGGTTAGCAGTTAATGACGCTAGCAATTAGAAAAAGTTCATTTTTTATAAATAATTGTTAGTTTTACTCAATTGATCTCTGTGCCTAGACGGTTTGTGTCGGCAGGGTATAATGTTGTTATGCTTTTTGGGTATTGCACAAGCTTAAAAAAGATGAAATGAACATGAGCTTAGTGCCCATTGAATGTATTTTAACAGTGCTGAGTCACTCGGTATTGTTTTCACTTGCTAGGAGCAGGTATGTCTACGGATAAAAGTCCATCTCGTTTATTTATTGCCCCGTTGGTAGTTGTCTTGTTGGCTGCGGCTGGTTTTGGTTATTGGAAGTCTTTACAGGACCGCTTGCCTGAGGGTGTGTATGAAGCCAATGGCCGTCTTGAAGCAACCGAAGTGCAGGTGGCGACTAAGTATCCAGGTCGACTGGCTGAAGTGCTGGTGGCTGAGGGTGATAGCGTAGAAGTTGGACAGTTATTGGCGCGCATTGATACGCGCACTTTAGAAGCACAACGCAGCCAAGCTCAGTCTGAAGTGCTGCGCGCCCGTGAAAATGTTGCCGCTGCGCAAGCGACAGTGCATTTACGTGAAAGTGAACGCCGTTTAGCGGCGCAAGATTTAGCACGTTTTCGCGAGTTGTATGCACGTGGACATGCCAGCGGTCAGCAAATTGATCAACAACAGGCACGCTTTGATACCTCATCAGCTGCTTTAGATGCAGCGCAAGCACAGGTGCAAGCCGCGCAAGCTGCAATTGCTACGGCAGAAGCAATGGTGATGCAATTGACCAGTGAAATTGATGACAGCAGCCTGCGCGCACCGATGCAGGGCGTTGTGCAGTTGCGTCTGGCTGAGCCGGGTGAAGTCTTGGGAGCAGGCGGGCGCGTATTCTTGCTGATCGATCCCTCTGATCAGTATATGAATGTCTATTTGCCTTCTGCAGTGGCTGGACGCTTGGTTACTCATGCTGACGCGCGCATTGTTTTGGATGCCTTGCCAGAGCAACCTTTACCAGCGCAAGTGGCCTTTGTTGCAGCCAAAGCGCAGTTCACCCCAAAAGAAGTTGAAACCCGTGATGAGCGACAGAAGTTAGTGTTTCGCGTCAAGTTGCGCCTCGCTGATCCCGCTGCTGTGCCACAAGCTAAGCCTGGTATGCCTGGCTCTGCTTATGTACGCCGTGATAGCAGTATTGATTGGCCGCAAACGTTAGAGTAAGGCTGCAATAAAACAGGCAGTTGCTCTGTGCCAGCACAGCTTCAGCAAGAGCAGTGAACGGGATCATCAATTAGGTAAAACATGAGTAGGCAAGCAATCAGTGGTGCGCATATTTATCACCGCTACGGCAAGCAAAGCGCCTTAGAGGATGTCAGTTTCAGTTTGCCAGTGGGCAGTCGCTGCGGCTTGATTGGCCCTGATGGTGCGGGTAAATCCAGTTTGCTGGGTCTGATCTCTGGGGTGAAAATCCTCCAGCAAGGCCAGTTGGATGTGCTGGGTGGGCCAATTGATCAACGTCGACACCGCGCAACGCTCTATCAACGTATTGCCTTTATGCCGCAAGGGCTGGGGCATAACCTCTACCCTGATTTGTCCATTGCTGAAAATATCCGCTTTTTTGCCACACTGTTTGGCTTAAGCCGTGCTGAGCGCGAATTGCGCATGATCAGCTTGCTCAAAGCCACTGATTTGTATGAGTTTGCTGAGCGCCCGGCAGGTAAATTATCTGGCGGCATGAAACAAAAGCTCGGCCTGTGCTGTGCTCTGATTCATGATCCGGATTTACTGATTCTCGATGAACCCACCACAGGTGTTGACCCTTTAGCGCGTCGCCATTTTTGGGATTTGATTGAGCAGGTACGGGCTGATCGTCCACAGTTGACCTTATTGGTCGCCACCGCTTATATGGATGAAGCGGCGCAGTTTGAACAGTGCTTGATGATGGACCGCGGTCGTGTGTTGGCCTCTGGTTTAACCCAAGAATTGGCAGATGCGACACCCAGCGGCAAGCTCGATGATGCTTTTACCTTCTACCAAGGTGCTGGCGCCACTCGAGTTGAACCCTTACAGATCACCCCCTTTGCGCCCGCTGCGCATGAGATCGTGATTAAAGCCACGGACCTGACCTTGCGCTTTGGTGATTTTACCGCAGTTAATAAAGTTAGCTTTGAGATTGAACGCGGTGAGATCTTTGGTTTTTTAGGCTCCAACGGCTGCGGTAAAACCACCACTATGAAAGTGCTGACCGGTTTACTGCCGGCCACTGAAGGTGAAGCATGGCTGCTGGGTCAGCCGGTGGATGCCAATGACCTAGCCACGCGCAAACGCGTCGGTTTTATGTCGCAAAGTTTCTCATTGTATGGCGAACTGACAGTTTTACAGAACCTTGAGCTGCACGCGCATTTGTTCGACATTCCCAAAGTAGAAGGGCAGCGGCGTGCTCAGGCGCTGATTAAACGCTTTGAATTAGGCAGCTACACTGACGAGCAAGCTGGCGCCTTGCCATTGGGCTTACGTCAGCGCCTATCCTTGGCCGTGGCGGTGATTCATGAGCCGGAAGTGTTGATTCTGGATGAGCCCACGTCAGGGGTTGACCCAGCTGCGCGAGATAATTTTTGGCGTTTGTTGTTTGAGCTATCACGCGAGCAAGGGGTGACGATTTTTCTCTCCACCCACTTTATGAATGAAGCCGAACGCTGTGATCGTATTTCACTGATGCATGCGGCCAAAGTGTTGGCCGTGGGCACGCCGGCTGAACTGCAAGCGCAGTATGCTGGCGCGACGCTGGAAGATGCCTTTGTCAGCTGCTTGCAAGAAGCGCAAGGCTTAAATGATGCACAGCCTGAGCCGATCAGTACCGCGACTGAGGCGTTAACCTCAACACCACGTCAGGGCTTTAGCTTAAAGCGCACTCAAGCGCTGGCCGTGCGTGAAAGTAAGGAGCTGCTACGTGACCCTGTGCGTCTCTGGTTTGCCTTGCTTGGTGCGGTGTTTATGATGATTATTCTAGGCTTTGGTATCTCCTTGGATGTGGAGGATTTAGCCTTTGCCACGCTGGATCAAGACAATAGCGCGCAAAGTCGTGCCTATTTAGAAGGCTTTCGCGGTTCGCGTTATTTTTCTGAGCGCGAACCTTTAACCAGCATGCAAGACCTGCATGCGCGTTTGCAGCGTGCTGATATTAAGCTGGCGATTGAAATTCCTGCGGGTTTTGGTCGTGATTTATATGCAGGGCGGCATCCAGAAGTGGCGGTGTGGCTGGACGGTGGTATGCCGTTTCGGGCGGAAACCAGTCGCGGTTATGTCGAGGCACTGCACCAAGATAATCTGCAACGATTAAGGGATGAAGCTAGCGCGGCAGTCCCTGCTTTGGCTACCCCAGCACGCATAGAAACTCGCTTTCGCTATAACCAAGATGTGATCAGTGTAAATGCCATTGGCCCGGGCGTGATGGCGTTAATCTTAGTCTTTATCCCCGCGATGCTGACGGCCTTGGGTGTGGTGCGGGAAAAAGAGCTGGGCTCCATTACCAACTTTTATGCCACACCCTTGACCCGTTTGGAGTTCTTATTGGGTAAGCAAATACCCTATTTGGTGGTGAGTTTGCTCAACTTGGCGCTTTTGGTGGCGATCAACCGTTGGCTATTTGATGTACCACTCAAAGGCAGTGCTGTGGCCTTGACCATCGGTGGTGTGCTTTATGTGTTGGCCACCACAAGCTTTGGCTTGTTGGTGTCAACGGTTACCAAAACTCAAATTGCAGCTATTTTAGGTACGATGATTCTCACCACATTACCCACTATTCAATTTTCCGGGTTGATTACCCCGCGTTCATCCTTGGATGGTGGTGCTGCGTTGATGGGGGTGTTATTCCCAGCAGGCTATTTCCTTGATATTGCTGTGGGCACCTTTACTAAAGCGCTGAACCTGCGTGATTTATGGCTGCAATGCTTGGCTTTGCTCGGCTTTTTCTTGGCCTTTACCGGCTTAAGTTTGCTTCTTTTGAAAAAGCAGGAGGTGTAAGCCATGCACAAGCTCTCGCATATTTTTCGCTTAGGCATTAAAGAGCTGATTAGCCTGCGCTATGACTCGGTACTGCTGTTATTTATGTTGTATGCCTTTAGTGCCGCAATCTATATGCCGGCCTCAGGCTCTGCAGTCGGTGTGCATAATGCCAGTGTGGCCATCGTCGATGAAGACAACAGTCAGTTGTCGCGCAAGTTAGCCGAAGTGCTGCGCCCACCAGAATTTCAAACCCCGGTGCTGTTGTCTTACGCGCAGATTGATGAGGCAATGGACAGTGGTCGCTATACCTTTGTGATTAATGTGCCGGTCAATTTTCAAGCCGACTTGCTGGCCGGTAAACAGCCTGAATTGCAAATGAATGTGGATGCCACCGCAATGAGCCAGGCCTTTATGGGTGCGGGCTATATGGGCCGTATTTTTCAGCGAGAATTGCAGCAGCTCAGTGGTGTCAGTGTAGAACCGCCGATTCAGCTCACTACCCGTGCGCTCTTTAATAGCAATATGCAAAGTGGTTGGTTTCTAGCGATTATCCAGATCATTAATAACGTGACTATTTTAGCTATTTTACTCACAGGTACAGCACTGTTGCGCGAGCGCGAGCATGGCACGCTAGAGCATTTGTTGGTGTTACCGCTGACTGCGCTGGAGATCATGTTGGCGAAGGTCTGGACCAGTGTGTTGGTGGTGGTGCTGTGCACCTGGTTATCGCTTGAATTGATTGTGAAAAAAGCCTTAGGCGTGCCATTGGTCGGTTCGATGGGCTTGTATTTAACGGTAACGGCTTTTTACCTGTTTGCCGCTACAGCGTTGGCGGTTTTTTTAACCACCTTAGCGCGTTCGATTCCGCAGTTTGGTTTGCTGTCTATTCCGGTGCTGTTGCCGATGCTGTTGTTATCTGGCGGTACCACGCCCTTAGACAGTATGCCGGTGTGGCTGCAGTGGGTGATGCAATTGTCGCCGACCACACACTTTGTCAGCTTATCCACAGCCATCTTATTTAGAGATGCGGGAATTGCTTTAGTCTGGCCAGAAATGCTGGCGTTGTTAGCCATTGGTGGAGTGTTTTTTTTAGTGGCTTTGCTACGGTTCCGGCGCAGCTTAACCGCTTGAGTTTAAAAATAGGTTAAATCCAGCGTCAAGCAAAAGCAGTAGGGTCAACACTGCAGTTGCTAGTCTTGGCAAAAGCGTAAACCGACACCGCTGCTGGTCACGCGCATCACTTCCATTTTTAGAATTGGAGCTTCGATAGGTAAATCTTGCACCTGTCCGGTGACTATGTCGCCAAGCTTAAGTTTGATGATGTCTGGGTGCTTAATGAACACGCCTTGATCAGATAAATCTTCTGTGGTTGCCAGTATTTCACCCAGTAAAGGGTGACAGATCTTAATCTGACAGTTCATGCAGGTTCGAATACTTTGGCGTATATGTGAGGTCATAATCTGCTACCTATTTAATGATTTTTATGGACTACTCTAAGCTGCTTTAACCCGCGATATCAATAGAGTTTAATACCAAGGCTGCTCACCTTCAGGGCGTTTTTTGAAGCGTTTCATCGTCCACATATATTGCTCAGGCCAGCGCTGTACATAACTGGCCAGTACCTGGCTCATGGCGTTAGTCGAGGTGTAGGCGTCAGTGCTGTACATGGCATCCGGTGCGGCTTCTAAAATGACTTTAAAACCGCTGCCGTCTTCAAGGCGAATGGCGTGCAGAAAGACTGCGCTGACTTTGTCTTGTTTGCCACCGAGCATACCGGCGACAAACTTGCTGGTCAGGGCGGTGGTGCCGAGAAAAGGTACAAACTCACCCGAACTACGACTGGGCTCGGGGTCGGCTGGAATACCAACGCTGCCACCATTGCGCACTTCTTTGATCACGCTAATGATGCCTTCGCGGGTTGAAGGTGCAACGCGATTGCCTTGCTGCACACGCTGAGTTTTTAGCAGTTCATCCAGGGCTTTTAACTTGGGTGGGCGGTAAAAAATAATTGGTTTACATTGCGCACAGTAAAAGTGATTGAGCACTTCCCAGTTACCCAGATGGCTGGTGATACCCACCACGCCTTTGCCGCTGGCTAATGCCTCTTGCAAAACCTCTAAGCCTTCAACTTCGCGCACGTACTTGAGGGTTTTTTCTGGTGGCCAAATCCAAGCACAAGCACTTTCAGTAAAGGACTTGCCAATGCCTTTGAGGCTGCGTCCGGTCAGTTGATCGATCTCG
Organism: uncultured Thiopseudomonas sp.; assembly: GCA_964385265.1. GTDB lineage: Bacteria > Pseudomonadota > Gammaproteobacteria > Pseudomonadales > Pseudomonadaceae > Denitrificimonas. The sequence continues at coordinate 41,126 of CAYLOI010000011.1, forward strand.
CTAGCATTCAATTGGGGAAAACAATGGCTCAGATTAAGGCGTGCGATCTCACGTGAGCGATTGGGTATTTTCCACATCAGCCAGCCAATCGCTGCGCCAAGCGCTTGCACGCCGCGCCACGGCAATAAAGCAATCAGTTTTAAGACACCCAGAGCCAGCTTGCCCTTGAAAGATTCCACGTATCACCCCTATGGGACTATTTAAAATCCGTAAGTTACTGGATTTATTGGATTAAGTCAGCAGACACGGCTTAAGCCAGCTTTTGCCAGAGTGCGTAATGCACCTGACCGGTATGCTTTTCTCGATGTAAGCGCCAGGTGTTGGGCACGCCTAAGCTAGAAGGTGCTTGTTCGCTTTCGGTGTAAATCCATGCGCGCGGATTGAGCCAGCTATTGCGCTCTAGCAGCTCACAGCTGGTTAACAGCAGACCTTGATGAAACGGTGGGTCGAGCAGGACAATATCAAAGCCCTGCTCAGCACTGCTGCTTAAATACTGCAGGGTATCCACGCGTAACACTTCGGCTGTTTCGCAGGCCAGCAGGGCTAAATTGCTGCGCAGGTTATTGGTCGCATCGGCATTGCTGTCCAGCGCCACGCCGCAACTGGCGCCGCGCGAGAGGGCTTCTAAAAACAGTGCGCCGCTGCCGCTAAAAGCATCCAGCACGCGTGCGCCTTGGATATACGGAGCTAACCAATTAAATAGAGTTTCACGCACGCGATCTGGGGTGGGACGCAGACCCGGGGCGTCCGGCACGCTGAGTTTACGTGAGCGCCATTGCCCAGCAATAATACGTACCTGACTGCTATGCTTAGATTTGCAAGATACTTTAGCCATCAGTGCTGGCGCTCCACAACAGGGGCCTGATCTGAGCGCTCGACCGGCTCGGGCAAGGGCAGTTGTGCGACGCTTGGGCCAGCAGTGATAACCACTAATTGCTCGGGATTGAGGTGACGTTGAAACGCTTGATGGACATCGCTGACGCTGAGTTGTTGCAGGTCCTGCATAAAGTCGCTCATCCAAGTCAGCGGCATATTATAAAAGCCAATAGCGGCCAACTGACCAACAATCGCCGAGTTGCTGGCGGCGCTGAGCGGAAAGCTGCCAAGGCTCTCACGTTTGGCATCGGCCAACTCGACTGCAGTTGGGCCGTTAGCTATGTAATCACGTAATAAATCTTGCACCAGCTGCAAGGTTGCTTGGCTGAGTTGCGCGCGAGTTTGCACGTTAATCATAAAGGGGCCAGTGGCCTGCATTGGGCTAAAGGCGGAATAAATACCGTAGGTAAGCCCACGCTTTTCACGGACTTCTTCCATTAAACGGGTACCAAAACCGCCGCCACCGAGAATCTGATTACCTAAAAACAGCGCAGGGTAGTCAGGATCACCACGCTTAACACTGAGCTGTGCCAGTAGGATATGGGTTTGCTCTGAGGGGAATTCAATATGGGTGTGTGAGGCTGCAGTGGCGACAGGTTCGGCTGCGGCTGCAGCGGCAGCACCACGCGGTAAACCTGCGGTCACCTGCTCGCTAATGGCTTTAGCTTGCGCCAGAGTTAAATCACCAACGAGGGCAATTTGTGCATTTTCAGCGCTGTAATAGCTGCGGTGAAAATCGCGTAATTGCTGGGCTGAAATCGTTGGCACGGATTCAGCGGTACCTGAGCTTGGGTGGGCATAGGGATGCTGGCCATACAGTTGCTCAAACAGAGCTAAAGAAGCCAGTGTGCCGGGGTCTTGTTTTTGGTATTCAAAACCTGCCAGTAGTTGGTTTTTAATCCGCGCCAGTGCGTTATCTGGAAAGCTGGGCTTGGCTGTGAGCTCGCTAAATAGGGCTAAGGCGGGTTTGCTCAGTTTGGGATCGCTCAAGCTGCGTAGTGTCACCACGGCCATATCGCGGTAAGAACCGCTGGAGAATTGTGCACCTAGATCTTCAAACTGGCGGGCAATATCGCCAGCCTTTAACTGGCCGGTGCCTTCATTGAGCATGGCGTTGGTCAGGCTGGCTAATCCGTAAGTGCTGCCATCTTTGCTGCTGCCGGCGGCAAAGGTTAAGCGCAGATCAAACATGGGTAATTCAGGTGCAGCCATAAACAGCACTTTAGTGCCTGCAGAGGTGTGCCACTGCTGAATATCCAAGCTGCGCGTAACGGGGTCGTGTTTTGACAGCGCAGCTAAACTGCTAATGCGTTGCTCGACGGGTTTGGCCTGTGTGGTTTGCGCAGTATCAAAGCTGCTGCAAGCGCTACTCAATAATAATGCTGCGCTGATCAGGCTTGCGCTAAGCATACGTAGGGGCATCATGGGCGCGCCTCCTCAGGGTGAACATAGGCTGTGGTCAACCGGGTCGGGATGAAAAATTGCTGAGCAGCGGCTTGAATGTCTGCTGGTGTGATCGCCTGCAAAGCAGCCAAGTCGCTGTCTTGCAAGCGCCATGAGAGGCCGACACTTTCCAAGCGCCCGATTTGTTGGGCTTGGCTGGTAATTGAGTCTTGCGCATAGACTTCAGCGGCTAGCACTTGTGCGCGCACACGATCCAGTTCAGCAGCGCTCGGTGGCGTGTCTTGCAGCAGCTTGAGTTGTTGCCAGAGACCGGCTTCAACTTCAGCTAAGGTTTTACCTTTTTGCACATTGGGTGTGGCTGACAAAACAAACAGGCTGTCGCCGCGAGAAAAGGCGTTATACCAAGCCGATGCGCCGGCCACCAACTCTTGCTTGCGCTCTAATTGCGCTGGGAGTCGTGCACTGTTGCCACCATCCAATAAGGCGCTGATTAAGCGCAGAGCATGCACGCTGGTGGGGTTGTCGCTACTGGCCAGACTGGGCACATTAAAGCCCATCATTAAACTGGGCAGCTGGGTTTTAAGGTAAAGAGTGATGCTGCGCTGCCCCGGCTCGGCTTGCTCTAACGGCTGCTTAGTAGCGGGGATAGGGCGTGCAGGAATCTTGGCAAAGTGGCGTTGTACTAAGGTTTTGACTTGGTCAGGCTGGACATCGCCGACAATCACTAGGATGGCGTTATTGGGCGCATACCAGCGATCATGCCAGTCGCGTAAATCAGCAATGGTCATGCGTTCAAGATCATGCATCCAACCAATCGTCGGGATGTGATAGCCGCTGGCTGGGTAGGCCAAGGCTTTAAAGCGCTCATAAGCTAAACCGCTGGGGCGGTCATCAGTGCGCATGCGGCGCTCTTCTTTGATTACCTCAATTTCGCGGATAAACTCATCTTCTGGCAGGGTTAAACTGGCCAAACGATCGGCTTCCATTTCTAGAGCAACTTCTAGACGGTCACGGGCCAAGACTTGGTAGTAGGCGGTGTAATCATCGCTGGTAAAGGCGTTTTCTTCAGCCCCCAGCTCGCGTAAAATGCGCGACGATTCGCCTGGGCCTAATTTGCTGCTGCCTTTGAACATCATGTGCTCAAGGGCGTGGGCTAAACCTGTGCTACCTGGGGTTTCGTAACTGGAACCAATTTTATACCAGAGCTGACTAACCACCACAGGCGCGCGGTGATCTTCGCGAACGATGACCTTAAGTCCGTTGTTTAAGCTGAATTCGGTGGTGGCGGCCTGCGCCATGAGCGGTGTTATAAACGTACTGGATAAAAAAAGTACGATGTAACTGAAGAAAATTTTCATATGAGAACCTTTTAAACTGCGCTCTGAGTTTAGCTACCAAGGGCTTAGGGATGTTAGGATACAGCAATCATTTTATTAACAACCATATCTGATTATTATTTACTTTAATGCCCTCAGATACGGTGACCTGCTGAGATAGCCTTTTCTATGTTTGGTTCCGGCGACGACAAAAAATCAAAACAACCAGTGCCCAGCACTGATTCCGAATCACCTGATACCTCTGCAGAGCAAACGCAGACTCAAGCTGAGCCTGCAGCACCGGCTAAAAAAGGCCTGTTTTCTTGGTTTGGCAGAAAAAAAGCTGAGGCAAAAGCCGAGCAGCCGCGTGCAGTAGAGGCAGTGCCAACTGAGGCGTCAGAGACAGACGAGCAGCCTGAGTTGCCAGTCGAGACTACAGAGGCTGTTGCGCTTGATAGGTGCGCGCCAACGCTAGAGCTTGATGCGGTGCCAGCTGCTACGCCTGAGCCAAGCAATGACAACGCTGAGTCAGTAGCGGCTACGCTTATTGAGCCAGAGCCAGAGCCAGAGCCAGAGCCAGAGGCCGAACCCTTAGCAGTGCAAGCGCCTACCGCGGCACAGGTTACAGCTGCGCGGCCTTCACGCTTTAGTCTTTCAGTTGGCCGAGAGGTCACAACACCTGTGGCTGCAGCGCCGCAGCCAGAACCAGCGGACAAGCCTGCAGCACAAGAGGCAGCAGCACAAGAGGCAGCAGCAGAAGCAACAATAGCGCAAGCTGACAAAGCTGAGCCTGTCGATGAGCATGCAGAGCCGGCACTCGAAGCCAACTTAGCCGGACAAAGTAAGCCGCAAGGCAATAAGCTGAGCTGGTTTGCTCGTTTAAAGCAGGGTTTGGCCAAGACCAGCTCCGGCCTTGGCGAAGGCATGGCCAGCTTGTTTTTGGGCAAAAAAGAAATTGACGATGATCTGCTGGAAGAGCTGGAAACCCGCTTGCTGACGGCCGATGTCGGAATGGAAGCCACCACTGCGATTATGAATAACTTAACCCGTCGTGTGGCACGTAAAGAGTTGGCCGACAGTGGTGCATTATATAAAGCCTTACAAGGTGAAATGGCTGACTTGCTGCGCCCTGTTGAGCAGCCTTTGCTTGTGCCTACTGGTAAAAAGCCTTATGTGATCTTGGTGGTGGGCGTTAATGGTGCGGGCAAAACCACCACCATTGGTAAGCTGGCCTCGCGCCTGCAAAAAGAAGGCAAAAAAGTCATGCTGGCCGCCGGTGATACCTTCCGCGCCGCTGCAGTTGAGCAGCTGCAAGTCTGGGGTGAGCGCAATAAAATTCCAGTGATTGCGCAGCATACCGGTGCTGACTCGGCGTCAGTGATTTTTGATGCGGTGCAAGCCGCGCAATCGCGTGGTATGGATGTGCTGATCGCTGATACTGCTGGGCGTTTGCACACCAAAGACAATTTGATGGAAGAACTGCGCAAAGTGGCGCGGGTGATGGGTCGACTGGATGACAGCGCACCGCATGAAGTGTTGTTAGTGCTGGATGCTGGCACGGGTCAAAACGCGATCAACCAAACCCGTCACTTCAACGAAACCATCCCGCTGACCGGCTTGGCCCTGACCAAGCTCGACGGTACGGCCAAAGGTGGGGTTATTTTTGCGTTGGCTAAGCACTTTGCCATACCTGTGCGTTATATAGGCGTCGGTGAAGGTATTGATGATTTGCGTGACTTTGTTGCCGATGATTTTGTAAGCGCATTGTTTGCTGAAAAGGACTCTGAATGATTCGTTTTGAGCAGGTCGAGAAACGTTATCCCAATGGCCATGTTGGCTTGCATGAGTTGAGTTTTCGTGTGCATCGTGGTGAGTTTTTGTTTGTCACCGGACACTCGGGTGCCGGAAAAAGTACCATGCTGCGTTTGCTCTTAGCGATGGAGCGACCCACCAGCGGTAAATTATTGTTGGCAGGGCAAGACTTAGGCAAAATTACCAATTCACAGATTCCGTTTCTGCGCCGCCAAATTGGCGTGGTCTTTCAAAACCACCAACTGCTGTTTGATCGCAGTGTGTTTGCCAATGTAGCTTTACCGTTACAGATTTTAGGTTTGCGCCAAGAAGAAATTAATCAACGGGTCAGCTTAGCGCTGGAGCGGGTCAGCTTAAAAGAGAAAGCCCTGCAAGCGCCTGCTGATCTGTCTACTGGTCAGCAGCAGCGTGTGGGTATTGCGCGCGCCATTGTTCATCAACCGGCTTTATTGTTGGCCGATGAGCCGACCGGTAACCTCGATCCACGTTTAGCGGCGGAAATCATGTCGGTGTTTGAAGATATTAACCAACTGGGCACCACAGTATTAATTGCCAGTCACGACTTGGCCTTGATCGCGCGGATGCGTCAACGCATGTTGACCCTGCAGCGTGGCCGTTTGATTGGCGATGGGGAGGCAGTGTAATGAGTGCTGGACGTGTCACCCCTAACCAGCCCGGTGAGCGCGTTGGTGCTACAGCCAAGCATACCGTTGCTCCGACTTTATCGGATACGCGCGGCTTTCGTCATCAACTGCGCGCGTGGCTGGAAAATCATCGGGCCAGCTTTAAAGACAGTTTAAGTCGTTTAGTGCGCCAGCCATTGGGTAGTTTTTTTACCTGCTTGGTGATGGCGGTTGCTTTAAGCTTGCCGATGGGACTGGCGTTGTTATTAGAAAATGTCAGTCAATTGGGTGGCTCTTGGCAGCGTGCCGCGCAAATTTCACTGTTTCTCGAGCTTGACTCAGGTGACACCTACGGCGAGTTGTTACGCGATAAAATCGCCGAGCACGAGCACGTTGCCGAAGCGCAGTGGATCAGTCGCGAGCAGGCACTGGCTGAATTTCAAGAGCATTCAGGACTCGGCGAAGCCTTGCGCGAACTGCCAGATAACCCATTGCCAGGCAGTATTTTAGTCACCCCTGAAATGATTGATAAAGACACCTTAGTGGCGTTGCTTGATGAGTTAAAAAATATGCCAAAGGTTGAGCAGGCGCAGCTCGATCTGATGTGGATTGAGCGTTTAGCCGCTATTTTGCAAATGGGTGATCATTTTATTTTTGCATTATCGGTGCTGCTGATTGCTGCGCTATTACTGGTGGTGGGTAATACCATTCGTTTGCATATTGAGAATCGGCGCGTTGAAATTGAAGTGATTAAACTGGTTGGAGGCACTGATGGTTATGTGCGCCGCCCCTTCTTGTATATGGGTGTTTTATACGGTTTAGCCGGTGGCGTGCTGGCTTGGTTGCTGCTGGCCTTTGGCTTAGAATGGCTTAATGCCTCTGTTGTGCAGTTGGCGCAATTGTATGGCAGTGAGTTTAGCTTATCCGGTGTGTCGCTCGAGGATGGCTTTTCATTGCTACTTGGTGCAGTATTGCTGGGTTACATCGCTGCTTGGTTAGCTGTAGCACGGCACTTACGAGAATTGTTACCACGCTAGTAACAGGTTACTGGGAAATAAGGGTTTGCGTGTATTGTTGCAGCGCAGAATAGGGAACTTTAAGGCGTTATTGCTATCTTATATATAATGATATTGTTTAAGAATATGTCACCCGTTGGAGGATATTAATGACCACCACGACCGCATTACAAACTGCTCAGATGCTAAGCCCAGGCGCAAACCTGCAAGCTTACACACACTCTGTTAATTCGATTCCGCTCTTAACACTTGAGCAAGAGCGTGATTTAGGTGAGCGTCTGTATTATCACCAAGATTTAGATGCTGCACGCCAATTGGTTATGGCTCACTTACGCTTTGTGGTGCATATCGCACGCAGCTACTCAGGTTATGGCCTGCCGCATGGCGATTTAATTCAAGAAGGCAACGTTGGCTTAATGAAAGCAGTGAAGCGTTTTAACCCAGAAAAGGGTGTGCGCTTAGTGTCCTTTGCCGTGCATTGGATTAAGGCTGAGATTCACGAGTACGTGTTACGCAACTGGCGTATCGTTAAAGTTGCCACGACCAAAGCTCAACGTAAGTTGTTCTTTAATTTACGCAGCCACAAGAAGCGTTTAGCTTGGCTGACCAATGATGAGGTTAACGCCGTTGCTGGTTCACTCGGTGTTGAGGCACGTGAAGTGCGTGAGATGGAAAGTCGCTTAACCGGTCATGATATGTCGTTTGACCCGTCAGATAATGAAGATGATGAAAGCGCTTACAGATCACCGGCTAACTACTTAGAAGATCACAGTTATGATCCCGCCTTGCAGCTGGAAGCCACTGATGAGACTGAAAGCTCCAGCAATAGCCTGCATGAAGCACTGGCTGAGTTGGATGAGCGCAGCCGTGATATTTTGCAGCAACGCTGGTTGTCTGATGAAAAAGTCACGTTGCATGAGCTTGCTGCTCAATATGGCGTGTCGGCAGAGCGCATTCGTCAGCTTGAAAAAAATGCGATGAACAAGCTTAAAGGCAGTATTGCTGCGTAGTAGCATGCTTGTGGGTGACTAAAAAGGCGACTCTAACCAGTCGCCTTTTTTATTGCTTGAGCATGAGCCGCAGGAGCTAGTGAGTGATGCGAGATCTGTTGCAGTTTTCGCAAAGCTGTGTTGAGCCCTACAAATAAATGGTTGGCAATTCTGTGGAGGTGAGCAAGATGTCTAGATCGGTTTTGATTATTGGTGGCAGCAGTCGCATTGGCCAAGCCATTGCAGAACAATGCAGCAACGCAGGTGCCGTGGTCAGTCTGATCAGTCGTCAACCCGCAGCACAGGCCAGTCCTTGGTGGCACTATCAAGATGCAGAGCAAACTGAAGCTAGCAGCCAAGAGTGCATTGAGCAGGCTTTAGCACATAACCCCGATACCATTTTTATCTGCAATGGTGTGCTGCATGATGCTGCTGGGATGCCAGAAAAAACCATTCGCCAACTTGATAGCGCCCAGCTGGCGCAGCGCTTGCACAGCAATGTGATTATCCCAGCCCAGTATTTACGCAGCTTGTTGCGTTATTTAACCCGCACAGCACAGGTTAAAGTTTTGGTGCTCAGCGCCAAAGTGGGCAGCATTGGTGATAACCAATTGGGCGGTTGGTACAGCTACCGTATGAGTAAAGCGGCGCTAAATATGCTGGTGAAAAACCTCAGCCTTGAAGTAGCGCGGCTCAATCCAAGCGCCTGCATTGTCGCAGTGCACCCAGGTACCACTGATACACCTTTGTCTGAGCCCTTTCAAAGCAATCTGCCGCAGGGCCAGCTGCAAACTGCCGAGCAGACTGCACAACGACTGCTGAAGGTGCGTGATGGCCTAACGCCTGAGGTCAGCGGTGCATTGTTGAACTGGGATGGCAGTGTTTTACCGTTTTAAATGCCGTCATGCCAAGCATACGTATGGAGGTTGGGTTGAATAAAATAGAGAGTCAGCAGCATTATTTTGAGGCGTCATTTAAAGGGCTCGATCTGCAAGAGGGCGTCTGCGTAAATACTGAGTTTGAAGAGTGCAACTTTGTTGATTGTAACTTCAGCGGTACTACATTTGAGCGCTGTAACTTTATTAACTGCAGCTTTACTGGCAGCCAATTAAGTTTAATGGCGGTGCCTTATACCCGTTTTTTTGGTTTGAGTTTTCTTGGGTGCAAATTGGTGGGTGTCGATTGGACACGCGCGACTTGGTCGGCCTATCACAAAGACTTCGAGATCAGCTTTCGCCAATCCATCCTTAACGACTCATCGTTTTTTGGCCTGACTTTACAGGGGTTGATACTGGATGAGTGCAAAGTGCAGGATGTGGACTTTCGTGAAGGTGATTTTGCCAAAGCAGTAATGACCTACTGTGATTTTACCCACAGCCTATTTATGCGCACCAATCTGCAATCGGTAAACTTTACCGAGTCCACCCAGTACTCAATCAATGTCTTAGAAAACCAATTGCAAGGTGCTAAATTCTCTAAGCATGAAGCAGTGTATTTGCTGGAGAGTTTAGGCATTGAATTGGTGGATTGAGCGCTTCTATAGGCCTTTACGTTTTTTTATTTGCGCATAAGCAGCATTGATGACCTGCATTTTTTCCGTGGCTTTGCGTATCTCGCTGTCATCGACACCTTGGCTATGTAAGTAATCGGGGTGATGTGTTTTAACCAAGCGGCGATAGGCTTGTTTGATAACACTGAAATCATCGGATTCATGACAGCCAAGCACAGCATATGGGTTCTGGCTAAAGGCACTGTCTGCTTGCTGGTTGCCCATCAACTCGTGGATTAAAGTGTCTAATTCACTCGGCGAGAACTTTAAACAGCTACCGATTTCATCCAACAAAACTCTGGTCTTGCTCGATATACCATCCAGGCTGGCAAATGCTAAAATTTGCCTCATGGCTTGTGTTCTAACTTCTTTGGTTGATTGCGAGAGCTCTGCACAATAATAGGCTATTGGATTTGAGTCTTTTTTAGCTTGATTGGCTAACTTAAACAGTCGTTTTTTTATTTCTTCTGTAACTTGTGCATTGATACCTGACTTGAGCATGGCCTGTGAAATTGCTTTAATCGTATCGCTCATATATTCAACTTCAAGCTCACTGACCTTGCCGTCACTGATAGAAATCTTAGCCATTAAGGCGATGACTTCTTCAGGTATGCCTAAGCGCGCTCTAGCAAACTTATTGGTTGAGAAGTTGCGATAAGCTTCTTCAAAACTTTGACTGTTTCTTATTGATTCATAAGCATTTTTACCGGTATCAAGGGTTTTCTGTGCGCCTTTTTTCAAAAGCTTAAAGACCAGATAAATAATAAAAAGTAGTACAAATAAAATAACACGAATCATTTAAGTGTCTCGCTTTGAGGGGCCATCCATAGGCCATATATCCAAAAACCTATAATGACCTCTAAGGCTATTGCAAGGGTTAGTAAAAACCAAAATAGGGGTTTGTTTTTATAAATTTTATAGATGAAGTTGGGTGTGAGTCTAATCATCAGTTGATTAAATTCAACCCAAATATCTTGCAGCTCTTTTTTAAAATTGGGCTTGTTCACACCTGCACTCTTCTTAATTGTAAAAATATAAATTAAGTCATTATGTTTAAGGTTATTAAAAAATCAGCTGATCTAATAAAGCATATTAATAAGTAGTGCTGCTTGAGTTAATCACTAACTCGTTTGTAAAAAATAAATCCTACGCCTGATTTTTAGCTTACTCCAGCTCTGGGCGAAATATAAGAAGCTGGCCAATCGATCCGCTTAGAATGGCCAAAAAACGGGAATAAAGATCACCCCTAGTATCCAAAATATACTATTGAGTGGTAAGCCAACCTTCATAAAGTCACTGAATTTATAGCCGCCAGCGCTATAGACCATCATATTCGTTTGGTAGCCGACAGGCGTCATAAAGCTGGTGGAGGCGGCGAATGTGATGGCTATCAAAAATGGCGTCGCATCAGCACCCATCAGCTGTGCGGTAGAAAAGCCGATTGGGGTGAGCAATACGGCGGCCGCTGAGTTGCTCATCAGCTCACCAAACAACAATGCCATTAAGTAAAGCACGGCCAGTACTACGTGCGGGCCCAGATGGCTGACCAGGCCAACGCTGTTATTGACTAAAAACTGTGCTGCGCCGCTACTGCTCATAGCAATACCCAGGGGTAACAGGCCAGCGATTAAGATCACAATCGACCAATCGGTACTCTCGTACACATCGTCAGCATGGATGCAGCCGGCCAAGGTCATGGCCACCGCACCGGTCAGCGCGGAAATCGCAATTGGCAGCCAGCCCAGCGCTGAGACAATAACAACCACGGCCATGGTAGCTATCGCAAAGGGTGCGCGCCAACCATAGTTCTGCGTGGCTTCACGCTGTGAAATGACAATGACACTTTTATCTTTACGTAGCGCAGCTAAGTCTTTTTCTGGTAAGGCCAAAAGCAAAATATCACCGATGCGCAGGCGTAAACTGTTCAGTTGATTGCGCACCACTTGTCCACGGCGTTGCACGCCCATCACTGAAGCATTGTAGCGCCAGCTGCGGTTGAACACGGCCAGCAGACGTCCAGCCGCACGCGACTGTGGCGCAATCATCACTTCGGCGAGGACTGATTTTTCTTGTTTTCTGCCTTTAAGTTGAAAATCGGTTTGGGTATTGAACTCAAGTTTTTGTTCATCTTTCAGGGTTTCCAGGTCAGACCACACCCCGCGTGCCAGTAAAATATCGCCTTCTTGCAGTTTTTCTGAGCGCGGTGACCAGTACTTTTCGCCGTCACGTAGCAGTTCAAGAATATACACATTGTAATTTTTACTAAGCTTGGCCTCTTCGACGGTGACACCGAGTAATTTTGAGTCTTCGGTGATTTTTAACTCGCTAATATAGTGGCCAAATTCATAGAGATTTTCCAAGTCTGCGCTGCGCACATCAGGCAATAACCAACGGCCAAACGTCAATAAGTACAGACAGCCGGCGATTGCGCAAATCGCTGCCAAGGGTAAAAATTCAAACATACTAAAACCGGAGTGGCCTAAGTCCTTGGCGATGGAGTTGACCAATAGATTGGTTGAAGAACCAATCAGGGTTACCACGCCCATCATTTGCGCAACGTAGGATAATGGAATTAAGGTTTTTGACGGTGATAAGCCTACTTTTAGACTGGCTGCAATCACGATGGGAATAAAGATTGCGACCACTGCAGTGTTGTTGACGAAGGGTGCGATCAGCGCCAGCAGGACAAATAGCATCAACATAAATTGTAGCGGTGAGCGTGCCGAGCCCAGCAACCGTTGTATGCCGGTCAGAGCACCACTGTTTTGTAGCCCAGCTGCCAAGATAAACATCGAGGCGACGGTGATGGTGGCTGGGTTGCTAAAGCCGCTTAAGGCTTGGCTTGGGCTGATCAGATCAAGTAGGGTTAAGCTCACCAAAACCAGAATCGCAATGGCATCGATGCGCAGCTTTTCAGAGACAAACAGCACCATGGCAGCCAGTGAAATCAACAAAACGAGAGAAATTTCAAGAGTCATAGGTGTCTCGCTCAGAATGATGAACTGCAGTGCTCAGCCTAGCAGCAATCGCACAAAGTGAATGGACAATTTACTCTGTTTAACTAAGGCTCAACCGGCTTAGGGGCACTGACTATGCAGCAGTATTTATACCCTAGCCGTTTTAAGGATCCGGTGTCGGCGCATGCAATGCAAAGTGACGACCGATCAGGCACAAACCCATAGCGAGCAGGCCGAGTAGCAACAGTGCGATGGGCAAAGTGTACAACGACGGTGCAGCAGCGATGCTGGCAACAAAGCCAATGGTGGCTGCCAGTAAAAACTGGATTAAGCCCATCAGTGCTGAAGCAATACCAGCATGGCGCTGGGTGTGTGCCATGGTCAATGCGGTGAGATTGCCGGTAATCAGGCCGAGCATGGCCATACCGAAACCTAGCAAGATGCTATAGCTCCACAGCGCTTCCCAGCCCAACTGCACGAGACTCAATAACACAGTGCCAATCACAATAAAGCCACCGAGACCAATAAACAGCACCCGGGTCACGCTGTAAAATTTTAACAAACGTAAGTTGATTTGACTGATACCAATCATCAGCAGCGCATTGGCAGCAAAAATATAGCTGAATTGGGTCGGAGTCAGGGCAAACATTTCAATAAAGACAAAGGGCGAGTTGTTGATATAGATAAACAAACAGCCCAAGGTGCAGCTGGTCGCCAGGGTATAAAACAAGAAGCTGGGATTGCTCAATTGCATCGCGTAGTTGCGCACAATGCTGCGCATCGACAGCGGCACACGGCGCTCCAGCGGCAAGGTCTCCGGTAGCAGACGTATAGTGAATACGCCACAGGTCACCCCAAATAAGGCCAGCACCCAGAAAATTAAATGCCATTCACCGTAGAGTAAAATCAGTCCGCCCAGCATAGGCGCAGTGATGGGCGCGATCATCATCACTTGCATCAGCATGGAGTAAATACGCGCCGAACTTTGTGGGTCGCAGGTGTCGGTGACGACGGCCCGTGAGGCCACTGAGCCTGCTGCTGCGCCCAGCGCTTGTAAAAAACGCGCCAGCAAAAGGCCTTCAAAACTGGTGGACATTGCTGCGGCCAATGAACCGATGGTAAATAAGCCGATGCCAATCAATAGCGGTGGTCGTCGGCCAAAGCGGTCTAAAAAAGGCCCATAGAGGCCTTGGCCAATCCCTAAGCCAATCAGGAAGATGGTCAGGGTTTGTTGGACTTGTCCTGGGGTAATCTCCAAGCTAATGGCAACCGTTGGAAACGCTGGCAAGTACATATCAATCGCTGCGGCCACCAGCGCACTGAGCGAGGCCAGCAGGATAATCAGTTGTACACTGAGAGATTTTTTAGCAAATGTTTGAGTAATAGCACTATTCCTTATGACAAATTAAAAAACAAATCGGTTATTTTTTTAGCATGGCACGAATCCCAGCAAGCGCGTTATTACCGCGTGCGGCTTTAACCTCGACTGGGGCTTCTTCAAGACCTTCCCATTGCAGATCATCGGCAGGTAATTCATCAAGAAAACGGCTGTGGGTGCAGTCGATGATTTCACCGTATTGTTTGCGTTTGCTGGCAAAGGTAAAGGTCAGATTGCGCCGTGCACGGGTGATGCCGACATAGGCCAAACGGCGTTCTTCTTCGATGGTATCGGCTTCAATACTGGAACGGTGCGGCAGTATTTCTTCTTCCATACCCATAATATAAACGCTAGGAAACTCCAAGCCTTTGGAGGCATGCAAGGTCATCATTTGCACGCCTTCAGCACCGTCTTCATCGTCCTCTTGGCGCTCGAGCATATCGCGTAACACCAGTTTGGCGATGGCCTCTTCGATGCTCATCTCGCCTTCGTCGTCACGCTCTAAGGTACTTTTTAATGCTTCAATTAAAAACCAGACATTACTCATCCGATATTCACAGGCTTTTTCACTGGCGCTGTTTTGTCTGATCCAGTTTTCGTAATCAATGTCGACAATCATTTCTTTCAGTGCATCGATGGGGTCTTCACTAAAGCAGCGCTGGCGCAGCTTATCCATGTAGTGCTTAAAGCGCGCTAAACGCTCAGTGTAGCGCGCACTTAAGTGCTCACCTAAACCGATTTCTGCGCAGGCTTCATACATTGATATTTTGCGCTCTGTTGCGTAACCGCTGAGTTTTTCTAGGGTGGCTGAGCCGATTTCACGGCGCGGCACGTTGATCACACGCAGTAAGGCATTGTCATCGTCTGGATTGACCAATAAGCGAAAGTACGACATCAAGTCTTTAACTTCTTGGCGGCCAAAAAAGCTGGTACCCCCAGATAAACGATAGGGGATTTTATGCACTTGCAGCTTCAGCTCCATGATTTTGGCTTGGTAGTTGCCGCGGTACAAAATAGCAAAATCACTGTAGGGGCGCTGCGTGCGCATGTGCTCGGTAAGAATCTCCATAGCAATGCGCTCCGCTTCAGCATCTTCATTACGGCAACGAATCACGCGGATCTCATCACCGTGGCCCATATCACTCCACAGCTCTTTAACAAACTCATGCGGGTTGTTAGAGATCAGAATATTGGCGCATTTAAGGATGCGGCCGGTGGAACGGTAATTCTGCTCCAGCATCACGACTTTTAATGAGGGAAAGTCCTCTTTGAGCAGCATCAGGTTTTCTGGGCGTGCACCGCGCCAGGCATAAATGGACTGGTCATCATCGCCGACCACAGTGAACTGCGCACGCTCTTTGACCAGTAATTTCACCAGTAAATACTGACTGGTGTTGGTGTCTTGGTATTCATCGACGAGCATATAGCGCACACGGTTGCGCCACTTTTCCAGTACTTCAGGATGATTTTGCAACAGCTTCACCGGCTGAAAAATCAGATCATCAAAATCAACTGCGTTGTAGGCCTTAAGGGTGCGTTGGTAATGGCTGTAGACAATGGCCGCGGTTTGCTCTTTACCACCGCGCGCCAGTTCTAGCGCTTGTTCAGGCAGGATTAAATCATTCTTCCAGTTGCTGATGATGTTTTTAACTTCATCGACGCCATCATCACCGGCGTATTCTTTTTGCATGATATCGGTGAGCAGGCTTTTCACATCGGAGTCATCAAAGATCGAGAAACCGGGCTTATAGCCGAGCAAAGCATGCTCGCGGCGGATGATATTTAAACCTAGGTTATGAAAAGTGGAGACAGTTAAGCCGTGACCTTCCGCACCGCGCAATAAGGATGAGACGCGCTCCTTCATCTCGCGTGCGGCTTTATTGGTAAAAGTCACAGCGACAATATGCCGTGCTGAGATACCGCATTGCTGGATTAAATAAGCAATTTTACGGGTGATCACGCTGGTCTTGCCCGAACCTGCACCGGCCAGCACCAGCATTGGGCCGCTGATGTAGTTGACTGCTTCTTGTTGGCGAGGGTTGAGTTTAGACATGAACAGACCACAGTTTTAGAAAGGTACTATTCTAGCATTGAAGTAGCCTGTCGCGGATCAATCGGCATTGACTGTGTGGCTGGGTGACGCTGCCTTGCGGCGCAGACAAACTGTTGAGCAGGATAAAAAAGGCGCTCTAAATAGAGCGCCCTAGTTAGCATGGAACGGCTAGCGATTAACGCACCACGTGCAAGAAGTGCATGTGCTGCTCATACTGATCAAGAATGTCGTCAATCACTTCATCGCGAGACCAGCCCATGATGTCGTAGTCTTGCCCGCCTTCGAATAAGTGCACTTCGGCACGGAAGTACTTACGTTCTTCGCGCTCTTCACTCTCCGCATCGCTGTCGTCCTGCGCCATAAAGTCGGGTCGGACATAAGCGCGCGGGCGCACTTCGTAGACAAAGTTGACTTCTTGGTTGTGCTGCACTTCAAGTCGACAGAGTTTTTCGTCGTCATCCTTGCTCAATACTTCAACCGTGTAGCCTTGTTTGCGCAGTTCAATCGCAACGTCTTCAAAGCTCGGCAGTACCACTTCGTCAATAAAGCGGTTGACGTGTGAGCGGCGCGGGAACATAACCATGCTGCGTAAACGTCGTTGCCAGCCGCCAGCGCCTTTTTTCTCGCGCGAGTAGTGCGTGGCGCTTTGTTGCCTCAGTATGCGCTTGGTGGAGTCAATATCTAACGCTTTGAATAACCCCCAAATCGCAACCAGCAGAATCACTGAGAAAGGTAGAGCACTGGCAATGGTGGCTGTTTGTAACGCACCTAAACCGCCCGTCATTAACAGCGCGATGGCGACAAAGCCGGTGGACGATGCCCAGAAAATACGCTGCCATACCGGTGTTTCTGTTTGACCGCCGGAGGCCAGCATATCAATCACTAAAGAGCCGGAGTCAGCTGAGGTGACGAAGAACAAAATCACCATACAGACTGCCACCATCGACAGCACTGTAGAGAAAGGGAAGTGTTCTAAGAAGGCAAACAGGGCTAGGGAACTGTCGGCGCTGACAGTGTCGGCCAAGCTGGTCATGCCCTCCTTCATAATCATATTGATCGCGCTGTTACCAAATACCGTCATCCACATGAAGGTAAAACCAGTCGGGACCAGCAAGATACCGGTGATAAATTGGCGAATGGTACGGCCACGGGAAACGCGGGCAATAAACATCCCAACAAAGGGTGACCAAGAAATCCACCAGCCCCAATACAGTAAGGTCCAGCCACCGAGCCAGTCGGTTGGGTCATAAGCATATAGGTTAAAAGTTTTGTTAACGATCTCAGATAAGTAGCCACCGGTATTTTCCACAAAGCTTTTTAACAGCAGTGCAGTAGGACCAAGCACCAGAACCAAGGTTAATAAAACAACCGCCAAGATCAGGTTGAGCTCTGATAAGCGTTTAACACCTTTATCAAGGCCGGTGACCACCGATATGGTGGCCAACGCGGTAATACTGATAATTAGGATCACTTGAACATTAGTGCCGATGGGTAGGCCAAACAGATAATTAAAACCACTGTTGATCTGGAGAACACCATAGCCCAGTGAGGTGGCAATACCTAAAATGGTACTGATAATGGCAAAAATATCCACAGCATGGCCAATCGGCCCGTAAATACGCTCACCAATCAGTGGGTACAAGGCTGAACGCAAGGTCAACGGCAAGCCATGACGGTAGGAGAAAAAGGCCAGAATCAATGCAACAATCGCGTACACCGCCCAAGCGTGCAAGCCCCAGTGGAAGAAGGTCAGTTTCATCGCTTCTTTGGCCGCTTCGATGGTGTTGGGGTCACCCACCGGTGGTGCAATAAAGTGCATCACAGGTTCGGCCACACCGAAGAACATCAAACCGATACCCATACCTGCAGAAAACAGCATGGCAAACCATGAACTGTTTTTATAGTCAGGCTCACTGTGATCAGGGCCGAGCTTGATATCACCATAGCGGCTGGTAGCCAGAAATAGGGTGGCTAATAAAATGAGGGCAAGAGTGAGGATGTAGAACCAGCTGACGCTGTCTACGATCCAGCTTTGCACAGAGCCAAACAGCTCTTGTGCGCCTTTTGGGAACATGCCCGCAAAAAAGACGATTGCAACAACTAAAAAAGCCGAGCCAAAAAAGACCGGCGGATTAATAGTTGACTTGCGTGTGGTGGGTGTTTCCATGTGAGCTCCTTGTAAATACTGATCACATACATTCGAGTGTTGTCAGCTTGGCCAAGCCGAGTACAGACATTACCTGCAGCGAACCAAGTCTTTTACACAATAATAAACAAGCCTATTGATAAAAAGCCCCCGTATTAAATGCTCAACACGGGGGCTTTATAGCAGTTAAGCGCTGACTCGGCCTTAATCGTTACGCGATATCAGTAGTGCAGGTTTTTCCTTGCGTGAGCGTGATTCCAGTTGCTCAAGCTGCTCTAGACTGGGTAGACGTTCACCTTTACGGATAATCAATGGCTGTGGTGCTTCACGATTAACCGCTGGCTCACCAAGACTGGCATAACGCGCATCATCCCGGCGCGGGTTGTGGCTGGCTTTTCTCGGTGCTCGGCGCTTATCTGCCGCACCCGCTGCACTCGGGCTACGCTCTTGGCGCGCCGGACGTGCGGTACGGGCTGCTGCGCCAGCCGTAGCGTTGCTGTTAGGGCGACGACCGCGGCTTTTGTTTTGGTAAGGGCTGACGTAATCCACGCTATTACCAAAGTTATCAATGGCATCATCGAGAAAAACTTCTGGATCACGATTGGCGGCTAACTCAGGTGCACCAGCCGTGGTTGCTGCTGGACGGCTGTTACGTGTGTTGCGTGAGTTACGTGCACCGCTAGACTTATCTGCACTGCTGCTTGCGCTGCGCTCAGCAGTACGCTCAGGGCGGCGGGCACGCGGTTTGTCTGTGCTAGCTGCTTTATCTGCGCTGCTTTTTTTGTCAGCTGTGCGTGGCGCATTACGACCACCAGAGCGAGGTGGGCGCGGCGCCCGCGGTTCAGCTTTTTCAATCACAACACTGCTCGGGTCAAAGCCTAAGGTGTCGCCTTCTTCAATGTTTTGACGGGTCATGCGCTCAATGCTTTTCAGTAAACGCTCTTCATCAGGCGCCACTAAGGACACGGCTTCACCGGCACGGCCAGCGCGACCGGTACGACCAATACGGTGTACATAGTCTTCTTCAACGTTAGGCAGCTCATAATTGACTACGTGTGGTAACTGATCAATATCCAGACCACGTGCAGCAATATCAGTCGCGACTAAGATACGTACGCTGCCGGCTTTAAATTCAGCCAAGGCTTTAGTGCGTGCATTCTGGCTTTTATTGCCATGAATCGCAGCAGCAGGTAGACCGTTTTTATCTAGATACTCGGCTAAACGGTTAGCGCCGTGCTTGGTGCGGGTGAACACCAGTACCTGCTCCCATGCGCCCATGGTAATTAAGTGGGCTAATAAAGCGCGCTTGTGTGAAGCTTGAATGCGGAACACACGCTGCTCAATGCGCTCTACCGTGGTGTTGGGCGGCGTCACTTCAATGCGCTCAGGGTTGTGCAGTAAACGTCCAGCTAGGTTAGTGATGTCTTGTGAGAAAGTTGCCGAGAACAGCAAGTTTTGACGCTTGCTCGGTAATTTAGCTAAGACTTTTTTTACGTCATGGATAAAGCCCATATCCAACATACGGTCGGCTTCATCCAGCACTAAAATCTCGACACCACTTAAGTCGATTTTGCCTTGGTTAACCAAGTCCAATAAGCGACCTGGGCAAGCGACTAAAACATCAAGGCCTTTGGCAACAGCATTGACCTGTGGGTTCATGCCCACGCCACCAAAAATACAGGCGCTGACAAAAGGTAATTCGCGGGCATAGAGTCTAAAACTGTCATGCACTTGCGCAGCCAGTTCGCGGGTTGGGGTTAATACTAAAACGCGGGGCTGACGCGGACGGTGGCGCTGCTCGCGATCGGGTTTACCATTCGGGAACAAAATTTCTAAAATAGGTAGAGCAAAACCACCGGTTTTACCGGTACCTGTTTGTGCTGCAACCATTAAATCGCGGCCTTGTAGTGCCGGTGGAATTGCCAGTAATTGCACTGGCGATGGAGTTGTATAACCGGCAGCTTCAACGGCGTTAACCAGAGCCTGAGATAGGCCTAGTGAGGAAAAGGACATGCAGTCTTCCTGTTGTCGGCGACCCGCCGACTTTGGGGCGCAAAATTATAAATGCTCCATACGAGTGCATAAAATGTATGCACTCCATCCACGAATTATGTCCTGCGCTGGGCATAAAACTGGATGGAGGTATATCGCTATAGTGGCACTTAGGCCTTAGTTCAGCGGTTAAGCTGGAGATTATCCCAAATAGCTAAACTGGGTTCAGCTTGGTTAAGTGTGTAAAAATGCAAACCTGGTGCGCCGCCTTCTAATAAGCGTTCGCACATATTGGTAATCACTTCTGCACCAAAGGCTTGGATGCTTGCTGTGTCGTCGCCGTACGCTTCGAGTTGTTTGCGTATCCAGCGCGGCAGCTCAGCACCACAAGAGTCAGAAAAACGTGCCAGTTTGCTGTAGTTCGTAATTGGCATAATGCCTGGCACGATCGGGATATCGATACCGAGTTTACGCGCTCGCTCAACAAAATAGAAGTAACAATCAGCATTAAAGAAGTATTGGGTGATTGCGCTATCAGAGCCAGCCTGCACTTTGCGGGCGAAATTTTGCAGATCAATTTCAAAATCACGGGCTTGCGGGTGCATCTCCGGATAGGCCGCGACTTCGATATAAAAGTGCTCGCCGGTCTCGTGGCGGATGAACTCCACCAGCTCATTAGCGTAGCGTAATTCGCCGCTGGCCATACCCATCCCCGAAGGTAGGTCGCCACGTAAAGCAACGATGCGTTTAATCCCTGCATCTTTGTAAAGATGCAGCAGCTCGCGTAGATCCTCTTTGCTGTCGCCAACACAGGACAAGTGTGGCGCGGTGGGGACTTTGATCTCACCGTCTAACTGCAAAACAGTATTTAAGGTGCGATCACGAGTTGAGCCGCCGGCACCATAGGTGCAAGAGAAAAACTCAGGGTTGTAGGTGGCCAGTTTAGCTGCGGTGGTGAGCAGTTTTTCATGGCCAGCATCTGTTTTAGTGGGGAAAAATTCAAAACTAATACGAGGTTGGTTACTCATAGAATATGACCCTAAAGGTTAAAATATGTGGGCCGCTGAGGGGCAAAAAAAGGGGTAGCAAACTACCCCAGATCAGCAACTTAGTAGCGGTAAGTTTCTGGCTTATAAGGGCCGTCCACAGGCACGCCAATGTAGTCAGCTTGCACATCGGTTAGGCGGGTAATTACGCCACCAAAACCTTTAACCATTTCTAAAGCCACTTCTTCGTCGAGCTTCTTGGGTAACACTTCAACGGTTAAGGCTGCAGCTTTTTGCTCAGGGCTTAACTGGGCAAATTTTTGCTCAAATAAGTGCATTTGTGCCAAGACTTGGTTGGCAAAAGAGCCATCCATAATGCGACTTGGGTGGCCGGTGGCATTACCCAAATTCACTAAACGGCCTTCTGAGAGCAGAATTAAGTAGTCGTCGTTACGTGGGTCAAATTTGCCCGCGCCGGTGCGATGAATTTTGTGCACCTGCGGCTTAACTTCTTCCCACGCCCAGTTTTTACGCATAAAGGCAGTGTCGATTTCATTGTCAAAGTGACCAATGTTGCAGACTACCGCACGTTTTTTCAGTGCTTTAAGAATGCCAGCGTCACAGACATTGACGTTACCTGTGGTGGTGACGATTAAATCGATTTTGCTCAATAATGCCTTATCGATGCTGTTGTCAGTGCCATCATTGTTGCCATCGATGTAGGGTGAAACCAGCTCGTAACCATCCATGCAGGCTTGCATGGCGCAGATTGGGTCAACTTCAGCGACTTTAACAATCATGCCTTCTTGGTTGAGTGATTGTGCTGAACCCTTACCCACATCGCCGTAGCCAATCACCAGTGCTTGTTTGCCGGATAATAGGTTGTCAGTGCCGCGCTTGATGGCATCGTTAAGGCTGTGACGGCAACCGTATTTGTTATCGTTTTTGCTTTTGGTGACTGAATCATTGACGTTGATGGCCGGTACTTTAAGGGTGCCTTTTTCCAGCATTTCCAGCAGACGGTGCACGCCCGTAGTGGTTTCTTCAGTAATACCATGAGCGTTGTCTAACACTTGAGGGAAACGCTCGTGCAAAATAGCGGTTAAATCACCGCCATCATCCAGCACCATATTGGCGTCCCAAGGCTGGCCATCTTTAACGATGGTTTGCTCGATGCACCACTCATATTCTTCTTCGGTTTCACCTTTCCAAGCGAACACTGGAATACCAGCAGCAGCAATCGCCGCAGCGGCTTGGTCTTGGGTGGAGAAAATATTACAGCTTGACCAGCGTACTTCAGCACCTAGCTCAATCAGGGTTTCAATCAGTACCGCAGTCTGGATGGTCATATGGATACAACCGAGGATTTTCGCACCTTTAAGAGGCTGTACGCCAGCGTACTTAGTGCGCAAACCCATCAAGGCCGGCATCTCAGACTCAGCAATGATAATTTCACGACGGCCCCAGTCGGCCAGTGACATGTCAGCAACTTTATAATCAGTAAAACCAGCAACAGCGCTCATAAAATGAGTTCTCCATTCGTAATTAGCGAATGGGCGCCGTTTCAAATATGCAGTTGTAAGTACAACTGGAAGGCAACTGTTTCGAGCCTGACAGGAGAATCCTGCTGCAGCGCCCCTCGAATCTGTTGGCAATCACGGCTAAGCCGTATTGCGCGGCTGATTATAGCGAGGCTTTGCCATTTGCCCAAGTGCTAAGCGGCGAAGAATGTATTCTTGGCGCAATAATTTGTATTAGAGTAGCCCATCAACCTATAAAAATAATGGATGCAGGAGTAATTATGACAATTGCTTATTGGTGCGTATTAATTGCCATCGTATTGCCGTATGTCGCAACAGTTTGGGCTAAGACCAGTTCCGGTGGCATGCATCCCAAACACAACCATGATCCGCGCGCGTTTTTAGCCACTGTGCAGGGTGTGGCTAAACGCGCCAATAATGCTCAGCAAAATGGCTTTGAAATAGCACCAGCCTTCGCTGCTGCTGTGATCATTGCGCATCTGATTGGGGTTGTCGAGCAAGGCATGCTGGATCAACTGGCGATGGCCTTCGTGCTCAGTCGAGTGCTGTATACTCTGTGCTATATCGCTGATTGGGCGTTATTGCGCTCGCTGGTGTGGTTTGCTGGATTAGGTATTATTATCAGCTTGTTTGTGCTTTCAGCTTAGAATAGGCAGCTGTACAGCTTGTCGAAGAAGGGTAACTGTCAACGCTGTAGGCTCAGTTTGCTCGTGCAGTTTTTTCGGTTAATCACGCATTGCTTGGTACAGCCAAACCCTAGGCTGACTCAGTTGAAGAGTGTGGCCTGGGTGAAGAAAATTAATCGATGCGGGTGGTGAGTGTCACCTGATCAAAATGAGTATTTGTTTTAATTATTAAGTGGGTGAGTGAGTGCTAAAGCGTAGTGCGTTGTTGGTTGCAGTTATGAGTTTAGCTGCTTGTGGTGGTGTGGATCCCGACTCGCCATTGGGCAAGCGGCAAGTGATTTTTAAAGCAATGCTGAATGTCAGTGAGGATCTAGGCGGCATGTTGCGTGGGCGCATTGCTTATGATGAACCCTTGTTTGTGGAAAAAGCCGCAGAGTTGGACAGTTTAGCTCGGCAACCTTGGCAGCATTTTCCAAATGTTAAGGAGCAGAGTGATACCTCGGCGCGTGATGACGTGTGGCAGCGTCAAGAACGCTTTCAAGAGTTGGCGCGTGAGTTGGAAGGCAGCACTGCTCGTCTAGTTGCTAGTACCACGCAGCCACCACTTAACGACAGTGTTTTGGCTTTGCGTGTGCAAGCGGTTGAGGATGCCTGCGAATCTTGTCATAAAGAGTTTCGAGCCTATTAAAACAGGCTACAACTGAGCCGTTATGCCGCAAGGGTTAACAGTTCAGTTGTTCGCTGCAGGCTTAATGCAGTGCGCGGAAGGATTCCAATATCGCTGGAATACCGGGGAACATGCCAATACCTGCCATCACCGTGCAAAGCAAAGTGAATACGATCAATGGAATAATCCAGCGGTCGGTACGAGTCATCTTCTGCCCGCGTTCTTTGTCGCCGATGATGCCAATGTTATCCAGCAGCATCGTCAGTGACCAGCCAAATACTGGGTTCACCAGTGTGGATGAGAAAATTACAATGGCTGCTGACTGCGCCGTTTTACCTTCGCGAGTCATTTGCATACCGGCTTCGAGTAGCGGTAAGTAAACACCAACGATCAGGGCAACGCTGAGTACCGGTGGCCAAATCGCTAAGTCCATTGGGTAGCCCCAGATCGCAGCGACCACGCAGAGCAAACCGGTCAAAACAGCACCGGCTGGAATCGGACGTTTAGCAATCGCGGCTGGGACAATATAGGTGCCCCACGATGAGGCAATATTAGCGCCACCTAAAGCGGTACCCACGACTTGACGAGCGGAAGCAACCAGCATGGTGTCATCCATATTCATCACGACTTTTTTCGCGTTTTTCGGGTAATTCAGATACTGAAACGCGCGGTGGCCTAAGAAATCGGGTGACCACATAGCAATGGCCAATATGGCAAACGGCGTCACTGCAATAAACTGATTGAGCTCCGGCAGACCCAGTTTCCAACCCGTATCCTCGCCCCACCAGTAGGCTGGATTAAGGTTTGGAATACCTGGCTCTGTAGTGAACTCAAAGGGTGCGCCCAGAGCAAAAGCAATCACTGCAGCCAAGATTGCACCAAGCGGAATAGCCAGCCAGCGCTTACCTAGATGCTCTAAATAGGCATACATAATAATGGTGGCAAGGATAACGATAAAGGCCAGATAGCCCATATCAAAGCCGTTAGCCCAGGCATACAGGTTTTTGATTTGCGAGGTCATGCCAATAAAGCCTAAAAACAGCAATAACCCCCCACACACACCGTCACTGGTCAGCCTCGCGAGTAAGCTTCCGCCTCTAAATATGCCTAGGGTGAAACCCAACACGCCAATCATAATCCCGAGCGCCATGGGGTGACCGCCGGAGGCGACAATGATGGGCACCAAGGGAATTAACGGGCCGTGAGTGCCTGGCAAGTTAGCGGTAGGGATAAGAAAGCCGGAAAATAGCACCACGAATAAAATGGCTGCAATCAGCATTTCATAACGCGCGTTTTCAATCACAAAGGCATTGGAAAGGCCTAAAGGTGCGGCAAATGCAGCAACGATTGCAGCGACCATAACAATCTTACCAATAGTCGCAGCGGTTGCGGGTATCCAGTCTTCTGCTTCAAAGCGGTAGTCGCGGAAGGGTAAGTTTATGCCCCAACGGCGTGGCGACATAATACTGAGTTCGTGCTCTAAATACGCTTGCCTAGAAGCAAATTCGCTGCGTGGACGGTGTAGCGCGCGGTAACTTTTAGGATCTTCATTGGCCATTTTATTGCTCTTTTAACGTGTGCCTCAAACAAAAAGACAGGCGCAAAGCATTACTGTGCAGTAACACAATGAGCAAACTATCTTGGCTAATATTTCTTATTTTTATGAGGGGTGCACAGATGCTTATGAATGAGCTGTGGTGATTCTCAGCTCAATTAATCGGGGGTATATTGCACACTCCAATTCGCAGCGGCTATACGCCTTTTGGAGAATGTATTGTTTTGCGTAACGCTTGTTGGTAAGACGGCAATAAGCTGAGGCAACGATTAAAAACCATCCACCCCATGCTGGCGTAACTGTAAAGCGATAGCTTGCACAGCTGTGTGCCGGAAAAAATCATGGGCGTGTAGGGCGTTGCTGCGACTTAAATGGCGTAACTGCTGCCAGTCCTGCAGGCTCAGGTCAGTCAGAGTCTGCCAATCATCGCCGGATTTGGCTGTTACGCTGGCTGGTGCGCCAAGTGCGGTTAGCCAGAGTCGAAAAGGCTGCAGTTTTGCTTGAGCAAAGGCCTGCGCGGTATGCGCACTGCGTTTTTTCGCAAAACTGGGCAGTTGTGCTAAATCCTCAGCGCTCAAAGCTAACCAATCTGTGAGCTGGCTGATATGTTTGCCATCAATCAGTGCTTGCCAGGTTTGTGCGCCAATACCGGGCATATTGAGTGACTTTTTGTGTCCCAACCAAGTGAGGCGGGCGAGAAATTGCTGTTGGCAGGCTGGACTGAGCTGCCAGCAACTCAAAGCATGGTAGCTTTCTGCTGCTGGTCCAATAAAATTGTGGCGTTGTGGGCTGCGCCAAACAACCTCTTTAAGTTGTGGAATAGCCTGCCCTGACAGGGCAATAGCAACATGGTCACCACGGCCGAGCGCCAGTTTATTCAACTTTTTCAGTGAACCGATACTGACTCGGCGAATGGTTTTGTCATCTAACTGCACGGCCTCTAGGTGCGCGATTGGGGTAATACGCCCGCTGCGGCCAATATTAAAAGTTACGTCGGTGACTGCTGTGAGTGCCTGTTGGAGTGGATATTTCCAGGCCACGGCCCAGGTCGGAGGGTAGCTGCTGCGTGCGTGCTCTGTGCTGCGTTGACTGTGTTTGATGACAACGCCATCGCTGGCAAAGGGCAGTGCAGTGCTGTACCAATGCTGGCGCCAGTGTTTGACTTGGGTGAAGTTTTGCACCGCTTGGCTGTAGGTTTTGCTATCGCTAAAGCCCAAGTCGTGCAGTTGCTTGAGGCGTTCATCCATGCTCGCTGGACCATCAGGCCATTCCCAAATAAATACGCCAATTTTATCGCCCTCGGCAGGGCTTAAGCTGTTGCGGTTTAACAGCCCCGCCACCGCGGAGCGGGCATTGCTACCGCCGTGCTGTGCTTGAATATGCTGGCTTTGCTGCAAATAGAGTTCACCCTGCAAGGTGATGCGAGCGTGGGTGCTGGGTAGTTGCTTGGGGATGACTTGAATCACTGCAGCATGTGCCATCCAGTCGTACCCTAGTAGGCCATCACCGCGACTGAGCATCTGTTTAAGTTGACCGTGCTCATACACCAGTGTGACAGCCACACCGTCCACTTTAGGCTGCACCCACAGTTGCTCACGGCCACTTATCCATTGTTGCAGATCGGTTGCACTGAGTTTACGCAAACCCATTTGACTAAAGGGCAGTGCAAGCTCGCCGCGTGCGGATTTGAGCGCCGTTTGGCTGGGCTCGATTGCCTGTGTGCGGTTAAAACAGGTTTGCCACGTCTGCAGTTGTGCGCGAGCTTGGTCATAGATTTCGTCAGCCACAATCGAGGTCCCGTCGCGATGATAACTGCGGTCCCAGTCGGTAATGTGTTGGCGCAGCTTGCTGATTTCTTGCTGGGCTTGCGTGCTGGACCATACGGGGCAGGCGGCGAAGGCCGTAGTGCTGATAAACAGAGCGCTGCTGAATAACAGAATGGAAATAATTGAGCGAAACATACTGAGCATCCTTGCTGGTGATCTGTGCTTTATCAGTGTAGTCAACAATTGTCCAATGTCGTGGTTAAGGTTCAATTAAGACGCAGAGATTAAGCTTCTGCTTAGGATTTTAAGAGGCGCTAGTAATGAAGAAAATTATGTACATGGTGGCCGCAGTGGTTTTGGCTACTTGGGGGCTGACCGTGATCGGGCATAATCCGTCGATGGATGTGTGGTGGTGGCGCAAACAACTGATTCTGCTGACGGGGCTGGGCTCTTTTGTCTTGATGTCACTGATTATGCTGCTGGCCATTCGGCCGCTGTGGTTGGAAAAACACCTGCATGGTTTGGACAAAAGCTACCGTTTGCATAAGTGGGCCGGGATCTGGGCGATTGCTTTGGCGCTGGGTCATTATTTATTGGATCTGTCGAAAGATTTGCTTTTGGTGTTTTTTGAGCGAGGAATCAAAGAACCGCGTATTGAAACCTTTTTAGAAGTTTTTCGCGGAGCCGCTAAGGATTTAGGTGAGTGGTCGGTGTGGATACTCGGCATCATGCTGGTGATTACTTTATGGCAGCGTTTTCCTTATCACATCTGGCGTTATACGCATAAAGCCTTGTCGGTTATCTATATTGTGATTGCCTTTCACAGTGTCGTACTGGCGCCGGTTGGCTGGTGGACAGAGCCTGCTGGGGTATTGCTAGCGGTGGTCACTGTCATCGGTGTGTATTGTGCGTTTGTTGCGCTCAGTGGTGGTATTGGCCGTAGCCGTCGCTATGCGGGTAGCGTGCTCAGTGTTAAACAGCATCAGGGCGATGTGCTTGAAGTAACCTGTCAGCTCCCTAAACACTGGTCACACCGCCCGGGGCAGTTTGCCTTTTTAACTTTTGATCGTTTTGAAGGTGCGCATCCCTTTACTATTAATAGTGCTGATCATGCCAGCGGCCAGGTGAGTTTTGCGATTAAAGCATTGGGTGACTACACCACGCGTTTACAGACTGAATTGGATGTTGGGCGCAAAGTGATTGCTGAAGGGCCATATGGCTATTTTGACCTGCAACTGGACGGTGCCAATCAGCAGGTGTGGGTGGGTGCTGGTATTGGTGTGACACCTTTTATTGCTTGGCTAGAAGCTTTGCAAGGCCAGCCTGAGCGCGCCCCGCAAGCCACTTTATATTACTGCGTGAACAATATGGATGAAGCGGTATTTGCTGAACAGGTGCAGCGTTTAGCCGATGCATTGCCGACTATCACGCTGCATGTGCATTGCAGTGATGAGCAGGGTTTTTTATGTGCAGAGCAGGCTTTGCAAGGGCAGTCGGCTGATACTCAAGTATGGTTCTGCGGCCCACAAGGTTTTGCCGATGCCTTGCAATCAGGTATGCGTGCTTTGGGTTGTCCTGCGCGTAACTTCCATAAAGAGTATTTTCAGATGCGTTAAGGCGATGTTGGCCTGTGTGATCGATTGCCGCCTCTGCGCTTTGCGCGTAGGCGGCTTATCTACTTCTGGAGTTGTTACCTGCGCAAGTGTTTGCCACCGTTGATTTGCGTCCTTGGCAATAGCACAATGCCGCACAATAACTACTTAGACGCGCAAACGAAGGAACGTACCCATGAAAAAAATCATTCTTATTTTAATCATCGCCGGTGGTTGGTATGTGAATAAAAATGGCTGGCCTGACTTTATTCGTAATTCTAATATCCCTGTTATAAGCAACAGCTCATTGCTATCTACACCTGTAGTGACAGCCCCTTCAGCGTTTAAAGCCAATACATCATCATCCACAACGGCAAGCAACTTTAGTTGTGATGGTCGGCAGCATTGCTCACAAATGCGCTCCTATGAAGAAGCCGTATTCTTTTTACGTAACTGCCCGAATACCAAAATGGATGGCGACGGTGATGGCATTCCATGTGAGCGCCAGTTCGGTCGTTAAGTCCCTACAAAAACACATCACGAGCCGTCTACTCATCGCTGCGCAACTCACCGCTAAGCTGATTAAAGACGGCAAAAACCGCGTCGACAATTTAATTGGCTATTATCGGCTAGCTGCTAAAAAGCAATTACCCCGCGAACAGGTTGTGCAATTGGTGGTCTTTTTAGAGTGGATCGTCGCACTACCCGAAGACCTAACCCCGTACTACAATGAGCAACTAGAACACCTCGAAGAGGACAGTCACATGACTTACATTTCAATTATTGAGCGGCAAGGCATTGCGCAGGGCATCGAGCAGGGCATTGGCCAAGGCCGTGCGGCAACACTTTATAAGCTCCTACAACTCAAGTTTAACGAGCAAGCTCGCGGGTATGAGCAGCGCTTATTCCAAGCCAATGACGCCGAGCTTAACCTCTGGACCGAACGCGTGCTGTTTGCTGAAACCATCGAGGCTGTGTTTGCAGGTAAAGCGTAAGACCGCTTAATGCGGCGAATAACATCGCCGGCATGGCCAGCCCGTGCAGGGATTGGGTTTGTCGCGGCTATTTTGCATCAGTGTAATCGCGGGTATGACCCGCTCGTACAATGAGTTGGATCTGTATGAGCGAGCCATACCCGCGACCGATTCTTAGAGCATTAATCTCTGGCAGACGTATTATTTAGAAAACTTAGAGTGGTATAACCACTCAACCTCTGGGTAATTCGCAAAAGCGCTGGGGAACAGGTATTCGCCGCTGAACATTGGAGCATTGATCTGTTGCCAGTTGGGCTGGAAAGAGCGTGCGCTGTGCTGCAGAGCATCGAGTAGTAGGGTGGTGCAATACAAATGCTCGCTGCTGCGCTCTGCCAAGACAAAAGGCTGTTTAAGCTGCTTGAGTAACCATGCCGCTGCCTGTTGATTCTCTTGTTCAGTGACAAATACTGGGCGTGCAATGGCAAAGCTGTGTGCGAGCTTGGGATCAATAAAATCGCTTAAAGTTGAGCTTAAGACTTGATTGGCGCGCTGCGGATCATCGTTGGTTGTAGCGTGCACAATCAAGGGTTCTGGATGCAGGCTGACCAGCATGCCAATGTGTGAGAACTCACTGTTGCTCAGTGTTTGAATCAGCTGGCTTTCCGCTGATGTGCCTGAGCGGAAAACCCAGTCACCAACGGCCAAAGCAGGCAGTTCAGTCGTCGAGAATACAGGGCGCGCAGTTGGCGTTTGGTCGATATAAACAGCAAAGCTCAAACCCAAAAGTGCAGCGAGCAGCATAGCAATGCGCACGGACTGCTGGCGTAAACCTATAACTAGATTGCGCACGTGCTGCCGGCTCTTATTCAGGCGCGGGGCTTACAGTGAGACTTTCCAGCCATCAGCGGTTTTAGACAGTGAGATATTTTCGCGCTTAACGGCTGCATCAGCTTGTTTATAACGAATAGTCGCGATCATCGTGGCATGGGTTTTTTCGTCGTTGTATTCAGGCTCTGAATAGCTGACATCTTTTACACCACCCGAACGAATGGCGCGTGCGCTGGCATCGGCGAGCATCATGCTGAGCTTGCCACGTATAAGGGTATCTTGCTCATCATGCTGACTGGCGGGAATATCCAAGGTTGCCATAAGAGCGTCAATGTCATTGGCTAATACTGCATTGATGTAGGTTTGTGCCACTTTTTCCGGCGAATTGCTGGATGAGCACGCGATCAAAAAAGCGGCAGTGAGCAATATAAATAGACCGTTACGGAGCATTTGCATGGTGAGTCCTTTGCGCGCAATAAATAAAGGTTAGCAGTATAACTGCTGCGCTGGGTTATTTGCGCAGGCCATTCGCCATTTTTACTGGTGCGTTGTGCTTTGTGATAAGTCAGTTCTGCCTGCATTGAGATTTTAGTTTTTATTTCTCTAGACGACTGGTCTAATGTTGTTTAAGCTTGCAGCCATGAAAACGACTTATACCGATACCCGCCAGCATTTACTCGAAACCGGCCATCAGATTATGGCTGCTAAAGGGTTTTCTAGCGTGGGGCTCAATGAAATTTTACGCACCGCCGGCGTACCCAAAGGCTCTTTTTATCACTACTTTCCCTCTAAAGAATTGTATGGCCAGGCTGTACTTGAGGCGTATTTCTCTGCGTACTTAGAAGCGCAAAAGCTGCGTTTTAATGATTCGCATACGCCTGCTGCCGAGCGTTTACTGGGCTATTGGCAGCAGTGGTTGATTGGCAATAGCGGTGCGTGCCATGAGCAAAAGTGTTTAGTGGTGAAGTTAAGCGCAGAAGTCGCAGACTTGTCTGAGGCCATGCGCGTGACGTTGCGCGATGGCACTGATCAAGTGATCAAACAGTTGGCTGACTGCATCCGTGCCGGCCAAGTTGATGGTTCGCTGAGTGTTAGTGATGCCGATGCCACCGCCGTGATGCTGTACCAATTGTGGCTGGGTGCGAGTTTGCTGGCGAAACTGCATCGCACCAGCGTGCCGATGGAACAAGCGATGCAGATCACGCGAACTGTTCTGCTGCATTAATTACAGCGTAAGCGCCTGCTGTATATAGGTTTTTGTATTAAAAATAGACGACCGGTCTAATCAGTACATCGGCGTTATCGTTCAACTGGAGTTACTCATAGCATGCTTAATTTTGATTTTTATAACCCAACCCATATCAGCTTCGGCCAAGGCTGCATTGCTAAATTGGATGATTTTGTCCCAGTCGATGCCAAGGTGATGGTGCTTTACGGCGGGCAAAGTGCACAACGCACCGGCACCTTAGATGAAGTGAAAGCAGCACTGGGTGAGCGTCAGGTGCATTTGTTTGGCGGTGTGGAAGCCAATCCAACCTATGAGAAACTGATGGAAGCGGTGCAGATTGCGCGCGCTGAGAAGATTGATTTCTTGTTGGCCGTCGGCGGTGGTTCAGTGATTGATGGCGCTAAGTTTGTTGCCGCGGCGGTGCCTTATACGGATGAGCCTTGGAATATTCTGCTCAGCGGTGGCAGTGATATCAAAGCAGCGCTGCCAATAGGGACAGTATTAACCCTCGCGGCAACTGGTTCAGAAATGAATAACGGCAGTGTTATTACTCGTAAGTCTTTGCAAGCGAAGCTGCCGTTCCATAGCAACTTGGTCTTCCCAAAGTTTTCGATTTTAGATCCAGCCAAAAGCTTCACTTTGCCTGAGCGCCAAGTCGCCAACGGTGTGGTGGATGCCTTTGTGCATGTCATGGAGCAATACTTAACCTATCCAGTCAATGCGCCGGTGCAAGACCGCTTTGCTGAAGGTTTGCTGCAAACATTGGTTGAGCAAGGTCCATTGGCGCTGAGTCAGCCTGATGATTATGACGTACGTGCCAATCTGATGTGGGTTGCTACTATGGCCTTGAACGGTTTGATTGGTGCCGGTGTGCCGCAAGACTGGTCAACGCACTTAATCGGTCATGAGTTCACTGCGTTATATGGTCTTGACCATGCGCAAACCTTAGCTGTGATTTTGCCTTCAATGATGCATGAGCGTCGCGTTGCCAAACGTGAGAAGTTATTGCAATACGCTGAGCGCGTGTGGAATCTGCGTGACGGTGATGACGAGCAACGTATTGATGCTGCGATTGAAAATACTCGCGCGTTTTTTGAAACCCTTGGCGTGAAAACCCGTCTGAAAGATTATGGTCTTGAGCAAGCGGCCGTTGACGCGGCACTGAAACAACTCGAACAGCACGGAATGAAACAGTTGGGCGAGCATCAGGATATTGATCTGGCGGTGAGCCGTCGGGTGCTTGAAGCCAGTCTTTAATTGAAATGTTAGGAGAATTGTATGACTCAGCCTACACAGAGTAATCGCCGTATCGTCTTGGCATCACGCCCGTACGGGGCGCCAACGCCAGCTAACTTCCGTCTTGATGAGCAAGATATTCCAACGCCAGCGCAAGGCCAAGTGTTATTGCGCACGGTGTACTTGTCACTTGATCCCTATATGCGTGGCCGTATGAGTGATGGCCCATCCTATGCTGAGCCTGTGGCGATAAATGATGTGATGGTCGGCGCTGTGGTCAGTCGCGTGCTTACCTCTAAGCATCCTAAATTTGCCGAGGGTGATTGGGTGTTAGCCAATATTGGTTGGCAAGACTACGCAGTCAGTGATGGCTCTGACTTAATGCCGCTGGGCAGCGCACCGAAGAATCCATCCTATGCCTTGGGGATTCTCGGTATGCCAGGCTTTACCGCCTACATGGGCTTGCTCGATATTGGTAAACCCAAAGAAGGCGAGACCCTTGTGGTGGCTGCGGCGACTGGCCCTGTTGGTGCTACAGTTGGGCAAATCGGTAAGATCAAAGGCTGTCGTGTTGTAGGTGTTGCTGGCGGACTGGAAAAATGCCGTTACGCGGTCGAAGTGCAAGGCTTTGATGCTTGTATTGACCATCACGCTGATGATTTTGCGCAGCAATTGGCCCAAGCCTGCCCACAAGGCATTGATATTTACTATGAAAATGTCGGCGGTAAAGTATTTGATGCCGTACTGCCGCTACTCAATAGTAAAGCGCGTATTCCAGTGTGTGGTTTGATTGCTCACTATAATGCTACTGCTTTAGAGCCGGGCCCTGATCGTCTTGCGTTATTGATGCGCACTATTTTGACTAAACGCCTGACCATGCAAGGTTTTATCATTTTTGATGATTATGCACCGCGTTACCCAGAGTTTAATGCTGATATGCAAAAATGGTTAGCCAACCAGCAAATCACTTACCGTGAAGACCTCGTAGCAGGCCTGGCCAATGCGCCAGAAGCCTTTATTGGCCTATTGCAGGGCAGTAATTTCGGCAAGTTAGTGATTCAAGTTGGGCCTGAAGAGCAGTAGTCAATGCTCTGTGTGTGCTGAGGTCAGCTAAAAGGTAAGTCGTTTTAGGATATACCTACAGCATGTGATTATAAAGTGCTTCGTCTGGCTTTGGTGAAGTCAGGACATACAGGCTTGTAGTCAACTAAGTGTATAGAAGACCAACCTATTAGATAGCTCTGCGTACTGATAGATGCCTGTAGTCCTTTAAGCTTGTACTTCAGTTAGGTTTGATTTAGAGTGTTTTTACTCTTTAGCGTTTAGGCTTTAAAATCTTTAGCCTTGTCGGGCGATTCGCTAGACACTAACTTATTGAGCACATTTAGGGTTGCGAAAGATTCTTTTCTTCCGCTCCTTCGTGCCTCACGAGCGAAAGAAAAGAATCTTTCGCTTCCTTCAGTAAAGAGTGAAGTGCGGGCTTGGCCCGCACTTTTTTTATAAAGGGAAAGTATGGAAGTTGATTTTGAAAACGCTTTAATCGGAGCCTTTGAAAGGCTAGAGCATAAACGTTTCAAAGTTAATTTCGCTAAAAAACATATATTTGTTTGTGGTGGTTTAGTTGATGTGAAAAGTCAAATTCCACCGAGCTTCAGAGATCGCTTTATACAGTATACTGCAACTAATTATGAAGAGATTAATCAGTCTATTGTTTTGGCTGAGTCCTTTAAAGACTATTTTAAAGAAAATATATTTAGCGATTTATTGGTTTTTGAAGATGAAATAGCAAGTGTGGCATCCCTTATATTGATATTTCTGGAAAGCCCAGGTTCCTTAGTTGAGCTTGGGATGTTTTGTAGTAGGCCTGGTTTCTATAAAAAATTACTTATAGTTGCTCCGCAAGAACAAACAGAAAGCGAAGATTCTTTTATTTATTTAGGGCCATTAGAGCATATTAGAAGAAAAGAAGAAAACTCCGTTGTAATATACCCATGGCCAAGTAATGAAAAAGTTGAATACAATATAGAATATTTGAATGATTTGTTAGGGCATGTTTCAGATAAGTTAAATATGGCATCCCACCAAGTTGCATTTGTTTATGAAAACTCAGGCCATGTTGCATTGCTGGTCTATGAGATTATAAGACTATCCTATCCTATTCTTATCGGTGAAATTGAATTGGCGCTTTGTGCGCTAAATTTAGATATTAAAGAGGCAGAGGTGAGGAGACACCTCTATATTTTGTCAAAGCTCGGTATGATAAGTCATAATTTTTATAGTAACTACACATATTACTATCCTATGCTTAGAGAGCTTAAAACAATAAATTTCGGAAGAGATAAAGAAGATAAAATACTCGATGCTCTATCTATTCAGATGAGTATAAATCAATCGTACATAATGGAAGAGACAGGATCTGCTAGAAAAAGACGAGCGGCTAAGACCCAGATAAATGAAAAATTAAAAGGGGGATCAAAATGAGTATCCTTGATTACGTTTGCGACTCTCTTTGCATAGATGCTGATCAGTTGAAGTTGTTTGCAGCAACAGCTCCTCACCGTTATAAAGTATATGAAATTCCAAAAAGATCAGGAAGAGGCACTAGAACCATTGCTCACCCTGCTAAGCAGCTTAAATTTATTCAAAGGCTTATTCTGCCCGAATTAGAAAAGCTGTCGAAACCTCATAAATGTGCCTTTGCATATATTAGAAAAATCAGTATCAAAGATAACGCTCAAGTTCATATTGGCAATCAGTATTTGCTAAAAATGGATTTCAAAGACTTTTTTCCAAGTATTACACCTAGATTAATGTTTAAAGAGTATGAACGTATGGGTGTTTTTTTTAATAATGACGAACGTGAATTTTTATCTAATATTCTATTTTTTAAGCTTAGAAGAAGTAGTAGCTTAAAGCTTAGTATTGGCGCGCCTAGTTCTCCTTTTATATCTAATATGGTTATGTTTAATTTTGATAGTGCTGTAGAAGAATATTGTAAAAAAAATAAGATTTCGTATACTAGGTATGCTGATGATCTTACTTTTTCTTCTAATGTGAAAAATTGTTTGTTTTCAGTTCCTGATAAAATAGCTGAAATATTAAAAGTTGAATGCTATCAAGGTTTAATAATAAATCATGATAAAACAATTTTTTCTTCTAAAGGACACAATAGACATGTTACTGGCATAACACTGTCAAATAATGAAAGGCTATCTGTTGGTAGGAATAAAAAACGAGAGTTATCAGCTGCTCTACATAAGTTTTATACTGTGGGGATGGAGTCTAGTGAGATAGAAAAGCTCAAAGGTAATTTATCTTTTGTTTTTTTCATAGAACCTGACTTTAGATGTAGGCTGAATAAAAAATATGGTAATATGGTTTTGACTCGATTGTTTGAAAGTAATTATTAGATGTTTTAATTTTCCAAAAATAACAGTAAATAATTAGTTTAATCTAGGCTATTAATTATATTATATAATATGGGCTAATGAAGACTGTTGGTGATTATTTCTATTTATAAAGTAAATAGTTGAAGCTAATTTCAGCTCTTCATGATATTAACTTGTTATCAGGCTGGTAAGCTTAGAGCGAAGTTTGGAAAATTTTTAAAAATTAACAACCTATTACAACAGGCAATAGATCGGCTATGCTCCCAGACTCTTTTTTCAACCGCCCCGCACTGGAGCTTGCCCCTGACTTACTCGGCAAGGTGATCCGCTATCGCAATAATGGTGTTTGGCTCAGTGCGCGTATTATTGAAACAGAGGCCTACCTGCTGACCGACAAAGGCAGCCATGCCTCGTTGGGGTATACCGAAAAACGCCAAGCGTTATTTGCCGATGGCGGCACTATTTATATGTATTACTCGCGTGGTGGTGATTCGGTGAATTTTAGCGCCAAGGGTGAGGGTAATGCGGTGCTGATTAAGTCCGGCTATCCGTATTTTGATGCGCTGTCGCCGCAGTCTACTTTAAGCATTCTGCAAGCCAATAACCCTGATCGCCAAGGCCAGCCACGGCCCGTGCAAAAACTGTGCAGCGGCCAGACCTTGTTGTGTAAAAGCTTGGGCTTGAAAGTCCCAGATTGGGATAATCAGCGTTTTGATGCCGAGCGTTTTTATGTTGAGGACTGTGGCTTGCGCCCGCATGAGATTATTCAGACAACGCGCTTAGGTATCAGCAAAGGGCGTGATGAGCATTTGCATTATCGTTTTGTTGATGCGGAATATGCAGCTTATTGTACGAAAAATCCCTTGCGTCGAGGACAAGTCGAAGGGCAAGACTTCTGCCGCTTGCCAGGCAATTAAGCCTCTGGTTTGGGTTGGTTTTTACTTAAAACATGGGCAGCTAAGGTGCGAATCGAGCCCAGTTGTTGGCTGATTAACAGCAACTGCGTCTGCAAAAACCTTAAGGTGTCATCTTCTTCTTCCGGTAAATCGCGCAAACGATAGGATTGTTGTTGCTCGGTATCGCTGTGCACGTCAATCGGCTCGCGTTTAATCAGTTGCTCAGCAATCTCTTCAAGACTGTCGGCCAGTAGTTGTGCTTCTTGATTGAGCAGTGGATAGGTGGGCGCATGTGCCAGATTTTCGCGGTGTGCGCCCAGTGCTGAGATGTAGCTGAGCAAGGTATGTGAGAGCAGTAAGAAGCGAAAGCCAATATCGGCTTGGCGGCGGAAGTGTCCGGGCTCTTTGAGCATATTGGTCAGGGTACTGGACAGCGCAGCATCGGCGTTGTGCGCATCGCGCCGGGCGACACGGTAAGCCATGTCATCGGTTTTGCCTTGAGTGTAGGCCAGCATAATTTGTTTGAGGTAGCGGCTATTGCTACGCAAAGTTTGTCCCAGCACCACATTTAAACGACGGCCTTGCCAGTCGGGCAAGATAAAGAACACCGCTAAACCGGCAATGGCACTGCCAATTAGAGTATCGGTCAGGCGTGGTAAAAATAAGTTATAGCCGTCACCAATCTGATTAAAGCAAAACAGTACCATCAGGGTGATAAACGCGGTGGAGAGTTTGTAATGAATAGTGCGCGAGGCGAAATAGGCCACGCCAGCGCCGACTGCAATCAGAGCTTGTATCCAGTGCTCAGGAAATAGCTCAAATAATACCCAGCTGGCGCCCAGTCCTAAAAGCGTGCCGATGATGCGATCAACCAGCAGCACCCGTGTTGCACCGTAATTGGGGCGGCAGACAAACACCGTGGTTAACAGGATCCAGTAACCTTGCTCAGGATGCAGCAGCTGCATTACGCCATAGCAAGCGGCCACAGCAATACTTAGGCGTAACGCATGGCGAAATAATAACGAGTGAATACTAAAGTGCTGGCGGATGCGTTCGAATGCTTCCTTAAGGGACTTTGGGTCGCGATCAAAAATGGTGTCGTCTTTGGTTAAGGCGATCACGTCTGGATTAGCCGCATCGCGCAACAAGTGGTCTAAAGTACTGAGGTTGTTGGCCAATGCCCGTAATGAGCGTAATAAGTCACGCCACTGGGGGTTATTTTGCTGTTTGAGGTAGGCAATCGCTGCTTGTAAATCTTCCAGTGCGGCACTGTGCCCGCCGCCGTAATCGAAGGGTTGGCGCAGTTCAATAGCTTTGGCGAGGGCTTTGCAGCCGTCACCTTGCTGGCGCAATAAGCGCAAGCAGCGAAACAGTACGTCACTGTGAAAAAACGCTTCGGCCAGTTGTGTGTAAGGGTAATGGGATGAGCTGGCCCGCTCGTGAATATCTTGCGCGAGAAAATAGAGCTTTAAATAGCGGTTGACCTTGCTGTTACTGCGGCCACCGACACGGTGCAGAATAATACTTTTAGTATCGTTTAACGCGGCCACCACGCGGCTGTTTTGTTTGGCAATGGCTAAACGATGACCTTGTACATCCATAGTACGTAAAGGCTCAAACAGTGCAGATTTGGCCTTTAAGTAAGCACATTGTTCGCGAAATAAACGCGCTAAGCTGTGTTGCAACGGCTGCTGGGAAAAGACCCCATACCAAATCACCGAGAGCGCACCATAGATCGATGCGCCGATCACTAAGAGGATCGGCTGCTGCCATAACGAGACCAATGCATCGCTGCTTTGCGCTAAGCCGATCATGCTATAGATGGCGAGAATTAAAGTGGCATAGGCAACGGTGGCATAGCGTTCACCCAACGCGCCGAGCATGATCAGACAAAAGGTGGCGATACAGAATGCAGTGACAAATAGCCATGGATAAGGGTTGAGCAGTTGCACGGCCACGGCAGTGAGGAAAAAACAAACCAAGGTCACGCAAACTGAAAATAGACGACCTTGCCAGCTTTCGTCAGACTCGGCTAAAGCGCTGGCAATCACTCCGAGAAATAACGGCGTGAGCAATTCCATTTGATCGGTATACCAAGACCACCCCATACAACCGGCCAGCGCAATAAAAAAGCGCACGCTCGGTCCAAAACGCTCTAACGCCCATAAACGACGCAGCGAGTGACTAAAAGAGATGGAACCCATAGATGATCCTTGCGCCAGTCAGGGGTTGGCAATATCCGTAAAGCAAGGTTTTAGGCTGGCACAAGACGGCTCAAACGGCAAGCACAGGCATGCTTAAGCTTGTAGTTTCCACAGGCGCTGATCATTTAGCGCCTGTGTCGCGACATAACGAGATTGGCCGCTAATGGCTTCGAGTTCGGTAGTGCCGCCGAGTTGGTCGACAACCCGATAACGGGTGCCAAGACGGGTGTCTTCAAGCGGGTACAGGTGACTGATCTGTTCAGCTAATTCACTGATGGTGGGCATCGTTCAACTCCATGCATGCGGTGACAATCGTTATGCGGCCTTTGAGTGACAAAAGGATGAACAGTTCAATGCTACTCAGGGTGCTGCTGCGCCATGCGAGCGAGTTGTGCTGGCGTGGAGCGTAGAGATCATAGCCGATTTTTATTCTATATCAACTTTTATTGATATAGCTGTTGCCGCCTCCAGCGTCAGCGACTAAACTGCGCAACCTATGAGTACAGCCACGCCATTACCAACATTCAGTCCGACGGACGCCCTAGCAGCTTTTTGTAAAGCCGCTGGCGAGCCCTTGCGCCTGAATATTTTGCGTGCGCTGAGCAATGACTCCTTTGGTGTTTTAGAACTGGCGCATATTTTTGCCACGGGGCAATCGGGAATCAGCCATCATTTAAAAGTGCTGACCCAAGCCGGTTTAGTCACCTCGCGGCGTGAAGGTAATGCGATTTTTTATCGTCGCAGCTTGCCGCAACAGCAAAGCCCTGATGAGTTATTGCATAACGCTTTACTGAGCAGCCTTGACGAATTACCTATGCCTACTGATGTGGCACTGCGTATTAAGCATGTGCATGCCCAGCGTGCGCAGGCTAGCCAAGAATTTTTTGAGCGCATGGCCGGTGATTTTCAAAGCCGGCAAGATTTAATCGCCGGTTTGCCGCAGTTTCGCGACAGTTTATTAGCCTTGTTGGACTCGCTCACTTTTCCTGCCAAGGCCAGCGCGATTGAAGTTGGACCCGGCGATGGTGGTTTTTTAGCAGAATTATCCAGCCGATTTGAGCAGGTGCGGGCGTTGGATAACAGCCCACAAATGCTTGAATTGGCGCGGCAAACCTGCACTAAGCATGCTT
Source organism: uncultured Thiopseudomonas sp. (assembly GCA_964385265.1). Lineage (GTDB taxonomy): Bacteria > Pseudomonadota > Gammaproteobacteria > Pseudomonadales > Pseudomonadaceae > Denitrificimonas. Next base: position 81,855 of record CAYLOI010000011.1, read on the forward strand.
TGCGCAATGTTGAGTTACAACTGGCAGATGCCTTGCACGATGATGTTGCCGCTGCAGATTGTGTGGTGGTGAATATGGTTTTGCACCATTTTGCTGTACCGGCTGATGCTTTGTGTTTGCTAGCGCGCTTAGTCAAACCAGGTGGTAGTTTGTTGATTACAGAGTTATGCCGTCACGACCAAGATTGGGCCAAGCAGGCCTGCGGCGATCTAT
>CAYLOI010000012.1:0-78213 GCA_964385265.1 uncultured Thiopseudomonas sp.
CTGGAAAGTACCACTGGGTTTTCCAGTGCACTAAAATAAAATCAACCACATAACCTAAAGTAACACGATCATAGAGGTTACCAATCGCACCACCGAGGACCAAGGCTAAAGCGATGGCCAGCCAGGTTTCATTGGCTTTAAGGCGCTTGAGCCACACAACCAGCACAAGGCTGACCGCTAATGCAATAATGGCAAAAAACCAACGCTGCCAACCGGCTTCATTGGCTAAGAAGCTAAAGGCAGCACCACGGTTATAGGCCAGCGTCCAACTGAACAAATCAGGGATCACTTGCATTTGCTCATACAGATTAAAGTTGGCAACAAACCAGTGCTTGCTGATCTGATCGGCAGCAATCACTACAATACTCAACCATAGCCAAGTCAGCTTGCCAAAACGCGCAGCCATTAGCCTGCACTCCTATCCATCATAAAGACGTTAGACAATCGCTGAAAAGCCTGCCACGCACGATAAGCTGTAAGGCGCACGCAACGTAGCACGCGAGGCATCTCATCGAGATAGGCAGGCATGCGAGAACCGCGCAACGATGCAGATCGGAGGTACAGGCCGTTTTGCGCTGATTTTTTACGCATACTGGCGCACTTCACCTTCTCCGTCTAAGTTATCCGCACAGCGCGCACAAACTTCTGGGTGCGCTGCCACTGCGCCCACATCAGCGCGGTGATGCCAGCAACGGGCACACTTAGGCTCTACAGATTTACTGATGTGCAGTTTTAGGCCTTCCAGCTCAGTGCTCACCGCATCCGCTGGTGCTTGGTCTAAATCAGCCACCTGTGCGGTTGAGGTAATCAAGACAAAGCGCAGCTCATCACCCAAGCGGCTGAGCTTTTCTGCTAAGTCTGAGTCTACATACAGCGTGACTTGCGCCTGCAAGTTACCACCTATGACTTTGGCATTACGCTGATTTTCCAGCTCTTTATTCACCGCAACTTTGACTGCCATCAGCTCAGTCCAGTAGTCACTGCTTAATGTGCTGTCAGCAGGTAAGCGTGATAAACCTTCATACCACGTATTGAGAATTACTGATTCGTTACGCTCACCTGGCAAGTGCTGCCAAATCTCATCGGCAGTAAACACCAAAATCGGTGCAATCCAGCGCACTAATGCTTCAGCAATATGGTACAGCGCAGTCTGGCACGAACGACGTGGCAAGCTGTCAGCACCTGTGGTGTATTGGCGATCTTTAATGATATCCAGATAAAAACCACCCAACTCCTGCACGCAGAAGTTGTGTACTTTTTGATAGACATTATGGAAGCGGTATTCACTGTAGGCTTGGGTCACGTCATCCTGCAGGCGCGCGGCAGCATCCACTACCCAACGGTCCAGCTCAATCATTTGCTCAGTCGCTACGCAGTCGGTGGCGGGATCAAAGCCATCCAAGTTCGATAGCAAGAAGCGTGCGGTATTGCGAATGCGACGGTAAGCGTCAGCGCTGCGCTGCAAAATGGTGTCCGACACAGCCATTTCACTGGAGTAGTCGGCCGATGAGGCCCACAGACGCAAAATATCCGCACCTAAACTGTTAGTCACCGTTTGTGGCGCAACCACGTTACCCATGGATTTGGACATCTTGCGACCCTTCTCATCCACGGTAAAACCATGGGTGAGCAAACCGCGGTACGGCGCGTGGCCATCAATGGCGCAGCCGGTCAGTAAGGATGAATGGAACCAGCCACGGTGCTGATCCGAACCTTCAAGGTACAAATCTGCACGAGGGCCTTGCTCGTGCCCTAACGGATGCGAGCCACGTAAAACATGCCAATGCGTGGTACCTGAGTCAAACCAGACATCCAGTGTATCTGTGACTTTATCGTAGTCTGCCGCATCGCTGCCGAGCAACTCAGCGGGATCAAGCTTAAACCAAGCTTCGATGCCTTCTTGCTCGATGCGCTGCGCCACTTCTTCCATTAATTCCACAGTACGCGGATGCAGCTCGCCCGTAGCTTTATGCAAGAAAATCGGAATCGGCACGCCCCAGTTACGCTGACGCGAGATACACCAGTCTGGACGACCCGCAATCATGCCGTGCAGACGCGCCTTACCCCAGGCTGGAGTAAAATGTGTTTCTTCAATCGCCTGCAAAGCGCGCTCACGTAGCGGCTTACCTTGCTCAGGTTGCTTATCCATACCGACAAACCACTGTGCCGTGGCACGGTAAATCAGCGGAGTTTTATGGCGCCAGCAATGCATGTAGCTGTGTTCAATCGGCTCATACTTAAGCAGCGCGCCGACTTCTTCCAGCTTGACCACGATGTTGGCATTGGCCTTCCAGATAAATTGACCGCCAAAAAACGGCAGGTCATCCACATAAACACCGTTGCTTTGCACAGGACTGATAATGTCATCATTGCTCATGCCGTAACGTTTGCAGGTATAGAAGTCATCCTCACCATAGGCTGGCGCTGAGTGCACAATACCGGTACCGGCATCCAGCTCAACATAGTCAGCCAAATAGACTGGCGCAACACGCTCATAGAACGGATGGTTAAACTCTAAATGCTCCAGCGCATCACCATTGCAACGAGCAATAATCTCGCCTTCCAGCTCATAACGCGCCAAGCAGTCGGCCACCAGGGTCTCGGCCAGCAGCAGGATTTTATCACCGACATCCACCAACGCATAAATCGCTTCAGGGTGTACGTTGAGCGCTTGGTTGCCAGGAATGGTCCAAGGCGTGGTGGTCCAAATCACGATCTGTACGTTTTTAGTGATCTCTGGCAACGCAAATGCCTGCGCCAGCTTAACCAGGTCAGTGCTATTAAAGCCGACATCAATGGCTTCTGAGCGCTTGTCTTGGTACTCAACTTCCGCTTCCGCCAAGGCTGAGCCGCAATCAAAGCACCAGTTCACCGGTTTAAGGCCTTTAAAGACAAAACCGCCTTCCACCATTTTTGCTAAGGCTCGTACTTCACCGGCTTCATTGGCAAAATCCATAGTTTTATACGGATTATCCCAATCGCCCACGACACCTAGGCGAATAAATTCAGCTTTCTGACCGGTAATTTGCTCTTCGGCATAGGCGCGGCATAATTCACGCACCTTATCAGCAGGCAGGTTTTTACCGTGTTTGATTTCAACTCTATGTTCAATCGGCAAGCCATGACAGTCCCAACCTGGCACATAGGGTGCATCAAAACCAGCTAAGGTTTTGCTGCGTATAATCATATCTTTAATGACTTTATTCACCGCATGACCGATATGAATACTGCCGTTGGCGTAGGGAGGACCATCGTGCAGAATAAAACGCGGCCGACCTTCACCAATCTGACGCATTTTCTGATACAAGTTAATGCTATCCCAGTGCGCCAGTATCTGCGGTTCACGGGTGGGAAGGCCTGCTCTCATCGGAAATGCCGTGTTCGGCAGGTTAAGCGTCATTTTATAATCGGTCATGTTGATTCCAGGTCACTCATTAAAGGGTGTGAAAGTGCTGCCAAAGTGTATGTGCTTGTGCGATATCAGCGGCAATGGCTTGCTGTAGTTCAGGCAAGGACTCAAAGCGCTGCTCGTCACGAATTTTCTTATGAAAAGTTACTGCTATATGTTGGCCGTATAAATCGCCAGAAAAATCTAATACATGCACTTCTAAGTGTGCTTGCTGAGTTGTGTCAACGGTCGGTCGTGTACCTATATTAGCAACACCTGGCAGGTGTCGCCCACTGCGCAACTGCACAGAGACTAAGTACACGCCTTGCAACGGCGCGCGATGACGCTTGAGTTGCACATTAGCGGTTGGCGCATTTAAGGTGCGACCAAGTTTCTTACCGTGCATGACACGGCCATCAATACTGTAAGGGCGGCCTAATAAGCGCCGAGCTAAAGCAAAATCAGCATTGGCCAATGCCGTGCGCACCCATGTGCTACTGACGCGCTGACCATCGATTTCTATGGTTGTCGTCGGTTCTACGCTAAAACCAGACTGCTGCCCAGCGTCTTGCAAAAAAGTATAATCACCACGGCGATCACAACCAAAACGAAAATCATCGCCGACCTTGAGGTGCTTAATACCTAGCGCATCGATAAGCACAGTCTGCACAAACTCTGCGGCACTGAGCTGTCGAAAGCGTTTATTAAAGGCAATACACAACACTTGATCAATGCCCGCCTCAGCGAACAAGCGCAGCTTATCGCGCAATCGGGTCAAGCGCACCGGTGCCGTTTCAGGATTAAAAAACTCCCGTGGCTGCGGCTCAAAAACAATCACGCAACTGGGCAGACTCAGGCGTGCTGCACTTTCACGCAGACGCGTTAATATCGCCTGGTGTCCAAGATGAACACCATCAAAATTACCAATCGTAGCAACGCACCCATGATGTGATGGGCGCACATTGTGCAAACCGCGAACCAACTGCATATTTAATATCTTGCCAGAAAAGACTCTGATTATAACCATAGCTAAGGCATTAGAGCACCTTTAGCCCATTTAACGGCGCAGATGACGCATTCTGAGGCCGCTGGCAAACAAGGTTCCAGCAAACACAAAAATACCGCCACACACCAACAACGTCACTTCCCATACGCGGCGCTGCCAATGCCAGGCAAACCACTCACTGCTTGGCGCATTCAGCCACAGCACCAGCGCTAGCATAGCAGCACAGGCCGCGAACAAACGCATGGAGAACAACCACCAACCTGGCTCAGGCTTGTACACCCCAGCACGATACAGGCCGCGCAATAACAAACCGGTATTGAGCATACTGGCCAGCGACGTAGCTAAAGCTAAGCCAACATGCTGCAACGGCCAAATCAGCAACAGGTTAAGTGCCATATTGACTACCATACAAATAATCGCAATACGTACTGGGGTTTTTAAGTCTTGGCGAGCAAAAAAACCTGGCGCTAACACTTTAATCAGCATAAAGGTCAGCACGCCCAATGAGTATGCTTGCAATGCTGAAGCCGCTTGAATCACGTCCGCCGATGTCATTGCGCCGTACAAAAACAACGTCGCAATTAGTGGTTCAGCCAAAATAGCTAAAGCCAAGGCTGCCGGCACACCAACCAGCAGCACCATGCGCAATGCCCAATCAATGGTGGCAGAAAACTCTTCTGGTTTGGCTGTGGAATGATGGCGCGACAAAGCCGGTAAAATCACCGTACCAATGGCAATGCCAAATGCCCCCAAAGGCAATTCTGATAAACGGTCAGCGTAATACAACCAAGACACACTGCCCGTCTGTAAAAAAGATGCCAGCACGGTATCTAACAGTAAGTTAATTTGACTGACGGATACGCCAAATAACGCTGGCAGCATCAGCAGCATAATGCGCTTAACCCCCGGATCATTAGGCACCACTCGCGGGCGCGGCAATAAGCGCATCTTCCACAAAAACGGCATTTGAAATAGCAGTTGCGCAACACCAGCAATAAATACACCCCAAGCCAAGGCCATCACTGGCTCATCAAAGAAGGGGGTTAAAAATACCGTCGCAGCAATCATCGAGACATTCAGCAGCACCGGAGTAAAGGCCGGTACGGCAAAGCGCCCATAACTGTTAAGGATGCCACCACAGAATGCCGTTAAAGAAATCAGGAGTAAATAAGGAAAGGTAATGCGCAATAATTCGCCGGCCAACTGCATTTTGCTCGGCTCATTATGAAAGCCTGGAGCAAACAGCATGATCAGATAGGGCGACATCACCACACCCAATGCAGTGAGCGCAGTTAGGATCAAACCCAGCATCCCAGCGGTGCGATCGACCAGCAGTTTTACCTCAGCAAATGAACGCTTTTCTCGATATTCAGACAAAACAGGAACAAAGGCTTGGGCGAACGCACCTTCAGCAAACAATCGGCGTAAAAAATTAGGGATCTTAAAGGCAACAAAAAAAGCATCCGCAGCAGAGCCTGAACCGAAGTAGCTGGCGACCACCATATCGCGCACCATACCCAGCACACGCGAGAGCAAGGTCATCACGCTGACCACTGCACTGGAGCGCAAAAGGCTGGAGGGTTTAAGCTTTGTTGGTGTTTCAGCAGCGTCGCTCATGGTGCACTCTTCCAAATTCAGCGCACAAGTTTAGTCGCTTGCCCAAGGGGATGCCATAAAGATTGCAGAGAAAGCATGCATTCTGCTTTTCGCCTGCGTATACTGCGCGCGGTAACTTGCTGTTTGAGTGAAACAACGCACTGTTAAGGTGTTTATGTTTTATCCGTTCACAGCAACTTGACAAATTAATGACTTGGCTGCATAATTCGCGGCCTATTTTGTTTCATTCAACTAAAAGTTTTCGAGGAGTACGACGTGGCCAACAGCCCTTCTGCCATCAAACGAGCTAAACAGGCTGCGAAGCGTAGCGACCATAACGCAAGCATGCGTTCTATGGTGCGTACCTACATCAAAAATGTAGTTAAAGCCGTCGAAGCTAAAGATTTAGAAAAAGCACAAGCTGCTTACAAATTGGCTGTTCCTGTTATCGACCGTATGGCCGATAAAGGCATCATCCATAAAAACAAAGCTGCTCGTAACAAGAGCCGCCTAAACAAGCGTGTTAAAGCGCTTGGTGAAGCAGCCGCTTAATTGCGATAGCAAATTAATAAAGAACCGGCTTAGGCCGGTTTTTTATTGCCTGAAATAAGCAGTTCGCTAGCGCGTAACCTTACGAACTAAAGCGCGACTGATCACGCGGACCTTATCGCGCGGCTTAAAGCGTTTTAATGTGGCTTGCACAATGCCCTGGGTAAAACGAGTACGTTTTGCATAATCAATATTCACATCGACATATACCGGCTGATTGTTTGCCGCATACTGCAGCGCCTGAGCAATACCTGATTCAATAGCAGCCTCGTTTTGAATTGACACAAACTGCGCGCCAACCGTGGCCGCTAATGCTTGCATATTGATGCCATGCAGCACCGTGCAAGTTTTACGGTTATAGGGAATCTCCTGCGCCTGAGCAATTTGTGACAACTCGCCATCATTAAAAATAAACACCACTACACCCAGCTTATGGCGTACAGCCGTGAGCATCTCCATCCCGGTCATCAACAGCGCACCATCACCGACAATACCAATCACTGGTCTTTGCCGATTGGCCAGTTTCGCTCCAATCACCGCCGGCACACAGTAACCCATGGCATTAAAGTCCGTCGGTGAAATATAGTTGCGTGCACCTAAAATAGGCAGTAACTCTGCAACCAAATAGGTGTGATTACCATCATCGGCGACCACAATAGTGTCATCGCTTAACTGCGCTCGCAGCGTTTGAAAAAACCGAGCCGGATTGACCCGCTCGCCACTTTTATGCGCCAGCCATTGCTGCTGATAAGCAGCTTTATCCTGTTGAATTTGTTGCGCCATAGTGCCCTTTTTCGCTTGCGCCTGCAGCGCGCGCACTGCGCTTAACAGCGCTGGCACAACACAGCGTGCATCACCCTCAACTGCAATTTTGGCTGGGTAGTTGGCGTTAAACACCTCAGGATTAATATCAATATGCACCAAGTCTTCCGGCACTTGCATGCTAAAACTTCCGGTAGGAATCTCGGCAAAGCGGGTACCAATCGCCAACACCGCATCACACTGGGCGAAAGCCTTTTGCCCAGCCGGCACCGAATAAGCACCAAAACCCATGCCAGTATGCAGCGGATGATTACCCGGAAAAGCGCTTAAGCCTTGCAGCGTGGTCGCTACCGGCGCATTGAGTAACTCTGCTAACTCAATCAACTCAGCCTGACAATCAACAGCGCCCCAACCGAGGAAAAAGCCCACTTGCTTGGCTTGCGTCAGCAGTTGCGCAGCCTGCTCAACTAAATCCAGATCAAACTCGCTGTGCGACTGCAAACCCGCAAAGCTGGGCATAGCATCAACTTCACCTAAAAAATTACCAATATTGTAAGGCAGCTCAATAAACACAGGGCCCGGCTCGCCACGCATGGCTAACTGATAGGCGGCATACAGCATCGGTATCACCTCCGCATGGGATTTGATATGAAAGCGGCCCTTGGTAATCGGCGAGAGCAAAGTATGCTGATCCATTTCATGCAATTGATAACGATGGCCACTTTGTGTGTGGATACCACCAGAAATAACTAACATCGGGATACCGGCTAAATAGGCCTCACCGATACCGCTAGAAGCATGGGTAACACCCGCAGCTGGAACAATCAGCAAGGTGCCGATGCTATCGCCGGTACGACTCATTGCATCAGCCATAAAAGCCCCACCACATTCATGCGTGACTAGCATGGGGGTGATTTGACTGGAGTTATTGAGCTCGTCGTACAACTCAGTGTTATGCACACCGGGAATGCCAAAGGTATAACGCACGCCCAATTGCTCTAGGGCAAATCGTGCCAGTGCTGCACCTGTTTTTTTCATAATCGAATCTCCGGCTCATTTATTAGAGGTTATTGAGTCAGTGTGAAAGGCTTAGCCGGCGATAATGCTGTGTGCCGCGCGCCGACCATTAAAAACACAATTGGACAAGAAAGTACCCTCCAAAGAGCGCACTCCAGAAATACCTGCACCACCAAAGCCTGCCGCCTCTCCTGCCGCATACAGCCCTGCAATCGGCGCACCTTGCGCATCCAACACGCGCGCCTGCAGATCAGTCAGCATGCCACCCATGCTTTTGCGACTGATTAAACGTAGACGAATAGCAATCAGCGGCATCTGTTTGCGATCCATAATAGGCTGTAACTTGCAGGTACGTGCACGATCCCCGCGCCATTGGCGTAACTGCTGAATACGACGAATTTGATCATCATTATGCAGCCCACGCGGGCCTCTGAGCATGGCATCATAACGCTCAATATCAGCGTGCATACCAGCGACATCCAGTGTTGTATTGGGTGCGACCCGTTGCATTTGCAGCGCCAGCTCTTCCAACGTATCGCCGCAGACTACATCAGGACAATGCTCCAACAACCACTGGGTTTGCGCGGCATTACCACGCAGCGCTTGCCAGATCACCTTGAGTAGTTTTTTATCACGAAAGTGTGGATTGCTATCACTGCCAGAAATAGCCAACTCTTTATCAGCAATACGTTTATTCATAATTTGCCAAGTGTATTGCTTTGGCAGATGGCCGGTGGTTTTACACAGGTCATGGGTATCAAAGCCTGTCACCATAGGTTGTGGACCAATGCGCCGACCATGACAATCCATCCACAGTGCCGAACGCGGCGGTATTAAACTGAGGCCGTGCTGTGGGTATTCAGGCTGAGGATGGGCAATGCCGGCTGCATAATTCCACATATAGTTAAGGTTGCTGACTTGACCACCAATAGCTTGCACGCAATCATGCAATGCGCCATCAGCGCTGGGATGCGCGCCACTGAGCAAGTTTTCTGGCGCAGCGCCGTAAATCGGATCCCAGTGCTCACGCACCTTATCCAAATTACCATTAATACCACCCGCACACATCACGGTGTTATCTGCCTGCACCCTAAATGCACCATCAGGCTGGGTACCGTGACAACCCACCACACGCTGATCACGGTAGTCTAAAGCACTGACTTTATGTGCAAACAGGCAACGCAATAATTTTGCGTTGGTGTGATTGAGTAACGCCTGCAGCAGACTGCTCACCACGCCTTGCCCACAGCCCCAAGCAATATGGTAACGCGGCACGCTATTACCATCAGCGTAATTGCCGCGCTCAGGCCATTGCACCACAGGAAAAAAACCAATGCCGTAGCGCCGCAGCCAATCATAAATTTCACTGCGATTGTGCTCACAGTAGGCCTGCGCCCAGCGCTGCGCCCACTGACTATCAGGCTGAAACTGCGCCGCCTGCTGCCAGTCCTGCCAAAACAGCTCACTTGAATCAACAATGCCGTTGCGGCGCTGTTCTGGGGTGTTATTGAGCAACATACCGCCAAAGGCTTCCTTGGCCTGCCCGCCAAAACGCTGCTGTTGGCAGGCGTCCAACAACAGCACCGAGCGGCCATTATTTAATAACTCTAACGCGGTGCAAATGCCCGCTAGCCCAGCGCCAATCACTAATGTTTCTGCTTGATAAGCCACGTCACCCATAGCGTTATTCTCATTATTATTATCTACCAGCCTAGACTAACGCAGACAACCTATGAAATACCTGACATATTACGAAGACAATTCTGACATTTCACGAAGAGGCCGCCTCCATGCTCGAACGTGCTCGCAGCGCTGTATTTATCGGCTTTGAAACACTGTGCCGGAAAAACCAGCTCAATGCCCATCAACTTTTACAACGCTGCGGCATTGATCCTCTGGTGCTACGCCGCAGCGATTTATGGGTGGATTATGCGCGCGTAGCTGAGGCGCTCAACCTGGCTGCGCGCGAGTCAGGCAATCAACAGTTTGCTCTTGAGCTGAGTCAGCAACGTGACTATCTAGTGTTTGGGGCCTTTGGCCTCATGCTATCTCAAGCAGAAAGCGTGCAAGACTTATTGCGTATCACCAATAAATACGCGCATTTACACGCGCCGGGCATTCAATTACAAGAACATCTACTGGGTGATCAAGTGGCGCTAGAGTACCGTCTGCAGTTGAGCAAAAATGTCGATTTACGGCAGCTGATTGAGTTGGGCATGGGCGTTGTTTATCGTGCTGCGCAGGCTTTATTTAAAGGCGCATGGCAACTGAGCAAAGTCACTTTCACCCACCCAGAGCCCAGTAACAGCCAGTTTTATCTGGATTTTTTCCAAGCGCCTGTGCTGTTTTCGCAGCCGCTGACCGCGCTCTATGCGGACGCAGCGATATTGCACTTGCAGCCCAGCGAACAACGCTCGCAGCTTAAAAATCATCTGATTGAGCAATTCGCCTCGCAACAAGGTTACGCTCACGAAGACTACGTGGCGCACACAAAAATGATTATTCAGTCCGTCTTAGCCACCGGCGAAGCAACCCTCAGCGTGGTCGCTAATCTACTCAATCTTCATCCTCGGCAGTTACAAACAGAGCTCCAGCAGCGCCGCAGCAGCTTTCGTCAACTGCTGGATGACGTGCGCTATAGCGAAGCACAACTGCAACTCAGCCACAGCTCCATCAGTCTGACTGATCTGGCTCTGGGTTTAGGCTATGCCGATGAAACCGCCTTTTCCCGCGCATTTAAACGCTGGAGCGGATTATCCCCCAGGCAATGGCGGCAACAAGCGCAATAAAAAGCCCGATTCTTTTGCAAGACCCGGGCTTTTATTACAACAACGAGTAACAGCTCAAAGCATTACAAAGGCTTACCACGATTACCATGCTGGCTAACAAAGTCCTGCACCACGGCTAAGTCATTGGCTAAGACCGTGCAGCGCTCTTCACGCTCAAACAGGTCAGCCATATGCGCCGGCAACACTGGACTGGCACTTGCTACCGCCTTCTGTACCGCCTCAGGGAACTTCACTGGATGCGCAGTACCAAGCGTCACCATCGGCGTGGCTAAGCTACGACGGCACTCACGCGCCGCGTGTACGCCAATCGCTGTGTGCGGATCGAGCAGCTCGCCGGTGTCTTTATAAACCTTGGCAATGGTCGCACAAGTCTGCTCATCATCCACAGCTAATGAGTCAAACAACTTGCGTGTCTCAGTCCAACGCTCATCGGCCACACTCATCTCGCCAGTGGCACGGAAATGATCCATCAGCTCAGTCACTTTAGCGCCATCACGACCATGCATATCAAACAGCAAACGCTCAAAGTTGGACGACACCATAATGTCCATTGACGGCGACAAGGTTGGGTGCAGCGCATCTTTGTTATAACGGTTGCCACTCATAAAGCGGTGCAAAATATCGTTACGGTTAGTGGCAACAATCAACTGATTGATCGGCAGACCCATATTGCGCGCCAAGTAACCGGCAAAAATATCGCCAAAGTTACCCGTTGGCACTGAAAAGGCAATGGAGCGCTGTGGACCGCCGAGCTGAATCGCTGCGTGGAAGTAGTACACGATCTGCGCCATGATGCGCGCCCAGTTGATCGAGTTCACCGCCACCAAACGGGTGCCTTTGAGGAATGATTGGTCAGCAAAGCTGGCTTTAACCATTTCCTGGCAGTCATCGAAGTTACCTTCGATAGCAATGTTGTGGATGTTATCGCTCAGCGCACTGGTCATCTGACGACGCTGTACTTCTGACACACGCTGGTGCGGGTGCAAAATAAAGATATCAACATTCTCGCAACGGCGGCAGCCTTCAATCGCAGCAGAACCGGTATCACCCGAGGTCGCACCCATAATCACCACACGCTCATTGCGCTTGGTGAGGAAGTGATCAAGCAAACGGCCGAGCAACTGCAGGGCAAAGTCTTTAAAGGCTAAAGTTGGGCCGTGGAATAATTCTAGCACCCACTCATTGCTGTCGAGTTGACGCAAGGGCGCCACCGCACTGTGCTCGAACACAGCATAGGTGTCTTTGAGAATTGCTTTAAAATCCGCATCCGCAATGCAGCCCGCGACAAAGGGGCGCATCACGCGAAAGGCTAATTCGTGATACGGCAGATCAGCCCAAGAGGCAATTTCTTCTACAGTAAAACGCGGTAAATTCTCTGGCACATACAAACCGCCGTCAGTCGCCAGACCTGCTAACAACACATCTTCAAAATTCAACGCTGGGGCTTGGCCGCGCGTGCTTATATATCGCATAAGGAACAACCTTTATCAGAGTCGCTTAACTTGAAATTAACCCAACTGCTCAACACGGATGCGCACAACGGGCGTTTGCACAGAATCTAGGGCTTCTAAAGCAATAATAGCATCATTGATGCGCTGCTCTTGCACGCGATGGGTCAACAGAATGATAGGGATTGAACCATCATGTTCTTCAGCTTCTTTCTGCATAATGGATTCAATATTGATGCCACGCACCGAGAGAATGCTGGCTACTTGGGCTAACACACCGGGGTGATCTTTGGCTTGAATACGCAGGTAGTAAGCACTTTCGCACTGATCAATCGCCAAAATCGGATGCTCAGACAATGCATCGGACTGGAAGGCCAAGGCTGGCACCTGATGCTTAGGATCAGAGGCCATGAAACGCGCCACATCAACAATATCAGCAATTACCGACGAAGCCGTTGGCTCCATACCGGCGCCAGCACCGTAATACAGGGTGCTGCCGACAGCATCACCATTGACCATCACCGCATTCATCACGCCATTAACGTTGGCAATTAAACGATCAGCGGGAATCAAGGTTGGATGCACGCGCAACTCAATACCTAAATCAGTGCGGCGTGCGACACCCAAATGTTTAATCCGATAACCCAAGGCTTCAGCATAATTCACGTCAGCGGTGGTCAGCCGAGTGATGCCTTCGGTATAGGCTTTCTCAAACTGCAAGGGAATACCAAAAGCGATGGATGCCAGGATAGTCAGCTTATGCGCCGCATCAATACCTTCCACATCAAAAGTTGGGTCGGCTTCGGCATAACCTAAGGCTTGAGCTTCTTGTAGCACATCTTCAAAGGTGCGGCCCTTCTCACGCATCTCGCTGAGAATAAAGTTACCTGTGCCGTTAATAATCCCAGCCAACCAATTAATCCGGTTGGCGACTAAGCCTTCACGAATGGCCTTAATCACAGGAATACCACCGGCGACAGCGGCTTCAAAACCAATCATTACACCTTTATCACGAGCACGAGCAAAAATCTCATTACCGTGCACAGCAATCAGCGCTTTATTGGCGGTGACCACATGCTTGCCGTTTTCAATGGCGCGCAACACAACCTCTTTCGCAATGGTATCGCCACCAATGAGCTCTACCACCACGTCAATTTCAGGATTATTAACAATGTCAAAAACATCATCGGTCATTTCAGTGGTACTGGTATCGCACTGGGTGTTCATTGAGCGCGCAGCAACCTGCACCACCTCAATTGAACGGCCCGCACGTCGAGAAATCTCTTCAGCATTACGCTTAAGAACATTAAAAGTACCACCACCAACGGTGCCTAAACCACAGATCCCTACTTTTACTGGTTTCACGCTGCATCGTCCCCGCTATCAAATAAAATAAAACCGCGCAACAGAGTATGAGCGGCAAAAATACTGCACTGTACGAAGCCTATAACTGCCGGTCAACCTGCTGCTGCGCTTTTAATGCCTGAGCAGCCAATTGTTTAGCCGGCTGATAACCAGGAATGATTTCCCCATTGGCTAACACTATAGTGGGTGTACCCCGTACGCCAATCGATTGCCCTAAAGCATAGTGTTTCTCAACCGGATTTTTGCATGCAGTCTTAGCGAGCTTTTTACCCTGTTTAGCCTGCGTCATTGCCGCTAAACGATCATCGGCACACCAGACACTGACTAAACTGTCATAGGCTGGACCAGCCAAACCACCACGTGGGAAGGCTAAGTAGCGCACATCCACACCTGCATTATTTAGTTGAGCTGCCTCACTGTGCAGTTTCTGACAGTAACCACAGTCGGTATCAGTAAATACCGTAATAGTGGCTTGTGGGCTTTGCGCAGGGAAAATCACCATTTCTTCGGTATTTAAAGCCTGCATTTGCGCAACTAACGCTGTACGTTCAGCCTGTTCAGTTAAATTAACCGGGACACCGTCTTGCACCTGCAGCAGCTGCCCTTGAAAAATAAATTCAGCACTGGCACTCACATACAAAATGCGCCCACCGCGCAGCTGCACTTGATACAACTCAGGCATCGCACTGGGCACGACTGCTTCTATAGGTAGATCAGGCTGTATCTGCAGCAAACGCTCACGCACTTGATCAATATGCTGCTCGCTGGCTGACAGGCTCGTACTCAACAGCAGTGCAGCACATGCAGCGAGAGCCAAAAGCTTAGTTTTGTGCATAGCATAGGCTCAATTAAAAGATCCGAGTTTACACTAAAGCTGCGCTGAAAAGTATCTACAGCCAGCCGCTGTAGCTCACAGCAATGCTATGTCAGGACCTTGTCCCAAAAAAGCAGCTCGCTCCAGCGCTAGGCTGCACTATAAAAATGCATGGGCTAAGAAGCTGGCCGTTTTCCACAGTAGGCACAATGCAAGCGCTTTAACCTATGTCGCAAACAGATAAGCACAGGCTGAGTGCGTTATAATGCGCCCACCATAAATATGAGAAGACCCATCACCCTATGCGACTTGATCGATTTATAGCTGAAACCACCGGCATGAGCCGCAAAGAAGCAACTAAGGTTCTGCAACGTGAAAAAATCACCGTGGACGGTGTCGCGCAAAAGAAAACATCATTTCAGGTGCCTGAGGGTGCGCAAGTTTTCTGGAACGACATGCAACTTGAGCTGACTGGGCCGACCTACCTGATGATGCACAAACCTCTGGATTGTGTCTGCGCCAATCATGACTCTAGGCACAGAACAGTATTCACCTATATTGATCTACCCAACCTCAACAAACTGCATACGGTGGGACGCTTAGATCTCGACACTACAGGGCTATTATTGATCACTGATGATGGCCAATGGTCGCACCGCATCACTTCACCCAAACAGCAGTGTCTGAAGATTTATCATGCTTGGGTAGCAGAACCGCTCATCGAAGAGCATATCAAAGCCTTTGCGGCTGGCCTAGAACTGACCGGTGAGGATAAGCCAACCGCACCCGCCCTACTGGAAATACTCAATGAGCGCGAAGCGTTAGTGCATGTGCATGAAGGCCGTTATCACCAGGTTCGTCGCATGTTTGCTGCCATTGGTAACAATGTTGAAAAGTTGCACCGCGAGCAGGTGGGCTCGTTAAGGCTCGATGCAGATCTTGCGCCTGGCGAGTGCCGCGTACTAACAGCAGAAGAAGTCGCGCTGTTCTGATCTCCAGTAAATAACTGCAAGTATGCTAGAGTCCCTCTAAAGCGCCCGACGCCTTTGGAGGTGTTTTATGAATATGTTTTCAGGAAAGCTCACGGTCTTTTATGATGGCGCTTGCCCAGTTTGCGTACGTGATCGACGCTGGTACGAAAAGCTAGAAGGCAAGACCGAGAACAGCGTTGAGTGGCTGGACATCACTGGGCGTGATGAGGAATTGCGTAAGCAAGGTATCGACCCAGATAAAGCGTTGCGCGAGTTGCACGTTAAAGATGCCGATGGCCAAGTTCATCGTGAAGTGGCTGCTTATATTCTATTAATGTCTCGCGTCCCCCTGCTTAAACCACTGGCATGGTTGATTGCTTTACCGGTGATTCGGCCAACGCTGGCTTGGCTGTACCACCGCTGGGTTGCACGTAGGCTCTCATCTAGAATTTAGCTGTGCGGTTTATCGCGCAGCGCCACTGAAATAGCCATCAAGACAACCTGCGCCCTTGAGTTGCTCGGGCTTCAGGCTGGGCAGCAGCCATACTTTTAATAAACAACCGGCCAACAAAACCCCGCAGCACCGGACAGCTTTAAGCTTTATCAGCCGTTTGCTTTTCCAGCTCGCGCAGACGCAAACGTTCAGCGCGTTCTTTTTCGTAACGCTCGGTAATATCCCGCGCCTGCGCCACGGTCCCAACAACCTCGCCTTGATCATTAAAAACTAAAGCAAAGCCCATTTCGGTGTAAAACTGACTGCCATCGGCGCGCAAGGCTTTAGTGGCCATAGGTTTACCACTATGTTTGGTCACTCCCGCGGCAATCGCTGCATCAAAACCGCGCCAATGCATTTTGCGCAATGTCTCAGGAATAATAATATCCAAGCTCT
This sequence comes from uncultured Thiopseudomonas sp., assembly GCA_964385265.1. GTDB lineage: Bacteria > Pseudomonadota > Gammaproteobacteria > Pseudomonadales > Pseudomonadaceae > Denitrificimonas. The sequence continues at coordinate 16,595 of CAYLOI010000012.1, forward strand.
GCCCTAAGGCTTGCTCAGCAGAAAAACCAAACATTTTTGCTGCGGCAGCATTCCACACGCGAATCTGGCCTTGGATATCGGAATAAATGGTGGCATCAGGTGATTGCTCAACCAGCCAACTTGCAAGCTCAGGGGACGTTTTTGCGGTTGTCATAGCACACTCCTAGCGGCACGTTTAGTCCATTTACCCTAGCAAAACTGCAGTCATTTACGCAGCATCGCAGAGGATTTATAGACTAAAGTAACGGATAGTTGAAATGCGACAGCCTGGCCTGCTCAGCACTCTTTGCGCAGCACAGAATGAGCTATTTAGAGACTTATGCACTCGCCTTAGCGCTAAAACGCATGGATAGGCAGCACTAAAGACAAGTGTATGGAGCAAAGAAGGGGCTTGCGGAGGGAGGGGCTCTACCTGAGCCCTAGCATTCAAACCAATAGTTGAATGTAGGACTCAAGAGAGTTTTTTAGCAGATTACATGAGACTTAGATCGGATAACGCGAGATCACAGCCAAGTCATGTCCACCAGGAATATCTGCCTTACGCACCGCCATAACCTTGGCGCCAGTGCGCAATGCACGACCGGTGATTTCATCAACAATGCCGTAGTTCACCGCATTGCCTTCAGAAGCAAAAGACACAACACCTGTTTCATCATCAATGGTGCCGTCAATCACTCCGTCAATATCAACCAGCAGTTGGTCAATACCACCGAAGGTAGCCAGACGTGCCGCATCGGTAATATCCGTTGTGGTGCGCTGCTGACCCGTGCGTTGCTCAAACAGACGGTGGAAATCTTTCACCTGATCCGCATAGTGAGCATCCAACACCGGCCTGGCCGCACTGGCCAAGTCGGCCTCAGTCAAGCGCTCTGGATTGCCGGTGATAGCGCCAGATAGCACAGGAATAACACTCAGTGAGCGAAATAAAGCTTCCAAAGGTTTAGTGGTCGCTAAAATAAGTGGTAGGTCTGAACCCGCCAACACTGGGCGTAACGCCGCATCAACTTTGCGCACAAAGCGTGACAGATAGAAACTCTGTCCTTGCGAGCCATGGCGGTGACCGGTACCTGTGTAATCTTTGTTGGTTGCCTTGCCACCCGCTGTCGCAGCATCAGTCGGCATGTTCTGCACGCTAATTTCGCGCGCAGGCAAGTCTGCAGACACTTGAATTAAGCGCACAGTATTTTCTGACAGCGCTAAAATATGCGCTGCATGCGGGAAAGTAGTCGCACGCAACAAAGGCTTGAGGTGGAAACGGTCTGACACCTCGACAATGTCATTCAATTTGTTCGCCATGCGGTAGGTGCGCAGCGAATCCGGGGTCGCCAGAATAGCGAGACTGTTAGCCTGATGATTCCAAAAATCTTCATCGTCTAACAAATCATTAAATTGCTCTTGCAAGGATGCAATAGATTTTTTATCAAGACCTGCAGCCTCCAATTGAGCAACCGCTTTTTTCAAAAGGTTGCCAAGATTGGTACGGCTCTGCTCAGTTTCACGACTGACTGGCGTGGTGGGCAGGTAAATAGAGACACACGCATCCGAGCGAACCAGATTGAGATTACCGATTTCATCGGCACTTGGCATATCAACGTAATACATATACAGCCTCCTGCTAGATATTGAGTCTTGACTGTACCAGATATGGGCGTGATACACAGTTGAGCTATGTCATCGAAGGTCGTAATAGCGCTAAAAAAGCAGGTAAAAGTCGGCTAAAACAGTCAGTTTCACCAACGACAACCATCAATGCCAACCAAAGCGGCGAATATAATAGCGCTTCATCAGCGAGGTCAGCAGCGCGTAACCAATTAGAATCCCAACCAGCCAAATAAAGAAGACCCAAGGCAAGGCTTGCATCTTAAAATAGCCGGCCAGCGGCCCCATCGGCAGGAAAATACCAATGGCTATTATCACTAAGGTTGTCGCCAGCAGTGAGACTGCAGCACGGCTTTCAATAAAGGCCACTTTTTGCGTGCGGATAATGTGCACGATCATAGTCTGAGTCAGTAAACCTACGACAAACCAGCCCGACTGGAACAAGGCCTGTTCTGCCACTGTCTTGGCCATAAACACGTACCACATCAAGGCAAAAGTCAGGATGTCAAAAATCGAACTAAGTGGGCCAAAAAACAGCATAAATCGACCAATGCCATCCGGATTCCACTTCAGCGGCTGACTGACTTCCTCTGCATCGACATTATCGAAAGGGATGGCAATCTGCGATATATCATAGAGTAAATTCTGCACCAGCAGCTGCAGCGGCAACATGGGTAAAAACGGCAAAAAGATACTGGCAATCACGATTGAAAAAACGTTGCCGAAGTTGGAACTGACTGTCATACGAATGTACTTGAGCATATTACTAAAGGTTTTACGCCCTTCAATGACCCCATCCTTGAGCACCATCAGACTGCGTTCCAGCAAGATGATGTCTGCTGCTTCCTTAGCAATATCCACTGCGCCATCCACGGAAATTCCAATATCCGCAGCGCGCAGCGCTGGCGCATCGTTGACCCCATCGCCCATAAAACCGACCACATGGCCTAAATCTCGCAGACAATACACCACACGCTCTTTATTCAGCGGTGACATTCGCGCGAAAATAGTCGTGCCCTTGACCACATGCGCCAAGGCTTGCTCGTCCATGGCATCAATCTGCGCCCCCAGCAGCAGACCCTTGACCTCTAAGCCCACTTGGCGTGAAACCTCAGCAGCGACCAGCTCATTGTCGCCGGTGATAATTTTAACCTCGACGCCATGGGCTGCTAGAGCTTGTAATGCCGGCGCGGTGGACTCTTTGGGCGGATCCAGAAAGGCGATATAACCAATCAGAGTCAGGCCTGACTCATCTGCTTTCGAGTACACCGTCTGATCCGGTGGAATCTCCTTCATGGCCACCGCAATCACGCGCAAGCCGCTCTCATTCAGTTCACGCAGCACCTCTTGCAAACGCGCCTGGCGGCTCTCATCCAGTGGATAGACCTGGCCGTCGTATTGCACGTGAGTGCACACATTAAACATTTCTTCTGCCGCGCCCTTGCTGATCAGCTCATGGTGCTCTTCACGCTCAGAGACCACCACCGACATACGACGACGGGCAAAATCAAACGGAATCTCATCCACTTTGCGGTAGTTGCGCACCACATTCAGTTCAGTTTTTAGCTCGACATGATCCAGCACTGCACGATCCAGCAGGTTTTTCAAGCCGGTCTGAAAGTAGCTGTTGAGGTAAGCAAAACCCAGCACTTCATCGCTCTGGTTACCCATGACATCAATGTGCCGCGCCAAGGCAATTTTATCTTGGGTGAGCGTGCCAGTTTTATCCGTGCACAACACATCCATGGCACCAAAACTTTGAATTGCATCCAAGCGTTTAACAATCACCTGGCGTCGCGACAACATCACTGCACCACGGGCCATGGTCGAAGTAACGATCATCGGCAGCATCTCAGGGGTCAACCCCACCGCCACTGACAAGGCAAACAGCAATGCTTCAGGCCAATCACCCTTGGTGAAGCCGTTAATAAACAACACCAGCGGCACCATAATCAAAGCGAAGCGGATCAACAGCCAACTGACTTTATTGACTCCCAACTGAAACGCATTGATATCGCTGGCAGTGGCCACACGGGTCACTCGTCGAGCCAGGGTGCCGAAGTAAGTACTATTACCCGTTGCCAGTACCACTGCGCTGGCGGTACCGGAAATAACATTGGTGCCCATAAAGACCAGATTATTCATTTCCAGGGCAGATTCTGTGGCAGCTTTGACGGCAACAAATTTCTCTACTGGGAGCGATTCACCAGTCATACCTGACTGACTTAAAAACAGGTCGGTTGCGCTCAACAATCGGCAGTCTGCCGGAATCATATCGCCGGCCGACAAGTGCACAATATCCCCGGGCACCAACTCTTTCATGGGGATCTCTATCGTATCTTGCAAACTTTGAGCAGCACTGACTCGTCGTCTGACACTGGCGGTATTACTCACCCTTTGTTTCAGGGCATCGGCAGCACGATTGGAACGACGCTCTTGAAAAAACCGCATCAAGGTGGCCAGCAGCACCATCACGCTAATCACTACCGCGCCTTGCAGGTCTTTAGTGAATATTGATACCAACGCCAGCAGGGTTAACAATAAGTTAAACGGGTTGTTGTAACTCAGCCAAAGGTGGCGCCACCAACGCACTGCACTTTCGTGCTCCACCTCATTAAAGCCATGCTGCTCACGCAGCCCCTCAACCTCAGTCTCGCTCAGTCCGAGCCTAGAGGTGCCCAACTGCGCCAGTAACTGCGGCAGGTCAGCGCGAGCCTCACTCAGCAAGCGTTGGTTCAGACTGTCGGAGGGGCGCTCGCTGCGCTTACTTCGCGGCATCAAGCCTAGAATGCTGCGCCGGCGAAATAGATATCTACTTTTACGCGCGGCTAAGTAGCGTTCAAAATAGTGCTTTAAAATACTCACTCTATCGCGCTCCGTGCGCATCATCACCAATGCCTAAAATATGTAGATACGACTTAAACGCAGCATTTTGACTGGGCTGCCATTCATCACCCAGCACAGCGCCACGATGCTTGGGCCACGATTAAGCAAAGAGTAGAACAAGCAATAGCAAGCTTAAAACTCTTTGCAACTTGGCCAACCGCATACGGTAATCACTGCGAGCTGTTTGCCTGCGATGATGCATTTACTGTTGCAGGACGCAAGCCTGTCGTTAGCTGACCCAGTGCAGCCTCATCCAGCGTTTCCACTTCCAGCAAGCGCAAGGCTGCTGTTTCTAGCACATCACGATTATTACTGAGGATGTCCAGCGCTTGCGCTGCTACTTCCTGCAGTAAATTGCGTACGGCAGCATCCATCGCCTCAGCTGTTGCTTCACTATAGCTGCGCTCAAAGTAGGCTGGAGCGCCGTCTCCACCTAAAAAGCTACTTCTCTGTGCCTCATAGCTGACACCACCAAGATTCTCATCCATGCCGTAGCGCGCGACCATTGAACGCGCAATATCAGTGGCTCGCGCCAGATCATCCGCCGCGCCAGTGGATAAGTGATTAAAGACTAGTTTTTCTGCTGCGCGCCCGGCCAATAACACGGCAATCTTGTCGCGCAACTCAGCTTCTGTCATTAAAAAACGGTCTTCTGTTGGGCGCTGGATGGTGTAACCCAATGCACCAATACCGCGCGGAATAATCGAGACCTTATGCACTTTGTCCACACCCGGCAGCGCCATGCTGACCAGCGCGTGACCCATTTCATGATAAGCAACGATCTTACGCTCACGCGGGTTGATCAAACGATTACGCTTCTCCAGTCCGGCAACAATTCTCTCAATGGCATGGGTAAAATCATCCATAGTCACCACTTTGCCGCGCCGCCGCGTCGCCAATAACGCCGCCTCATTGACCAAGTTAGCTAAATCCGCTCCGGAAAAGCCTGTGGTCAGCGCAGCGATATCATCCAGCGCGATATCTGCAGCCAGCACAATTTTTTTCATATGCACTTTAAGGATCTGTACGCGGCCAGCACGGTCCGGCCGGTCCACCAACACTTGGCGATCAAAACGCCCTGCACGCAGCAATGCTGGATCAAGGATTTCTGGGCGGTTGGTTGCCGCCAGCAACACCACGCCTTCGCCTGGATCAAAGCCATCCAACTCAGATAACAACTGATTTAATGTCTGCTCGCGCTCTTCATTACCACCTTGGGCTGTCGCTGCGCCACGCGCGCGACCCAGCGCATCCAACTCATCAATAAAAATAATCGCCGGTGCCGCTTTGCGTGCTTGCTCAAATAGATCACGCACTCGAGCCGCGCCAACGCCGACAAACATTTCCACAAATTCAGAACCAGAAATAGAAAAAAACGGCACCCCAGCCTCGCCTGCCACTGCACGCGCCAGCAGTGTTTTACCGGTGCCCGGCGGCCCGACTAGAAGAATCCCTTTGGGCATGCGCGCACCCAGGCTGCCGTACTCTTTGGGGTTCTGCAGAAAATCAATCACCTCTTGCAACTCAGCCTTGGCCTCATCGACACCGGCCACATCAGCAAAGGTGACATTAGTGTCACTTTCGATATACACCTTAGCCTTGCTTTTACCGATGGACATCATCCCACCCATACCGCCTTTGGTACCCATTCGGCGAATTAGGATCAGCCAAATGCCAACAAAAATCAGTGCAGGCAACACCCAAGACAGCAATGCAGTGAACCAGGTATTCTCAACCGCGCCAGCATAGGTCACCCCCGCCTCATTCAAACGATCGACCAGTTCAGGTGCCACCGGGGTCGTGACGAAACCGGTCTTGCCATGTTGTGCCGACTTAAAGGTGCCGCGAATTGATGTGCTGCCAACTGTGACACTCTCAACAGCATCTTGCGCAAGATAGGTCTCAAACTGACTGTAAGGAATCGATTCAACTGTTTGCGTCTGCACCCAAACATCACGTAAGAAAACGACGCCCAAAATAGCAAAAAGAACATACCAAAGATTAATTTGCGTGCCACGGTTCATGCTGCTTCTCCATTCGGCAAGATGCCCAGCTCACGGCGCGTGAGCCGACACAGCTACAGTATCAGACAAAGTATTCTAAACCACGGAACGCAGGTTATGCTTGATCCTGTATTGAGGTGCTGCAAGCAGCGAGAGCTAGGGGAATTGTTACGATGGCTCAACCTGCATGCAGGCAAATCGCGTAGCAAATCCCTAACCATAGGTCAGGGATTTTGATGCGATTAACTAACATCATAGCTATCTGTTATTGAAGCAACTCAGGCTTAGGCGTTGGGTAAATATTCGCAGTATCACGGCCCAAACCTTTGACCATACTTGCTTGCGGCCCCTCATCGCCTTGCGCCTCGACAAAGCGCACAGTATCGCCCTTAGTGAGCTTATCAAAACCTGGGTGCGCTACGCTGTTTTCATGGAAGTAAATTTCACGCCCGTCTGGAGTCATTAAAAAACCATAGCCTTTATCGGTGAACATCTTATTGACCACAGCATACGGCGTGTTATCCAGCTCGACACGCGTCTCTTGCAAACGCCCAACATAGCCGCGCAGTTGCTGTTCCGCTGCATCAAAGGCATCACGGATGGTCACATAAATATCATTAAAATTGTCATGTTCATTTGGCTCACGTGAGACCACCAATTCTTCACCGGGAACGCTGATTTCAATATTTACCAAGTGGTTAAGAACATCGTAGCCCGGAGTTCGGTTGGGCACATCCAAGGTCACTCGGCAGGCTATAATATGATCGAAATACCGCTGTAGCTTATCAACTCGCTCACGCACAACCGCTTCCACTGGATCAGAACGCTTAGCATTTCTAAAAGTAACTTCCAAAGGTATCTGCATAATTCACCTCATGTGAAAAAATTGACGTTGCTAAAATACAAGCAGCAAACCATGTCTCAGTAGGTTCCACGCTCAAAAGAAACTAACAACTACCACCCGTCAATTATCAGCAGCAGCAGTGTTATCCAACTCCTTATGCGTCTTCAGAGCATAGACAGCTTTTTTGAGCAAGTCCAACGCTCAGTGGTCGCAGGCAAATACGAGTATGCACCAAGCAAAATCTAGCCCGCTGGCGCACTCGCTCCCCGAACAAAAACACTTACAATAAAAACATACAAACACTGTACTCGTCTAACCGCACAGGCTGAATCTAGCCCTGGCACTGCGGCCTAATCAGGCTAGAAGCAACTGCCTCAGTCCTTGCCTTGCTGCCGTGCAGGCGCTATGTTTGCTGGGTAGCCAAGAGACTTACTGCTATACAGCGTGCAAGGATCTAACAGCGCTCAAGGTGCATCACGCAGGCTAGATTTATTGCTAAAGACAGACTGGATAAAGCTGTTTTTATATGCGCCAATTACTCTAGCCAACAGCAGTATCAAGCCCGCCGCCCGAGATAAAAGGAAGCCACAATGAACCAACTAGACAACCAAGTCGTTATCGTAACCGGTGGTGCCGCTGGCATAGGTGCGGCCTTAACCACAGTATTAGCCCAACGTGGTGCATCTATTGTTGCGGTTGATATCAATGAACAAGCTGGCGCGGCAATTGCTCAGAGCAACCCTGAACAGATTGTTTTTTTAAAAGGTGATGTCTCCAGCGAGGCGGTGGCTAAACAGGCCGTTGAACTGGCCATCAGCCGCTTTGGTAAATTAACTGGCTTGGTCAATAACGCTCATGCGTCGAGACAGAAACCGTTAATGGAACTGACTGAAGCGGACTGGGCTTTATCTTTTGACACCGGTTTTAATGCAACCTTGTATTTTATGAAAGCAGCCTATTCAGAGTTGGCCAAGTTTGGCGGCTCCATCGTCAATTTTGGTTCCGGAGCAGCGCTCAATGGACTCGAACAACAAGCCAGCTATGCCGCAGCCAAAGAAGCCATTCGCGGACTCAGCCGTGTTGCTGCAAACGAGTGGGCTAAAGACAATATTCGTGTAAATGTGGTCTCACCTAAGGCTTTAACCGCAGGTGTCGCTCAATGGAAAGCAGAGCATCCAGAACAATACGCGGCATCTGCCAGCCAAGTTCCACTGCAGCGCTTTGGCGACCCCGAAAAAGATATTGCACCGGTTGTGGCCTTTTTACTGAGTGACGACAGCCGCTATATGACCGGGCAAACCCTTATGGCTGACGGCGGCACCATTCAACTGAGATAAAAGCTGGGCTGATACTAAGCACAGCGCTATCTGCGCTCGGTCACTGCGCATTTAATAATCCATCACTCTATAGGGAGAGCTTATGCACACTAACGGACAAGCGATTATTGCAACCGAACGAATCCCCATCAAACTCTGGCTCGCAGAAGAGCAAATGGAAGAAGGTGCGCTAGAACAAGCGCGCAACCTTGCCAACCTGCCCTTTGCTTTTAAGCATATTGCCATTATGCCCGACACCCATCAGGGGTTCGGCATGCCTATCGGTGCGATTCTTGCAACCAAAGGCGTGATTATTCCCAACGCAGTGGGTGTGGATATTGGCTGCGGCATGTGTTCTTTGCGCACCAATTTGACCGATATTGATACAGATGATCTCAAAGACATCCTGAAAATCATTCGAGAGACCGTCCCGGTGGGCTTTAACCACCACAAGTCAGCGCAAAGTGAAACCTGGATGCCCAAAAGAAAGGGCAACCTGCCCATCGTCAATCAAGAGTACGACAGTGCTCTATATCAGATCGGCACTCTGGGGAGCGGTAATCACTTTATCGAAATTCAAAAAGGCTCAGATGGCTATATTTGGATTATGATCCACTCTGGCTCGCGCAATATCGGCTTTAAGGTTGCCAATCATTACAATGATGTCGCAAAAGCCTTAAACAAGGCCGCTGGTGAGGACATCTCGACTGAACTGGCCTACATCCCAGAATCATCTAAGTATTTCGAACTCTACAAAAACGAAATGGACTACTGTCTCGAGTTTGCCCTCGCCAATCGTCAGCTGATGATGCAACGGGTCAAAGCAGCATTTAGAGAGACGCTGCCTGAAGTCGAGTTCAGTGACTTTATCAACAAACCCCATAATTTTGCCGCCGAAGAAGAACATTTTGGCGAAACGGTTATGGTCCACCGCAAAGGCGCCACTCGCGCGCGCAAAGGCGAATGGGGCATGATTCCCGGCTCGCAAGGTACCGGCTCTTTCTTGGTTAAAGGTAAAGGCGAGGCACAATCGTTTGAGTCTTGCTCGCATGGCGCAGGACGCCTTATGAGCCGCGCCCAAGCCCGAAAAACACTGGACCTCAAGGAAGAAGTCAAAGCCCTCAAAGAGCGCGGTATCTTACACGCCATTCGCAGTCGTAAAGATCTGGATGAGGCGCCCGGCTCTTACAAAGATATTGATGAAGTGATGCGCAACCAGCAAGACTTAGTCGAGGTACAGATTGAGTTGCAACCGCTGGCAGTGGTCAAAGGATAGCCTGACTCATTAAGTCATAAGCAGTTGCGCAACATAGAGCAGCAGGTTGCATCAGTGCTTAAACGCAACTGCAATCGCAACATGCTCTACGATGCAGTCGAGCCAGCGCCATTATTGCCAAGCATCAACAAGCAACTGCAACTGCCCCTGAAAACCGGGCTTGGCATTACTGGCAGTGCCTAGGGCTATCTGAATTCGGCGCTGGCCGTTTTCCTCAATGATCTCAGCTTGATGGGGCGCATTACCAATACCATCGCGCAGCGACAGCCCGTAGCGAATCGTCTTGTCACGTATGGCCAAGGTGACTTGCTCTTGGTACATAAAGCCTTCGAAATGCTCATCAAACCAAAACTTACGATTAACCTCAAACAGCGGCACACGCACGCCCACATCAATACTAAACATCAGTGCGTAATCACTGGCTTGCCGTGCCATTTCAGTCAAGTATCCGGTGAATAAGTAGACGGCTTTCTGATCTTTAACCAGTTCATCATAGCTACGCAGCAGCGCCGAACTGTGTTCATAGCGCCGCTCGTTTAATACGTAGTTTGGCCCGCCGCGCACGCGGGTTGCCGTATCAAAATAATAGGAACCCCTGACCTCGTCTTTATTATCATATTTAGCCTGCACCCCTGGCGGCAAATCCACTTGATTGACCTGCAGCCTGGCTGTGACGCGCAACGAGCCAAACAAAAACCGACGTAAATTTTGATAGCCTGCTTCACTGTTGACTAAGCCGAAGTGCCCAGAGTGGCTGCGATAAGATACGGCTCGCGGAGCCTCTTCTACATAGGCATTGGCCATCATCACTAAACCATCACTGGCTGGTCCTGTGGCCTGCTTAGACAACTTAAAGAACGCATCATAATCTTTGTAGTCTGAGCCAATAAAACAAAAGCACTTGTCGGGATCTAAAGCGCCATCCAGCGAGTTGACTGGGACAGATTTTTTGCTGATTTTCAAATACTCACGCATACGTTTTTGCGCAAAATTTGAAACCTGAAATTTATCCAGCGGCCCCAGATCAGGCACATTCATACCCAGCACATCAATGCCATTGTGCGGGGTGCCATAGGTAAATAATTTATCGACGTAACTCGGGCTCACTGCGCTTTTATTGAGCTCTAAACCCTCGCCGTCGTACCCTGCTGGCACGCCATGGCGACAAATATTTTGCAGGTAACAACGGCTGACCAAACCGCCCATAGAGTGGGCAACTAAGTGCACTTTAAACTCAGCCTTGCGCAGCGGATCATCACCGCAAGTGGCATCGCGCACGCGGAGAATAAAGCGGCGTAAATCCAACGCAAACTGCTCCATTGTGACCCGCTCACCGCTACCCAGCAGGCTGGAAGCGCCTTCATAGTAGCGAAACACCCAGATCGAGCGAGCCGGTACTTTGCCCGGATCATCAAGGTAGCCACCACCTTGAAACGCATCAATATAGTTGTGATCTTTAATCAGGCGTAGCAGTGGCGACTCAAAGATAAAGGACACTGGTTTACGTTGATGATCCTGACGCAGCACACTTGAGCCTCGGTTGAAGCCCATATAAGGGTCAGCCGTGGTCTCATCGATTTCTGACATAGTCGCAGCAAAGCCACGCACATAGATAATTGGATAATAAGGGCTCTGTATACTGCTCATCGTCGCTGCACTCCTGCGGTCCGTAACAGCAGTAGTAAACCAAGATAATTTGTTTAGCAAGAGCCCTAAAGTGCAAACTATGACCCGCCGCACACTGCACTCTTGCCCAGCACGATTTTGCGCTGATTAGCGCCAGCATCGCCTCTTGGCGGCAAGAGCATATCTTGTCGTTATTAACCCTGTGTCCAGCCAACCAGCCTGCCAATACAGAACATTTACTCAAGCTCAGTCAGCCTGTTAGAAATTTCTCAGGGACAAACTGTAAGCACTTTTTATAGCCGGCGCCCTACCATTATTGGCTGCGTGGTAGAACAATAGTGGCTGAATCAACCTGTTCTTGGCTGGCCGGCGGCAATGTAGAAGGATCTGCTGGATAGCCTACACCGTCAAACTGCAGCAACCTTTGCGCACCATCACTGTGCACAATGATGTCGAGCCAGCCATGCGTGTGGGATGGCGATACTTGGATATTCTCCAATGTTGCGGTGCTTTTCGATACGACTCTAAAACCTGTGCCCATGCCTCTGAGAACCAGCATCACGCAGCCATCAGCAGCGCACCAACTCGAGCCCTGCAACAAAACAATCGCATCATCCACCCCGTCATTATTCAAGTTGACAAAGCTGTACTGAAACTCTGGGTATTTCTGATCAGAAAAATGCGCAATAGCGGCAGATAAATTTCTTTCTTGCTCAGTTGCCGGAGTACAAGCAGTGAGTGCAAAAGCCGACAGCAAGGCTATAGAGGTGTAGATAGTCTTTCTTTGGACTGCCACGCTGACTAATTTAAAACACTGCTTAACGCTCGTTGCTAAGCGGGCTGGAGTGACGCTCATGCTGCATCCTTAAATGTATTTAACTAGGCTGCATTACAGCATGATGGGTGCTGGCCTGCCAAAGAATTTAGCGCTTTAATGGCAGCAGTTATGACCGAGCTAAACACCAAGCAAGGATCCCCGTTTAAGTTATTCCACTGTCGCGCGCTCTGACACTGTGCTGTAAGCGCATCAGCACTGCCAGTTCCAGCCGCACCTTGAGCGCTAAAAAACTTATAAAAGCCATTAAAATGGATTAAGTGCGCCTATTGTCGTCTAATGCAAGCACAACACAACAAGGCAGCGAGCGAAGCAACTATGCGTGAAGAGTTTTGGAAGCACTACGAACTGGCCGAGATGAGCGCCAAAGAATGGGAAGCGCTGTGTGATGGTTGTGGCCAATGCTGCCTGGTGCGAGAGGTGGAGCCTGATCAGGTCACCGTATTTAATATTGCCTGCGGCTTACTTGATTTAGAGAAAAGCCAGTGCAGTGATTACCCTAACCGCCTCAGCAAAGTGCCCTACTGCAGTCAACTCACCCCAGAAAATGTGCCTAAATTTAACTGGCTACCTGAGTCTTGCACTTACCGGCGCATTCATAGAGGTGAAGCTTTGCCAGCATGGCACCCGTTATTAACCGGTAACCGCGAGCAAATGCGCAAAGAAGGGGTCACTGTCTGCCCTTCTGCGATCCATGTGCAGCACGTGCCGCGCTCTGAAAGGCATCTGCATATCATTAAAGTTAAGGCGATCTATTAAAGCTAGCGACTTTTATAGCGGTTACGAGCAATTTGGGTCTTTTATTTCTATGGAGGGCTGATGCAGTGACTACGAAAAATTATGCCATTCACCCTTTAGATAAAAGCCAGTTATGCGCCGCGGCAGACATTTGCGCTGAGGCCATGAACGACAACCCGATTCACATTAAAGTATTCGGCTCTGATCCGGTCTTGCGCCAACGTCGTCTCAAGCGTTTGTTTCCTGCACTGCTGGCTTATGTGCAGCGCAAAGGCTATGTGTATGCTGTCTTCGCCGACACCAGGCTCGTGGGCGTACTCGGTATGCTGCCGCCCAATCACTGCAAACCTTCAGTGGCTGATCTATTACGCATGCTGCCCAGATTGCTGACGTCGCACAACCCGCTTGGCACAGTGCGTTTAGCCATTTGGCTGGGTGCTTGGGCTCGGATCGACCCAAGCACGCCGCATTGGCACCTTGGCCCGCTGGCCATAGCACCGGCATGGCAACGCCAAGGGATTGGCAGCCTAATGATTGAGTTCGCCCTCAGTACATGCTCAGACCACAGCCTTTACTTGGAAACAGATAAGCTAAGCAACGTAGAACTCTATGCCCGCTTCGGCTTCAGCACCGTAGCCACACCCAGCATTCTGGCAACACCCAGCTGGGTGATGATGCGTTAAAGCGCTCTTGCTCATGCGCTTTAACCGACGTTTGGCAAACCACCAGCAACAATCGCCAGTTGAATAGCAATGATGGCAATACCCAAGACAAACACCAGTAACAAGCCCAGTTGACCACCAAAAACCCGGTAACCGCCCGTGTGCTGCTTGCGGGTTTGGCGTACCAATAAAGCCGGTAACAACAACGACAGCACTGACAAAGCAATGGCGGCAAAACCTAAAGCAAAAATAAAGCCTTTCGGGTAAAACAACGCGAATAATAGCGGCGGGATAAAGGTAATAGCGCCAGTTTTAAGACGCCCCTTGAGGGTATTTTTTAACTTGAAAAAGTCAGCCAAAAAGTCAAATAAACCCAGCGCCACCCCTAAAAATGAGGTAGCCAACGCCAAGGCTGCAAACAAGCGCACCGCCATCTCAACCCGTGCCGTGCCCACCACTGCTTTGACGGCTGCTAACAAACCATTTAGACCGCTTTCATCGGCCATAATACCCATAAAAGTCCCTGAGCCAATCGTGCCCAAGGTTGCAATCTGCCAAAAAATATACACCAACAACGGAATGGCGCTGCCAAGAATAAAAATCTTACGCAACTTAGCCGTATCACCACGCATATAGCTGACAATGCTCGGCACGCAGCCATGGAAGCCAAATGAGGTAAACACAATCGGAATCGCTGACAACAATAACGCCTGTTTAACCGGCATGCTCAAAAAGTTAACCTGCTGCACATGCGGCAGCATCAAGATCAGCATGGTGGCTAAAAAGAAGATCTTGGTTGCGAATAAATAGCGGTTAATCAGGTCCACCGAGTGTGTACCAAAACAGACAATAGCCCCGCCAATCAGAGCAAACGACAACACACCAACATAGCTTGGTAACTGCAAATCCAGCAGAGTATTTAAGGACTCACTAATAATCTCACCACCGCCGGCAAGGTAGGCGGCAATCAGCGAGTACAGCAAAAACGGCATCGCGAAACTGGTAAGCAAGCGCCCTGGTGCACCTAAGTATTTATACGCTAAGGTGCTCAGGCCCATCCGCGCATCGTTGTATTGGTAGGCTTCAACCAGCAATAGCGCGGTGTAACTCATAACCACCCATAGGCACAATAACAGCAGCATCGCCGTGGCAAACCCAATCCCAGCCGTCGCCAACGGCATCGCCAGCATCCCAGCGCCTAAGGCAGTGCCGGCAACAATAAAGGTACTTCCAAAGGCACTATTTTTCACACATTCACCTATTTTAGCCGCTGAGCAATGGCATCGTGAGGCTCAGGCAGCAGTTTAAAAAGGCACTATTATGCGTCAATCCTAGAGTTTATGCGGCATTGATTTAACACCCTGTGTACCCAGCACAGTTGCCGCAGTATCACTGCTGTGCTGTAGGCATTAACACAGAAGATGCTGCCATCTATAAAACCAAGCTCAATCTAGCAAGACACACGGCAGGCGGCACCGCTAATGATCACTGGTTCACTGCCGACCTGGTGTGATTTAAGCGCCTTATGTATCTAAGCACGACTGCAGCAACGCCTGTAACTTGTCAGTCCCTAGCTTATTCATCAGCGCTATATTGCGCTCTGGAATATCATCGATATCCGGATAGTCGGCAATCACTCGCTCCAGACTCTCCTCACGCAACAGATGTAAAATCGGATAAGGCGCACGGTTGGTGTAGTTCTCAGCATCGTCTGGATGAGTGCCACCAAACTGATAGTCAGGATGAAAACTGGCAATTTGATAAATACCCTCCAACTCCATATCAAGCAGCAAACCATCAGCAATATTCAGGAAATCATTGTAAGCGTAAAAATCCTGCAGCACGCTTGGATGGATCAAAAGCGTGGTTTCTACTGAAGGATCAGTATTAAGCACTTCTAATTCGGCCTGCAAAACCGTTAACAGCTCTTCTTGCGTACAGGCTGCGGTGGTCACAAAACGCACACGATTTTTAACCAACTCACGCTTGGCAAATGGACACAGATTCATACCTACCACAAAGGTTTCAACCCATTTGCGTACAGCTGAGATCATGGCTTCAGCATGCTCTGCAGCACCTATTTGAGATACCACTTTCATATATTTTCCAAATAACACTGCAGCCAAGGGCCACTAGTAGGTTTCATTTTCATCACGCACCGTCACCGACAAGTCACCCATCGCATCTTCAGTTACGCTAAATACAATTGGCTGACAGCACACCTGACAATCTTCAGTGTAGTCCTGCCCTGCTTCTTGCGGATCGAGCAACACAGCAAGCGATTCACCACAATAAGGGCAAGATACTGTTTGTTCAGTTAAAAAGTTCATTATTCTCCAATTCGCCTTAATCGTAAGGGCTGTAGCAACACAGATTGCATCAGTAAAGGTTCAATACCCACCATGCAACGCCAGACGCAGATTACGGTAAGAGACAAGCCGTGTTGCTATTAAAACACTTTAACTGAGCTGAGCCGAATACTGCGCCCTATAAAACCCTATACCTTTTAGGTAGTCTGCTGCTCAGCAGGGTATTGAGCAATGCTGCACCACGCTCTTTATCGAAACAGTCAAAATATTAAGGGAGTCTTGCAACATGACTGATGATCTGTACCAAAAAGGCATCAAAAAAATTCAAGAACTGACCGCATCGGCGGATGACAACCCAACAGGCTTTATGGACATCGGCGAAGCATTTAAAGATATTGCGCCGGATTTAACAAAATATGTTGTTGAGTTTGCTTTTGCTGGAATCTATTCACGCCCAGGACTGGATAACAAACAAAAAGTATTGACGACGATTACCGCATTGGTTGCTCAAGGCAAGCCACAAATCGGCATGCATATCAAAACAGGGCTAAGCGTCGGTTTAACTCCAGAGGAAATCATCGGCTGCATTATGCACCTGATTCCCTATACAGGTTTCCCTAGTGTCTTGGGCGCTTTAACAGTCGCAAAAGAGATCTTCAACGAGCAAGGTATAACCGTTGATACCTCAGCCTTTAAATAGAAACAAGCGCAGCCCTTAGCGGTGCTGCGCTTGTTGTTCACAGCTTAGTTAGCCGAGCACTAAGCCTGGTAGCGCTCGGCTAACTGACTACAATGGCTATTAAAACTTATCCGTAATCGCACCTTCAGAGGCAGAACCCACGGTTTTAGCGTACTTGGCTAACACTCCGCGCTGCACATTGGGCTCTGGTGCTGTCCATGCGCTTAGGCGTTTTTTAATCTCTGCGTCTGAAATACCTAAGTTGATTTCATTATTTTCAGCATCAATGGTGATGGTGTCGCCGTCTTCGATAATTGCAATCGGCCCACCCACCATGGCTTCAGGGGTAATGTGCCCGACGACAAAGCCGTGACTGCCGCCGGAAAAACGCCCGTCGGTAATTAACGCCACTTCGTTGCCTAGACCGCGCCCCATAATAGCCGAGGTTGGCGAGAGCATTTCGCGCATACCCGGGCCGCCTTTCGGGCCTTCGTAACGAATCACCAGCACATCGCCCGCCACCACAGTGCCGTCCAAAATCGCAGCCATACAATCTTCTTCTGAGTTATACACTCGTGCTTGCCCGGTGAACTGGGTGCCTTCTTGGCCACTGATTTTCGCCACTGAGCCTTCTGGAGCAATGCTGCCGCGTAAGATGCGCAAGTGGCTGTCAGCTTTTAGCGGTTTGTCGAATGGCATGATGATGTCTTGCTCAGCTGGATAGTCTGCGATATCGGCCAGATTTTCCGCGAGGGTTTTACCATTCACCGTTAAGCAATCACCGTGCAGTAACCCCTTATCCAGCAAGCGCTTCATTAGCGGTGCAATGCCACCAATCTTAATCAGATCAGACATCAAATATCGGCCAGACGGGCGCAAGTCGGCCAAAACTGGCACGCGCTTACCAATTTCAGTGAAATCATCAATGTTCAGTTCAACACCAACCGCATCGGCCATGGCCAATAAATGCAGCACAGCATTGGTCGAGCCGCCAAAGGCAATCACCACGGTAATCGCATTTTCAAAGGCTTTGCGGGTCATGATATCGCTGGGCTTAATATCGTTATCCAGCAGCCAACGAATGGCTTGCCCTGCGTGTAGGCAGTCGTTACGCTTTTCTGGAGAAATGGCTTCTTGCGCAGAGCTTCCGGGCAGGCTCATACCTAAGGCTTCAATCGCGGTGGCCATGGTATTGGCTGTGTACATACCACCACAGGAACCGGGTCCTGGAATCGCCGTTTTCTCAATGGCAATCACCTCTGCTTCGGTTAAATCACCACGGGCATTGGCGCCCACCGCCTCAAATACAGAGACGATATCGGTGTGATTTTTACCCGGCTGAATGGTGCCGCCATAAATAAATAATGACGGGCGGTTGAGGCGCGCCATGGCAATCAGGCATCCGGGCATATTTTTATCGCAACCACCAATGGCAATCACTGCATCATGGCCTTGGCAGCCGCTAACGGTTTCAATGGAATCGGCAATCACTTCACGCGAGACCAAGGAATATTTCATGCCTTGGTAACCGTTGGCGATGCCGTCAGAGATAGTAATGGTATTGAAGATAATAGGTTTCGCATCAGCCAAATAAACGCCTTTGGCGACTTCAGCAGCTAAGCCATCAATGTGCATATTGCAGGGTGTAACTTGGCTGCCGGTGGAGACAATACCGACTTGTGGGCGCTTAAAGTCTGCGTCGGTAAAACCAACGGCGCGCAACATCGAGCGGGCTGGGGCTTTTTTAATGCCATCGACCAAAATCGCTGAGTATTTTCTACCTGTATCGTCTTCTTTAATCATATCGCCTCCAATAGCGCAGTATTTCAGTCAACTATAACTCAAGACTTATAAGTACAGGCTATGTTCTGACAAAAATGTATTGGACTTAAACAAGCAAATATTTTATTGAGGCAGTATGAGCGGCCAAGCTGATTGGCGCTGAATCGCTCGCTGTGACTGCAGCCTCCTCAGCTCTAAACTATTTCAGCTCAGCTCTTTCGTCACGGCATTCATAAGAGCCCATTGCAAATTCACGACAAATCCACGGGCGGTTTTCATAAATCGTACACATAAAGGTTGTACGATCAATCGCCGAGCACCAACCATCATCCAAGCGCAGCATGGTTTCAGCACCCCACTTATCGACCGCAATATGTTCCTGCGGCACTCCGGTATCACTGATGATCATCACCTCTAAACGGCAGCAGCAGGCTCGACAATTTGTGCAGCTAATTTCAGTCTCAGGGATATTCTTAGTGGTAATAAGGCTCATATTGTCTCTTGAGATAACTGCAGAATTTGACTTAGGTCGATCATACCTGAAAGCGTTTTGCTAAATCTTTTAGCTTCCGAGCAGTTGCTGCAACACGTTCAGTTAACAAGCAGACTTTAGCCCGATCATTGCGCGACTTGGTATGGACGGGGTTGTGTGCCTTATTAGATTAATTTTGCTATATCTTCGGCTAGCTCAAAATCCCTCTTCGAGATACCACCCGCATCATGTGTGGTGAGGTTGATAACCACGTTGTTATAGACATTGGACCACTCAGGGTGATGATTGGCCCGCTCCGCCAGCATGGCAACTTGCGTCATAAAGCCAAAGGCAGCAATAAAATCAGTAAATTTAAACGCCTTATGCAGCTTGTCCGCTTTAATGCTCCAAACCGTATCAGCCTTTGTGTTCAGCGCCTGTAGCGCCGTCTCTATCTCGCTTTGAGTCAGTTTCTTAATCATATCCACCTCTAAAAAATCATAATTGCATGCGCAAGCACTACTAGCGCTGTCACTCTTAAGCGCAAGCCCAGATAGTAATCCGGTCGCTGCGCAGCGCTCATCACACTTGACTCAAGCACATACAGCGCAATAAACCCCAGCGCGCTGATGAACAATACAATTGAGCTGCCGGCCAATAAAAATGCAAACCACGCCGCCAGCGTTATAGCGTTGGTCGCCAAGGCAATGCGCTTTACTTTAAGGCTGTGATTGAGCACTTGTCCCCATAAAGTGCCCGCCATAAAGCTTAAAATCACTAAGCCATAGGTCATAAACCATTGCCTGGCATCAACACCCAACAAGGATTGATTCGACCAACGCAGGCCAATGGCTAAAAAAAATGGCGTTGCACCGAGGTAAGTCAGCAGTTTGATCAAGCTTGATTGGTTCATAGTCATAGCACCACATCCAGCGGATTTTTTAGGTTAGGCGAGCCTTGCGTGTCACTGTCCAGCATGAACTGGGCTAAGTTGGACAGTGAAATAGCTGATTGCAACACGCAAAGTTTATGCAGCGTACTTTCTCGTAGTTTGTCCAAGCTGACAGTCTGTTTGCTAATGGCTTATGATCAACAGCCACTATAGTTTATTTAACACAAAGACCTGCCATGATTTTTATCAGCACCAGCATCAGCCTTGAGGACCATGAGGTCGACATCAGCGCGATACGCTCGCAAGGTGCTGGCGGGCAAAACGTAAACAAAGTTTCATCTGCCATTCATCTGCGCTTTGATATCAACGCCTCAAGCCTGAGCGATTTTCACAAACAGCTTTTACTCGAAAGTAAAGACAGTCGCATCAGCAAAGAGGGTGTGCTGATCATAAAAGCGCAGCAGTTTCGCACCCAAGAGAAAAATAAAATCGATGCTTTCGAGCGCTTACAGCAGTTTATTCTCGCCGCCACCCACATCAACAAAACCCGCAGACCGACCAAACCCAGTAAGAGTGCCCGGCGCAAACGCACCGATCAAAAGACCCAGCGCGGTATGACCAAGTCTTTGCGTGGCAAGGTCGATTTTTAAGCCTATTAGTGAGCATAGTATTAATTCACAGCGCCCACCTCACCAAACACACAGAGCATTCACACCTTTAGTAATCTCAGTCGAGTCATCGGCTGTTGCGCAACACACCTGCTAAACTCGGCCGGACCCAGTACTCTGCGGCGGCGCTTCACAGCAAGCAGGAACTTGCAGGTATTGTTAATGAGCCAAAAGAGCCACAAGGCCTCAGACTGTTTCGCATCAGCCACCACGTAGATCCGCTAGCAAATAGCCGTCATCGGATTGCAGCAAGCGCAGCAGAAAGCTGCTAATGTTTCAATCCGAGCGCACCCACATCGAATCAGCCAGTGGCAGCCGCCATCTTCGAAATTTTTGTGGCCCATTCGGGGGTCTACTGCCTAATAGCCTGACCAGCATAAGGATCTAATAGAGCACTATGTTGCCCATTACCCACAGCCGCAAAAGCCCAAACCGTCTAAAGTTTATTCTTTTAATGATTTTAGTCGGGCTCAATTTACGCCCGGCTCTATCATCGCTTGCCCCGCTGCTGCCGCGGATAGAAAGCGAAGGCGAGCTATCGGTACTGACCTTGTCATTGTTGACCACTCTACCGGTCCTCTGTCTTGGACTCTTTGCTCCATTTGCACCTTGGCTCGCGCGACGACTGGGGATGGAGCGCAGTCTCGCCTTAGGGCTTATTATTCTTAGCGCAGGTCTAGCCTTACGCGGTCTGACTTATGCCTCCAGTCTTTTTATTGGCACGCTACTGATTGGTGCGGCCATCGGTGTCCTTGGCACATTATTACCAGCGCTGGTTAAGCGTGAACTGGCCGACGGTGCTGACTTAATGACTGGCGTGTACACCATGGCGCTTTGTCTCGGCGGTGCTTTGGGTGCTGGTTTTAGTCTGCCATTAGCCGATGCCTTAGGCAGCTGGTCGCTTAGCCTTGTCTCTTGGACTGGTTTTTCTCTCACAGCTCTGATTGCTTGGTGGTGGATCATGCCGCAACCAGCAGCCGACCATCAACAGAGCAGCGGCAAAGGTCATGCTCGCGCACTACTGGGCCAACCTCTGGCTTGGCACCTGATGTTACTTATGGGCAGCCAATCCTCCCTTGCTTATATCGTATTTGGTTGGCTACCCACCCTATTGGTTAGACAAGGCTACAGTGAACACGAAGCGGGCTGGCTGATGGCCGTTTCAATCATGACACAGTTGATTTCTGCTATTGCAGCGCCATGGTTTGCCCGAATGAGTAAAGACCAACGCCCTGCATTTATCGCTGTGCTGGGGCTAGTTGGGGTTGGTTTGTGGATGTTACTGCTGGGGCCAGTAGCGCTCAGCTGGCCTGGCGCGATACTGCTCGGGTTGGGTCAGGGCGGCTCCTTTAGCCTAGCTTTAACTCTGATTGTACTGCGCAGCGCCAATACCAAGATTGCCGGCGAGCTGTCCGCACTGGTGCAAGGCGGTGGTTACACCTTGGCAGCGATGGGTCCATTGGTTGTTGGTCTGATGATTGATGCTGAGATTGGTATCCAAGGCATTACTTGGTTATTGCTCACGGTTCTAACTTTTGCTGCCTCTATGGCGCTCCTTGCCGGCCGCCAACAACAGCTGGATATTGATGATAGAGGGAGGCTGGTCACTATTAATCAGCGCCTTGATCTTGAGTAGCCTTACTGCGCCAGCCTGAGCATGCTAAATGCGCTGACTATCCCTGCCTTCGCTCACAGTAATCGCCTAATTTAGACGCTCTGCTGTACTTGTTCTGAGTCGCTCGGCACATTGACTAGCACACCCTCAAGTAGCTCTCGTAAGGCCGCCGCAGTAGGCTCAGCTTGAGTCAGTATTTCATTAATACGATGAAAGTGTAGCAAACGCACACCGGGAGCTTGCGGACTGAGGAGAATATCAGGCGGCTGATGGCGCAGTACTTGGCGGGTAATCGCTTGCTGCATGATTTTGAAACTGGTGAACAGCATGTCGCTCAAGCCGATATCCTGCCCCTCATCACTCTGATGATTACCTGAGACGTCCACGGCAATAACCAGATCAACCTCACCTTGTAACAGATCAAAAGGCAGCGGGTTGGAAGTGCCACCATCAATCAACAGATACTCTGCGCGCTTTACAGGCATAAATAGCCCTGGTACTGCCATACTCGCCTCTATCGCTGCGAACAGATCCCCCTCTTCTAGCACCACGCTGTCTGCTGTCCAGTAGTCGGTGGCCACTACACTGAGTGGAATACGCAATTCTTTAAAATCTCTGACCTCGGTATGCGTCGCCAGAAAGCGCATAAAACCGCGAGAGTCGATCAACCCAGCACCTCGTCGTCGGAAGCGCACCAGATCCGCCAGCTTTAGATTCGACTTAGCCAGCCCAGACAGCGCATCCAGTGGCGAGCCAGCAACTGCGTCAAAAATATCCAAAATTTGTTTAGCCGAGAGACCTGCTGCATACAGCCCGCCAATCACAGCGCCGATACTACTACCAACAATGCGATCCGGTACGATGCCAAGGTCGTCAAATACTTGCAAAATGGCGATATGCGCTAGGCCATTGGCGCCACCAGAGCCCAGCGCTAATCCGATAGTAGGCGCAGACGCCAGACTATCGACAGGCCCCGCAACCGCTCTGACTAAACCCTCCAGAACACTAGCAATTCGTGATTCCATAGGCTAAGTCTCCAAGATTAGATTGCATAATCATTACGTTGTTATGTGCTGCTCATCTGCATTTATCACAAGGCGCAAGCTAAGGTGCTGTGAATAAAGAGCTCTAAATGCTATCTCGCTGCACATTGGCTTCACTGACAAGCAATACAAAGCAGCTTGTCAGTGAAACTCAGATAAAACCTAATTTAACAGCAGCGCCTTTGTTGGTATAACTTCGACAAAATTGCACTACTGGCTAGGGGGGCAAACTGAGCGCACATTACAGCACTGTGTTTATTTTCTGCCGCCAGCAACAAGCAGCAAACCACCAGCAAAAATTGCTGCAATGCCGGCCCACATTGGAATATTGACGGTTTCTTTTTCTTTTGCGGTCAGCTCAACCGAGCCTAACTTGACCACAGTAGTGTCTTTTGTGTAGCTAAATCCACCATAGGCAAGACCCAGCGTGCCGACCACGATCAGAGCGAGCGCGAAAACTTTAATAGCGTTCATATAATACATTCCTTAGCTACGTGTACACACCTCAGCGCCGACGGCATCTGGGCGAACGTCTCTGCAACCATTAAAGCACGCTTTGATCTGGATACGGAATGTACAATCGCCACTGCTGCGCAGGAGACCTTTTAGAGGGCCAAGTTATAGGTAAAAAAAGCCTAGCAAAGGCTAAGCCTCACCCTACTCAGCAGCCCTTGGATGCCCGCCAACCCAAACACGCTTAAGTGACTTAGCCCAACTGCAAGCCGCTAACACTTAACATTAACGTCCAACACCACTCCGTTATTATCGTAGTGCAGCACAGCTATTTGCGCTTGGTTCAATTGCGCTAGGTGCTGTTCTGTCAAGCCAAAGTGGATAGCCAATTGAGCATCCGTCATTCCTTGTCGCCGAGTACGGCGCTCGGTGCTAAAGCGCAGTTCATTATATTTTGCCCATATGATGAACAATAATGTGTTGATCAATGCAATCAGCAAATAGAAAATCACTGTTGCAAAGGTCGGTGTAAAGGTCGGCGTGCCAAGCTCTGACTGACGATACAAAACAGCAACCAAACCGTGATAGATCAACCAGATAAAACCGGCCCAAGCTATTAAGGTCAATAAGCTGTCAATCAGCCTTGGCAACATATTACGTTCAGTAAAAATCAATGGATGGCTCATGGTGCAATTCTCCCAATGCCACGATCAGGGCTGATCCAGCGTGCTCGCTTACCACGACCTTTGAGCATGACTTTAGTAAAGGCCACCAAGGTGGTAAATAAACTGAGCATCCAGTACACCGCTGGGAACCAGATAATCCAGAATAACGAACGAGTCAAATCTTTCTCATAACGCCGCTCAATCAACAAGCTAACCGAGAACTGCAGCAAACAAACAACCCCCAACAGCAGTCCAGTAAAGGCTGGTGGGAAAATTTGTGGCACGGCTAAGTTGCCCGGCAAAGTTACAAACAGACCAACTACAAACAGCAAGATGCTGACAAAATAGGTAAATGCCCAAATTGCTGATAGACAAAATTCAGCAATCAACGGCCACATCCGTCGATTGCGCCAGACCCAGATATTACGAATATTTTTAAGGAATACCTCAGCGCCACCTTGTGCCCAACGCAAACGCTGCTTCCAAAGTCCCGCTAAGGTTTCCGGCATTAAGATCCAGCACAGTGCTCGCGGCTCAAAAAAGATCGACCAGTGCTGGAGCTGCAGTTTCCAACTGATATCAATATCTTCAGTCACCATATCGTTGCTCCAGAAGCCAACTTCAGCCAGTGCACACTTGCGAAAAGCAGCAATCACACCTGATACAGTAAACACCTGTCCATAAATACGCTGGGTGCGTTTAATCAAACCAATGATTGAAGAAAACTCACCCACCTGCACTCGACCGACCAACGTTGATCGTGTGCGGATACGCGGATTGCCGGTAACCGCACCCACGCGCGGGTTTTCTAGCAAGGGTGCCACCATGTAAGCTGCTGCATCTCGATCAAGCATCGCATCGCCATCAATACAGACGAGCAAGTCGCTGCGGGCGGCCATCGCACCAGCACTCAATGCCATAGCTTTACCCTGATTACTCGCAAGATGGATAACACGCAAACGCGGGTACTCTTGAGTCAGCTGATCCAGCACTTCGCCAGTGTTATCTGAGGAGCCGTCATTGATGGCGATCACCTCGATATTTTCATAGCGCTGCGCCATTGCCGCACTGATGGTTTCCCGCACGTTAACACCCTCATTAAAGCAGGGGATCAAAATTGAAACCAGCGGATTACCAAGCAACTCAGGCGGTGCAACATCATCACCCCAAGGCCAATGACGCTCGCGGTAAAGCCAGAAGTAAGCACCGCCGGTGATCCATAACCCTGACATAAACAACGGCCATAAAAAGACGAAGTTAAGCAACACTTCAGCTGTAAATGCAGTCGCTATGCCCAGCGGCAGGCTGAGAACAACACAAAGCACAAGGAAAGCAAGTATTCGATCAATCATAATCTGGGTACCAATGCGAGGAAAATGCAGGACGGACGGTTTTCAGATCAGGATGGTTATTCAGAAAATCATCAGGATAGTAACCAAAGTTACGTGCACCACTCATTTGGAGCTGATACATCCATTCAGCCAGTTGACTGGAGGGGATTGGTCGGTGACTGCCATCTTTGTTCCAGTCTAGGGTTTGTAGCTCAAACAACACCTTGTTGTGCGCCCCCTCTTGCGCCATGGTGGTTTTAACCAATCGTTTCAACCATTGGTTGCTCTGCTTGAGCGGTACCTTTTCCATCAGCGGCATGGCCATTACTGCAGTCCAGTTATAGGTCTGCATAAAGTCGTTTAGATTCTGGGCAAACCATTCTTCAGTGTCAGGCTCAAGAATTGGCATAGCGTAAATATTACGTGCTGTTTTCACTTGAGGCCCACGAATATCACGCACTCTTTGGGCGAGGTCTTTAGTGAAGTCAATTAGGAAGCGTGACTTGTAACGGCTCCAAGCCTGAAACTGTTCCGGGGAGCGACGGATACTGTCTATGTCACTGCCTAACCCAGCGGCCTGATAAGCGGCTAACGCATCACTGCCCGCATCTTCAAAATCTGAGAGCAGCGCATCATCATGAAAGAGGATGCCGTGAAACACTGCGCGGCGTGCTAGATCCTCGTAGATTTCAGTAATCTGCTGACGTGCATCTGCATTCCAGGGTGAGAGGCGCTGGTACTGTTCGGGAGCCCTGCTAATACCTTGCGCAGACCAGCTTTGCACACGAGGAATCGCCGCATCCAAATCAAAAGCCAGCACTGGCATCCAGGCATAGACTTTGACATCCGTCCGAGTTTGCAACTGCCAAGAAATATAGTTGAACAGGTCAGCGCGCATTGGTAGCCAGCGGTTGGGGAAATACAATTCTTTAACTGTTCCATCACCTTCTGGATCGGCATAGGCCTGCAGGAACACATGGGACACTTTCATGTCATAGACACGCTGAATCAAAGCGTCAATATTTTTTCCCTGCTGCACACTGTCGCTATCATAGACATAATCTAAATCGACATGCATTACCCGCGCAGGACGCAGCTCTTCAAACTGAGTAATTTGATTAGCAAACTCATCGATACTGGGATTACCAGAGATCAGCATGCGTGGAATGCTGTTTAAGTTTTCAACACTAGCCAGCCCAGTTTGTAGGGTAAAAGCCATTTTATAGTCGTATTCATGAGCAATCGACAGCGCGGTACCGTTAGCAGCACCATAGGGCCAAACCCACGCATCAGGTGATTTTCCGGTTACATCTTTAATTTTTTCCGTGATTTTTCGCACATCCGTCTCAATTCTCTGATGGAACGCTTCTTCACTTTCATAAGCAGCCAACTCAGGATTGTATAAACGGTTGGCAGCAACCGGCTGTTTGCTGCCTTGCGGATTGGCCTGGGCACCATAGTGTGAGTCCCAAGTATGCGAACCAATATCCACCAAAGGCGAGTCCTTTAGTGTACGTACCACCTCCCAGTTGGCAAAACGCTGACGCTCGGTCATTAAGCCACCAAAATCAACCATTTCATGGGCTGGCGTGTCCAACCACTGGCCCACAGGAGACCATAGCGCAGGCCAGTTATAAGCTTTGAGTAGAGGATAGACCCGCGTATAAAAGCTGCTGAAACCATCATCAAAAGTCAGCAATACGGCTTTATCAGGTAAAGGCTTGCCACCGTTACGCGCATCAAAAATCTGCTGCACATTAATCGCGGTGTAGCCATTATCATGTAGCCAAGCAATCTGGTCATTAAAAGCACTGGTGCGAACTGATAAATAACGCTCATCGGCAGCATCATCCTCAACATCGTGATAGCACAATGCTAAAAAGTGATTCTTCGGCCAGGGTTTGTCCACATTCAGCAGCGAGCGCTGTTGCGGTGGTAAAAAATCCACTGGCTGAGCAGAAGCAATACTTGAGAGCAATCCAAATGTAATGGCTGCAACCTGTAGCAAAAATCTCTTCATGTCAGCCTCAAAATCTATAGTTAATATCAAATACTAGACTTAAATCATGCTCACGCTTGTCATCATAAGGCTGCTTGCTCCAGATCAGCATAGCGCCGGCATCAAACACATGATTAGTCGCATAACGCTGCCCGTAGCCCGCAGTAGTACTCATGCCACCACCGAAGCCTTGCTGCCAGTAATAACCGGCACCCAGTAAAAACTGTTGCCGCCAAACTTGCTCATAATTGCGGTACATCACATGATCCGCAAACAATGTGGGGGCTAGATGCAGGTCGCGCTTAGGGCTGTAATAGTTGCCGTCCTGCTTGCTGTTACTACTCATGGCAATTGAGGGCAGCAGATCAATGGTCAAATAAGGCCGCGAGAGCAAACGCTCCTTTCCGTTAATAGAATAATTGAGCCGATTGTTACCGTCGGAAAAACGACTGCCAGCAAAACCAAGCTGGTACTCACGGCGTTCATTCTCATACCAACGTACATAACCACCCGCTTGATTAGAGGTTACGCCACTTCGAATTGCACGCAGCGGCGTATCACGGGATAGCCTTTCCAGATCAGTACCTAGGCGCCAGTGATCATTGAAATCATGCCAGTAGGAAAAGCGCAAACCGGTTTTATTGCCGCCCCGTGCGCGGTGATTAGACAGCTCCAACTCCGCCCAATTATTACGCCGGCTGTATTCCACGCCTAAGGCTTGAATACGCTGATTGCCCTTGCCTTCATCAAAACGCCCAGTGGCATAATCAAAGCCGACAAAGGGTCGCCAGTGCTCATACACGCGAGGACCATAGAGTGCCGAAGATAGAGTCAGATCATGCGCACCGCTCACAGGGTTGCCAGAAGAAATACCCTTGCTGCCGTTAAGCCTGAACTCATACATATTTTCTACTTGATGAATTCGCGCCAGTTGCTGGGTCGCTGGTTCTTCCGGGCTACGCTGCACGACATCCTCAACTAGCAGGTCAAACTGACGCCATTCTTGTAGCTCTTGTGCAACATACGCCTGCTGGCGCTCTAAGGCTAAGTTGGTAGGCTCAAGCACTTCACCTATTTTCAACTGACGCTCGGCTGCTCGTGGCAGGCCACGAGCCAATAAGGTTTCCGCTAGGTTAATACGCAAGCCTTGATTGCCTGGGCCACTATCACTCAAGGTCTGGTTATGCCGTTCAGCCGCATCAAGGCGATTAATTTTTTGTAAGTAATGCGCTTGCAGTACTTGGCCAGACAGCCAATTGTCATTGGGTTCCGGTCTCGGCGATCCATGTAAGTAGCGATATTTAGGAGTGTTAGCAATGATATCCGCAACAATTTGACCGCTCTGATCAATACGCTCACTTTCCAGTGCCGCAAAAAATAAATCTTGCGAGTCTTGTGGCGGCAACTGAGAAGCTGGAGTACCGGCAAACAACTGATGAAGGATACGGTAAGCTGTATCCGGCTGGCGATTTGACAGGTATGAGCCGGCTGCCCAGCGCTGAGCATAAGCAGGAACCAAGTGACCTTGGGCTTGTAAACTTTCGTATTCGTTGATCACATCACTATGGCGGTTACGCGCTTGATAAGCTCCGAGACGATCAATCCGCGCCAGCAAGATACTGGCATCCGTATCGGGCTGGCCTTCCCAGCGCTGCAGCAATTGTGCATAACGTTCTAAGGCGCGATCAGCAATCGAGTATTGCTCCTGCTCACCGCGACTCTCTGTATGAGCCATACGCACCAGTTCCGCAACTTGATCCAACTGCAACTTGCGTAACACCGCAGCGTCCACTGCAAGCCGCTGCCCATAGTTCAGTGCCGGTTGCGATACCCGCTCAGCTGCCATGGCATGCATCAGCCTTAGGTTAAGATCTGGCTGCCCAGCATTTAAATTAAGCTCTTGGGCTCGGGTTAAGGCAAAAAGCTCGTCCCAACCATTACCGTGCCCCCTAATGACATAAATAAGCACTTGATGGCTCAGAAAACTGCCATCCTCCTGCACAAAACGCTCTGCTTGCATGCGTGCTTGCTGCTTCTGGCCGGCATCGGTGAGACTCATAATCCAGCCGGCACGTGCGTCCTGCTGTTTGGGATTACGACGCAGTACTTCCTGCCAAATAGCTAAGGCGTTCTGCCACTGTTTTAGGTTGCGATAAGAACGAGCAACAGCTAATACACCGCGATCGGGAATGTTATTTCGAACTGAAGGCGCAAAGCTCTCCCACAGCAAGACGGTTTGCTGGTCATTTCCATCCCAATTAGCGACCTGCAGCCAGTCGGCACGCTTACTTGGATTAAGCTGTCCACGATTGTGTTCTAACCACGACAATAAAGGTGCCGAATGCCCTGATCTGGCCTGAATGACCAAACTGTCATAGCTAACACTTGCAGCAACTGGGGCTGCAGAGAGTGCCATAGCTAAGACAAAGCAGCTTGAATGCAAAGCACTTAAGCCCAGCCCGCTGAGTTTGCTTACAATATTAATTTCAGGTTTCACAGTCTAGGCCTACCTGGGAAGTTTTTGTAACGTTAATAAACTCTTGGTCTGCTATCAGCAATAGGTTTGCTTAACCAAGCTTATAAACACAGTTATGTCTCTTTTCAACGTTATTTTATAAAACAATCTGAAGCTCTGCCCCCTGCTTTGCTGGCTAGAAAAAACCTATTGTAATATACATATTTTAAACTTAACGAATTGGTATTTAGTTAACAATACTTAAGTTCAAATTTAACCCTTAGCAAGGTTATGCAGGCTGAATTATAAACATTTAGAGGCTGCGAAAATGTGCTGTAGCTCTAATCTAGCTTGATCAATATCAAAAATACATCAGCAGGCATGAAAAAGATGCTTTTAAATACTCTAACTGAGCTTATGTAATAGTTTTTAATAACAGTCACAGCGGTGATATTGGCAATAGTCCTGTAAAGCAGTCTAGACATTCTAATGTCCGTGTTTTGTAAGCTAAGCCCAACGTACTTTTTAGCGCTGGATAGGCGCAAGCTGAGCATATTTGTTCGACAATTTAGGCCTATAGATGCTTGCTATCATCTTAAGTAGATATAGGCTTTATTGAACCAGCATGATTAAAAAACGCGCAGTCCCTCTCGGAGTTGCGCGCTTATGTATTACTTGGCCATCCTTAGCCACCAATTTAAACTTTACGCGTACTCTGCACGCAGTTGCTTCGCCGCTGTCACCATGTGTTCCAGTGCGCCTTTGGTTTCTGGCCAAGCTCGGGTTTTTAGGCCGCAGTCTGGGTTGGCCCAGAGCTGCTGCACGGGAATACGTTTGGCCGCTTTGCGTAGCAAGTTGGCCATTTCGTTACTGTCTGGCACGCGTGGTGAGTGAATGTCATACACACCTGGACCAATGTCGTTTGGATAATGGAAGGTTTCAAAGGCTTCCAGTAATTCCATGTCGGAACGTGAGGTTTCAATGGTGATCACGTCGGCATCCATCGCGGCGATTGAATCAATCACATCGTTAAACTCGCTGTAGCACATGTGCGTGTGGATCTGGGTTTCATCGCGTACACCACTGGCAGTGAGACGGAAGGCTTCAGTCGCCCAATCCAAGTAGTGCTGCCACTGTGCACGGCGCAGAGGTAAACCTTCGCGGAAAGCGGCTTCATCAATCTGAATAATTTTAATCCCAGCGGCTTCCAGATCCACTACTTCGTCACGAAGCGCCAGTGCCAATTGCCGCGCTTGCTCTTCACGGGAAACGTCTTCACGCGGGAACGACCACATCAGCATGGTCACCGGACCTGTCAGCATGCCTTTCATGATTTTATCGGTCTGCTGTTGGGCGTACTTAATCCACTCAACAGTCATGGCTTGCGGGCGGCTTAAGTCACCGAAGATCACCGCAGGCTTCACGCAACGTGAACCGTAGCTTTGCACCCAACCAAAGCGAGTGAACAAGTAACCGTCCAATTGCTCGGCAAAGTACTCAACCATGTCATTACGCTCGGCTTCACCGTGCACCAACACATCGAGATCCAACTCTTCCTGGACGCGCACGGCGTGTTGGATTTCCGCCTGCATGGCTTTTTGGTAATCCACTTCGCTCAGTTTACCTTGGCGGTAGCCTAGACGTGCGGCGCGGATCTCTTTGGTTTGCGGGAACGAACCAATGGTTGTGGTTGGGAACAAAGGCAAGTCCAAACGCTCACGCTGCAACTTAATGCGCTGTGCAAACACAGATTTACGCTGGCTGTCTTGCGCCGTTACGGCAGCCAGACGCGCTTGTACTTCTGGCTTGTGAATGCGCGGAGAGTTGGCGCGGCTTTCTTGCACCTTGCGACTCTCTGCCAGTGCAGCTTGTACTTGCGGGCTGTCTGGGTTGTTTAACGCCTCAGCTAAAATGGCCACTTCTGCTGATTTTTGTACGGCAAAGGCGAGCCAGCTTTTCAGTTCTGCATCGAGCTGATCTTCACGCTCTAAATCAACCGGGCTGTGCAGCAATGAGCAGGATGGTGCAACCCATAAACGGTCACCTAAACGCTCTTGTGCATGCTTGAGGGTTTCTAATACTTTCTCCAGATCACAACGCCAAACGTTACGGCCATTCACTACGCCAAGTGACAACACTTTATAGGCAGGTAGACGATCAAGAATGGTTGGGTACTGCTCTGGCGCACGCACCAGATCAATGTGCAAACCATCCACCGGCAAGCCTGCCGCTAAACCGAGATTATCTTCTAAGCCAGCAAAGTAAGTGGCCACCAGCTTTTTAAGCGGCTCACGCTGCAGCAAGTTGTAGGCTCGCTCGAAAGCGTTTTTCCACTCTTGTGGTAAATCAAGGCTCAGAATCGGCTCATCAATTTGTACCCACTCCACGCCCTGCGCCGCTAAGCGCTGGAAAATCTCACCATAGACTGGCAGCAGTTTGTCGAGTAAATCGAGCTTATTAAACGCTTCGCCCTTCACTTTACCTAACCACAGCCAGGTCAAGGGGCCGATCACGACAGGCTTAACTCTGTGCCCCAGCGCCAGCGCTTCATCGACTTCTTCAAACAACTGTTCCCAGCTTAAAGAGAACTCTT
Organism: uncultured Thiopseudomonas sp.; assembly: GCA_964385265.1. GTDB lineage: Bacteria > Pseudomonadota > Gammaproteobacteria > Pseudomonadales > Pseudomonadaceae > Denitrificimonas. The sequence continues at coordinate 49,336 of CAYLOI010000012.1, forward strand.
GGTCTGCGCTCAGCTCAGGGACTAAGTAGTGGTAGTTGGTATCAAACCACTTGGTCATTTCTTGTGCGTGCGCACCACCACAACAACCGCTTTCAACGACGCCACGGCCCATAGCAAATAAGGTATCAATTGTTGGCTTTTCGCCTGTTTTCGCAAAGCGCTCTGGAACCACACCAAAAGTCAGTGAGTGCGTCAACACTTGGTCATACCAAGCAAAGTCACCGACGGGCACTAAATCAAGACCGGCGTCTTTCTGTAACTGCCAGTGTTGAGCACGCAATTCTCGGCCAACGTGGCGCAAGTTATCTTCACTGATGTCACCTTTCCAGTAGGCTTCTACTGCTTTTTTCAGTTCGCGATCGCCGCCAATGCGGGGGAAACCTAAGTTATGTGCTACAGCCACGGTTGTTCTCCTTAAAAATGTCTGGCGTTATTCTCAATACTTAGTGCGAATGAGACAATCTCAGATTATTATTGATCATCAATAGTTTTACTCATGTAGCTACTTAAGGAATTTGCATGCTCGATATTCGTCACCTCAAGACGCTCGGCGCACTGCGCGATGCGGGCAGCTTAGTCGAGGCAGCAGAACGCCTGCACCTCACCCAATCGGCGTTGTCGCACCAGTTCAAAGAAATGGAAGAGCGCCTCGACATGCAATTGTTTGTGCGCAAAACCAAACCTGTGCGCTTTACCAGCGCAGGCTTACGTTTGCTCAGACTAGCCGATGAAGTCTTGCCATTGATGCGCAGCGCCGAGCGTGATATCGCCCGTTTGCAAGGCGGCTCGGCTGGACGCTTACACATGGCGATTGAATGCCACAGTTGTTTTCAGTGGCTGATGCCGACCATTGATCAGTTTCGCGATGCTTGGCCTGAAGTGGAATTAGACTTGGCTTCTGGCTTTTCCTTTGCGCCGCTGCCGGCTTTGGCGCGTGGCGATTTGGATTTAGTCGTCACCTCTGATCCGATTGAGCTGAGCGGTATCAGCTACATCCCTTTGTTTGCTTACGAGGCCTTATTGGCGGTGGCGAAACAGCATCCATTGGCGCAAAAAGCCTATGTCGAGCCCGAAGATTTACGTGAAGAAACCCTGATCATCTACCCTGTCGAGCATGATCGCTTAGATATTTTCAACCACTTCTTAGTACCTGCAGATATTGAGCCCGCCCAAGTGCGCACTTCAGAGCTGACGGTGATGATGATGCAATTGGTCGCCAGTGGCCGTGGCGTTTGCTGTTTGCCTAATTGGGCGATGCATGAGTACAGCGCAAAAGGCTATGTCAGCGCGCGCCGTTTAGGTGCCGAGGGCTTGTTTTCGACCCTGTACGCCGCAGTGCGCACCGATATGCTCGATGCGGCTTTTATGAAGGATTTTTTACTGACGGCAAAAGACACGTCATTTACCACACTGGCAGGAGTCAGCGCGGTAAAGGAGTGATTAGCCAAGCAGGATGATGGCCCAGACCGCAGCAATGGTTGTCATGCCGATCATTTGTGCAGCACTGCCCATATCTTTAGCGTTTTTCGACAAGGGATGTCGTTCTAAAGAAATTCGATCAATCGCTGCTTCAATGGCTGAGTTAAACAATTCGATAATCAGTGACAATAAGCACACTGCGACCATCAACGCCTGCTCACCACGGGTGACCGGCAAGAAAAAGCTGATGGGAATTAAGAGGATATTGAGTAACAACAACTGACGAAAAGCGGCCTCGCCGACAAAGGCTGCGCGCAAACCCGCCAGCGAATAGCCGGTAGCATTAATAATACGGCGCACACCGGATTGGCCTTTAAATGGCGACATAGATACCTTAATGACGAGATCATGCAACGAAGATTTGAGTAGCATAGCGTCCTTGCCAACATCACACTACCAAATAAAGGGTTTTACTCGCTTTGTGGAATCGATTCCATCTGCTGCAATAACAACGCCGCTTGGGTGCGAGTACGTACATTAAGCTTACGGAAAATAGCGGTCACGTGCGCTTTAACCGTTGCTTCTGAAACATTTAAGTCATAAGCAATCTGCTTATTAAGCAAACCATCACAGACCATGGTCAGCACGCGAAACTGCTGTGGGGTTAAGCTGGCCAAACCTGCGCTGGCGGCTTTTTCTTCTGCAGTGACCGCAGCAGTGGCCGCAGTTTGCGCTGGCCACCAGACGTCACCATCCAGCACCACTTGCACGGCTTTTTGAATATCTTCCAACGGGCTGGACTTTGGAATAAAGCCACTGGCGCCAAATTCGCGTGCACGCGCCATCACGCTTGACTCTTCTTGTGCTGAAATCATCACCACTGGAATCTGTGGATACTGCCCCCGCAGCAACACCAACCCAGAAAAACCATGAGCGCCTGGCATGTTTAAGTCCAGCAACACCAAATCCCAATCTGACTTCTCTTGCAGATTCTTTTCAAGTTCCGCAATATTTTCAGCTTCAACCAAACGTACATTACTGCCCAAACTCAGCGTTAATGCTTGACGCAGTGCACTGCGAAATAGAGGGTGGTCGTCTGTAATCAGTATTTCATAGGCAGCCATCATTTAAGATCCTGTGTCTTTATTATAGTAGCGCTGTGTGACTTGCTGATCCATGACTGAACGGTCACATAATAAACCATAAAATTCCGCCCTCACTTCTGCGCAAGTACTCACAAGCAATATGTGCTGATGTGTTTTGTCTTACAAATTAAGTCCCATACTACATAAAACCTAGCCAAAGGTCTTATGTAGGTAGCAAAAAATTGACTTTTTATCTGTAAATAGTGCTAAAACTTATCAGTAGCGAATAAAGTGCTCGCGATAATACTGCAACTCAGCAATTGAGTCTTGAATATCAGCCAGCGCTAAATGCACTTCACCTTTTTTAAAGCCATCACGAATCTCTGGCGCCCAGCGCGCGGCCAACTCTTTAACGGTTGAGACGTCAAGATTGCGATAATGAAAGTAAGCTTCTAACTTGGGCATATGACGGTATAAAAAACGGCGATCTTGGCAAATACTATTTCCGCACATGGGTGAAGCACCAGCCGGTAACCACTTTTCTAAGAAAGCAATGGTCTGCGCTTCTGCCTCAGCTTCAGTGATACGACTATCACGCACGCGCTGAGTTAAACCACTGCCACCATGCTGGCGCGTATTCCACTCATCCATGCCAGCCATTACTGCATCGGACTGATGGATCGCCAGCACGGGACCTTCGGCAAGAATATTAAGCTGACTATCAGTCACAATAGTGGCCATTTCAATGATCAGGTCATTATCGGTATCCAGACCTGTCATTTCCAAATCAATCCAAATTAAATTTTTTGCACTGTACATGGCTCACCTCAGGGTTATAAAACCTCTTCTTCCAGCAACATAGGGGTTGTTAGATACAACGCTTTAACACTTCAATTAATGTTTGGTTCTGCGCTTCGGTACCAATGCTAATGCGTAAAAACTGATCAATACGTGGCTGGGTAAAGTGGCGTACCAATACACCTTGCTCACGCAGTTGCGCTGCCAGTTCTTGGCCATCACGGCTGCTATGCCGGGCAAAGACGAAGTTAGCCGCCGAAGGCAGTACTTCAAAACCCAGTGCGGTTAAGGCTTCGGTTACCCACTCACGACTGGCGATGACTTTATTACGCGTGCTATGAAAGTGATCAGCATCAGCAAAGGCTGCTGCTGCACCAGCAATTGCTGCGCGGTCCAATGGGTAGGAGTTAAAACTGTTTTTAATCCGCTCCAAGCCTTCAATCAAATCCGGATGCCCCACCGCAATACCAACACGCAAGCCGGCCAATGAGCGCGACTTAGACAGAGTTTGTGTGACCAGCAGGTTGTCGTATTTTTTGACCAAACTGACCGCTGAATCACCACCGAAATCAATATAGGCCTCATCCACCAGCACCACTGAATCAGGGTTGGCTTTTACAATGTGCTCAATTTTATCTAACTCTAACAAGCAGCCAGTTGGCGCATTCGGGTTGGGGAAAATAATGCCGCCGCTAGGTTGTTGATAGTCTTCAACTCGAATCTGAAAATCATCATCAAGTGGCACTGGCTGCTGCTCAATACCATACAAACCACAATAAACTGGATAAAAGCTGTAGCTGATATCGGGGAATAACAAGGGTTTGCCGTGCTGAAACAAGCCATGAAACGCATGCGCCAAGACTTCGTCAGAACCATTGCCAACAAACACATACTGCGGACCCACTGAATAATAGTCGGCGACCGCATGCTTGAGCAGGTCACAGTTTGGGTCAGGGTATAAGCGCAAGTCATCACTGATTTGTGCTTGCATTGCCGCAATCGCCTTGGGCGATGGCCCATAGGGGTTTTCATTGGTATTGAGTTTAATTAAGCGCTCAATCTTCGGTTGTTCGCCCGGCACATAGGGCACGAGATTTTTAACAAAAGGGCTCCAGAACTTACTCACGTATTGCACTCCTAAACTGAGTCAATCGCTGCGCCGGCGCAGCGATTTCAATGCTCGATTACCGCAGATCTTAGCGGCTTATGTATCTTTCTGGTCAGCTTTAATGCGATATTCGGCTGAGCGCGCATGCGCAGTAAGTGACTCACCACGCGCCAGCACCGAAGCTACTTTACCCAACTCTGAAGCACCCTCAGGGCTGCAGTAGATAATTGATGAGCGCTTCTGGAAATCATACACCCCTAGTGGTGATGAAAAACGTGCGGTACCCGAGGTTGGCAGCACGTGGTTGGGCCCTGCGCAATAATCACCTAAAGCTTCAGCGGTGTAACGGCCCATAAAGATCGCGCCAGCGTGACGAATCTGCGGCAGCAACTCATCTGGGTTTTCCACTGACAGCTCTAAGTGCTCTGGTGCAATGCGGTTGGCCACTGCAATCGCCTGCTCCATATCCGCCACCTGAATCAAAGCACCGCGCTCACGCATTGACACGCGCGCAATGGCTTCACGCTCGAGCGTTGGCAAGAGGCGCTGCATACTCTGTTCAACACGGTCTAAGAAGTCTGCATCAGGGCTAAGCAAAATCGATTGTGCATCTTCATCATGCTCGGCTTGTGAGAACAGATCCATGGCAATCCAATCTGGATCGGTTTTGCCATCACAGATCACCAGGATTTCGGAAGGGCCAGCAATCATATCGATGCCAACTTTACCGAATACATGGCGTTTGGCGGTGGCAACATAGATATTACCCGGGCCAACAATTTTATCTACTGCAGGCACACTTTCAGTGCCATAGGCTAAGGCAGCAACCGCTTGCGCACCACCAATAGTAAATACGCGATCAACGCCAGCAATGGCGGCAGCCGCCAAAACTAATTCATTGATTTCACCACGCGGGGTTGGCACCACCATCACCACTTCACGCACACTGGCTACTTTCGCCGGAATCGCATTCATTAACACCGATGACGGATAAGAGGCTTTACCGCCTGGCACATACAGGCCAGCACGATCCAGCGGGGTGACTTTTTGGCCAAGCACTGTGCCGTCTGCTTCGCTATAGCGCCATGAGTCTTGTACTTGATGCTCATGATACTCGCGTACACGGCGGGCGGCGGTTTCTAGCGCAGTGCGCTGCTCAGGCGTGATCCGCGTCAGCGCCAACTCTAAACGCTCGCGTGGCAGGATCAAGTCACTCATCTGCGCTACATCAAGGCCATCAAATTGGCGTGTGTAATCAATCAGCGCAGCATCACCGCGGCTGCGAACATTAGCAATGATGTCCAATACGCGCAGATTAATATCAGCATCAGATACACTCTCCCAACTCAGTAGCTGATCAAGCTGGGTATTAAAATCTTCATCTTGGGCATTTAAACGTCGAACAATAGTCGCGGCAGTCATAGCGGGCCTCAATATTAAAAAAGCACTCGGGCGCCATCAGACTAGCAATCCTTCTGCGCGGGCACCCGATCAATTCGGCTATGACGCAGATAGGCGGCGTGCATCAGGGTGCACACCGGTACACTTTACAATCAGTGTCGTGCGCCTACCGCAACACTTAGCGTATCAATCAGCGCTTGAATATCTGCGTGCTTCATTTTCATCGAAGCACGGTTGACGATCAAACGTGAACTGATGTGTGCGATCAACTCTTGCGGCTCTAAACCATTGGCACGCAAGGTATTACCCGTATCCACCACATCAATGATTTTATCAGCAAGCCCGACTAACGGCGCCAGCTCCATCGAGCCGTACAGCTTAATGATATCAACCTGACGACCTTGCTCAGCATAGTAGCGCTTGGCAACATTGACGAACTTGGTGGCCACGCGCAAACGACCGCTTGGCTCTGGTGTATCCACTGGACCGGCAGTCATCAATTTGCATTTAGCAATCTGTAAGTCAAGCGGCTCATATAAACCTTGACCACCATACTCAAGCAATACATCTTTACCGGCTACACCTAAGTCCGCAGCACCCAGCTCTACATAAGTGGGCACATCGGTGGCGCGCACGATCAGCAAACGCACATCATCGCGCGTGGTAGGAATAATCAGCTTGCGGCTTTTTTCTGGATCTTCGGTCGGAACAATACCGGCTTGTTCTAGCAACGGCAGGGTATCGTCTAATATTCGACCTTTTGACAGTGCAATAGTTAACATAAATCTAGCCCGGAACTCGGCGAATTTTCGCACCAAGGAGCTGCATCTTTTCCTCAATACATTCGTAACCGCGATCAATGTGATAAATGCGGTCAATTAAGGTGTCACCCTCTGCCATTAAAGCAGCAATCACCAAGCTGGCAGAGGCGCGCAGGTCAGTGGCCATCACTGGCGCAGCTTTTAGCTGGGCAATACCAGTAACAATTGCGGTATTGCCTTCAATTTGAATTTTCGCACCCATGCGCTGCATTTCTAGCGCATGCATAAAGCGGTTTTCAAAGATGGTTTCAATCACAGTGCCGGTGCCTTCAGCCAAGGCATTCAAGGCAATAAATTGCGCCTGCATATCGGTTGGGAAGGCAGGGTACGGCGCGGTGCGCACATTCACAGCCTTCGGGCGCTTGCCGTGCATATCCAACTCAATCCAGTCTTCACCTGTGGTAATTTGCGCACCGGCTTCTTGCAGCTTAGATAGCACTGCTTCAAGAATAGTGGGATCGGTATCTTTTAGCTTAACCCGGCCACCGGTCACTGCGGCTGCCACCAAGTAGGTGCCAGTCTCAATGCGGTCTGGCATCACCTTGTAGGTTGCGCCGCCGAGTTTTTCTACACCATCAATAATAATAGTGTCGGTACCTGCACCAGTAATCTTCGCGCCCATAGCAATTAGGCAGTTGGCTAAGTCAACAATTTCTGGCTCGCGTGCGGCGTTCTCTAGGGTGGTACGGCCTTTGGCTAAAGTCGCGGCCATAAGGATGTTTTCCGTGCCGGTCACACTGACAATATCAAAGAAGAAGTTACCACCACGCAAACCACCTTCAGGCGCCTTGGCTTTGATGTAGCCATTTTCTACGGTGATTTCTGCACCCAAGGCTTCTAAACCGCGGATGTGTAAATCCACCGGGCGCGAACCAATCGCGCAACCACCTGGCAACGCCACCTCAGCCTGACCAAAGTGCGCCACCATCGGGCCCAGCACTAAAATAGAGGCGCGCATGGTTTTCACTAAATCATAGGGTGCAATCAGTGTTTTAATGGTGCGCGGATCAATTTCTACGCTGAGTTTTTCATCAATCACTGGCTCAATGCCCATGCGACCAAACAACTCAATCATCGTAGTAATGTCGTGCAAATGCGGTAAGTTGCGCACTGTCACCGGCGCGCTGGCCAATAAGGTTGCGGCCAGAATCGGTAACGCTGCGTTTTTCGCACCTGAAATACGAATTTCACCGTCGAGGCGGTGACCTCCGCTAATAATTAGCTTATCCATTAAAGAGTCTCGTTTGGTTGCTTTAAGAGCGTTCGGCCCAAGCCGTGCGAGTAAAAAACTTCATCGTCACTGCATGGATGCTGCCATTGGCAATCCATTCACTTAATACTGCGTTAACCGCTTGCTGACGCTTAAGAGGGCCTAATGCCGCTAACTCGTCACTAATAACATTCAGCTGAAAGTTACAACCCTCGCCTTCAACTTCTACTTGGCTATTTAATAGTTTTTCTTCCAACAATTGTTTTACTGCTACAGCTTGCATAATTAACCTCATTAACAGCAGCCTGCATCGTTTGCGGCCGCTACATTAACATTTAATCAATCTTTACTATTTTCAATTTCGCTGGACTCAATTCCGAGAATCTCGGTTAAGTCACACACTTGGGCAATTTTGCGCATATCTTCAGGCAACTGCACCAGTTCAATGCTTTTCCCGTATTGCTGGCCATCACGCATAAACGCCAATAATAAAGCCAAGCCCACACTGCTGGATTTTTCCACGCCAGCACAATTAACTTGTAAAGTTTTGCTGGCACTGTCACGAATCAAAGCTTGGCCTTGCACACGCAACAGCGGACCGCTGTTATGATCTAAAACACCTTTAAGGTAGAGCACTCCGGCTGGATCTAGACTTACACTGGCCTTACTCACGCACCCTCCTCCTGAGCAGCACGCGTTTTAGCTACAGTTTCCACCCAAGTATCAATCACTCGGTCTAAATCTTGTGCATTACGCTGCATGGCTTCGGCAAACTGATCACGGAACAGCTTGCCTAAGTTAATCCCATTGATGATCACGTTGCGCATGCGCCACTGATCGTCAATCAAAACCATGGTGTAGGACACCGGATAAATAACACCTTTTTGATCCGTGACTTCCATGCGCACTTCGCTACGATTCTTACCTTGGGCAATGCTATTGGGTAAGACGCGTATATTTTGATTGTTGTATTCAAGCAGCGCATTGCCATAAAACTGCATTAGGCTGCGCTTAAAGTTCTCTTGAAAACGCTGCATCTGCTCTGGCGTAGCGCGACGTGAATAACGCACAGTCATCACGCTTCTAGAGATGCCATCAGCATCCACCACTTCACCTAAAATGGCATCCATCGCATTATAGAAAGCGGTAGGGTCAGTGCGATATTGATCCTTATTGGCTTTTAAGTCGGCCAGTAATCTATCCGTGGTTTGTTTAACCACAGTGTGCGCATCGGTTGCAGCCACACTCAAAGCGCTGAATGCCAACAGGGTACACAAAAAGCCATAACGCAACATTGCTAACATAACGATTAATCCTGATTAACTGTGTTCATTAAAAACTTGCCAATCAACTCTTCCAGCACCAGTGAAGATTGGGTGTCATAAATCACATCGCCGTCGACTAAGACGTCTTCTTCACCACCAACACTAAAGCTGATGTATTTTTCGCCTAATAATCCAGCAGTTAAAATCGACGCTGTAGTATCAATCGGCAAGTTATTGACCCGTCGCTGCACTTCCATAACAACCTTGCCCGTATAGGTTTCAGTATCGAAATCTATACTCACCACCTTGCCTACGGTGACACCAGCCATGGTGACTTTAGCGCGCGTAGTTAAGCCAGCAATATTGTCAAAATGAGCGGTTAACTTATAGGTATCGGCGCTGTTGGCAACGGTTAAACCACTGACTCTGAGAGCCAATAACAGTAACGCGAGGATGCCTGCCAACAAGAACACTCCCACACTAATCTCTACGGCACGGATTCGCATCAGAAATCTCCAAACATTAAAGCAGTCAAAATAAAGTCCAAACCCAACACCGCTAACGAGGCATACACCACGGTGCGTGTTGTAGCACGACTGATACCTTCGGAGGTTGGCTCGCAGTCATAACCTTGGAATACCGCAATCCAAGTCACCACAAAGGCAAACACCACACTTTTAATCACGCCATTGAGCACATCATCGTAAAAATCGACGCTGTTGATCATATTGCCCCAGTATGAGCCTTCATAAACACCCAACCAGTCAACAGCAACCATAGCGCCACCCCAGATGCCAACCACAGAGAAAATCGCAGCCAACAAAGGCATCGAGATAAACCCAGCCCAGAGGCGTGGTGCAATAATGTACTTGAGTGGATCAACACCGATCATCTCAAGGCTCGACAGCTGCTCAGTGGATTTCATATTGCCAATTTCAGCAGTTAACGCCGAACCGGCACGCCCAGCAAAGAGTAAAGCGGTAACAACCGGGCCCAACTCGCGCAGCAACGTCAGAGCAACCATCTGCCCCACTGCCTGCTCAGAACCAAAGTCCACTAAAATACTGTAACCCTGTAGCGCCAAGACCATGCCAATAAACAAACCTGAAACGATAATAATCGCCAAGGACAAGACACCAACTGAATACAGCTGTTTAATCAATAAATGTATACCTGTACCCGCGCCACCCCGTCCGATCAGCACATGCCATAAAAAAATCAGCGAGCGGCCCATAGCTTGGACAACATCTAAACCAGAACGACCAAATAACGCTAAGCGATCTAATAACGTCTTACGCGCCATCTATCGACCTCCTAATAAGTCGTCACTGTAATCCGGTGCAGCAAAGTGAAACGGCACTGGGCCATCTGGAATACCCTGCATAAATTGACGAATGCGCGGATTGTCTGAGTTCATCATTGCTTCAGGCTCGCCCTGCCCTAAAACATCACCGTCAGCAATAACATAGAGGTAATCAGCAATACTGGCGGTCTCAGCTAAGTCATGCGAGACCACCACGCTGGTAATGCCCAAAGCGTCATTTAATAAACGAATTAAACGCACTAATACACCCTTAGCAATAGGGTCTTGACCGACAAAGGGCTCGTCATACAATAAAATTTCCGGATCCAAAGCAATCGCACGTGCCAAGGCGACACGACGTTTCATCCCGCCGGATAACTCATCAGGCATAAGGTCAATCGCGCCGCGCAAGCCCACGGCCTGTAATTTCATTAGAACGATATCGCGTATCATCTCATCGGGCAGCTGTGTGTGCACGCGCAAAGGAAACGCAACGTTTTCAAATACATTTAAATCGGTAAACAGCGCGCCACTTTGAAACAGCACACCAAACTGCTTGCGCATATCAAATAAGTCACTGCGCGATAGCTCAGGCAAATTTTGCCCATTGACCCTAACTTCACCTTGTTCAGGTTTTAGCTGAGCCGCCATCAAGCGCAACAATGTTGTTTTACCGCAACCAGACGGCCCCATCACTCCAGTGACTTTGCCGCGCGGAACACTGATATCAACATTATTGAATATCTTTCGTGAGCCACGCCGAAACACCAGCCCTTTTAACTCTACGGCGAAAGTATCGTCAACTGACATCTAAACTCCCGCTAAATAAGATTAAGTTTTGCAACATGAGGCACCCAAAGACCATCGCGCACGCAATCAGCTGGCCAATATAGCATTGTCAGAGCGCACACCCAATAGACAAGCATACGCGAGCCACACAAGAGTGCGCTCTTTTATCCAAGCGCTACAAACAACAAAGGCACATTGAAGTGCCTTTGTTGGGTTTGTGCACTAAAGCGAGCTATCAGTGTTGATGGCCGCCCTCACCGTGCACATGACCATGCTCGACTTCTTCTTCACTGGCAGCGCGCACGCTGGCAATCTTAACTTTAAAATTTAGCTGCTGGCCGGCAAGCGGATGGTTGCCATCAATGGTGACTTGATCACCTTCGATATCGCGGATCGTCACAATCTGCATACCACCATCTGGTGCTGAAGCATGAAACTGCATACCAACTTCAAGCTGCTCAACACCTTCAAACATTTCACGACCGATATGAGTGATCAGCTCTGCACTGTACTCACCATAAGCATCAGCTGGCTCGATACTGACCTCCAGCTCGTCACCAACAGCTTTGCCAGTCAGTGCGTTTTCTAAACCAGCAATAATATTGCCTGCGCCATGCAAATAAACCAACGGCTCTGCACCTGCAGAACTGTCAATCACTTCGCCAGCTTCGTTTGTAAGCGTGTAATCAATGGCGACAACGTGTTGGTCGGCGATCAGCATAAAATAAAAACCTTTATCAAATTGAATGAGGGTGAAAGTTTACCTACTCATGCGACGTAATGCGACTTTAGAATAAATAGACCAATGCAGACTTGACCTAATTGTATACCACCATGAAGATTGGGAAACCTTATTAATGATCCGGCTTTTTTAACATCAGCATGTGGTCGCATCCTTCTCTTTTTTGCCTATCAAAAGGATTTTCAATGTCGTCTCGAAATATATTAGTGATTAACAGCGGTAGCTCTTCTATTAAATTTGCACTGGTCAACGAAGACAGCGAACAATTTCTTATCCAAGGCCTTGCAGAACGATTAGGCAGCAGCGATGCCGTTTTGAACTGGGAGTTAGACGGCGAAAAGCATGTTGCTCAAATGAGCGGGGCTGACCACAAAGACGCCTTTGCACGCTTATTACCTTTAGTACAAAAAGCCAGCCACGGCAAACTGACAGGCATTGGTCACCGTGTTGTGCATGGCGGCGCGCACTTTACTCAAGCATCAGCGCTAAGCCCCGAAGTAATTGACGTGATTCGTCGCGCTGCAGTACTAGCGCCACTGCACAATCCAGCCGGCTTGATTGGTATTGAAGCAGCGATGGCACTTTACCCTGAACTGCCCCAAGTCGCAGTGTTTGACACGGCCTTCCACCAAACCATGCCGCCGCATGCTTATCGCTATGCAGTGCCAGAACATTTGTACACGGATCACCATGTGCGTCGTTACGGTTTCCACGGTACCAGCCATATGTATGTCAGCCGTAAAGCTGCAGCCATGACCGGCTTGCCGGTCGAAGACAGCTGCTGGCTAACTGCTCACCTGGGTAACGGCTGCTCAACAGCTGCGGTGGTTAACGGTGAAAGTTTAGACACCAGCATGGGCTTAACCCCACTGGAAGGTCTAGTCATGGGTACTCGCAGTGGTGATGTTGACCCTAGTCTGCACAATCACTTGGCACGTACTCTTGGCTGGGATACTCAGCGCATCGAAACAGTTCTCACTAAAGAAAGTGGACTACTGGGCCTGTCTGGCTTATCCAATGATATGCGCACCCTGATCGAAGCACGTGAAAAAGGTGATGAGCACGCCACTTTGGCCATTGAAGTATTTTGCTACCGTCTCGCTAAATCACTAGCCGGCATGGCTTGCGCGCTGCCGAAGTTAGATGGTTTGATTTTTACTGGCGGAATCGGCGAAAACGCCAGCTTAGTGCGCAGCAAAACCTTAGATTACCTGCGTTTATTCGACTTTAAACTCGACGAAGCAGCAAACCTCAAATGTGTTCGCGGCCAAGGCGGTATCATCAGCGCTGAAAACCATCCGCGCGTATTGGTAGTACCGACCAATGAAGAGCGCCAGATCGCTGTTGAAACCCTCGCTTTGATCGACGCTAACGCTTAATACAGGACGCTTGATTCATGCATACATTTTTACTTGCTCCAACTGGGTTTGGTGTTGGCTTATCATCCATCAGCCTAGGTGTTGTACAAAGCTTATTACGTTCAGGCTTAAAAGTAGGTTTTTTTAAGCCGATTGCGCAACCACACCCTGACGATACGGGCCCAGAGCGCTCCAGTGCTTTAATGCAAGCCACCCACGCTATTCGCCAGCCCAAAGCTCTATCGCTGGCCTATGTTGAACGCATGATTGGTAATGGCCAACTGGATGAGCTGATGGAAGAAATCGTCAGCATGCACCAGCAGATTCAGGCTGAGTACGACATCATTATTGTTGAAGGAATGACGCCCTCGCGTCAGGCCAACTATGCTGAGCGAATAAACGCTTATTTGGCTAAAACTCTCGATGCTGAAGTAATTCTAGTCAGCGCGCCGAGCAGTGATGACCTCAATGAGTTGTCCGATCGCATTGAAATGCAAGCACAACTATTTGGTGGCACTAAAGACCCTAAAGTTCTTGGTGTAATTATTAACAAGGTCGATGATGCGCCTATTGCTGGTTTTGTTGAACGCTTAAAAAGCCACCTGCCAGCACTGCGTAAAGGTGACTTACATCTCATTGGCTGCATTGCTAAGAATGATGAACTCAACAACGCGCGCACCAGTGACTTTGCTGAGCTGATAAAAGCCAAAGTACATAACGCCGGTGACATTGCACAACGCCGCGTACAAAAAGTGATTCTCTGCTCACGCACAGTGGCCAACATCGTACCTTTGTTGCAACCCGGTGTTTTAGTCGTTTGCCCAGGTGATCGTGACGATATTATTTTAGCGGTGAGCTTAGCTGAAATGAATGGTGTGCTACTGGCCGGATTATTGCTGACCGGCGATCTCACACCAAACCCAAGCATTATGGATATTGGTGAACGCGCGCTACAAGGCGGTTTACCGGTAATGAGCGTGCCAACTGGCTCATACGACACCGCTTACAACCTGACACGCCTATACAAAGGCATTCCAATTAGCGATACCGAACGTGCCAAAGCCGTGACTGACTACATCGCCGGCCACTTGGACCAGGAATGGTTGACTGCGCGCTGCAAAACCACACGTGAACTGTTGTTATCACCGCCCGCATTCCGCCACCAATTGGTCAAACGTGCGCAAGCGGCGAACAAGCGCATTGTGTTACCGGAAGGTGATGAGCCGCGCACCATTCAGGCCGCGGCGATTTGCCAAAAGCGCGGTATCGCCCGCTGCGTACTGCTGGCTAAACCTGAAGAAGTGCACGCGATCGCTAAGGCACAAGGCATAGAGTTGCCAGCCGACTTAGAAATCATTGATCCTGCATCTATCCGTCAGCGCTTTATCGCACCGATGGTTGAGCTGCGTAAAAGCAAAGGTTTAACCCCGCAACTAGCGGCTGTGCAACTGGAAGATACTGTTGTCTTAGCCACTATGATGCTGGCCGAAGATGAAGTCGATGGTTTAGTCTCTGGCGCAGTACACACCACTGCGAGCACCATTCGCCCTGCGCTGCAATTACTGAAAACCGCACCGGGCTATAACTTGGTGTCGTCCGTATTCTTTATGCTGCTGCCTGATCAAGTTTTAGTTTACGGTGACTGCGCGGTAAACCCAGACCCTAGCGCCACTGAACTGGCAGAAATTGCCTTGCAAAGTGCCGAATCTGCACAAGCCTTTGGCATTGATCCACGCGTAGCCATGATCAGCTACTCAACCGGTGATTCAGGTACTGGAGCAGAAGTTGAAAAAGTCCGTGAAGCCACGCGCATTGCACGCGAACGTAATCCGGATATGCCCATTGATGGTCCGTTGCAGTACGACGCCGCTAGTATCGAAAGTGTTGGTCGCTCCAAAGCACCAGACAGCTTAGTTGCAGGTCGCGCCACAGTGTTTATCTTCCCTGATTTAAACACGGGTAACACCACCTACAAAGCGGTGCAGCGTAGCGCCAACGTGATCAGTGTTGGTCCAATGCTGCAAGGCTTGCGTAAGCCGGTCAATGACCTGTCGCGCGGCGCTTTGGTCGATGACATTGTTTTCACCATCGCTCTGACTGCGATTCAAGCAGCCAGCTTGGATTAAGCTACAAGCCTCACAGAGTCACTGTTGCGTCCTGCGCAGTGACTCTGCAGTCTCACGTAACACTTGCACTCCAACGCAGAAACGATAACCATAATAATAAAACAACACTTATTTCTGCTGCGCCTTGCGCATTATTTTGGGGTATTGCTCCTATGCTGCACGTTCTCCCTGCGTTTTTACGCGGCACCATCGCGTTTGTGTTGCTGATTAGCAACACCCTATTCTGGTGCTGGCCACTATTTTTCCTAGCCTTATTAAAATTACTTCTGCCCTTTACAGCCATCCAGCGCGGCATACGTTTCGCCATGCATTGGATTGCTGAATCATGGATTTCTGTCAACCGCTTTTGGATGCAGTTGGTACAACCGATCGAGTGGGATGTTGAAGGCTTAGAAAAGCTCGATATGACGCACTCATGGCTGGTGACCAGTAACCATCAAAGCTGGGTCGATATTCTTGCGCTACAGTATCAGTTCAACCGACGCTTACCTTTTCTTAAGTTTTTTTTGAAAAAAGAGCTGATTTGGGTGCCGGTGATTGGTCTGTGCTGGTGGGCGCTGGAATTTCCCTTTATGAAGCGTTACAGCAAAGCCTACTTGGCCAAGCATCCGGAAAAACAAGGACAAGACCTAGCCACCACGCGCAAAGCCTGTGAGCGTTATAAAATCAACCCCGTCTCGGTGTTTAATTTTCTCGAAGGCACACGTTTCACCCCAGAGAAACATGATCAGCAAAACTCACCCTTTAAGCATTTATTGAAACCCAAAGCAGGCGGCATTGCCTTTGTTTTGGATGCGATGGGCGAACAGTTACATGGCTTAGTCAACGTCACCATCTATTACCCTGCAGGTCGACCCAAACTGTGGGATTTGCTCAGCGGGCAAATCAAGCGCATCGTGATGCGCGTCCAAGTCATGCCGATTCCTCAGCAATTTCTCGGCAAAAGTTATGACCAAGACATGCAGTACCGCACTGAATTCCAAGAGTGGGTTAACCAACTCTGGCTGCAAAAAGATCAAGAGTTTAGCGATCTTGTTCAGGCGCAACAGGCGCAACAAACTCAGTAAACATAAGCCTGCCACCATAGTCGATAGCACGCGACTGTTCGTCAGTCACTGATGCGCGCTATACTTAGCGCCCTTAAAAGCACATGCACTGCACGTTAAGCCTGTTTTAGCGTATTCACTGCCTGCTCATCTACACCGAGTCTGCTGGTTAAAAGCACTTGATGTTCCCTTCACATTAGAGGAGCGTTTCATGACCGTTATTAAGCAAGATGATTTGATCCAAAGCGTTGCCGACGCCTTACAGTTTATTTCTTATTACCACCCGCTCGACTTTATTCAAGCCATGCACGAGGCTTATTTACGTGAAGAGTCTGCATCAGCTAAAGATGCCATCGCACAAATTCTGATTAACTCACGCATGAGTGCCACCGGCCACCGCCCATTGTGCCAAGACACTGGTATTGTGACCGTGTTTGTTCGCGTCGGTATGGATGTGCGCTGGGATGGCGCGACCATGAGTTTAGATGACATGATCAATGAAGGTGTACGTCAGGCCTATAAACTGCCTGATAACATTTTGCGTGCATCAATTCTGGCAGACCCTGCTGGCGCGCGTCGCAACACCAAAGACAACACTCCAGCGGTGATCCACTACTCGATCGTACCGGGTAACACCATTGAGTTTGATGTCGCAGCTAAAGGCGGCGGCTCAGAAAACAAGGCCAAAATGGCCATGCTTAACCCATCCGACTCTATCGTTGACTGGGTATTAAAAACCGTTCCAGAAATGGGCGCCGGCTGGTGCCCGCCGGGCATGCTCGGCATTGGTATTGGCGGTACAGCTGAAAAAGCTGCAGTGATGGCCAAAGAAGTACTGATGGAACCCATTGATATTCATGAACTGCAAGCACGTGGCGCACAAAACCGTGTGGAAGAATTGCGCTTAGAGCTGTTCGAAAAAGTCAATCAACTGGGTATTGGTGCGCAAGGCTTGGGTGGTTTGACCACGGTACTTGATGTAAAAATCATGGATTATCCAACTCACGCGGCCTCGTTGCCGGTCTGCATCATTCCCAACTGCGCGGCCACCCGTCACGCGCATTTTGTCTTGGATGGTTCAGGCCCAGCCGTACTCGAAGCGCCACCTTTGGCTGCGTTCCCAGATATCGTTTGGGAAGCCGGCCCTTCAGCGCGTCGCGTTAACCTCGACACTTTAACGCCAGAAGAGGTACAAAGCTGGAAGCCCGGTGAAACTGTTTTACTTAACGGTAAAATGCTGACCGGGCGTGATGCCGCGCATAAGCGTATGGTTGATATGCTCAACAACGGCGAAGAGTTGCCAGTTGATCTTAAAGGTCGCTTTATCTACTACGTCGGCCCAGTTGATCCAGTGCGTGACGAAGTGGTTGGCCCAGCAGGCCCCACGACGGCAACGCGAATGGACAAGTTCACCCGTCAAATTCTGGAAAGCACAGGTTTGCTGGGCATGATCGGTAAATCCGAGCGTGGCCCAATCGCTATTGAAGCGATTAAAGACAACAAAGCTGTCTATCTGATGGCTGTCGGCGGCGCGGCTTACCTGGTTGCCCAAGCGATCAAAAAATCACGCGTAGTGGCCTTTGCTGAACTGGGGATGGAAGCCATTTACGAGTTCGAAGTCAAAGACATGCCAGTAACTGTAGCAGTCGACACCTTGGGTGAATCAGTCCATATCACTGGCCCAGCCGTATGGAAAAAGAAAATTGCTGATAGCCTAGCGGTTGAGATTTAATCCTCTCTTAGCCTCTGTGTTAATCTAGCGCCTAGGCCGAGACTCAGTTCTCGGCCTTTTTATTTAGCCTTGTGACCATACCCAGCACATCCCATGCTGCGGTATACCTCCCACATTCGAGTGAACATGCCGTGGCCAATCGCCGTTACAGTTGCATTGCTTTAAGCAACCCCAAATCGCCGACTAATGTCGGCTCCATCATGCGCGCGGCAGGCTGCTATAACGTCAACAGCGTGTTTTATACCGGTACCCGTTACGATCGCGCTAAAGACTTTATTACCGATACTAAGAAAGTCCATCAAGACGTACCGCTGATTAATATCGATGATTTGCGCAAGATTTTGCCATTGGGCTGCGTACCTGTGGCAATTGAATTGGTTGAAGGCGCGCGCGCATTGCCCGAGTACACCCACCCTGATCGCGCCTTATATATTTTCGGCCCGGAAGATGGCTCACTGGACAAAGAGATTCGCGACTGGTGTGAAGATGTGGTGTATGTGCCAACTAATGGTTGTATGAACTTGGCCGCCACAGTCAATGTGGTGCTTTACGACCGCTTAGCCAAAGGCCTTAACACCCGCTCGGGGCCACTGTTTAAATAAACTCAGGTGGTTTTTAGATTATTAACCCCAACACACAAGAGCATCTGGTGAGGCTGTGTTTAGCTCGTCTGTGCAGCAGGCGCTGAAGTTTTCTTCTTCAGCTTAGGAAATTTACGCAGGCGCCAAGCCGGCCATAACGCCAACATAAAGGCCAAGCCTAAGAGGATAAAGGTGCGCTCAAAGGCTTGTGTTTCAGCGGCAAAATCTCCACCGAGTGATTGATGCTGCCACTCAAGAAAAACTGTCAGTAAGTTAATCCCAAATGCACCACCCAGCTGCCGCACAAAAGTCACAGCACCTGCTCCGTAGGGCAGCTCATCGACCGTTAAACTGTCCAGCGATGCAATACTTAGCGCAGGCATAATCAAGCCAATCCCCAAGCGCCCGACACCGGCAATGATGCACAACCACAAAAAGCCGCTGCTCGCTCCCCAAATGCCGTACCACACTGAAGAAACGGCAAATAAAAATAAACCAATGCACAGCAACCAAACAATCGCGATTCGGTCACAAAGCCAGCCGCTGGCAAATGAGGCTAAACCCAGCAAGATGCCAGCCGGCAACAGTAAAACCCCAGCATGACCGGCACTGTAGCCTTTAATCGTCTGTAAAAATAAAGGAATCAAATAGGTTGAGCCATAAAGGCCCAGGCCAAGAGCTAAGGCCACCCAACTGGCCCGCCGAAACGCAGGAAGGCGCCATAAGCGCAAGGATAAAATAGGTCGATTACTGCTGAGGGTGCGCACAAAAAACACACGCGCACAGACCAATGTTAGCAAAGCCAGCGTACACACATGCCAATCACTCCATGCGTAGCGCTGTGCTTCGGAGATGGCACCCAGCCCGGCAAATATGGCGATGGTTAACATTACAAATGACAGGACATCCAACCGCTTAGCGTTTGCATTGCTTTCATCGGGCAGCAACCAGTGCCCGGCCAGCATCAATACAAAACACACAGGCAGCGGCAGCCAAAACGCTGATGCCCAGCCAAAGTGGTCAATTAAATAGCCACCGATTGTCGGCCCAATACTGGGCGCAATCATCAAACCTAAACCATATACACCCAACGCCGCGCCGCGCCCTCCGCCGGCGTAAACACGGAAAATTAACACCGTTGCTAGGGGTTGAATAATCCCCGCACTGGTACCCTGCAAAATACGTAATACAATCAGCTGCCAGCCTTCAGTGGCGACCAGCGCTGCCAGTGAACACAGCACAAATAAGCCTATACTAAACTGTACGGTCAGCCTTGAACCTAATTTAGCTTGCGCCCAAGCAGCCAATAAAAGCCCTGCCGTCATTGCCGCGAGAAAGCCCGTTGCCAGCCACTGCGCCAGCGGTCGGCCCATCGCAAACTCATCCATAATCGCCGGTAATGCCACATTAATACTGGTCGATGACAGCACCATCACCATACTGCCAAGCATCAGCACGCCTAATAACCAGACTCGATAAAGCGCGCCAAAGCGTGCGTTTAGACTCGCTAGATCACGTTTCATGGATTTTTTCTAAATTAGCCAACATGCGTAAATGAATATCTTGGCAGTGCTGAATATCCTGCTCGCTAAGGCCAGCAAAGATTTCTTTGCGCAAACGGGTGGCAATACTCTCAATCTCTTCAATAATGCCGAATGCTTTATCTGTCAGAGCAATATTTTTGACTCGCCGATCAAGCTGATCAGGCTGACGCTCAATCAACTGTTGTGCTTCTAGTGCATCAAGCAGGCGCGCCAAGGTAGGGTTTTCAACCCCGACACTGTTAGCCAACTCACCTTGCGTGGGTAGCTTTTTATCGTGTGACAGATGCAACAAGACTAACCAACGCGCCTGTGACAAGCCTAAAGCTGCTAAGCGCCGATCCAACTCAGCGCGCCAGGCTCGCGACAAATGCGTCAGTTGCATACCAAAACGGTGCTGTTCGTACATGGTGGGCTAGTCTCCAAGCTATTCGGTAGCAGACTAAGTATACCCACAAAAAAGCACGCCAGCAGACAACAACCGCTACTTTATGCCGTACAAAACCTAAAGTAGCGGCCTAAGATCTGTTACTTAATAACAGTACGCGCGGTTTCTAAATAGGCAGGACCGGCTTCTTTGAGGGCGTCACGGTTGAAGGTTTCTGACGCAACGTGGACTTTCTCAAGCGTCTGTGCCAGCTCTTCTAGATCAATATTAATTTTCTCAAGCGCATTTTCTAGTGTGTAGGTCAACTCGTGCACAGTTACTAGGTCAGTATCTGTCAACTCACCTGCCAGTACCTGCTCTAGACGGTTGTTGTACTCAGAAAAATTAGCTACTGCTGTATTTAAATCTGGTGCCGCAAGGCCTTTAAAATGACCTGAGCTTTCTTCTGCAACAGCGCTGCCAGCAACGATTAAACTGGCGGCTAAAACTACAGTTTTGAATAAGTTTTTCACGGCATGTCCTTAGTGATATTTTGAGTGCGAGTAAATTTAGCAGAGCGCTAAGCAAATAGCAATCATTATCATTATCATTAAGATTGATTGCAGTGACATTATCGGTGTCGACTGAGCACATCTGCACTAAGGTTTTTTTGCTAACTGCCAAGCTCAAAACATGAGCAAAAACCCGCACAGCACTGCATCCATTCACAGCACTGTGCGGTAAAGCTTGGGCTTTTAGGTTTTAAATTGACGCAGCATTTCTTGTAAAGCACTGGCTAGACGCGCCACTTCCTGACTGGCTTCTGTGGTCTGTAAAGCACCATCGGTGGTTTCATTGGTTAGATCATTAATCGCTACAACTGAGCGAGTAATCTCTTCACTCACCGCACTTTGCTCTTCTGCTGCGCTGGCGATTTGCACGTTCATGTTGTTAATAGTGCTGATCGCTTTAACAATCGACTCTAAACAGGCCGTGGTTTTTAAGGTTTGCTCAACACCTGCTCGAGCTTGAGTGCGCCCTGTTGCCATAGCCTCAACGGCTTGCGCTGCGCCACGTTGTAAATGCTCAACCGTATCATTGATTTCCTGTGTGGATTTTTGCGTACGCAAAGCTAAGGTGCGCACTTCATCTGCAACTACAGCAAAGCCACGTCCAGCCTCGCCCGCTCGTGCCGCTTCAATCGCCGCATTTAGCGCAAGCAAGTTGGTCTGATCCGCAATGCCTTTAATCACATCAAGCACACTGCCAATTTCCTCACTGTCTTTGGCTAACGACTCAATCACACCGGTGGCATGCTCCACTGCCGATGCTAGGCTTTCAATTGCCTCAATGGTTTGCAGTGAGACATCACGGCCAACAACAGCTTCTTGGTCGGCATGGTGCGCTGCCTCTGCGGCTAAACTCGCGCTGCGTGCCACTTCGCTGGCGGTGGCATGCATTTCATTCATCGCCGTCGCCACTTGAGAGATCTCACTTTGCTGCTTGCCCATACTGGCGCTGGTATGTACCGTTACCACTGAGGTTTCTTCACTGGCTGCAGCCAATTGTTCAGCGGAACGGTCAACATCATTTAACGCCAGCTGGAAGCGTTCACCCATGTGATTAAAGGCCAGCGCCACTGCGCGCAACTCATCATTGCTGGGATAAATAACACGGACAGTAGTATCACCGGCCGCCATGCTTTCAGACGCCTCACGTAATAATTTAACTGCCTCTTGAATACTGCAAATAACCCGTATTGCTAAAAGCAAAACAAGCGCACCACCAAGAACCAAAACAAGAACAAACAGCTGCAAGGCTTGCTTATAACGCAGCTCACCTTGATTGAATTTTTCTTGCGCATACTGCATAAAGTTACTGCTGAGCTGCGTCATCAGCACACGTGCTTTTGCTGTGGCAGGGTTAATATGGGTCAGAATACGCTCGTTAGCTTTATAGTAATCATGCTCAAAAATAGCCTTTAATACTGGCTCAACGCCTTGAGCATTGAGCTGCGTAATCTGCAGATGCAAGTCATCAATCAGTTTCTGATCTTGAGCTGTGAATGCTTGTGTCTCAAGCTGCGCCCAAGTACGCAGGGTATTCTCTCGGTTTCGCTCAACTACATCGATATGCTGCTGAACAGGGTGATTGTGTAAATCGAGAAAAGGGGAATCAGGATCATGCTGTAATGCCAGTAAAAACTCTGAGCGCATACTGTTGATGTCGGAATAAATATCATCTAACAGCATTGCCGGCACCATATTTTCTTTATAAACATCCTCGAGTGCTTTGTTAAGTGTGTTAATTCCTGACAGTCCCACAGCAGCTACGATCAAAACCAGCAAAACAGCAATGGCTGTGAGCAATATAAGTCGCACCTTAAGAGAAAGTTTATTCAGCATGCATTTTTCCTTCACCACAACGTTGTGGCGCCTTTGATAAAATTTTAACGGTAAAATATTGCTAGCGGCATATTAAGCCCAGCATACGTACGAACGCTATGACGGTTTAAAGATATCACCAGATCTGCGCGTCATAACGTCACAGTTTATCTGCAAATACTATGTTTCTAGGCATTTTAGCCCAGAAATCATAGCCTTAGATCAAAAAGAACTTAAAGAAGACAGAAAGCCTACTTGTACGCTATATCGACCTGCACGATAATGAGCGCCTCATTAACAACGGCCTTTGCCTCTACGACTCCCTATGAGCGAACTCTTACTTATTTTGGTCAGCGCCATACTGGTGAACAATTTTGTATTGGTTCAGTTTCTTGGCCTATGCCCCTTTATGGGTGTTTCAAAAAAAGTTGAAACGGCCATAGGCTTATCACTGGCCACAACATTTGTTTTAACCCTGGCCTCCATCTGCAGCTATTTAGTCCAGCACTATATCCTCAAGCCTTTTGATATAGAGTTTCTGCGCACCATCAGCTTTATTTTAGTCATTGCTGTAGTGGTGCAATTTACCGAGATGGTGGTTAATAAAACCAGCCCTATCCTCTACCGTGTGCTGGGAATTTTCTTACCACTGATCACCACCAACTGCATCGTGCTTGGTGTTGCCCTGCTGAATGCCAATCGCAGCGAATACACCTTTATTCAAGCCAGTATCAATGGTTTTGCTGCCGGTATTGGTTTTTCTTTAGTGCTGGTGCTGTTTGCCGCCATGCGCGAGCGGATTGCTATCGCAGACGTACCCAAACCTTTCCAAGGCGCGGCAATTGGTATGCTGACTGCCGGTCTGATGTCACTGGCTTTTATGGGCTTTAGTGGTTTGATCAAGCTATGAGCATGATATTGATCTCAGTCGCAGCACTGGTTGGACTCAGTTTAATCTTCGGTGCCATCTTAGGTTTTGCCGCAGTACGCTTTCGCGTAGAAGGCAATCCCATTGCTGAACAAGTCAATGCGCTACTGCCGCAAACCCAATGCGGGCAATGTGGTTACCCTGGTTGCAAACCCTATGCCGAAGCAATTGCCGCAGGCGATAAAATCAACAAATGCCCGCCCGGTGGCGAAGCTACAATTCAGGCGCTGGCTGCATTACTTGATATCGAGCCCGAACCATTGGATGCGGTGGAAGGCGAAAAACCACAGCTGGTAGCCTTTATCCGTGAAGACGAATGCATCGGCTGTACTAAATGTATTCAAGCCTGCCCCGTCGATGCAATTTTAGGTGCCGCCAAGCAAATGCATACGGTGATTGCTAACGAATGCACCGGCTGCGACCTCTGTGTTGAACCCTGCCCTGTGGATTGCATTGATATGATTCCTGTTGCGCAGACCTTGCAAAGCTGGAAATGGGAGCACCCTTTACCACCCGGCACTTTGATTGCGACGGATCGGGAGTCTTTGTCATGAATACTTGGCCTATTCACCCATTACGTGGCGGCGTTCACCCGCCAGAATGCAAAGCGTTGTCCAATCAGCAACCTATACAGCCTGCACCCTTGCCTAAGCAGCTGATCGTACCTTTGCTGCAGCACCTTGGCAGCCCTACCGATGCAATTGTTGGTGTCGGTGATCATGTGCTCAAAGGCCAATTAATTGCTGACTCAGCCAACCTGATCAGTGCTCCAGTGCATGCCCCCAGCTCTGGCACTATCAGTTCTATTGGCCCGCAACCTTATCCACACACCTCTGGGCAATTAATGGACGCCATCGTCATTGATACTGACGGTTTGGATAAATGGTGCCCGCTTGAGCCACTGCCTGACTTCCATGCAGCCAGTCCGGCACAATTGCTGGATAAAATCCGCCAAGCCGGTATCAGTGGCTTAGGCGGCGCGGGCTTCCCAACGGTGATCAAGCTATCGCCAGCGGCCAATCAACCGATTAAAACATTGATTATCAATGGTACAGAATGCGAGCCGTATATCACCGCTGATGATGTTTTAATGCGTGAAAAAGCAGCGCAATTGATGCTAGGCATTGATATTTTAGTGCGTATTCTCGACCCGGAAAATGTTCTGATTGCGATTGAAGACAATAAGTCCGAAGCGATAGCCGCAGTACGCAATGCGCTCAATTCACGCAGTTACCACCTTGTGGTTCTACCCACTATTTATCCGTCCGGTGGTGAGCGCCAGCTAATTCAAATTCTCACAGGACAAGAAGTCCCCTCAGCTAAATTACCTGCTCAACTGGGCATTTTATGCCAAAACGTCGGCACTGTAGTTGCCGTGCACGATGCTGTGATTGAAGGTAAACCGCTTATTTCTCGCATCACCACACTTACTGGGGAAGCGTTGCATAAGCCAATGAATGTGGAATGTTTAATCGGCACACCAGCCATTGATTTACTTGAGTTTGCTGGACTGCAAAAAAAGCATATGAATCGCTTAATTGCTGGCGGCCCAATGATGGGCTTCACCTTGCCCTCGCTAGATGCGCCTGTGATTAAAACCAGTAACTGTTTATTAGCTGCTAGCGCTGCAGAGCTGCCGCCGCCGCCTCCAGCCATGCCCTGCATTCGCTGCGGTGACTGCGCTGAAGTCTGCCCCGCTAATTTACTGCCACAGCAGTTGCATTTTTATGCCCTAGGCGAAGATCACGCACAGTTGCAGGCTCACAATCTATTTGATTGCATTGAATGCGGCGCCTGCGCTTATGTCTGCCCATCAAGCATTCCTTTAGTGCAGTATTATCGCTCAGCCAAAGCTGACATCCGCGAGCAAGCCAATAAACTCGCTAAAGCCGAACATGCCAAAGAGCGTTTTGAATTTCGCCAAGAGCGCTTGCGTCTCGAGGAAGAACGCAAAGAAGCTGAACGTAAAGCTCGCGCTGAGCGCCTCGCTAAAACCAAGGCCGAGCAAGCTAAAAAAGCTGCGCAAGCGCAAGAGGCTGACGTCAACAGTCCAGCAGGCGCATCTGAGGATGAGTTAAAGCGCTTAAAAATTGCCGCAAGTATGGCGCAAGTGGCATTGCGCAAAGCACAAAAGCAATTGGACCTGCATGGCACACAAGAGCTGCAAGCACAGGTTGAGCAGCTTAGCGTCAGTGCGGAACAAGCGCAGCAAGCACTCGCTGCCGTCACCACTGCTGCTGCAGCGCCTAAGGCAGCCAGCAGTTCGAGTGATGATGAGCTTAAACGCTTAAAAATTGCCGCAAGCATGGCACAAGTGGCTTTGCGTAAAGCGCAAAAACAACTGGATGCTCATGGCACAGAAGAATTGCAAACGCAGGTTGAGCAATTGCGGGCCAGCGCCGAAAAGGCCAAGCAAGCTTTAGATGCAGCCCTGTCAACGACTAGCAGCGCGCCGGCCACCACTAAAAAACCTGCTAAGCCAGAACTCAGTGCTGCTGAGCAAGCCCTGAAAAAAGCTAAAATTGACGTAGCCATGAAACGTGCAGCGCTGCGTAAGGCCGAGCGCGCTGAAGCAGACGCGCAGATTTTAACCGCCCTGCAAGCTGATTTGAGCCAAGCTGAACACGCATTAGACACACTTAATCAATCCGAAGAAGTTAGCGTCTAGCGCGCAACTTATGCAATATTTTGGAGTACCGATGACTCTGCCCCGCATTACTTCACCGCACGCCAAGGGTGCCAACCGCACGCAGCGCGTTATGCTGCTGGTGATGGCCGCCACTGTGCCAGGCATTCTTGCTCTGAGCTATTTCTTCGCCATTGGCCCGCTGCTTAATATTATTTTAGCCTGTGCTTTTGCCCTGCTATTTGAAGTGGCCATCCTGGCGCTGCGTAAACGCCCAGTGCTGTTTTTTGTTAAAGACTGCAGTGTCTTGGTTACAGGTCTACTCTTAGCGCTGGCCTTACCGCCCTACTCACCTTGGTGGCTGATCGCCGTTGCCACCGGCTTTGCTGTGGTATTTGGCAAGCAACTGTTTGGCGGTCTGGGACAGAATCCATTCAACCCGGCCATGCTCGGTTATGTCGTAGTGCTGGTGTCCTTCCCCGTCGATATGACTGCTTGGCCCGCGGCGCACAGCGTTGATATGGCTGCAGGTCTACAGCATGTCTTTTTTGGCCAAGCCTTTCCTGATGCTTGGAGTCAGGCCACCGTACTGGATGCACTGAAAACCAATAGCAGCCTGACGCTTGCCGAGCTATGGAGCAGCAATCCGGCCTTTGGCATGTTTGCCGGCTACAGCAGTGAATGGGTCAACCTCGCTTTTTTGCTCGGTGGGTTGTTCTTATTACGCAAAAAACTATTCAGCTGGCACGCACCGGTCGGCATGCTGACAGCACTCTTTGTGATGAGTTTACTTTTTTGGAATGGCAGCGGCTCTGATTCAAACGGCTCCCCCCTGTTTCATTTACTTAGCGGCGCAACCATGCTCGGCGCTTTCTTTATTGTCACTGATCCAGTCAGCAGCGCCACCAGCGTGCTCGGACGTTTAATTTTTGGTCTGGGTGTCGGCGTGCTGGTTTATATTATCCGCACTTGGGGCGGCTACCCTGATGGCGTGGCCTTTGCCATTCTGCTAATGAACCTCTGTGCACCGACCATTGATTATTTCACCAAGCCACGCACCTATGGCCACGCAGCCGCCAAACGCGGCTTTAAGGCGGGAGAGTAAAATGCTGCCAGAAATCAGTCGTTCAGTGCTTAAGAACAGCCTAGTGTTAGCCTTATTTGCTGCAGTGACCGTTGCCGTGGTTGCCATCACCCAGCAATCTACCGAATCGCGTATTGCCGAAGCAGAGCGCGATGCGCAAATCCGCACCCTTGGCGAGATTTTACCGGCACAGAGTTACGATAATGCGCTGCTAGAGCAGATGATCTACTTAAATGAGCCGCTCTTAGGTCATCACAAAGACACCCCAGCTTACCTCGCCAGCCTCAATGGAGAGCCTGCTGCAGTGATTTTGCAAGCCAATGCGCCAGACGGCTACAGCGGTACTATCCAATTATTGGTCGGCATCATGGCCGACGGCACACTCAGCGCTGTGCGGGTTATTCAGCATAAAGAAACGCCAGGCCTTGGCGATCGTATTGATCTGGCAAAAAGCCCATGGATCAAAAGCTTTGATGGTAAAAGCTTAAACAACCCAAGCGAGCGTGGCTGGGCGGTGAAAAAAGATCATGGTGATTTCGATCAGTTTGCCGGTGCCACCATCACCCCGCGCGCGGTGGTGACGGCGGTGCACAAGGCGTTACAGTATTTTGATCAGGAGCATGCGCAGCTGTTTGCGCCATTAACTGACGCAGAGGTGCAGCCATGACCCCCTCATTTCGTGAGATTACGCTCAACGGCCTATGGAAAAACAACCCAGGCCTGGTCCAGCTACTGGGCTTGTGCCCACTGCTGGGTACCAGTAACTCAACGGTCAACGCGCTAGGTTTAGCCATTGCCACAGCACTGGTGCTGATTTGCTCCAACGCGGCTGTGTCACTAATTCGCAATGCGGTCACCAACGCCGTGCGTTTACCGGTGTTCGTGATGATCATTGCAGCACTGACCACTTGCATTGAATTGCTGATGCAAGCCTTCACCTATGAGCTGTTCCAAATTCTGGGTATTTTTATTCCTCTGATTACCACCAACTGCGTGATTCTCGGTCGTGCTGAAGCCTTTGCCGCAAAGAACTCGATGCTGCGCGCCAGCTACGACGGCTTGGTGATGGGCGTTGGTTTTGGCTTGGTTCTAGTCATTATCGGTGCCAGCCGTGAGCTGCTCGGTACGGGGATGTTATTTACTAATATGCATTTGTTATTTGGC
>CAYLOI010000013.1:0-73301 GCA_964385265.1 uncultured Thiopseudomonas sp.
TTGTTGGGGCGGCTGCGAAGCGTTGCTTTCAGAAAACAAGTCAGACACTGTCGGTATTACCCCTTTAATTTAGCCATATGAAGGTTTTGAATTGGGCGCCAGTATAGCAGCAGTTGCTAGGCTACTTCACTCATTTAGCGTTTAGGCTTGGCTGAAAGGGCGTTGCTTATGGGTGCTTGCTGCGCTACCCGTTTTGTCGTAAAGGCTTGGGGTGTCTGTGCCGCGAATGATGTTGAGCATGCTGTTGACGCTGGTTTGATTGCTGCGAATTAAGCGACCGTTGCGTAAGTTAGCAGCTTGGCACTGTTCGAGAAGGGTGTTCAGTTGAGTGCTGCTATCAAGTAATTTCGATGCCAATGGTGAGCGTGCTGCAAATTCCTGAAAACCCTTTAGATCAGAAGTTGCATTGTTTTTTAATAGTAATTGGCTACGTTCTGAAGCGTGCTGCTCAAGAATACGCAAAGCAGGTTGTTTTTGCGCCAGTAATAGCTGTAGCGCCTCAAGATCGCGCCCGCTTAATGCTTCGAATTCTTGGTCGAGCAGAGACAGCAATTGCTGTGCTGTATCAATATCTGCTAATAAGCTTTCAAGAATGTGCTGATCAGACATAGTGTTTTAATCTACTATCCAAATTGAGCTTCTAAGCCAAGCAGTTTGCTAGCAACGCGCTGGCTATCTACCTGGTAGCTGCCTTCTGCAATTGCTTGCTTAAGCTGGGCAACTTTTTCTGAATTTACGCTAGGCATCTCAGCCATTTTTTCAGAGACGCTTTGTAATTGGCGCGCATTTTTGCTCAGCTGTACTGAATCGCCAGAACTGGCTGGTCTGTTTGCTTGCTCAAGCGTGCTTTGTTTAGCGCTGTCGTGTGCGCTTGTTTGTGCGGAGTTGAGCGAGCTCGCTTTTGTCGGCTTACTCAACCCTGTTGTATTGTTTGGGTTATTAAAGTCGATAGCCATGTTGATAAACCTCAATTACAGTATTGGAACACTTAACAGGTAATCGGCTGTTAGCGAGGAAACTTTAGCGCTAATTTTACACATCAATTAGGCAGATTCTTTGCAGGTTATTTGCGTTAGTGTGTTCGCACATCAACTGCGCACACTTTACTGCAGTGCGTTTTACATTGCTACTTCAACTTGGCCGGGGGCTGTCACGCGAGCATGTACAATGCGTTGTGAGCGCGTATTGCGAACTCTGATTTGTTGGCCAATTGCGCCTTCCTCTAGAGCAATGCCAGGCATGCGTACAGACATCGAATTGCCATGGGCACTGATCACTACAGCATCGCCTTTATCCACTGCTGCTGCAGCTTTTAAGGCATTTGCAGAAATAACCTGGCTGGGTTGGATCGGGCGAGTGAGCTTTTTTCCGATAACGTTTTCAAGATCAAGTATGTAGCCTTGGCGTAGGCTGCTAACATCGCGCTCGCTCAGTTGCACGTCAGATGCTTGCACGATGCTGTTGCGTGACATTGAACGCAAAGCTGTAGCAACCTCGCGATATAAATTGACATGGCCGGGGACGAAAATTGTCCAAGGTGCATCACTATCGCAACGTACACGGATGGTTACCCTGCCAATGGGTTGTGCAGGGCTTTCAAGGCTAGCTTGTAATGGTATAGCGCATGCAGGTAAGCGTAAGCGTGGATCGAGACGGCCAATTTTCACAGTGTGTCGGCCTACGATATTATTGTCTGCAAGATGTTGTGCGCTAATTTGTTCAAGGAATGCTGTACTGGTGCCGATAATTTGTTGTTGAATGCTTTCTGCATAAGCGCTACCACTTGCTGTGACGAATACGCAGAGGAAAGCGGCTTTATTAAGAAAGCATAATGATTTTGCTGAGTGCCAAGAAAACGACTTAAATAGATTCATGAAACTAATAAAGCAATAAATATACCGCATTTGATTTTCAGCGCGTTAAATGTGCAATAAATGTTAGGAGCCTGAGTATGGCCAGTGTAATGGATTCAGTAAACCAGCGGACGCAACTGGTGGGGCAAAACCGTTTAGAGTTATTACTGTTTAGGTTAAATGGGCCGCAACTGTATGGGATCAACGTGTTTAAAGTGCGTGAGGTGTTGCAGTGTCCACAATTAACCTCAATGCCTAAATCCAACCCTATTGTACGGGGTGTGGCCAGTGTGCGTGGACGCATTGTTACGGTATTGGATCTGGCGTTGGCAACCAGCAATCAAGTATTAGATAGCGCTCACGAAGGCTTTGTTATCGTCACAGAATACAATATGAAAGAGCAGGGCTTTTTAGTCAGCGGCGTTGATCGTATTGTTAACTTGAATTGGGAAGAAATACGCCCACCACCGCAAGGTGCGGGCAGCGATCATTATTTGACAGCGGTTACGCGTGTTGATGACAGTTTGGTAGAGATTATTGATGTTGAAAAGGTTCTGGCTGAGGTGTCGCCTTCTTCAGAAGAGATTTTAACCGACTCTCTAACCGAACAAGTACGTATCAGTGCCTTGAATAAAAAAATACTCATCGTTGATGACTCCAGTGTTGCTCGTAAGCAGGTTTTGCACTGCTTGCAAACAATTGGTGTCGAGGTTGTGGCCTTGAATGATGGGCGAGCAGCCTATGAGTATTTACAGGCTATGCTGCAAGCGGGTAAGAATCCTGCTGCTGAATTGCTGATGATGATTTCTGATATTGAAATGCCAGAAATGGATGGTTATACCTTAACTGCGGCAGTACGCAGTGACCCAGTGATGAAGGATTTGTACATTTTGCTGCATACATCGCTGTCAGGCATATTCAATACAGCAATGGTTAAAAAAGTCGGTGCTGATAATTTTTTAGCCAAATTTCGGCCTGATGATCTAGTAGACCTTGTTGTCGAGCGCATAAAAGCGGTTGATGCGTTATAGTGCGTCATCATTGTTTGCGTGTCTTAAATGATTTTATTATTTAAGCGCTAATTTTATAAAAGGCGGTCAATGTGTCGGTCTCACCATCTGAGTTTAATGCTTTCAGGCAATTTCTTGAGAGTAAGTCAGGCATCGTGTTAGGTGATAATAAGCAGTACCTAGTGACCAGCCGCTTAAAGAAGCTACTGGATGAGCATGGTATTAAATCTTTAACAGAGCTGATGAGCCAGCTGCAGACGTATTCGCGCAGTGCCTTACAAGATAAAGTTATTGACGCAATGACTACCAATGAAACCTTGTGGTTTCGCGATGTTTATCCGTTTGAAGTGATGAAAAATAAAGTCATACCTGAACTGCTAAGTAAGCAGCCCAACCAACGTTTACGTGTTTGGTCAGCGGCATGTTCGTCAGGGCAAGAGCCTTATTCGCTATCGATGACCATGGATGAGTATGAGCGTGCGCACTTAGGGCAAGTTAAAGCAGGCATGCAAATTATTGCAACGGACCTATCTCCGACGATGTTGCAGGCCTGTAAAGTGGGTGACTATGACAGCTTAGCGATTGCTCGCGGTTTATCGCAAGAGCGTTTGCAGCGCTACTTTGATAAGACGCCTGCTGGGCGTTGGATGATCAAGCCTGAGATTAAGAGCCGCGTTGAGTTTCGTGCTTTAAATTTATTAGACAGCTATGCAGGCTTAGGCAAGTTTGATGTGGTGTTTTGTCGAAACGTGCTGATTTACTTCTCTGCAGAAGCAAAAAAAGATATTTTGACCCGCATGCATGCCACGTTAAAGCCCGGTGGCTATATATTTTTAGGTGCATCTGAGGCACTTAACGGGTTACCCGAGCTGTACAGCATGGTGCAGTGCAATCCGGGTATTATTTACCAAGCCAAGTAATACTGAAAACGGCCCATATAAGAGGCCGTTTGCGTATCTGCTATTTGAAAAAGGCAAAACTGTCTGCACGTGCGCCTGGCCAGAACTTTTGGAAGACCACATGCTCAGGTAAGTGCTCGCAGTTGAGTAAGTCGCCTGGTTGCAAATAGGGGTGCAGGGTGGCTAATGAGCGTACTAATGTGGGTGAAACTCGGCGGATAATATGCTCTGGCCCCAACTCATTGGGATGGGTTAACCCCGCGGCACCAATCAATTCACGTAAGGTGGCGACGGTGCGAGTATGAAAATGATGCACGCGCGTGGCTTTGTCTGGCACATCAAGACCCTGCCAGCGTTTTGGGTCTTGTGTGGCAATTCCTGTAGGGCAGCGGTCGGTATGACAGACTTGTGATTGAATACAGCCCAAAGCAAACATAAAACCGCGTGCCGAATTGCACCAGTCTGCGCCCAGTGCCAGGGTGCGGGCGATATCAAAAGCAGTAATGATTTTACCGGCTGCACCGATTTTTATTTTATCGCGTAAATTAATCCCCACCAAAGTGTTGTGCACCAGCATCAGGCCCTCACGCATTGGCGTGCCAATATGATCAGCAAACTCCAAGGGGGCTGCGCCGGTGCCGCCTTCGCCGCCATCGACCACGATAAAGTCGGGAGTGATACCCGTGCTGAGCATGGCTTTGGCGATCGCAAACCATTCCCAGGGATGGCCAATGGCTAATTTAAAGCCTGTCGGTTTGCCGCCAGATAACTCACGCAATTGTGCAATAAATTGCAGCAACTCTTCAGGTGTGGCAAAGGCTGAGTGCGAAGCCGGTGAAATGCAGTCTTGGCCTTGTGGTACACCGCGAGTACGGGCAATTTCTGCGTTAACTTTAGCGCCGGGCAACATACCGCCATGTCCAGGTTTGGCACCTTGCGACAGCTTAAGCTCAATCATTTTCACTTGCTCAAGGCTGGCGCGCTCAGCAAAACGTTCAGGACTAAAAGTGCCATCCTCATTGCGCGCACCAAAATAACCTGAGCCCAGCTCCCAAACCATATCGCCGCCATGCTCGCGGTGGTAGCTGGAGATCGAGCCTTCGCCGGTATCATGATAAAAATCACCGAGGCGTGCGCCTTTATTCAGCGCGCGGATGGCATTGGGTGATAGTGAGCCAAAACTCATGGCAGAGATATTGAAAATACTGGCTGAGTAAGGTTGCTTGCAGTCAGGCCCGCCGATGCTGACTCGAAAATTTTGCGCGGTGTGTTTGGTGGGCGTGATGGAGTGATTAATCCACTCGTAACGTGAGCCGTAGACATTTTGCTCGGTACCAAAAGCGCGAGTTTCCAATTCAGATTTAGCGCGCTGATAGACCAAAGCGCGTTGGTCATGTGAAAACGGCACTTCGTCATCATCGGCTTCGACAATGTACTGGCGCAACATTGGGCGTAATTGTTCAAACAGGTAGCGAATATGTGCAGCAATTGGGTAGTTGCGACGAAGAGTGGAATGGGTTTGGCGCAGATCAATCACACCCAGCGCAGTTAAAGCGATAAAGACAGCGCTCAGTAGTAGCCACCAAGGGTTGCTGAAAGCCAACAGTAGGCTGATCAAGCTACCTAAGATGGCTGCAGCAAAAACTGCGTAACGTATAACAAGCATAAAAACTCCGGTTAGGCTGTGCTGTAGTGTTCTCAATAAGAAGGCTGCTGGCCCCTTCTTTGCTGATTGATATTCGCTTGCTCGGCCTACAGCCGTCGAGCGGCAAAACGCTACCTAAGCAGTATGCCAGGTCAGTGTTTCAATGCTGCCATCGGCACTGACTTGCAGCCAGCGATCAGCATCAGTAATACCGTCTGCTTCTTCCCAACTGCCGGGTGCACAGCGCACCTTGGTTTGCAGATAAGCAGCGGCAGCATGTGCGGCTTGGCTGTCATCTTGCCAAGGTGTATTAGCGCTTTCGAGCAGCAGGCTGTGCCATTTGCCTACAGCTTTTTCAAACCACACCACGGGAATATTGGCACAGATGCAGCGCGAGACACGGCCTTTCTCTTGCCAGTTGCAAGGTTCGCCTAGTACAGATTGCAGCCATTGGCTGATGGCTGCGCGATCAGTGTCTTTCAGATAAATTTCGATATCAGGTTGGCGCATAAATTAGGTATCCGTTTTTTCAATCCAGTCATAGCGAATCGCGATGGTGGTGGTCAGGGTTTGGCTGATCACAGCCTCGCGCCGTTGTGCATTGGCACGCCAGCCGTGTGGTGTCATAGCTAATAGGTCGCTGCGAGCTTGGGCATCAGTAAGCGTTAGAGTAAAGCGCAGTGTCTCACTGTGGATGTGCTGCATGCCCTGCGGAATCAGTTGCAGGTGTTTGCTGTCATCATAACTGCGCACTTGGTCATAGAGTTGCTCGCGCAATTCTTGCAGGTGATCACTGCATGGTCCCATCCGCAATAAAGCGCCGCCAGGTGCTAATACACGTTGCGCTTCTTGCCAATCTAAAGGGCTAAAAATACTGGCGATGGCTTGGCAGCTGTTATTGGCTAAAGGTAAACGTGCCATGCTGGCGACCAACCAGTTGGTGTTAGCATCGCGTTTACAAGCTTGCTTAACCGCTTCACGGGAAATATCCAAGGCATAGCCTTGGCTCTCAGGTAGCGCCTGGGCAATGTGGGCTGTGTAATAGCCTTCACCGCAACCAATATCCAGCCATTGTTGCGGCTGGCGCTCTTGCATTAATGCGGCAAAACGCTGCGCCAAGGGTGCGTAATGACCCGCCGATAAAAAATCACGCCGCGCTTGCACCATTGCTGGGTTATCACCTGGTGCACGGCTGTTTTTGTGCTGCACCGGTAGGAGGTTGAGATAGCCTTGGCGTGCACGATCAAAGCTGTGCGCAAAGATGCAGCGCACACTGTTGTTATGCGCAGTCAGTGCCGATTGGCAGATGGGGCAAATAAGCATGCCAGTCACCGAACCTCAGAAGATTAAGGGTTGTCTTGAAAAGTGTACAGCTGCAGCCGTGTTGCTGAGCGTAGCGCAGCGTACTGCGGTAAATGCTGCATACAGTGTAGTGAAACAGCTGCTGTTTTGTAAGCGCTACGAGGAATACTGCTAGAATGCGCCAGCGATTTTGTAGGGGTGTCTGATGGATGATTTACGTTTTGGCGGCATTGCCCGTTTATACGGTGTCGAGGGCTTGCAGCGCTTAGCGCAAGCGCATGTAGCAGTGGTAGGAATTGGTGGTGTGGGTTCATGGGCGGCTGAAGCCCTAGCGCGCTCTGGCGTGGGCGAGATCTCTTTATTTGATCTGGATGATATTTGTGTAACCAACATGAATCGTCAGGCGCACACCTTAAGCGATACTGTCGGTCACGCTAAGGTAGATGTGATGGCGCAGCGTCTACGCGCGATCAATCCTGCGTGTGTGGTGCATGCGGTGCCTGATTTTGTCAGCAAAGAGACCATGGCTGAGTACATCACTGCCGAGCTGGATTTTGTCATCGATTGCATTGATAGCGTGCAAGCGAAAGCGGCACTGATTGCCTGGTGTAAACGGCGTAAAATTCAAATTATCACCACTGGTGGTGCAGGCGGACAGATTGATCCAACCCAGATTCGCGTGGGAGATTTAAATAAAACCTTCAATGATCCGCTGGCTGCCCGTGTGCGCTCGTTATTGCGCAGTGAGTACAATTTT
The DNA here is from genome assembly GCA_964385265.1 of uncultured Thiopseudomonas sp. Lineage (GTDB taxonomy): Bacteria > Pseudomonadota > Gammaproteobacteria > Pseudomonadales > Pseudomonadaceae > Denitrificimonas. The sequence continues at coordinate 7,467 of CAYLOI010000013.1, forward strand.
TCCCGCACCCCAGGTCGGCATTACAGTGTGCCCTGCGTGTTTTCAACTGAGCAGCTGCGCTACCCTAATCCTGACGGCAGCGTGTGTTTGAGTAAAAGTTTTGTTGGTGATGGCGTTAAGCTTAATTGCGCTGGTGGCTTTGGTGCGGCAATGACGGTGACGGCCAGTTTTGGTCTAGTCGCTGCTGCGCGGGCAATAGATAAGCTGGTTGCCGGTGCGCGGCGACCTTCGGAACGTGGCACTCCTTCTACAAATAGCTAGCTAGCGCAATGCTGCATCGCTTGCGAGCGAGCGGCGTCTCCCCCCAGTCTTGGCCGCTTGCAGGAAATGCATATGATTGATGAGTACTGCGCTATTGCTGTGGCTAGCGTAGCCATGGATGGCGCAGCGCCGGAGTTGAACCCTGGATGGGTTCATCGACGGAGGAACAGCAGTAGCGCAGTACGGCCCAAATAAATATCTGCAGCCAACTCTTCAGTGCGGCTGTAAAAATACTGAACTAAGCCACAATTTTACCTTCTTAATCCGGTAGCCAGTCAGTAGGGTCGCCTGTTAACATCACGACCTTTGTACCCCATAAAAGCCGTAAGGCATAAGGCAAGGACATTATAATGAAGTTACATCGTTTAGCGGCTTCGGTTGCTGTACTCACCCTCGTTTTAGCAGGTTGTGATAACACGGCCGCGGTAAGTTCTGATCTGAAAACGCCAGCACAAAAAGCCTCTTACGGTATTGGTCTGAGCATGGGTAAAAATCTCAGTCAAGAAGGTATGGATGACCTTGATTCGCAGGCTGTGGCGCTCGGCATTGAAGATGCTCTTGCAAAAAAAGATCAGCGCCTGAGCGATGACGAACTGATGGAAGCCTTTAGTTTTCTGCAGGCACGTGCGCAAGAGCGTATGTCAGCACTTAACGATGCCGCCGCTAAAGCCGGTGCTGATTTCTTAGCAGAAAATGCTAAGCGCGATGGCGTACAGACGACAGAATCAGGCTTGCAGTATGAAGTGATCAAAAAAGCTGAAGGCGCACAGCCTAAAGTCAGCGATGTGGTCAGCGTACATTACCAAGGCACTTTAGTTGACGGCTCTGTGTTTGACAGCTCGATCGAGCGTGGCGAGCCGGTTGAGTTCCCCGTTGGCGGCGTGATCCCAGGTTGGGTTGAAGGCTTGCAACTGATGAGCGTTGGTGAGAAGTTCAAGTTTTATATCCCCAGTGAACTGGCCTACGGCGCACAAAGTCCAACACCGGCGATTCCAGCCAACTCAACGCTGGTGTTTGAAGTCGAGTTGTTAGATATCGTTGGTTTGCCTGCAACCGACGCAGCCGAGCTTGAAGCGAGCGAACCCGATGCAGTGATCGAAGAATAAAGGTTTAGCTGTGTCGCGCAAACGCCCTGCAGTTTTAGCAGGGCGTTTTTGTTTGTATTATTTGCTAGGTGACTAAGCTTGAGTTGCTGATTGAGTAAAGTTTGTAGCGGGCTGAAGAGCTATAAGGTTTTGCGCAGAGATTGCTGGTTGAGCAGCGCTATAATTGAGCGGCAATATAGAGTTGCAATGCTCAAAACATGTGTTTTTTAGCACTCTGGCGTAGTATTAAGTAAGATTTTCAATCTATTTGGGTAGTGTTATGAATGTACAAGTGATTGCTCGTGACGGTAAGCCTGAATATGCGGTACTGCCATGGGAGCAGTATTTGCAGTTATTAAAGGATGCCGGACGCGAGCCAGCCGGTGCGCAGCAAGAGCAACAGCCTTTGAGTAGCTTACGTGAGCTTAAGTCGTTACGTGAGCAAGCCATGTTAACTGTGGAAGATGTTGCGCGAGAGGCGGGTATCAGTCCGCATTACTTGCAGATGATCGAGAGTGGCGAGCGTGAAGTCAGTGATGTGTTGAAGCGCACCTTGGCGCGCGCTTTAAAAGTGTCAGGCTGGCAAGATGAGTGAGAGGCTGGCGCTAACTGCAGAGCAACACAGTGGTTTATTAAAGTTGCTTGAGGCAACTCGACAGCAGCATGGTGTGATTACTTATCGCCAGGTGATTGAGCAATTACGGCTGCCAGTACCCAGCGTGCGGCGTCTAGCCTTGGCGCTAGAGCAGTTAGCGCGTGCCGATCATGCGCAAGGTTGGCCGTTGCGCAGTGCCTTAGTGATCAGCCAGGCACGCCCAGCGCATCCGCAGTTAGGATTTATCCAGTGCGTACAGCAATTGGGGCGTTTTCAGGGAAGCATAGATGAAGCCACTGTTGCTGCTTGGCTCAATGCTGAGTTGGCGCAGGTCTATTTATTTAGTTATCCCGAGGTGTAAATATGTTGTTTGCAAAGTTACGCGCGCAAGTCGGTTACAGCGTTGCACGCAAACTGTTTAATCAGCGCTGGGCGGTAGACAATCAGCGAATTTGGCAGTGGATGCAAGAACGTTTTGCACGTATGAGTAGCTATGATGATGTTGCTGCACGTGCTTTTTATGGTCATGTGTTATTGCATCGTGGGCAGGGCTTGGCAGCTAAAAATGAAGGTTTACGCTTGCTGCGTTTAGCTGCGCAAGCCGGTGATGGCAAGTCAGCGTATCAGTTGGGTGTGCACTCTTTAGCGGGCTCACTGAATGAACCTGCCAATGCATTGCAGGCTGCGCATTGGTGGGAGTTGGCTGGTCGTGCTGGGCATCCTTTAGCGCTTCAGCGTTTATTGGAATTGTATGAGCAGGGTGGCCCACAGCTGCCGGCCAGTGCTGAGGATGCCCAGCGGGTCAAACAACGCTTGGCAGAGGTGCAGGGTTTAACTTAACACTGCTAGATCGCGATCTTGTCTCGCTCGACAAAAACAAAGTCCAGATACAACAATCCCGCTGTATGCAGCGGGATTGTTGTATCTGAAGCGCAAGACGCAGGTTTATTCGCGGCTGGCTACGGGTGCCAAGCTGAGCCAGTCGAGTAAGATGCGTCCGGTTTCGGTTAAGTAGGCATCATCTTCCGGTTTAAGGTTTTTTTCCTTTTCAAGCGCTGCAATATGATCGTCTTCATCCTCATTGATCAGCGTTTTCAGTTGCTCTTCACCTTTTTGTTGGCGGCGAGCATTTTCAATGGCCAGTTGTTTTTTCTCAATTTTTGCATACTGCGCACGGCGTTCTGCTTCATTAAGGCTGACCTTAGTGTCTTGCATTAAACGCTGGTTGAGCGCTAAGCGGGCACGACTAAAGACAAAGTCTGGATCGTTATCCGTGCGCGCATCATGGCGTGCGATCAGTTCAGCAATAAAGGGCTTGAATGGGTCGTTGCTCGGCTCTAAGGCAGGCTTGATGCTATCCCAAGGCATGGCTTCTGGCAGTGCGCTTTCGCCAATTTCAGTGATGTCCATATCGGCTGGGTAACTGATATCTGGGATCACCCCTTGGTGCTGAGTACTTTGTCCCGAGACACGATAAAACTTAGCTAGGGTTAGCTTCAGCTCACCATGATTGAGCGGTTGAATGGTTTGCACTGTGCCTTTACCAAAGGTTTGTCCACCAATAATCAGAGCACGGTGATAATCTTGCATGGCGCCGGCAAAAATCTCCGAAGCGGAAGCGGATAAACGATTAACTAAGACCGTGAGTGGGCCCTTGTAGAAGGCACCTTTTTGTTCATCGGCTAAAACATCAATACGGCCATCACTGTTACGTACCAGCACAGTCGGACCTTGCTCAATAAATAAACCAGTCAGCTCGGTGGCTTCTTGTAATGAGCCACCACCATTGTTACGCAGATCAATGACAATACCTTCCACTTGTTCTTTTTGCAGTTCAGTGATCAGGCGCTTGACGTCACGGGTGGTGCTTTTGTATTCAGGATCGCCGGAACGGTAGGCTTTGAAATCTAAGTAAAAGGCCGGAATTTCAATCACACCAAGCTTGTAGTCGCGACCACCTTTGTTCAAGTTCAAGATTGACTTCTTTGCCGCTTGCTCTTCAAGTTTGACTGCTTCACGGGTGAGCGTAACAATTTTGCTGGTCTGATCAGTCGGTGCATTGCTGGCTGGGATAATTTCCAAGCGCACTTGCGAGCCTTTTGGGCCGCGAATCAACTTCACCACTTCATCCAGACGCCAGCCGATCACATCGACCAGGTCTTTGCTGCCTTGGCCAACGGCAATGATTTTATCGGCAGGGGCGACCAATTTGCTTTTTTCAGCAGGGCCTGCAGGAATTAAGCGCACAATTTTCACATGCTCATTATCGCCTTGTAGCATGGCCCCAATACCTTCCAGAGAAAGGCTCATATTGATGTCAAAGTTCTCCGCATTATCTGGCGATAGATAGGTGGTGTGCGGGTCATAGGTTTGGGCAAAGGCATTGATGTACGCTTGGAAGACGTCTTCACTGCGGGTTTGCTGCAAACGTTTTTGTTGGTTTTTATAGCGTTTGAGTAGCAACTTCTCAATCGCTTCAGGTTCTTTGTTGGCAATTTTTAAGCGTAATACTTCATCTTTTAAACGCTTGCGCCATAAATCTTGCAGGGCTGCATCGTCAGCCGCCCACTGTGCTTTTTCGCGATCAGTTTCAAAGGTTTCGTTGATGCTAAAATCAATCTGGTCAATGCCTTGCTTTAGTTCAGTCAAAGCGTAGTCTAAATATTGATCTAAGCGTTCCAGTTGGCGCTTGTAAATGTAATAGCCAGGCTTGAGGTTGCCACTTTTGAGCAAATCATCAAAGTCAGTAGCCCAACGATCAAAGTCTTTAATATCTGCAGCGGTAAAATACACACGTGCAGGGTCAAGCATTTTTAAATAGCCAGCATATATCTTGCGTGAGCGCGCATCATCTAAGGGCGGCTTGCTGTAATGATGGCGTTTCAACAGCTCGACCACGTTAAGGCTCGCTATCATTTGGTCGCGGTCGGGTTGTAAGTAGTCCCATTGTTGTGCTTTGCTCACTGCATACGCAGCAGGTAAAACTGCTAGGCTGATAACCAGAGCGATGGCTGAACGAGTTAAAGTGTGCTTCATGCTGATTCTTCGTCCGAGTGAGTAATGACGCATTTTAGGCCGCCTAAAGTGTTTACAGTTCCATTACAGGCTGTATTCGCTGAAAAAATATATGCTGTGAATGTTTATGATTACTAATATGGAGGCACAATGAAAGCATTGCAAGGTAATGACGGTCGTCCCGAGTTGGTTGACTGTGCAGCACCGGCCTGCGCTGAAGGTCAGGTGCGGATTCGTGTGGTTGCAGCAGGGGTTAACCGTGCTGATTTATTACAGGCCGCAGGCCTATATCCACCGCCACCGGGTGTCAGCGAGATGCTGGGACTGGAGTGTGCTGGGATTATCACCGAGGTGGCTGCTGGCAGCCATTGGCAGGTGGGTGATCGGGTTTGTGCGTTATTGGCCGGTGGTGGTATGGCTGAAGAAGTCTGTGTTGATGCACGTCATGTGCTGCCTATACCCGAAGGTTTAACTTTAGTGCAGGCTGCGGCTATTCCTGAGGTGTATGCCACCGCTTGGTTAAATGTATTTCAGTTAGGGCAAGCGCAGCCGGGTGAAAAAGTATTGCTGCATGCTGGCGCCAGTGGTGTTGGTTCAGCGGCGATTCAGCTGTGTAAAGCCTTTGACAACCCATGCTGGGTCACTGTGGGTTCAGCGGAGCGTTTGGCCTACTGTCAAGAGTTGGGTGCACAAGGTGGTGTACTGCGTGGTGATGGTATTGAAGGCTTAAAAGAGTTTGCGCCCTTTGATGTGATTCTTGATCCTGTGGGTGCCAGCTATGCTGCGCAAAACTTGAAAATGCTGGCGCTTGAGGGACGCTGGATCAATATCGGTTTGATGGGTGGTCGTCGTGCTGAGCTTGATTTAGCGCACCTATTAAGCAAACGTATTCAGTTGATTGGTTCGACTTTACGCAGTCGCAGTGATGCCTTTAAAGGCGAACTGATTGCTCAACTCACTGAGAAAGTCTGGCCGCTGTTTAGCAGTGGGGCATTAAACCCACAGGTGGAAGAGGTATTTGCTTGGACCGATGCTGAAGCTGCCTTTGCACGACTGGCGAGCAATCAGGTCAACGGTAAAATCGTCCTGCAGATCGGCCAAGAGTAAGTTGATGAGAACTGCACAGCGCTGTTTGCGGTCTTGACTGCTGACGGCGCTGTGCAGTCTGTTACCTCAGTTGCCCAGATTCAGTGCCTGCCAAACGCAATACAAAGCAAAGACTAAAAAGCTTGCCGCAGCAAAGCAGCGAATCAACTTGAGCGGTAAGCGTTCAGCAGCAAAGTTACCGACGAAGACCACCGGCACATTGGCGATCAGCATCCCCAGCGTGGTACCGCAGACCACCATCCAGAAATACTCAAATTGCGCCGCAAGCATCACTGTCGCAACTTGGGTTTTGTCACCCATTTCAGCAATAAAAAAAGCCACTAAGGTCGCCATAAATGGGCCGTATTTGGCGCTCATCTGGCCCTCATCGTCGAGTGTGTCGGGAATCAATGTCCACGCCGCAACGGCGAGAAAGCTAGCGGCCAAAATCCACAGTAAGGTTGTTTGTGAAAACAACTGCGCAACCTGATAGCCCACAGCAGCGGCTAAAAAGTGGTTGGCTAAGGTGGCAACTAAGATGCCAATAATGATGGGTATTGGCTTACGGTAACGTGCCGCGAGAAGTAAGGCGAGCAGCTGAGTTTTGTCACCGATTTCAGCCAGAGTCACGATGCCAGTTGAGATGAAGAGTGTTTCAAACATATAAAAACCTTAGGGCGGACAAATTAGACAACCATGACACACACAGCCTTGCCGCCCGGTAAGGTTATGTATGCCATGGGTCTCGTCTGCCTGATTTATGCGTCGCAACGGCTGGCGCATAAGCTAAGGTGTACACGCCATGATCTGCTGATCAAGTATGTTGACGTGCACGCTATGAAATATTTCATAGCCGACTACTCCCCCAAGACGTGGGCCATACTAATGAAGGACAGTGTTCAAATCAATACTAACAGCACAATTGTCTCGTTTTAGAGTTGCTCATCATCGTCATCGGTGACTTGACGGATCGACAGACGAATCTCAGCAGGCAGTACGCGTTTGGCCGCATTCTCAGCTAATGCGCGCAGCTTGTCGTGATAACTGAGTTTACCTTCGGCATTGGTTTGCACTACACCCTCATTGATGAGTGTCTGAATAAAGTGACGGAATAAGCTTTTATCAAAAAATTCAGGCGCATTGAGTCCATGCAGAATTGATAAACGTTGCGCCATAACGGTGCATAGCGCTTCAAGCTGCTGGGCATCCAGTGCGTTTTGACCTTTATTGAGTAACAACGCAATAGCCATATAAAAGCGTTGTAAGGTTTGTAGCAGCGTGCGCGACAGCAGGCTAAGCAGCACATAGTGCTGCGAGCTGGGTGCTGGGCGCTGGTAGGTTTCACCATCGCGCTGCAACAAGCCATGCTCAACAAAGCTGGCCAACCATTGATCAATCACAGCGTCCAGTTCGTCCAGCGACCAATGAGTAAACAGCTCGGCCTGTAAGTAAGGGTAGAGCGCACGAGCCAGTTCAATAATTTGACCACGCGTCATGCGCGCATTGCTATGAAAAAAACTGGCTAATAACGCCGGCAGCGCAAAGACATGCAGAATGTTATTACGGTAGTAGGTCATCAGTACCGCATTGTGTTCATCTAAATAATAGATGCGTCCTAGCGCGTCTTTTTGCTCGCTGATCAACTGCATATCACGCACATACTGGGTGATGCTGACGCCATCGCCTTCAGGTAAAGAGGTGTAAGCCGAGTAAGGTACGCTGCGTAGCAGTGACACATACAGGTTAATCACCCGCGCCAAGGCATTTTCATCCAACGCTAAACGCTGGGTTGATAGCAGTGCTGAGGCCACTAGGTTGACTGGATTAATGGCCGCTGCGGCATTGATGTGCTGGGTGATACGCGTGGCCAATTGCTGCGCGACAGGACCCAGCGCAGCGGGATTTTTATCAGTGCTGTCTTGCTGCCAATTGGGCTGCTGTTGGTGCATAAACTCAGTCAGTTTTAACGGTTGCCCAAAATTTACCGAAACATGGCCAAAGCGCTGTTTACGAATGGCAGCGATCACGCGGAATATATCGAAAAAGGATTCTTTTTTCTTGCTGGCGCCCCGTAGTTCACCCAGATAAGTACGGCCTTCAAGGACCCGCTCATAACCGATGTACACAGGCACAAAAACGATGGGTAAGCGTTGCGAGCGCAGAAAACTATTTAAAGTGATGGCCAGCATGCCGGTTTTGGGTTGTAAGGTGCGTCCTGTGCGTGAACGACCACCTTCCACAAAGTATTCAACCGGGAAGCCTTTAGTAAATAAGGTGTGCAGGTATTCGTTAAAGACGCTGGCGTACAGTGGATTACCACGGAAGCTGCGGCGCATGAAGAACGCACCGCCACGGCGCAATAGGCCACCAATAACCGGCATATTGAGGTTTATGCCGGCGGCAATGTGCGGCGGGGTTAAACCATTGGTAAACAGCAAGTACGACATCAGCAAGTAGTCAATGTGACTGCGATGGCAGGGCACATAAATAATTTCGTGGCCGTGAGCAATCTCACGTACGCCATCAAGATTATTGACCTTGATGCCATCATAAAACTTATTCCAAAACCAACTCAGCACCAACTCTAAAAAGCGAATCGCGGTGTAAGCGTAATCTGATGCAATTTCGTTGCCGTATTTAAGCGCACGCTGTTGCGCTTTTTCGATGCTGATGCCATCACGTTCAGCTTCTTCAATAATACGTTGGTGCACCTGTGGTTCATGGAGCAGCGCTTTGACCAAGTTGCGTCGATGGGAAAGGTCAGGGCCAATCACTGCCGCTTTACTGTTGCGAAAGTGTACGCGCAGCAAGCGGTGCAACATGCGCTGAGTGCGTTCCTCACCTTTGCCTTGTGCGACTAAGTCAGCCAATTGAATCGGCGCAGAAAACTGCACACGGGTTTTATGACCGAGGATGAGTACCTGAAATAAACGGCGTAAGCGCCCGGTGACTGCCCAACTATCGGCCAGTAGCAATTTCCACGGGCTGGTTTCTCGGTCCGGTGATTGCCCCCAGAATACGGTGACCGGTACGATCTGCACGTTGTCCACTTGCCCCGACTGAACCGCCTGCACCAGCTTTTTTAAAGTAGGCGCTAGATGTTTTTTACTTTTGCGGCCGACCCAGTCCGGCTCGAGTCGTAAGTAAAAAAAGCGGGTTAGCTGCTCTAAGGATGGCTCATCTAGATGGGTGATTGGACGGCTGAGCCCGGCTTTACGGCACTCATTATCCAGTACCACCAAATCACTGACAGAGGGTCTTTGCAGTACATAAACTTGCGCTACATCGCTACGCAGGCTATGAAAAACACTGCTATCAATGGTTTCTGAGCGTACCCACAACAGTAATAAACGGCGTAACAACGCAAAGTAAAAGCGACGGATAGAAGAGAAATTCATTAGCAGTGGGCCTTAAATCAACAACAAATGGTCTGCCGAACAATAAAAACGATGAGTGAAAATATTATGACAGGAAGGCCAAGATTACGCTTTTTATCGGAGTTAAACCGTGAAAAAGAGACATTGTGCTGTCATAACACTACAAATGTGATTTTAATCCTGAGTGTGGCTGCTATGCTCTTTCTTTTTGCAAGATGCAGTGGCACAGTTCTGCAGTTTTCTTAAGCCGTTTTATTTGAAGCGGCAGACCCGTAGTGATAGTGGGGTAGGGTGGAGTCATGATTAAAGTAACGCATTTAAGCAAGCGTTTCGAACAACAGTTGGCGGTGGATGACCTGTCATTTGTTATTGAACCGGGTGAAGTGGTGGGCTTTTTAGGCCCCAATGGTGCAGGCAAATCAACCACTATGAAAATGCTCACGGGGTTTTTGCGCCCCTGTCAGGGTAGCGTCAGTATCTGTGGTTTTGATATTGCGAAGCAAACCTTGCCAGCACAACGCCTGATTGGCTACTTGCCCGAAGGTGCGCCCTGCTACGGCGACATGACGGTACTGGCTTTTCTCTCCTTTATTGCTGAAGTGCGCGGTTATCGCGGCCAACAACTCAAGCAACGGGTGGCGCGTGTAACGAGCTTACTGGAGCTTGAGCGCGTACTTGAGCAAAATATCGATACCTTATCCAAAGGCTTTAAGCGCCGTGTTGGTTTAGCCCAAGCAGTCTTGCACGATCCTAAAGTGTTGATTCTGGATGAGCCCACCGATGGTCTGGACCCTAATCAAAAGCATCAGGTACGCAAACTGATTAAGAGTCTGGCAGTGGATCGAATTGTGATTATCTCCACTCATATTTTGGAAGAAGTCAGCGCGCTCTGTACCCGTGCAATGCTGATCAGCCACGGCCGTTTACTGGTTGATGAAACGCCCTATGCCTTGCAAAGCCGCTCGCGCTATCACCAAGCTGTGACCTTGCTTGCTGAACAACCCTTGGATCGTCAATTGTTACAAGCGCTGCCCGGCGTGATCGGTTTAGAGGATAATCCGTTGGATGGCAGTCTCACGCTGTTGGCCGAGCCGGGGCAGGTGATTTTTCCAGCAGTAAGTCAATTGATTCATGCGCAAGGCTGGCAGGTACGTGAGTTGGAAGTGGAGCGCGGCCGCTTAGATGAAGTGTTCCGCAGTTTGACCCGTGGAGATGTGGCATGAAGCAGCTACCGATTATTTTTAAGCGAGAATTTAACAGTTTTTTCGCTACGCCTTTGGCATATGTGTTTTTGCTGATTTTTCTGGTGTTGTCCGGTGTTTTTACCTTTTATTTGGGTGGTTTCTACGAAAGTGGTCAAGCTAATTTAAGTCCATTTTTTAACTTTCATCCATGGTTGTACTTATTTTTAGTGCCAGCGCTGGCCATGCGTATGTGGGCTGAAGAACGTAAAAACGGCACCATCGAACTGTTAATGACCTTGCCAATTACCCGCTTTGAAAGCGTACTAGGTAAGTTCTTGGCGGCTTGGGTATTTGCAGGCATTGCTCTGCTGCTGACTTTTCCGATGCTGCTGACGGTCAATTACTTAGGCAATCCAGATAATGGCGCGATTTTGACCGGATATATCGGCAGTTGGCTGTTGGCGGGTGCTTATTTATCAGTGGGCTCTTGCATGTCGGCCATGGCAAAAAACCAAGTGATTGCCTTTATCTTAACGGTCAGCCTGTGCTTTTTGTTTGTGGTGAGCGGCTTCTCCTTGGTTCTTGATGCCTTTAGTGGCTGGGCACCGCAGTGGCTATTGGATGCGGTTGCTTCGTTTAGCTTTTTAACGCGCTTCCAAGCGATCAGTAAAGGGGTGATTGATGTGCGAGATCTTCTTTATTTTCTAAGTTTTATTGCCGCATGGCTGATGGCCACAGCGGTTGTGATTGATTTGAAGAAGGCGAACTGAAGATGAAACGATTGATGTATTCCAGTGTTGGCCTTGTCTTCATTGCTGTGGCGTTTGTCGGCTTTAATGTCCTCTCCAATGGCCTTTTTAAAAACACTCAGCTCGATTTCACTGAGCAAAAACTCTACACCTTGTCCAGCGGAACTCAGCAGTTGCTTAGTGAGCTGCAAGAACCGATCAGCTTGCAGTACTTTTATTCCGATAAAGCCACGCGCGACGTGCCGATGCTGCGCAGCTACGCACAGCGCGTTAAGGAGTTGTTGGAGTCCTATGTGCGCATGGCCGATGGTCAATTGCGCTTAGAGGTGATTGATCCAGAAGCGTTCTCTGAGGATGAAGACCGCGCTGCAGCGCTGGGTTTGCAGGCGGTGCCGTTAGAGCAGGATGGTGCACAGTTGTATTTTGGTTTGGCGGCTGAGAATGCGCAGGGTGATCAGCAGGTCATTCCATTTTTCGCTTTAGATCAAGAAGAGCTTTTAGAGTATGAACTGAGCCGCTTAATCAGCAGCGTCGCGCAAACTGAACGTCCGGTGATTGGTGTGTTATCAGGCTTACCACTCAATGGTGGCTTTGATATGCAGGCCGGACAACCGCTGCCGGCTTGGACGATTATTGAAGAGGTGCGTCAGCAATTTGTCATTGAGAGCTTAAAAGATAATATTGATCTGATCCCAGAGCATGTCAGCACTGTATTGCTCGTGCACCCGAAAAATCTGAGTGAGGCCACCCAGTACGCCATTGATCAATTTGTTTTAGCTGGCGGTAAGTTGTTGGTGTTTGTTGACCCCTACAGCGAAGCCGATACGGGCACAGGCATGCCGGGAGAACTTGCGCTGGATAAGTCTTCAGATTTGCCAGAGCTGTTTAAAGCGTGGGGCTTGCGCATGTTGCCTGAGCAAGTGATTGGTGATGGTGTCTATGCCATGTCGGTTGGCGTCGGACCACAGCAGCGTGCGGTGCGCCACCCAGGCTGGTTGTCTTTGCCTAAAAAAGCACTCGATAGCAGTGATGTGATTACTTCACAGCTGAATGATATCACCATGGCCACTGCCGGTATTCTAGAGCCTTTAGAAAGCACTAAAACGCGCTTTACAGCGCTACTGCACAGTTCTGAATACGCCATGCCCTTTAGTGCACAACGCTTTGCCATGCTGCAAAATCCAGAAGAGCTCTTGGCCGAACTGGAGCCCACCGGTGCGCGCTATGTGCTGGCGGCGCGGATCAGTGGGCCGGCTAAAACGGCGTTTGCTGATGGTATTGAAGGACGCGAGAAGGGTTTGCAAAGCGCCGAGAATATCAATGTGATTGTCGTTGCTGATACCGATATGCTCAGTGATCGCATGTGGGTGCAGGTGCAAAACTTCTTTGGTCAACGCATGCCACAGCCTTGGGCCGATAATGGCAGCTTTACCATTAATGCGCTGGATAATTTATCTGGTTCTGATGCGTTAATTAGCGTGCGCTCGCGCGGTAATTTTAATCGCCCCTTTACTGTGGTGGATAACTTACAGCGCAGTGCGCAAGAGCGTTTTCGTAAAAAAGAGCAGCAATTACAAGCCCGCTTGGCGGCAACTGAAGAAAAACTGTTTGCTTTGCAGCAGGCCACAGATCCTGCGCAAGACTTACAGTTGACTGATGAGCAGCAAAGCACGCTGGAGCAGTTTTTAGCAGAGAAGTTGCAGTTGCGTAAGGAATTGCGTGAGGTGCGCTATCAGCTTAATGCGGATATCGAAGCGCTGGGCAGCAAGCTTAAGTTCTTTAATATTGCTGTGATGCCGATCGTGCTGACCTTTATCCTGATTTTGTTTGGCTTGATACGACGTATGCGTCGGCTACGCTTGGCAAACTAAAGGCGCTCATGCCATGCATACAAAAAAGCCAGACCCATATGGAGTCTGGCTTTTTTGTGTGAGTGCAAACCGCTCGTTGGGCGTGCTGCGTTACAAATATGCTTTAGCGGCTTTTAGGTGGCGCCACTAATAAATCTTCAGGTGGGGTTTCGCATTGAATCTTATGACCCAGTAACTCTTCAATCGCTGGTAGTGCGTAGGCATCATCTTCACCGGCGAAACTGATGGATACACCCGTGGTGCCCGCGCGGCCGGTACGACCAATGCGGTGGACATAATCATCAGGATCTTCTGGCAGGGTAAAGTTGACCACATGACTGATATCATCAACGTGAATACCACGACCTGCAACATCGGTGGCAACCAACACACGCAAACGGCCTGAGCGGAAGTCTTCGAGTACGCGAATACGCTTATGCTGAGCCACATCACCGGACATTTGTGCGGCACTGATGCCGTCGCGGGTTAGGCGCTCTTCAATGCGACGCACTTCATCTTTACGGTTAGCAAAGACGATAACGCGCGGCCAGTTATTGTTTTGAATCAGGTTGTATAACAGTTTGTACTTATCGCTGCCCGCGACAGCGTATACGTGCTGTTCAATGGAGTCGCTGGCGACATGCTCAGGTTCAATTTCGATAATGACCGGATCTGTTGTCCACTGTTTTGACAGGTTCATCACATCTTCGGTAAAGGTCGCGGAAAACAACAGGGTTTGGCGCTCTTCTTTATGCGGTGTTTGTCGAATAATCTGTCGAACTTGCGGGATAAAACCCATATCCAGCATGCGGTCGGCTTCGTCTAAGACCAGCACCTCAACCATGTCTAGATGCACTTCACCGCGCTGGTTAAAGTCCAATAGACGTCCAGGTGTGGCAACTAAAATATCGCAATAGCGCGACTCAAGCTGGCGACGCTGTTTGTCAAAGTCCATGCCGCCGACAAAACTCATCACATTGAGGTTGGTGTACTTGGTCAGCGCGATCGCATCGTTGGCAATCTGTACAACCAATTCACGGGTAGGCGCAATAATCAGGGCGCGCGGCTCACCCATATAACGCTCATCCGGTGGTCGCGTTTGCGTCAGTTGGCTGATCGTTGAGATTAAAAAAGCAGCTGTTTTGCCGGTGCCGGTCTGCGCACGGCCAATGGCATCTTTACCGGCTAATGTGTGGCCTAGCACTTGTGCTTGAATCGGCGTGCAGTAAGGGAAGCCTAAGTCTTGAATGGCATGCATCAATTCTGGTGCAAGGGCAAAATCGTGGAAGCGCATTTTACCTTCAACCGGCTCAACCACAAAATCCTCGAGTGACCAAGGGGATTGAGTCGTTTTAGGCTTAACTTTGCGTGGGCGTGCTTGTTTAGCCGCAGAGTTACTGCGCGCTGTTGTTTTGCTAACAGGTGCAGTGTCAGGCTCAGAGCGCGTTACCTGTGGTATGACTGTAGATTCTTGTGTCGGCTCAGTCTGCTCTGGTTCTTTTTTAAAAATATTCTTAAGTGCTTTGAGCACGGCATTCTCTTATCAGTAGTCTATAAATTAACCGTAGTGTAAGGCATCGCAGCGCTTTGGAGAAATTGTTTCACTGTTGCTGGTAAAGGCAGACACGATTACGTCCCTGTTGCTTGGCTGCATACATTGCTTTATCCGCTTTGTTTATCAGGCTGGATAAATCGTCATCGGCTGTCAACTCAGCAACACCGACTGAAATAGTGACACTGGGTAAAGTTGGCTTGATGTTGGGTAATTGCTTGAGTGAGGCTAAACAATGGCGTAAGCGCTCAGCTACTTGGGCTGCTTCTTGTAGGGCGAGCCCAGGTAGTAATACAACAAACTCTTCACCGCCGAAGCGCGCCATGCTGTCATGCGGTCTAAGTTGGTCACGCAGTAGCAGTGCAGCAAATTGTAAAACAAGATCACCGGCGAGATGACCGTGGCTATCGTTATAGATTTTAAAGTGATCGACATCGAGCATAAGCATGGACAATGGCACGCCTCTATCTAAGCAATGCTGGCGCTCACGTTGAAAAGCGTACTCCAGCCAGCGTCGATTTGGGATGCCAGTTAAGCTATCAATATGTGCATTTTGCTCGCTGTGCAGCAGCGAGTGGTTACCGCTACGAATGCGGCTGCATAAAATACGCAATAAGTTGTGGTGAATGATCGGTGAAATATCATAAATTTTTGGCAAGTTGCGTCGGTGCAGTCGTATTACAGTGCTGGTTTGGCTCGCAAGGACATAAGCAGACGGATGTTGGTGGTCAATAAAACTGACCTCACCCACGTAGTCCCCTGGGTTTAGAAAGCTGATGGGTGGTGTACTGATATTACTTAAATGGATGCTCAGCTGGCCTTCAAGGATTAAATATAAATACGCATTGGCTTGCTCTGGACTGAGCAATAAAGTGCCTTGCTCAAATGTATGCAGCGTAAAAAACTCTAAAATACTATGCAACTGTTCATCGTCAATGTGCTGAAACAGCGGACAGTCGTTCAGTATGTGTTTAATGTGTCGTGGATTAAAACTATCCATAACGCAGCCCCTTGATGGCACCTTGCCATTCTATCGCATGCTGGGGTCCTAAAACCAGAGAGACTTTGGGTGGCGCATTATGAATTGTAAGCAGTTCTCACTCAGGCCAACTGGTGACAGATTTTTTGTGAAAACTGGAGTACCTCTAATCAGTAGCTTCGAGACTGTAACCCAGCTTGAAGAGACTTAAGCGAGTGCTCGCCATGCTCTCCCAGTGTGCGCTGGGCTGTTGCAAACTGATCCGCGCAAAGATCCCGTGCGTACTGTCTGTACTGACTTCAATCTGCACCTCTTGTGCGAGGTCAGCTAAACGCTCGGTTAATACGCGGCGCGTCGCATCGAGGCGCAGCTCTGGCTTGTATATTTTACCGACAGCAGTAACTGGGATTTGCTCAATCAGCCAAATATCCTTAGGAATGGCGGCGCGCTCCTGTATCACCTGCTGTGCGTGCTGCAGTAGTTGCGCAGCACTGACCTTGCTGTGCTCTGGTTTAAGCTGAATATAGACTGCAGGCAACTCACCGGCATACTCATCGGGTTTGCCGACAGCTGCAGCTATTGCCACGGCGGGGTGTTGATACAGCGCTTCTTCGATCATTTGTGGATCAATATTATGACCACCACGAATGATTAAGTCTTTACTGCGCCCGGTCAGCCAGAAATAGCCATCGGTATCTTGGCGGCCTAAATCACCGGTATTAAACCAGTTGCCATCCACCCAGATGCCGTGGTTGTTTTCTTGTGCTAAGTAGCCTTTAAATACGCTGGGGCCACGAATACACAGCTGTCCTACTTCATTGCTATGGGCGTCACGGATAAACTTGCCACTGTCGTCAACGATCTTAATCGCGACTTCACAATAGGGCAGGCGCAGACCAATAGAACCGGGACGCAGCTCGCCATTAGCAGGGCTGGCACAGCTGGCGCAGGTGCCTTCGGTGAGGCCGTAACCTTCAATCATGCGCAGGCCGGTGCGTTGTTCAAACTGACGGATCAGCTCTACCGATAAGGGTGCCGCACCGCACAAGGCATACTTGAGGCTGGATAAATCATGGCCTTGGCTGGGTACCTGCAACAGCGCGGCGTACACAGTCGGCACCGCACTGAAAAACGAGACTTTATAGCGCTCGATAATCGACCAGAAGTTTTTAATCAGGGCTGGGGTTCGATAGCCTAAAGGTGTTGCTAGGACAACCTGAGAGCAGCTTAAAAAAGCCGCTAAGCCTGTGACAATCACGGCGTTGACATGAAAGAGCGGTAAGCCACACAGAGCAGTATCGTGCTGATTAAAGCCGGTGATCAGCGTCATGCTGTAAGCCATGACCACTTGATTGTGATGGCTGTGCGGGGCAAGTTTTGGTGTGCCTGTAGTGCCGCCGGTATGAAAGTAGCTGGCGATATCATCTGGATGAAACACGCGCTGGCTTTCTAGATGGTCTGCTGGGCATTGGGCGATGAGTGTATCAAATTCGAGTACGCCAGCGGGCAGCGGGCCGCGCATGGCCTTGATGGCTGATTGTTGTGGTTCAGGTAAGAAATTGGCTAAATCCACGACAATAATGGCTTTTAAGTGACTCAGTTGACTGCGCATAGCGGCAACTTTGTCCCACAGTTCAGTGCCGGGAAAGGGTGCAAGGGTGACTAAAACTTCAGATTTAGAAGCCTTGATCAACTTCAGAATATGCTCAGTCTCGAGCAGAGGGTTGATCGCATTAACAATCCCCGCGGCCTCGCCACCCCAGATGCTGTAGTGGGTGTGCGGCAAGTTAGGCAGCAAAAAAGATACAACTTGGTCTTTGCCTAAGCCAAGGCGATGAAAAGCATTGGCAGTTTGCGTGATTTTTGCAAACAACTCGCGGTAACTCAGGGTAAAAGGCTGCTCATCTGCCGAGGCTTGCAATAAGAAGGTCAGCGCTGGTGCATCGGGGGTGCGCTGCGCGCTACGCCCGATTAACTCATAGGTACTGTTCGGTAAATCACGCTGCGCCAGCGGCGTTTGCTCAATTTTTTCGATGTCTGCTAAAGAGCGAATGTGGTGTGCCGCTGTCATCATAATCTACCTATTATTGTTGTTGATGATTGCTTTTTTATACTGTTTTTACTGGCAAAGCTATTGCAGTTGCTGGCTGAGCCAGGCACCAATATCAGCGATTTGCTGCTGGCACACTTCATGTTGCATAGGGTAGTCGTGCCAAGTCACTGGAACGCCCCAGCTTTCAAGCTGTTGCTTGGCTGCTTGGCCCATAAAAAACGGCACAACAGGGTCGTGGCGGCCATGCATGCATAGGGTTGGTGTGCGTGCTTGTAGTGGATTGAGAGCAGTCACTTGCTCAAAGGTTGGTGCATAGGTCGACAGCGCTAGAACGCCGCCTAATACTTCATTCCAGCGTAAAAAGGCTGTATGTAAAACCACCGCGCCCCCTTGCGAAAACCCAGCTAAAAACAGACGAGCAGGGCTGATGCCGCTGTCACGTTGCTGTTCCATAAGGCTGATCAGTTGTTGCGTGGAGGTTTCTAGCTGTTCGCTATTAATTGCGCGTTTGCCTGGGCTGATCGATAAAATATCGTACCAACTGGGCATCGCCACACCACCGTTAATGGTTACCGCTTGGTTGGGTGCTTGCGGCAAAATAAAGCGCGTGCTGGGCAGTTGTGGCTGCAGCATGTGCGCCACAGGTTCAAAGTCACTGCGGTCAGCGCCTAAACCGTGCAGCCAAATCACACAGGAATCAGCGGGCTGGAGGGATTCAACAACTAATGCATTTTTGATCATGGATAACTCTTCTTAAAGTGTTTCAAAGCGGCTTAAATGGCGGTTTTTTTTAACATTGTTTGTATTAAAGATTTGCCCATTCATGGCAATGTAAATGCCTGAGTCTAAGCACTGCAGCGCGCCAATAGCAAAACCTAAATTAAATGGCGCATCGCTTTGGCGCATACGTGCAGGCTGCATGGCGCCAGTAAAGACCACTGTTTTATCAGCGATTGAGCCTAAAGACTGTGCGCTTAAGGTCATGGTATCTGTGCCGTGAATGATTAAAATATGCTGGTGAGGACTGCTGTGCACCTGTTCGCGTAGTTGCTGACGGTCGTCATCGGTGAGCTCAAGGCTGTCTTTTTTTAATATACTGTCAACGCTATAGGATAGGTTAACCCCCGCCTCACGCAGCAGAGCCTCTGCCATCGGCTCACCAATGCTAAATTCAGATAAGGCGTCATGGTAGATTTTATCAAAAGTGCCGCCGGTGGTTAGAATATGAATGTGCATGCGCATAATCTCAAGTAAAGGCTGTTTGCCGCGGATTATTGCCTGAATTGCCGGATAAAAGCCACGTACAGACTAGGATTGACATGACTACAGCGTTACCGCCGCCATGGTACGTGTACTTAGTACGCGCTAATAACCGTGCCTTATATTGTGGAATTAGCCTGGATGCACACAAACGCTTTGCTCAGCATTGTGCGGGAAAGGGTGCGCGGTTTTTTGCTACGAGCCCAGCTCAAGCGCTGGTGTATGTTGAGCTCTGTGTTGATAAATCCACAGCATTGCGCCGTGAATTAGCGATTAAGCGTTTGCCAAAACAGGCTAAAGAGCAATTGCTGCTGGCGCAAAGTAATCAGTTATTAGCTCAGGGTATTGCTCGAGTAATACCTCGCTAACCTAGTAAGTTAGCGAGGCGAAGCAGAGCTTATTGGTAAGCGCCAGGAATCGGACGCAGATTGATTTCTACTCGGCGGTTCTGTTGACGGCCTTGTGCTGTAGCGTTATCGGCAATCGGTTGATCAGGGCCTACACCACGCACGTTCATACGCATACCATTGACGCCTTGATTGCGCATATAGTCAGCCACACTTTGTGCGCGACGTTGCGATAAGGTCATGTTGTGCTGATAAGGGCCTGTGCTGTCAGTGTGGCCAATAATTTCAATGGTGTTTTGATCATATTGGTTAAATGACTGAGCAAGGTTATTCAGCGTGCCGTAAAAATTGCCTGAGATGGCTGATGAGTCAGTGGCAAATGTGACGTTGCCCGGCATCACCAAGGTTAAGTTATCACCGTCACGTTGCACATCAATGCCGGTGCCTTGCATGCTGCGACGCAGTTCTGCTTCTTGCTTATCAACGTAATAACCATAACCTGCACCTGCGGCTCCTGCGACTGCAGCACCAATCAGAGCACCTTTGCCGCGGTCTTTTTTACTGGAAGTGGCTGCACCAACGACTGCACCACCCAGAGCACCTAAGCCACCGTAAATTGCAGTCTTGTTAGAGCTGTTACCTTGCTGGCCTTGTTGTCCTTGCTGGCCGCCATAGGGGTTGTTGTTTGCACAGCCGGCCAATAGAGCGAGAATGCCGGTAGCAATTAACGTGCGAGAGGTCGAGAGTTTTAACATGATAAATTCCTTGTAGGCTTTATGTTAGATGTGGCTGCTTCATAGTATACAAATTAGAGTGTTTTTCTTTAAATAAGTTCTTAAGCTCGCACAAATGGGTTGCTGCGCATTTCATCAATGAGCAGCGTATCGGCACCATGCCCTGTTACTACAATGGCTTGTTCATCCAGGGTGTACAGGCGCTGACGGATAGAGCGCTCAATCGTAGGATAGTCGCCGCCCCATAAATCAGTACGACCAATACCGTTCTTAAATAGCGTATCGCCAGCAATCAGTAGCTTGTCTTGCGGGAACCAAAAACTCATTGAGCCGGGTGTGTGACCTGGAGTGTGTAGTGCGACTCCACAACCACAGGCCAATTCCTCATCATCTTTAAGCCAATGATCGGGAGCCGGAACAGGTGTGTAAGGCACGCCAAACATTGAACACTGCATTTCTAAGTTATCCCAGAGAAACTGATCTTCTTTATGTAAATGCAGGGTTGCGCCAGTTCTCTCTTTGATCAGGCCCGAAGCTAAAAAATGATCTAGGTGCGCATGCGTATGGATAATGCTGACCACGCGCAAGCCCAGCTCATCTAAACGCTGTAAAATAAATTCATGATCGCCACCTGGGTCAATCACTAAGGCTTTTTTAGTCACGGGGTCACCAATAATTGTGCAATTGCATTGCAAGGGGCCAACAGGAAAGGTTTCACGGATCAATGCAAGCTTGCTGGTCAATGGTTTAAACTCCAAAATATCATTCTGTATTTATTGATATAGTTTAACGTATCAGCTGTTTAATGTCGGTTACTAAGGAGCAACATGTGATCAATTATCAAGCTGGCATTCTTGCCGAGCCTGTGCCACCGCTGGCGCGCCATATTTTCTTTACCTTGGAATCTACAGAACACCTTGCTGCGGCCTTGCGGCGTCTAGCAGCAATGGTTGATGCTGATGCTACTGTGGTTGGCTTGGGTAAGTCGCTGCTGCAAGCGCTCGATGTGCAATCGGATAAATTGCGTATTTTTCCTGCGCTGAGTAATGCCGGTATTGATATTCCGTCGACTCAGCATGCTCTGTGGTGTTGGTTGCATGGTGATGACCGTGGTGAACTGTTGCACCGTACCGAGGCATTAATCGCTGCGTTAGCACCGGCGTTAAAAGTGGTGCAGGTGACTGAGTCTTTCCGCTATTTGTCCGGTCATGATTTAACCGGTTATGAAGATGGTACGGAAAACCCTGTTGAACAAGCGGCCGTCGATGCTGCCATTGATAGTGAGTCGCCGGGCGGCAGTTATGCAGCGGTACAGCATTGGGTGCATGACTTAAAAGGTTTCAAAGCCTTAGCGCAACAAGAACAGGATCATATTTTTGGTCGCCGCTTAAGTGATAACGAAGAACTTGATGATGCGCCAGAATCGGCACACGTTAAACGTACCGCCATGGAAGACTTTGAGCCTGAGGCCTTTGTGGTGCGCCGCTCAATGCCCTATATCGATGGCGATGAGGCGGGTTTGGTGTTTTTATCATTCGCGAAAACGCTGGATTTCTTTGAAATGCAATTGCAGCGCATGATCGGTTTGGATGACGGTATTATTGACGGCTTATTTAGTTTTAGTCGCCCGATCAGTGGTGGTTATTATTGGTGTCCACCGGCAAAAAATGGCCAATTGCAGCTCAGCGCACTGCTGTAAATCATGGGATATGCCCGCATTGCTGATCAGCCGCTGCGGGCGTATGCATTAAGATATAGGTGTGGTTTTGCGGTGATCCACCCAGAGTAAGGTCGCTCCAGCAATCGCTGCGGGCATCGCAATCAAGTTAAAAAAGGGTACCATCAAAGCCAAGTAGGTTATGCCGCCAAAGCCTAAGCTGAGCCAGCGTTTTACCCTGAGCCACTCTAACATCACACCCCAGCTGACTTTATTGTTATCAGCGGGGTAGTCGATGTACTGCACTGCCATCATCCAAATATTAAACAACACCCATAACGGTGCGGCGATAATATTGAGCCCAGGAATAAAAGATAAAATCAGCAAGCCTAGGGCGCGCGGCAAGAAATAACCCAGCTTGCGCATTTCACGCCACAAGGTGCGCGGCACCATGGCCAGCAGTTCGCTCCAGCTAAAGGGCGCAAAGTGATCTTCACCGCGCGCAATGACTTCAACTTTTTCAGCGAGGAAACTGTTAAAAGGCGAAGCAATAATGTTGGCAATAGTGGTGAAGGTGAAAAATATAATCAGCAGCACCAAGAGCACAAACAATGGCCACAAAATGTAATCCAAGAAGGATAGCCAACTGGGTAGATTTGGCATCAATTGCGTGACCCAACCATTAAAGCGCTGCACTGAAAAATAAATTAAGCCAAAGAACACTGCGATGTTAATCGACAGTGGTAATAAAACGAACTTGCGCAAACCTGGGCGCATAATCATTTTAAAACCAGCATTTAAATAGTGTGGGCCGCCAAGAGGCTGAGCATGCATAAGGTGTTTCCTATGAGATTGGTGCGTTAAATGGTCGCTGTGGAGACGATGCGCAGGGTCAAAGAGTGACGAAATAGTGTAATCTGCGTTAATTAAATATTTTAAAGGTTAGCGTTGGGTTAGCGAACCTGCAAATTGTAATCTATGACACGTTTTTTGCCCTTAGATCCCTTGTTAGGAGTTATTTATGTCTGAAGTTCGTCACTCACGTGTGCTTATTCTTGGTTCTGGTCCTGCGGGCTACAGTGCGGCAGTGTACGCTGCGCGCGCTAATTTAAAGCCTTTGTTGATTACTGGAATGCAAGCCGGTGGTCAGTTGACCACCACCACGGAAGTCGACAACTGGCCGGGTGACCCAGAAGGTTTAACCGGGCCTGCCTTGATGCAGCGCATGCAAGAACATGCTGAGCGTTTTGAAACTGAGATTATTTTTGATCATATTCATACCGCGCAATTGCAAAGCAAGCCTTTTACTTTAATTGGTGACAGCGGCACTTATACCTGTGATGCGCTTATTATCGCCACCGGTGCCAGCGCGCGCTATTTAGGTTTGCCATCCGAAGAAGAGTTTATGGGTAAAGGCGTATCGGCTTGCGCCACCTGTGATGGTTTTTTCTACCGTAACCGTGAAGTGGCGGTAGTGGGTGGTGGTAATACTGCGGTTGAAGAGGCGCTGTATCTGTCCAATATCGCCAGTAAAGTGACCTTGATTCACCGCCGCGAAACCTTCCGTTCCGAGAAGATTTTGCAAGACAAACTGCACGCACGCGTGGCTGAAGGCAAAATTGAGCTGGCGCTGAATGCGCAAGTGGATGAAGTCTTGGGCAATGCGATGGGCGTGACTGGCGTGCGTTTACTGAACAATGATGGCAGTACTCGCGAGTTGGCCGTTGATGGCTTGTTTGTGGCGATTGGTCACACGCCCAATACCAGCTTGTTTGAAGGCCAGCTTGAACTTAAAGATGGCTACATGGTGGTTAATGGTGGACGCGAAGGCAATGCCACGGCCACCAGCATTGCTGGCGTATTTGCTGCAGGTGATGTGGCGGATAATGTCTATCGCCAAGCCATTACTTCGGCAGGGGCCGGCTGTATGGCGGCATTAGATGTGGAAAAATACTTAGAGAGTTAAGTAGCAAGGCGTTATCCACGCAATAAAAAAGCCGCTATTGCATCAATACTGCAGCAGCGGCTTTTTTGTGGCTAAACTAAAACGGACTAAACTTCGCCAGCGAGCTTGCGGTTGTACTTAAACTGCCAAAGCGTATGCATAAATGCGCTACAAAATAGCAGTGCGCTGAAGAAGATCTCGGCATAGCCAAGCCAAGCTTTATCCGGTGAGAAGCTGGCCAGTACGCCATGTACAAAGTAGATGTTGATTAAAATACAGGCCCAAATATGGGTTTTCGCCGAGCCTAGAATTATACCCAGAGCAATGATTATAAGAGGTATCAAGGCAATGCTAATAATGGCTAAGGTGCCCAAGCCAGGGCTGTTGACTCTATTGGTAAAGAATAAGTTCCATACTACTAAGAGCACTGCTAGCGCGACCAAGGAGAATAAACTGATGGCGCGACTGATACCTAAACGTGGCTCGAGCCAGCTCAGTTCCGGCAGCGGTTTAGAGTTTTTTTTAGCCACGAGGCTTCTCCAGTTGCTGGGCAAATTGCGCAAGGCGCAAGCCTAATGCATGACATAGGCTGATTTCATGCTCATCGAGTGGACGCTTGCTGTCAGCACCGGCCACATGGCTTGGACCATAGGGTGTGCCGCCAGCTTGAGTGTTCAGTAACGCAGGTTCACTGTACGGCAGGCCGCAAATCAACATGCCGTGGTGCAGTAAGGGCAGCATCATGCTTAATAGGGTGCTTTCTTGGCCGCCATGCAGGCTGGAGGTTGAAGTAAAAACTCCAGCAGGTTTGTTGACCAGTTGGCCGGTGAGCCACAGATTGCTGGTGCCGTCTAAAAAGTATTTCATGGGCGCAGCCATATTGCCAAAACGGGTTGGGCTACCCAGGGCTAAACCGGCGCAGTTTTTTAGATCATCGAGGCTGGCGTACATGGCACCTTCAGCGGGCACTTGTGGTGCCACAGCTTCACACTCGGTGGAGACTGCCGGCACGGTACGCAGGCGTGCTTCCAGGCCGCCTTGTTCGATACCTCGGGCAATATGTCGCGCCATGTCCGCTGTGGCACCATGGCGGCTATAATACAAAACTAAAATGTAAGGGGCGGTCATGCTAAAAGCTCCGTTAGGTTGTCCAGTGGTCGGCCAATTGCGGCGCGTGGTCCTACTTCTAGAATCGGGCGCTGGATCAGAATAGGTGCTTGCACCATGGCATTGATTAATTGCTCCTCACTGAGGTCTGGGCTGTCTAAACCCATTTCGTTGTAGGCAGACTCACCGCTGCGCATCAGTTGACGCGCAGTCAGCCCCAGTTTGCCGAGTAAGGTACTGAGTTGTTGCGCATTGAGTGGCGTGTCTAAATAGTGCACAACAGTGGCATTGATGCCGCGCTCTTCGAGTAGTGCTAAGGCTGCACGTGATTTACTGCAGCGCGAATAGTGGTACAAAATTATATCGGTCATGTGGGTTACCTCAAAAAATCGCATACTGCATTCTAACAGGCTAAGCTGCTCGGGCGGTAAGCCTTCGCAGAAGGAAGGGAAGGTTGAAAAAAATATTGATGATTGTATGTGCGCTACTGCTCGCAGGCTGTGATCAGGTTGAGTCGTTAGGCATAAATCAACACGGCACCGAGGTTGCGCTATCTGCGCAAGGCAAAGAATGGTTGGTGATCAACTATTGGGCAGTGTGGTGTGCACCCTGCAGAAAGGAAGTGCCAGAGCTGAATGCATTGTCTAGCGAATTGCGCGATCAGGGTGTGCAAGTGTTTGGGGTGAATTTTGATCAACTGCAGGGCGATGAGCTGTTGGCCGATAGCGAGCAGTTGGGCATTGCTTTTTCTGTGCTCAGTACTGATCCGGCGGCACGTTTTAAGTTGCCTGAAACACGAGGTTTGCCGGCGACTTATATTGTTAATCCGCAAGGTCAATTGGCCGGTCAGTTACCGGGCGAGCAGAGCAAGGAAAGTATTGTTCAGGCGTTACGCCAGCTGGGTTGGTCAGCGCCTTAATGGGCTGACCTAGCAGGCAAATAACCGAGATTTAAATTGCTTTTTTGCGATCGTGTAATGCGCGTTGCATTTCGCGATTGGAGTCACGTTCTTTTTCCACGTGACGCTTATCGTATTCTTTTTTACCTTTACCCAGCGCTATCTCACACTTGACCAGATGGTTTTTCCAGTACAAGGCTAATGCAACGCAGGTGTAGCCTTTTTGCTGCACGCCGGTAAAGAGCTTATCCAGCTCGTTGCGATTGAGCAGTAACTTGCGTGTGCGCGTAGGATCGGTAATCACATGGGTGCTGGCAGCTGTGAGTGGACTGATATGACAGCCCATCAGCCATGCTTCGCCGTCTTTCAGTAAGACGTAACTGTCCACCAGCTGTGCTTTGCCTGCACGCAAGCTTTTGATCTCCCAGCCCGCCAAAGCAATACCTGCCTCCATGCGCTGTTCAACAAAATAATCGTGCAGCGCTTTTTTATTCAGCGCGATGGTGCCTTTAGGTTGTTTTTTATGTTTAGCCATAGTTGGCGATTATAAGGCGTTATGCAGCATCTGGCGAGAGGCTGCAGCGGAATCTTTAGCCTTTACTTGAGAGGATGCGGTTAATGCATGACAATAGCGCATTAATTAATGCACTTGTGTAGCTTTTTAGCAGTGCAACGCTGTGCAGAGCGTAGTGCTCTGATGGTTGAACAGTCTACTTAGGACGTGTCAGCTAAAGGCTACTGCAACAGAATCAACAGAATTTATTGGTGGATGAAAAATTACTATGGCCACACATATTCAACGTTCTGCTTTACTGCCCTACAGCGCTGCAGCCCTGTATGACTTGATCAATGATGTTTTGAGTTACCCACAGTTTTTACCTTGGTGTTCAGCCAGCGAAGTGCTTGAACACAATGATGAGTACATGCGTGCTGCTTTACTCATAGCCAAAGGGCCTTTATCACAACGCTTTGTGACAAAAAACACCTCGGTGCGTAACGAGAAGGTCAGTATGGCTTTAGAGGAGGGGCCCTTTAGTCATTTACAAGGTGTGTGGGAGTTCAAGCCTCTAGGTGAAAAGGCGTGTAAAATCAGTTTGGATTTAGAGTTTGATTATGCTGGGCCCATTATCAAAGCCACCTTAGGGCCTTTATTCACCCAAGCGGCCAACACTATGGTCGATGCGTTTTGTCAGCGAGCTAAAGAAGTCTATGGATAAGCAGATGATTACCGTTGAAGTTGCATATGCATTAGCGCACAAGCAAAAAGTTGTCCAGTTACAAGTGGTCTCAGGCACCAATGCGCGGGATGCCGCGTTGCGCTCTGGGCTGGATCTAGACTTTCCCGACATAGATCTGCAGGGCAGTGCCTTGGGTATTTTTGGTAAAGGAATTGCGCGACCTGAAGAGCATATTTTGCAGGATGGCGATCGAGTCGAGATTTATCGACCGTTGTTGGCTGATCCCAAGGAAGTTCGCAAGCAGCGAGCCGCACGGGCAGCGCAAGCAAAAGCAGCAGAGGCCGAGCAAGAGCAGGCCTCTGTGGGGGAGTAGGGCGAACTGTAGAGCGTTAGAGTTCGCCGTCTTCTAAGCGTGAAGTTGGAACAGGTGCTGCTTCAATCTCATCAACTTCGCGTTGAATTTGTTCCTGTAATGAGCCTGGTGCCGCTGGTTCGATGCGCTCTTGAGTCGCACCAGTAGCCGCTTGTGTTTTTGGTGTATCGGTAGCACTGTTACTCGTGCTGCTTTGACCTAAAATAGCTTGGTCACGGCTCACGCCAGGTATAAAGTCTCCACCTAAGCCTTGCAGTTCATTGTCATCGTTAAATACTAGGCTGATACGTTCCTGTTTGCGTGTACCACCGGCTACTTGGATACTGTATAAGTAATCCCATCGATTACTATTAAAAGTATCAGTAATCAAGGGTGTGCCCATAATAAAGCGGACTTGGCGGGTGGTCATGCCAGGACGCAGTTGATCAACCATGTCTTGGGTGACAACGTTGCCTTGCTGGATATCAATTTTATGGACGCCAGGAAATGAGCAACCAGCCAGTACTAATAAGCTGGCAAGAGTAAAACTGCGAATAATACGTGAGCTATTTTGCATTAGAGACGGACTTCCACTATCGTGAATAGGTAACAGATACGCTGATCATACCTGCATTGTGCGCCTCAGCGAAACCGCATTAGTGAGAAAATAAATATGGCTGAAAATAATGAATTACGTAAGGCGGGTTTAAAGGTCACTTTACCGCGTGTGAAAATTATGCAAATCCTTGAATCGTGCGAGCCGCGCCATATGAGCGCTGAAGATGTTTACAAGGCATTGATGGATGGGGGCGAGGATGTCGGGCTGGCAACGGTATACCGTGTGTTAACACAATTTGAAGCCGCGGGTTTAGTCATCCGCCATAACTTCGATGGTGGGCATGCGGTATTCGAGCTTGATGATGGCGAGCACCATGACCATATTGTTTGTGTTGATTCAGGTGAGGTTTTTGAATTTTATGATGAGGAAATTGAAAAGCGTCAGCGCAAAATTGTTGCAGACATGGGCTATGAGTTGGTAGAGCACGACTTAGTGCTGTATGTGAAAAAGAAATAATTGCCTGTTGTTTGCACAGTATAGTGCTGTAAACCTGTGGTAAAAATGGCTTGCAGTGCATGCTTATTGTTTTTATTGATATGAGCGGTACCACTCTTTAGGATGTGTTTTGTCTAAACGCGTAACGCTAAACTCAGCTCGTACTGAGCAGTTTTATCGTCCACCGGTGCCTAGCGGATATGTGTCTCGTCCACGTTTGTACCAGCGTTTTAATACTGGTTTACAAGGACGGTTGATCCTTGTCTGTGCACCGGCAGGCTGTGGCAAAAGCGCGTTAACCAGTGCTTTTTGCGAGCAATTGCCTGCGCCTTGGCGCAGTGTTTGGCTGTCACTGAGTGCGCGAGATAAGGATCCTGGACGGTTTTTTGAGCGGTTTTTAAATGCTATACATAGTATCTATCCAGATGCAGGGGAGCAGGCGCTCGCGCAATTAAAAACACGTCAAGGGCACCAAGCGTTTCCTTATGAGACTTGGCTAAATACTGTGCTAGATGAAATCAGTACAGAGCTCAATCCTGATACACCTCTATTATTGGTACTCGATGATTATCATCTCGCGCAAAGTGAGGTGCTTGATCGTAACCTACAGTACTTGCTGAACCATTTACCGGCCGGGCTCTTGCTCTTGGTGACCAGCCGCCAGCGCCCTAATTGGCACCTAGCACGCTGGCGTTTGTCTGACTTGATATTGGAAATCAATGAGCAAGATTTGCGCTTTAGCCCAACTGAGTTGCATACCCTATTAGCTGAGCAAGGCCATACGCAGGTCAATGACGCTATTGTGCAGAATATCCTGCAGCGCAGTGAAGGCTGGGCGGCAGGGCTACGTTTATGGTTGCTCGCGCTTAACGGTCGAACTGATAATGAATATGCTTTACTGGCCGGGCCGCATGGCTCGCAGGGCTTAATCCGCGACTATTTGCTTGAAGAAATTATTGCCCAACAGCCAGACTCAATCCAACAGTTCTTATATGCTACGGCAACGCTTGAGCGTTTTAACTCCAGCTTATGTGATGCTTTGCGTGAGCGCCAAGACAGTGCGCAGATTATCGAGTATTTGCTCGCGCACCATGTTTTTTTAGTGCCGCTGGATAAGCAGGGTGAGTGGTACCGTTATCACCATTTGTTTTCGGATGCCTTATTGGTGCACCAGGCGGCCAGTGCTGATATGCGTACGTTGCATGCGCGCGCCAGTGCTTGGTTTGCCGAACATAGTATGCTCAATGAAGCTGTTGAATATGCATTACTGGCTCAACAGCCCGAGATTGCTGCGCAGTTAGTGCAGGGTTCTGCCGAGGAGTTGCTGCTAGCTGAGCAAAATATCAGCATGCTGCTGCGCTGGAAAATGGATTTACCTGACAGCGTTTTAGCCAGTACACCGCGCTTGATTATGCTTTATTGCTGGGCGTTAGGTTTAGCCTGTCAGTTGGATGCAGCAGATCAGTTGCTGGCGCAGTTGGGTAAGTTTTTACCTGCGTCTGGCCAAACTGAGCAACAGAGCTTGCTGGCGCAATGGCAGGCACTCAGTGGTTTGTTAGCGCGTGGCCGTGGTGATGCGCAGCTGGCTTGGCAGCATTGCAGTGAAGCGCTATTAAATTTACCGATTGAACGCCATGGTCAGCGGCAAATTTGCACCTCCATATTGGCTAATATTGCAATCTTACGCGGTGATATTTTACAGGCCCGTCAGCTTGTGCGAGACAATGTTGAGTTGGCGCAGCGTGTAGGTTGTCCGCTGTACAGCGCTTTAGCCTTGTATGAGCGCGCTCGAGTATTACAACTGCGTGGGCAAATTCATCGTGCTCTGGCGGTGGTGCACGAGGCGTTAAGACTGCTGATGGATATGCCGCGTGAGCGTGTCTATGCGGTACGCGCACGCTTGACCATGTATGAAGGTTATTTGTTAGGCATGCGCGGCCATACTCAAGAAGCGCGCGTCAAACTCTGTGCTGGCATCAGTGAGGCGCAGGCCTGTCGTGATGCCAGTTTGCTGATTGGTTACCGCATGCAGGCGACCTTAGAGGGTGTCAGTGGGCGCATTCCCGAAGCTTTTGAGCAACTGGCTGAAGCTGAGCGGATCATGCACACCTGGGATGTGCCGAGTATTTATTATTTGGCCATGTTGACCCTGAGTAAGTGCGAATTGTGGTTGCTGCAGGGGCAGGTGGAGCTGGCACAACCTTGGTTGGAGCGTTTATCTGAGACCTATAATATGCAGCAACTGGATAAGGCCTCAGAGTTTCACCCGCAATTGGCGTTATATGTTGAACTGCAAATGGCAGTGCTGGAGCGTGCCCTCGGACAGATTGCGGCGGCAGAGCAACGCTTGCGCGGCTTAATTGAATACGCGCAGAAGCATGATTGTGTCGTTATTGAGCAGACCGCTTGTGTGTATTTGTGTGTGTTGCTATTAGAGCAGGGCGCCAGTGGCTGTGCGCTTAAGCAATTAGCCCAGGCCTTGCAGTTGGCGCAAGGTGGTGCTGTGTTAGCTTTTCAACCGTTATTGAGCCAGCATGCGCAGTGGTTGCGTCAGCAATTAAGTGTGCGCGTGCAAGATCCGGTGCGCGATGATCTTTTAGCGGCGTTGCCTGAAGCCATTGAGCAGGCGCTGGTCAGTGAGCAGTTAGCACAATACGATGCCTTGAGTGCTAGAGAGCTAGCTGTTTTACAGTTGATTGCACAAGGCTGTTCTAATCAGGAAGTGAGCGATAAGCTCTTTATTTCGCTGCATACAGTGAAGACCCATGCGCGCAATATCAATCTGAAACTGGGCGTTGAACGCCGCACTCAGGCGGTCGCGCGTGCGCAGGCTTTGGGTGTGTTGAGTTAAAAAAGTACTGGTCTATGTCTTTTTTTCAGTTTGGTGGAGGGTTTTTTCTGTAAGGCCAGTATTTAAAGTCAAAATCTTTTATAAATAGGCTAGCCCTAGAAAAACATCTAGAAATTTGTGCGTATGGCGCAGCGTGCAAGTGTCGTTCTTCCCTCAACGGGCCTTCCTGCCCCGATTCGGGCGCTGCGCCATCCATGGCGCGCTTGCTACGTCACCCGCACGCTGCTTGTTGACTATCGGCACGGTTTGCCAGTTTTATAAAAATAAGCCTTAGTAGGATAATTTCATGCTGCAAACACGGCCTACGGCATGCTATTGCACTCAACAATATCGACAGGTATCAAATGTTTGGAGTTTTAACTGTTAGCTAGAGTGAATTTAGGCCTATGTTGCTGAGGAGGCTCTAGAGACAACGACACCCAGCCGGCGTTTAAATGTCGGCTGGGTGAGGGAAGGGGGGTTACTGCTGGTCTGCGTAGACCTGATCAAAAATACCGCCATCATTGAAGTGGGTTTTTTGAATCTCAGGCCAGCTGCCAAACGTAGCTTCAACCGGCATGAAATCAACTTCAGGGAAGCGGTCGGCAAACTCTGCCAAAATCTCTTTGTTGCGTGGACGTAAGTAGTTATTGGCAGCAATGCGCTGTGCTTCATCTGACCACAGATAGTTCAGATAGGCCTCGGCAATGACACGTGAGCCTTTACGTTCAACCACTTTATCAACAATGGTTACCGGCGGCTCAGCTTCAGCGCTGACGCTAGGGTAAACCACTTCAAAGGCGCCTCGACCGAATTCACGAGCGATCATTTCTGCTTCGTTCTCAAAGGTGACTAAAACATCACCGATTTTGTTTTGCATAAAGGTGCTGGTTGCCGCCCGCCCGCCGGTATCCAGTACCGGTGCTTGTTTAAACAGCTTGCCAACAAAGTCTTTAGCGTCTTGTTCACTGCCGCCATTTTTCAACACATAGGCCCAAGCGGATAAGTAGGTATAGCGACCATTGCCTGAGGTTTTTGGGTTAGGCACGATGATTTGCACGCCGTCTTTGATGAGATCAGGCCAGTCTTGCAGGTTTTTTGGGTTACCTTTGCGCACTATTAATACAGTGGCGGAGGTAAAAGGTGCACTGTTATTGGGCAAACGCTCGGCCCAGTTTTCAGGGATCAGCTTGCCATACTCATACAGAGCATTAATATCGGTGGCCATGTTCATGGTGATCACGTCGGCCGGCAGGCCGTCGATGACTGAGCGCGCCTGCTTGCTTGAACCACCATGCGACATTTGAATTTGTGCCGCTTTATTGCCTTGCGCTTGCCAGTGCTTTTGGAAGGCCGCGTTGTAGTCTTTATAGAAATCGCGCATCACGTCGTACGAGACATTGAGTAGCGGCGCCGCGTGTAAAGCGCTAGCAGCGCTAAAGCTTAGGGCGAAAAGTGATGCAGTCAGCAAACGTTTCATGGTGCGATCCCTTGGGTGATATGGATAAGATCAACACTATAAAGAGGGCTTGTTATGCTGTAAAAGAATTAAAAGTAATTTTGATATTCTTTTTTGTGAATAAAAAAGCCCTCACGAAGAGGACTTTAAGTGCGTTGCAATATTACATATTAGGGTAATTAGGGCCCCCAGTACCTTCTGGCGCAGTCCAGGTAATGTTTTGTGCCGGGTCTTTAATGTCGCAGGTTTTACAGTGCACACAGTTTTGCGCGTTGATTTGGAACTTTTTCTCGCCATCCGCTTGGGTAACGATCTCATAGACACCAGCGGGGCAATAACGCTGCGCGGGTTCATCGTACATGGAGAGGTTTTTCCCCAGTGGAATACTGGCATCAGTCAGTACCAGGTGACAGGGCTGTATTTCTTCGTGGTTGGTGTTGGATAAGAACACTGAGCTGAGTTTATCGAAGCTCAGTTTGCCGTCCGGTTTAGGGTAGGCGATCTTCTTCGACTCAGAGGCCAGTTTCAGCGTAGCGTGATCCGGAGTTCTATCGTGCAGGGTAAAAGGTATTTTACCGCCAAAAATATTCTGATCGATGTAGTTAAATGCACCACCTAAGAGAGCACCATACTTATGAATCGCGGCGCCAAAGTTGCGGCTGGTGAATAAGTCGTCGTACAGCCAGCTGGACTTGAAGGCATCAACATAGGCACTCAGTTCATCACCACCTGTACGGCCTTGAATGATCGCATCGGCAGCCGCTTCAGCCGCAAGCATGCCTGACTTCATCGCAGTGTGATTGCCTTTGATTTTGGCAAAATTGAGTGTGCCTAAGTCGCAACCAATTAAGGCACCACCTGGGAAAACCATTTTCGGTAAAGAATTAAAACCACCTTTAGTCAGTGCACGTGCGCCATAAGCAACACGGGTGCCGCCTTCAAGGTACTGACTGACGACCGGGTGATGTTTGTAGCGCTGAAACTCATCAAAGGGTGACAAGTGAGGGTTGCTGTATGACAGGTCAACAATCAGGCCTACGGCCACTTGATTGTTTTCAGTGTGATAGAGGAAAGAACCACCTGGGTTGTCATCGTCTAAAGGCCAGCCGGCAGTATGCACCACTAAACCTTCTTCATGTTTAGCAGGATCAATGTCCCAGATTTCTTTAATACCGATACCGTAATGCTGGGCGTCAGCTTCTTTATCGAGGTTATAGCGCTTGAGCAGTTGCTTACCAATGTGGCCACGGCAGCCTTCAGCAAACAAAGTGTACTTAGCACGCAATTCCATACCTGGCGTGTACATACCTTCTTTAGGGTTGCCTTCGCGGTCAACACCCATATCACCGGTTAAAATACCGTAAACCGCACCCGCTTCATTGATCAGTGCTTCTTGGGCAACAAAGCCTGGGTAGACTTCAACACCAAGGTTTTCTGCTTGCTCGGCCAGCCAGCGGCATAGATTGCCTAAAGAGATAATGTAGTTGCCTTCGTTGTGCATGGTCTTGGGCACAAAGAAGTTGGGGATTTTTTGCCCTTTGTCAGCATTTTTTAGTAAATAAATGTCATCACGTTTGACTGGCGTATTGAGTGGCGCACCGAGTTCTTTCCAGTTTGGAAATAATTCGTCGAGTGCGCGTGTCTCAAAAACAGCACCAGAAAGGATGTGAGCACCGACTTCGGAGCCCTTCTCAACCACGCACACGCTGATCTCTTGACCGGCATCTGCTGCCTTTTGTTTGAGTCGGCATGCGGCTGAAAGGCCTGACGGGCCTGCGCCAACGATGACAACATCGAATTCCATAAATTCCCGTTCCACAAGCTATCTCCTACTCACGCTATTCATTATTTTAATTTGGAAGGCTTGGATCTCTCACTGAAATCGTGAGTGTTATAGACATTATATCCATGACCGCGTTGTGTTCCAATACAAACGCTCGTTTGAATTTATAAAAACCCTGTTAGAATGGAGCTGCAAGGTTAGTGCAAAGCTGTAATTGTTGTATTGACCCTCCTAAGTGTTACGTTCAAGATAGCAAAAGATTTGTGCTTATTTGATGGATTGGTTATATATTCAACCAAGCGCATCACTCTGGCCAGGCTAGTCTTGGCGACATTTTTTATTCACCCGAGATAACGAGGAATCCATGAAGATTCTAGTAGCTGTCAAGCGAGTGGTAGACTATAACGTCAAGGTCCGCGTAAAAGCGGATAATTCTGGCGTCGATCTTGCCAACGTTAAAATGTCTATGAACCCTTTTTGCGAAATTGGTGTTGAAGAAGCCATTCGCCTAAAGGAAAAAGGTATTGCGACTGAAGTGGTTGCGGTATCTATTGGTCCTACTGCCGCTCAAGAGCAATTGCGTACTGCGCTGGCTCTGGGTGCGGATCGAGCAATTCTAGTCGAAACCCCTGATGAAGTACGTTCTTTGGCGGTAGCTAAACTGCTTAAAGCAGTGGTTGATCAAGAACAACCACAGTTGATCATGCTGGGTAAGCAGGCGATCGACACTGATAACAACCAAGCGGGTCAAATGCTGGGTGCGTTAACAGGTTATGCGCAAGGCACTTTTGCTTCTAAAGTGGAAGTTGATGGCGATAAAGTTAATGTGACCCGTGAAATTGATGGTGGTTTACAAACTGTCGCATTGAACTTGCCTGCGATTGTTACCACTGATTTGCGCTTAAATGAGCCACGTTATGCATCCTTGCCTAACATCATGAAAGCCAAGAAAAAGCCGCTGGAAGTTATAGCTCCAGAATCTTTAGGCGTTTCTACCGCATCCACTGTCACAACTTTGAAAGTTGAAGCACCGGCTACACGCAGTGCTGGCATCAAAGTAAAAGATGTGGCTGAGCTGGTTGAGAAACTTAAAAATGAGGCGAAAGTAATCTAATGACTATTTTGGTTATTGCTGAACATTCTAACGATGCCTTAGGTGCCGCTACCCTAAATACTGTTACGGCGGCCAAGGCAATTGGTGGTGATATTCATGTGCTGGTTGCCGGTTCTGGATCTGACGCGGTTGCACAGGCGGCTGCAAAAATTGATGGTGTAAACAAAGTATTGTCAGCTGATAACGCTGCATTTGCCCATCAACTGCCTGAAAATGTAGCCCCGTTAATTGCTGAAGTGGGCAAGGATTACACGCATATTCTTGCGTCTGCGACCACTAACGGTAAAAATATCATGCCGCGCGTTGCTGCGTTGCTCGATGTAGATCAAATTTCTGAAATCATCGCAGTAGAAAGCGCTGATACCTTTAAGCGCCCAATCTACGCAGGGAATGCAATTGCTACTGTGCAGTCAAATGCTGCAATTAAAGTGATCACTGTTCGTGCGACCGGTTTTGATGCGGCAGCAGCTGAAGGTGGCTCTGCTAGTGTTGAAGCTGTAGCAGCTGGTAGCGATGCGGGAGTTTCTGCATTTGTTGGTGAAGAGCTGGCGCAGTCTGACCGTCCAGAGTTAACTGCTGCTAAGGTGGTTATTTCGGGTGGTCGTGGCATGCAAAATGGTGAAAACTTTGACATGCTCAACCGTATTGCCGACAAGCTTGGTGGTGCGGTAGGCGCATCACGCGCTGCTGTTGACGCAGGATTTGTACCCAACGATATGCAGGTTGGCCAAACAGGTAAAATTGTTGCGCCAGAGCTGTACATCGCAGTGGGTATTTCCGGTGCGATTCAACACTTGGCGGGCATGAAAGATTCTAAAGTGATCGTTGCGATCAACAAAGATGAAGATGCACCGATTTTCCAAGTGGCAGACTACGGTTTAGTAGCGGATTTATTCGACGCTGTGCCTGAGCTAGAAGCAGCCCTATAAGGCTGCTATGTTAAAAAAACCCGCTTTAGCGGGTTTTTTTATGCGCTTAATAGATTGAAGCAGCATGCTAAAGTCAGCGCCTGTTGACTGCTAGCTCAATGCTCGACAATGTTAATATGAATTTGACGGGTCTAGCGTTTGTGGTCTTGATGCTGTGTAAGATACATCCTTGGATTAAATAATAGAGACAGTGGAGTGCTATGAGCAGGCGATTTTTATTTTGCACTGTATGGGTCGCAGTCAGCAGCATGCCGAGTGTGCTGTATGCCGAACAGCAAGCATGTGAAAGGCTTATAGCAGTGAGCTACCTTGATGCATCGTTTGATGCAGCCAGTACGCTAGACAAAGATAGACAACACAGACTAAACGCTGACTTTTTAAAAGCGGTGGCGCAGAAAACAAAGCTGAATATCACTCTTGACTCAGCACAGGGCGCTAAGGCGTTGGCTGAGGTGCGCAGCGGGCGTGTTGACTTGATTATTGGTGTCAGTCAGCAGCCTGAAAACGATACTCGTTTGGATTATTTAAAGCCAGCCTATATGCACAAAACCTACCGTTTATGGCGGCGTGCAGGTGAGCAGTTGTCCTTACAGCAATGGCCAGTGCTGACAGGGCTTCGTGGCGTGCGGGTAGTGGACTCTAAACAGTTTGCTGAGTTTGACGTGCAAGCTGACCTACGCAATTGGCCTGTGCGCAGTGTTGATACGTTAGATATAGCGATTGAGCGCATCTTGCAAGGGCGTGCCGATTATGTACTCGCCGAGCAAGAGGGTTTTCAACAGCTTTTAGTTGAAAAAGAATTAGGACAGCGTTTTGAGTTTACTGAGCCACCAGTGAAAACTCAGGGATTATTTGTAGCGCTGTCAAAAGACTCAGCCTGCAACACTGATCAGTTGCGTTTGACCTTGAACAAGGCATTACTCAAGCTGAGTGAGCAGCAGTCGACAGCCCCCTGACAAAAAAGCCCAGATGATCAGTTCGCTAACCATGCTGGGCTTTTTGTTGCGCGACTCGTTTAGTTGCGTTGTTGCAGAGCAGCAATACGCACTTCTAAAGGTGGATGGCTCATAAATAACGCAGCCAAACCTTCTTTTAAACCACCGTTGATGCCAAAAGCGACCAGGGCTTTAGGCATGTCTGCTTCAATATTTTGCTCTGCCCGTAAGCGATTTAATGCGCCAATCATAGCGTGCTTACTAGCTAGGTCAGCACCGGCTTCATCAGCACGGAACTCGCGGCGGCGCGAGAACCACATAACAATGGTGCTGGCCAGCAGGCCCAGTACCAATTCTGCAGCAATGGTTGCGACAAAGTAGCCAATGCCGCGGCCTTCTTCGTTTTTCAGTATAACTCGGTCGACAATGTCGCCAATGATGCGGGCAAAGAACATCACAAAGGTGTTTACCACACCTTGCAGCAACGCCATAGTGACCATGTCGCCATTGGCCACGTGACCAATTTCATGGGCTAGAACGGCTTCAACTTCGTCTGGCGAGAAACGATCGAGTAGGCCTTGGCTGACTGCAACCAGTGCGCTATTACGATTCCAGCCTGTGGCAAAGGCATTGGATTGGTGTGAAGGGAAAATACCCACTTCAGGCATGCCAATCCCAGCCTTATTGGCTAGCTTTTCAACAGTTTGTAATAGCCATTGTTCTTGGCGCGTACGCGGCTGATCGATGATTTGCGTGCCAGTGCTTCTCTTCGCCATCCACTTGGAGATAAACAAAGAAATTAACGAGCCGGTAAAACCAAATACGGCACAGAAAATTAGCAAATCACCGTGGTTTTGCCCTGTGTAACGGTCAACACCGAGTAAGCTGAGAGTCACGCTGGCCACTAACAATACTGCAATGTTGGTGGCTAAGAATAAAAGGATACGCATCATGTGCGACAAGCTCCGAAAGTGTAAACAGGTGAATTATATAAGGGTTGTACAGATGTGGTTCAAGGGTATGACTGTTGCAAACTGTGTCTATTGTGCGGTGTTTATGGTTTAAAGAATAGCTGCATCAATTCAATAACGCGCTCACCGTGCTCAGTATATAAAGCTTCGCGCAGTTGATTGGCTAAACTGCCTTGTGCACGGCGCACACTCAGAGGGGTGCTTTCGATGGCATCAGGTAGTGGATCAACAGCGCTGCTTAAACGTAAAAAAGATTTTTCACTGAGTACAATTTGATCTACGGCTTCAAAACCAATAGTGCTGTGATAACGCAAGTAACCTTCTTCAGCCAACCATAAAAACGCACTTAAGCAGCGTTGCTGGCGATCGCTGGGCAAACCGAGTTCATCGGGCTCCGTATAGCCAATTAAATCATCTAGATATAAGGTGCTTTTTTTAGGAAAGGCCTGATATAAAATCAGCAGGCCTTTGGCTGCGTCCTTATGAAAATCGTCAATATGCAGGTCCATGCGCACTACTGACGGTAGGTTTTTAGAAAATTACCAATGCGGCCAATGGCTTGTTCAAGATCATCAACGCGCGGTAGCGTCACGACGCGAAAGTGATCGGGCCACGGCCAGTTAAATGCAGTGCCTTGTACCACCAAAAGCTTTTCTGAGAGCAGTAGGTCCAGCACGAATTTTTCATCGTTATGGATTGGGCATACTTTCGGGTCAATTTTTGGAAACGCATAGAGCGCACCCATCGGCTTAACGCAGCTGACACCTGGAATATCATTGAGTAACTCCCAAGTGCGGTTACGCTGCTCCAGTAAACGACCGTTCGGCAATACCAAGTCATTGATACTTTGATAGCCGCCCAGCGCCGTTTGAATCGCATGTTGCGCTGGTACGTTGGCACACAGACGCATGTTGGACAGAATATCTAAGCCTTCAATGTAGCTGCGTGCGCGATGTTTAGGGCCGGAAACCACCACCCAGCCGGAACGAAAACCGGCCACACGGTAAGATTTGGATAAGCCATTAAAGGTTAAACACAATACATCCGGCGCCAATGAAGCAGCACAAGTGTGCACAGCACCATCGTATAAAATTTTATCGTAAATCTCGTCAGCAAAAACCACCAAGTTATGTTGACGTGCTAACTCCATAATATCGAGCAGAACTTCTTTAGAGTACACCGCGCCAGTTGGGTTGTTCGGGTTGATAATAACGATGGCTTTGGTGTTGGAGGTGATTTTAGCGCGCATATCATCAATGTCTGGCAGCCAGCCCGCTTGCTCATCACATATATAGTGCACTGGTTTACCACCAGCCAAACTGGTGGATGCCGTCCACAGCGGGTAATCCGGTGCAGGTATAAGTACTTCATCGTTATTGTTTAATAACGCTTGCAGGGCAATCACAATCAGCTCAGAAACACCGTTACCTAGATAGATGTCTTCAATGCCTACGCCTTCAACATTTTTCTGCTGGTAGTACTGCATGATGGCTTTGCGTGCGCTAAATAAGCCTTTTGAGTCGCTGTAACCTTGTGCTGTCGGTAAGTTGCGGATCACATCCTGCAGAATCTCTTCTGGTGCTTCAAAGCCAAAGGCTGCAGGATTACCAATGTTGAGTTTTAAAATGCGCTGGCCTTCGTCTTCAAGACGCTTGGCGTGTTTCAGTACAGGGCCTCGGATGTCATAACAGACGTTAGCGAGCTTGTTCGATTTGCTGAACTGCATGATAGTGAGTATCCCGAATAAAAAAGGTCAAATAAGGGGCGTTCTGTCGATAAAGAGTGATTTTGCACGCCGTCGCAGTGAGTGGCCCGCGCACCCGATGACTGTATTTGTATAATCAGTCATATGAAGGTACTTAAAGATGCCTATCATACGACTGTGCTCGCAAAGGTTAAAGGGAGCGTTACACTAAGACCTGCGTTTTAGCTGGAGAGTAGGATGAAAAAAGTTAAAAAAAGTGATGAACAGTGGCGTGAGCAGTTAACCGAAGAGCAATTTCGTGTCTGCCGCCTAGCGGGTACCGAGCGTCCCTTTACCGGTGAGTATCAAGCGCCAAACTTCAGCGGTGTGTTTCACTGCGTGTGCTGCGATCAGGCGTTATTTGACGCTCAGCATCAGTTTGATGCCGGCTGTGGCTGGCCTAGCTATTGGCAACCCATCAGCCCCGATGCGCTGACTGAACACACAGATAATAGCCTAGGTATGGCGCGTGTCGAAGTCGTATGTTCTGGTTGTGATGCGCATTTAGGTCATGTTTTCCCTGATGGGCCAGCGCCGACGGGTCTGCGCTATTGCATTAACTCAGTGGCTTTGCAGCTTAAGCCAACGCCGGCTGACTGATCGAAAGTGTAAGCCGTTTTGTTGCTTATCTTGACGCAGAGTAGCAAAGCAATCTATTGGAGAACGTTGTGTCTGAATTGTTCAATGAGTTTTTACAGCGCGCCAATCAGGTTTTGCAGCACATTGAACCCTTGCTGCCTAAGCCGACCGAGCCAATTGATTGGAATACGGTGTATGCCGCGAGTTGGCAGCGCAAAGGCAATAGCAGCTTTTTCCGACCAATTCAGTTAGATGCGGATATCCGTTTAGCGGATTTATTGGGTGTTGATCGTCAGCGCGAGCAACTGCTGCGCAATACCCAGCAGTTTATGCGCGGCTTTCCAGCCAACCATGCGCTGCTGTGGGGCGCGCGCGGCACGGGTAAGTCGTCGATCGTGCGCGCGCTGTTGGCTGAGTATGCGCTGCAAGGTCTGCGTTTAATTGAAGTCGAACGCAATGAGCTGGCTGACTTGCCGCTTATTGTTGAATCACTGGCAGCTTTGCCGCAGCACTTTATTGTCTTTTGTGATGATTTGTCCTTTGAGGTAGGCGAGGGCGATTACCGCATTTTAAAAAGCGTGCTGGATGGCTCATTAGAGCGTGCGCCAGACAACGTGCTCTTGTATGCCACCTCTAACCGCCGCCACTTACTGCCTGAGCAACACAGTGACAATCAACACTGGCAGCAGGGTGATGGTGGTGAGCTGCACCCCAGTGAGGCGGTAGAGGATAAAATCGCTCTGTCTGATCGCTTTGGCTTGTGGCTGTCGTTTTACCCGTTTAGCCAAGAGCATTACTTAGAGGTGGTGCAGCATTGGATTGCTGAATATGCACGCCCAGCACAACTTGATTGGCAATTCAGTGAGGAACTGGCTAAACAAGCAATCAGTTGGGCGTCCGCGCGCGGCAATCGCAATGGCCGCTGCGCTGCACAGTTTGCTAAACAGTGGGTTGGCTTACAGCTGCTCGAGCAGGCTGACTAGGATCACCGTGCGAGCGTCTGCATTTGAATGCGGCGCGCTTATTGGGTTAATGCCGTGCAGGCTCTATACTGTGCGGCTTGTTTTAAAGGGGATAGCACCATGACTACAGCGCACGTTGAACAACACCTACAGCTTTTAGCGCATTTGCGCACGATTCTAGTGGCCGTCGCTGACGCTGAGGTCGTACCAGAAAACCATCATGCTTTATTTCTTGAGCGTTATGACGATATGGTTGAGCGCTTGCGTGAGAGCAGCGACGACTTGTATATGGGGCAGGACATTATCAGCCAAGTATTCCAACGCTACCCGCAGATTGCCCATATGGTGCCGCGTGATTTGCTCTGGTTTTTTGGCGGCGACTGCCTGCACTTTATGCCAGATGATGAAATTGATAAGTATCAGCAGTTAGAAGAGCGCCGTTTTCAGGCTTTAGAAGCGGGTGAGGATTTTGACTGGAATCACGAAATTCAGCTGATGTTTATGCCGAAAACCGCGCCAGAGCATTGAAATATAAAGAATTTTCAAAAAAGGCTTGACGCTTTTGCCAATGCTCCGTAATATGCGCGCCACTTCAAGCAATAAAGCAAAACGCCCAAGCATGAAGTTGCAAGCTGTTATAAGCTCCAAGGCTGCGTCCCCTTCGTCTAGTGGCCTAGGACACCGCCCTTTCACGGCGGTAACAGGGGTTCGAGTCCCCTAGGGGACGCCATATTATGCGGAAATAGCTCAGTTGGTAGAGCACGACCTTGCCAAGGTCGGGGTCGCGAGTTCGAGTCTCGTTTTCCGCTCCAATTTGGCGTACGCGCTAAAAGAAGAAAGAGCCTAAGGGCTCTTTTTTTTCGTCTGCTGTTTGTGCCCTTGATCCTAC
The DNA here is from genome assembly GCA_964385265.1 of uncultured Thiopseudomonas sp. GTDB lineage: Bacteria > Pseudomonadota > Gammaproteobacteria > Pseudomonadales > Pseudomonadaceae > Denitrificimonas. The sequence goes on from CAYLOI010000013.1 coordinate 49,980, forward strand.
TGGCTTTGCCTGCTTTCCTCAGTGCCGTTCTGGCTGCTTTAAAATCATTTTAATTGTGCATGTCACGGCTTTTTCTATGGCTAAGACAGAGTGCTGAATTGTACTTTTTTGAAATCGGTGACCCAACGGTGACCGATTGGTGACATATGCTTTGGTCGCCGACCTGGGTGGTGACTGCGATTTTTTTTTGGATTTGACTGAGTGCATGGCAGCAAGCTCAGTACACCGCTAAACAGCGCTGGCTACTAGCAATATGAGATCTGTTTTAACATCTCCGCAATAGCTTGCATAGGCTATTACGGAGGGTTAAGGACTATAAAGCAGTGGAGCTCATAGAGTTGAAAATATGTCCAAGCTGCTAAGGCTGGCGAAGTTACAGGTTGCGATTAAACTCAGCAATTTCTTCTTCAGCTTTTTCTTTGCTTAAGCCATAGCGCTCTTGCAGCTTGCCGGCTAAATATTGGCTGTGGCCTTCAACCACATCAAGGTCATCCTCGGTGAGCTTGCCCCAGCGTACTTTAACTTGGCCTTTGAGTTGTTTCCATTTGCCTTCGAAAATATCTGTGTTCATACATCACCTTAAGTTTTAGAGGTTATTATGCCTGTAGAGATCAAACCTTTAGTTGCTGGCTTTTAAACCGTCAGCAGCGACATCTTTAACACCTTTGACTTCCTTGGCTTTAATGATCGCTAGGTCACGCTCTGCTGAAGAGGGCACCACTCCGGACAGTGCAACGACGCCATCTACGGTTTCTACTTTAATCTCCAGGCCACTAATGCTGGTGTTAGTTAAAAAAACGGATTTAACTTTGCTGGTGATCCAGCTGTCTGAGACTACTTCTTGGACTTCATCTACGGTTTGCTTCGCTTGCGCCTGTGCTAGTGGCATGCCTAAAAGAGCAGTCAGAACAACAAGACCGGTGTATTTACGATTAAATATTTTCATTATTATTTTTCCTGTGCATGTGAAATAAAAAACAGTTTCCCATTCATGTACACCTACTTGGAGTTACTCTTGAAGGCTTTAGTTCAGATTATATGCTCGGTACGAGCGCTGGGCTCAGCAGTTATTAGTCTGCTCAAACGCTCGGCTCTGCTCTATGAAGTGTTAGATATTGATTGAGTGACAGGTATGTTTTTTAGTTTAAAACTGTGCTTGGATGCTGCACTTGAGGAGCTTTATTGAGGGCTTATTATGCAGCTTGAAGTGTCGTTTGCCATGCCTGTTAGGCTTGATGGTAGCCTCAGCAGCACCTGCTCAAGCGCTGCTGAGGCTGTTGTAGTGCATCAATAACTAGGTCTAAGCCTATGCTTTTACGCGAACGTAACGACCCGGTGCGTCCTCTATAGGTGGGTATTCTGCGCTGCCCATTGCGCTTACAGCAGGGCGCTGTTCGCCACTGTGTTTAGCCAGCCAAGCGAACCAGTCGTTCCACCAGCTGCCCGGCTTTTGTTCGGCAGCTTTGAACCAAGTATCAGGAGATTTAGATAGCTTCTGATTAACCCAATAATTGCGTCTCTGTTTAGCAGGCGGGTTGACCACTCCAGCGATGTGGCCTGAGCTGCCCAAAACAAAACGGGTTGGACCGCTGAGTATGGTGGTACTGGCGTAAGCACTGCGCCAAGGTACGATATGATCGTCCTGGGTCGCAAGAATGTAGGCTGGCGTCTTGATAGTGCTTAAGTCCAGCTTGACCCCGCACATATCCAACTCGCCTGACTTTAAGTCATTTTGCAGGTAGGTGTGGCGTAAATACCAGCAGTACATAGGACCGGGGAAATTGGTACTGTCATTGTTCCAAAAAAGCAGATCGAAAGCTCTAGGCTTTTCACCCTTTAGATATTTATCGACATTATAATTCCACCATAGCTCGTTGGGACGCAACAAGGAAAAGGTGTTGCCCATATCTTTGCCATAGAACAAACCATATTTACCTTCTTGGCCACCAAGAGTGCGCTCTCGATCGGAAACCATTTTTTCATCGATAAACACGCTGATTGGGCCAGTGTCGACAAAGTCTAAGAAGGTTGCAAACAAGCTTAGGCTTGCTATGTCACGGTCGCCTCGTGCAGCTAGAACGGCAAGAGCACAGCCTAGTAGAGTGCCACCAATACAAAAACCTAGGGTGTTCAGGTGACGCTCGCCACTGATCGCTCGAGCTACCCGTAATGCGCTGATGACGCCATCTTGAACAGCATGCTCCCAAGTGAGTTTAGCCTGATCTTCAGTGAAGTTACGCCATGAGATCATGAACACCTGTTGGCCTTGCTCTAGCAAGTGGCGCACCAGCGAGTTTTCTGGCTGTAAGTCGAGAATATAGTACTTGTTGATGATGGGCGGTACGATAAGTACAGGTTTTTGGTATTGAGTTTCGCTGAGCGGTTTGTACTGTATCAGTTGGAATAATTCATTTTCGAAGACTACCGAGCCGGGCGTGATTGCGAGGTCTACTCCGACCTCAAACTGGCCTTCATCACTTTGACGCATCTTGCCTTCTTTCAAGTCGCTGGCTAAGTGTAAAAAACCACTAAAGAGGCTGGTTCCTTGGGTTTCGACGAGGCGCTCTAGCGCATCTGGGTTGCTCAATAGGAAGTTGCTGGGTGCGCTGGCGGCGATCATTTGCTCGATCAAATAGCGCAGGCGCTGCTTGACCTTGTCATCTTTAATTGGTAGTAAATCTAGCAGTTTGAGCAGAAACTGTGAGTTGAGTAGGTAAAAGGCTGCCAAAGAGCCAAATAACGGATTGTTCCAGTTATCACTGGAAAAACGTCTGTCTTCAAAGCTGAAATCTTGTTGGCTGATGGTTTGCTGACCTAGTGCCATCCAGTCTTTATTGAAGTCGGCTTGTAATTGCTCCAGTGCTTCGCTGGGTACATCGAACCACTCACTACGATCGCAATCTTTGAACCAGTCGTGCTGTGCTATACCAAGACGCAGTTGTTGCAAGCACAAATTGGCAATGAAAGGCGTCTGGCCGGACCAGTAAGTGTTTAACATTTGCAGGTTATTATCCATAAATATGCAAAATCCTCGTGGGTAAAAAGGAAATCCGCGCATGCCTGCGCGGTATTGTTGTCAGCTATACTCTAAAAATTGACTTTTCCACATCAAGTTGTAGTTTTGCCCTATCTGTTAGTTGTTAAGTATCTTTGGCAAGCTAAAAGAAGCTTGAACAGTACTTCTAAATCGCCTGATGCACAGGCCTTGTAAGGTCTGTGCATACTGATTTTATTAACTTTATCTATAATGATAATAACAGATTGTGAGGTGGGACAGAGTAAGCCTTGTTACTGCATATTCATGCCGCCGTTGACGGTGAAGTCCGCGCCGGTGGCGTAAGCTGCATCTTCTGAAGCTAACCAAGCAACCATTGAGGCAATCTCTTTTGGCAACCCTAAGCGACCAACAGGTATACCTGCAATCATACCTTCCAAAATATCAGGACGAATCGCTGCAGTCATATCAGTTGCGATATAGCCTGGTGAAACGGTGTTGACTGTCACGCCTTTACTGCTCAGTTCGCGTGCCAAGGCCATACTGAAACCATGAATACCAGCTTTGGCTGCGGAGTAGTTGGTTTGACCAAACTGGCCGCGCTGGCCGTTGATTGAGGAGATATTAATAATCCGGCCCCAGCCTTTACCTAACATGTCTTCGACCACCTGTTTGGTCGTGTTGAACATGCTGTTAAGGTTGGTGTTGATCACCGCATTCCAGTTTTCAAAAGTCATTTTACGAAAGGTGCCGTCACGGGTGATGCCAGCATTATTGACCAAAACATCAATAGTGCCGACTTCTTCGCGTAGACGCTCAAAGCCCTTGCAGGTGGAGTCCCAGTCGCCAATATCGCAGGCTAATACGTGGAATTTATAACCTTCTTCTAACTGCTGCGCGAGCCAGCTGTCTTTACGTGTTGAAGAGGGGCTGCAACCCACTACAACGGTGAAACCATCATCATGCATACGCCGGCTAATAGCTGTCCCTATACCGCCCATTCCGCCTGTGATAAGTGCAGTGCGTTTTTCGTTGCTCATAAAACATCCTCCATTATGTGTATGATTTTAGCATTACTCATTTAATTGAAAATTGCTAGTGTCTTTAGGTGATGAATAATGCTAATGGGTGTATTGATTGGCAATTTAAAAATAACTAACTTTAAATTGCCTGTGTGGCGGGTGTTTACAGGCTTGCGCAGGACGGCAGATGCGCTGATGAGGTAAGATGCTGTGCTTATGTATGCTATCTGCGAGATTTTTTACCTATGTTAGACAACAACCATTGCGAGCCACGTTTAATCAGAAAGTATACGAACCGTCGCATGTATGACACACATACCAGTACGCATGTGAATGTGAACGATATACGCCAGTTAGTGATTGATGAGATCCCTTTTCAAGTGGTGGATGCCAAGAGCGGCGAAGATTTGACCCGCAGCATCCTCTTGCAAATTATTCAAGAAGCCGAGAATGACGGTGAGCCGATTTTTTCTAGCGATATGCTGAGAGGCATTATTCGTTTTTATGGCCCGTTGCAAGGCATGCTCGGTAGCTATTTAGAGCAGAGCATTCAGACCGTAGTGGATCTACAGACAAAGGCCACTGTGCAGTCATCGCAAGCTTGGAGTGACTTTATGCATAAGCAGACGCCGGTCACAGGAGATTTGATGAAGGATTATATGGAGCAGTCGAAAAAACTTTATCAGAGTACGCAAAGTCTGTTTGGTCTATTTGGTGCGCCTATTTCGAGTAAAGCAGAACGTGCTGATAGTGAAAAGGATGATGACCTAAAGTGATTTGCTTGCCTCATGGCGCTGCTAATGATCAAGCTCTGCTAGAGACTTTTAACACTAACAGCACCGGCTATAGGTATCTCCTAGCTGCTCTAGCAGGCAAGATTTTAAAGGTTACGCAAGCATGCTCTATTTTTTTGTAGCAGCTTTAGGCTTAACTGTGTCAGCACTTGCCTTACCGGCTGCCGCCGCAGCAATGATGCCTTCTTCAGCCATCTTGCTTGCTTTTTGGGCCGCTTTTTGCACGCTTTCGTAGGTGCTATTAACACTTTCTAATGCTGTTTTAAACATAGCAACTGCAGGTTCAGCACCCGCTGGTGCGTTCTTGCTGAGTGCCTCGATCAGTTCTTGAGTCTGCTGAGCAGTAGCGTTAGCTTGGTTTTCGGCAAGTTTAGCGATGTCGGCATGTGTGCTGGAGATTAATTCGTATACTTCACGGTTGAGTTCCATTAAACGTTCGGTTTGGGTGTTGGGCTGGGTAACAGATGCTTGCAGTTTAGCAAGATCTTGTGGGTCAGTTACGGATAGCTGCGAACGAAAGTTTTCGAGCTGTTCGGTGCTGGCTTCACGTAAGCTTTTAAACTGAAGCTGAGTGAGTTGTTCAACGCTCTCAAAAATTTTTCCGCTGATTTGTTGCAATAGTTCGAGTTGGGCTTTTTGAGCTTCTTGAATTTTTTCCGGACTAAATAAAGTCATTATTGTAGTGCTCCTAACTAAGCTAAGGCCTGATAAGGCTGATGTACGAGAGCTATACAGCTCGTGTGGGTTGAGCCATAAACATCTGCGACGACTAAGGCTGTGACATCACATCACGTATGTGTAGCTGATGATAGTGAAGTTTTGAGTTGTGTGCTGTTGGTCTCACTGCTGCGAGACAAGTGTGCGTATGTCGGGTGTAGGAGGGCGGGCAAATCAGCAGGCTCGTTGCGCTGATAAATAGGCATGCAGTGCGGTTTTATGTCAGTTCTGGCGTCAGTAGTGGTCGGATACAATATAAAAAGGGAATGCCCGTGATAGGCACTCCCTTTATTTGACGACCTAGTGAGATTTTAACAATCTCGCAGGTGTGCTTTTACTTATTCGCAGCCGCTTTAGGCTTGGCGGCAGCAGTTGCTTGACCGGCAGCAGTTGCAGCAGCGGTGATACCTTCTTCAGCCATTTTAGTGGCTTGCTTGGCTGCTTTTTGCACGCTTTCGTAAGTGTTGCCAGCGCTTTCTAGAGCTGATTTAAACATAGCTACTGCAGGCTCAGCACCGGCTGGAGCGTTCTTGCTGAGCGTCTCGATCATTTCTTGAGACTGCTTGGTGGTGGCATCAACCTGGCTTTCAGCGATCTTAGCGATAGCTGCCTGAGTGCTAGAAATTAGCTCGTACACTTCACGGTTAAATTCCATTAAGCGCTCAGCTTGTGCAGTTGGCTGAGTCAGAGATGTTTGCAGTGTTGCAAAATCTTTTGGATCAGTTACTGAAAACAGTGTGCGTAGGCTATCAAACTGATCGCTACTGGTAGCGCGCAGGTTTTTGAACTGTAGTTGGGTCAGTTGCTCAACGCTTTCAAACACCTTGCCGCTGATTTGTTGCAGCAGTTCGAGTTGTGCTTTTTGAGCTTCTTGGATTTTTTCTGAATTAAATAAAGACATAATAATGCTCCTAACAAGTTAAGCCTGATGCGGCTTGGAAACGAAATCTGTAAATCCCATATGTGCTATTATGATGCACTGCAAAAAACAATTTCGCAACTATTATTTTGCACTGCACAAAAGCTTTGCTTCGCCTTAGCTGATCCGCTATAAATGGCTGCATAAGGCGTCACCTATTCTTCAAGCAGGGATATGGCATGCCCAAATAATGACTGCAATCTAGATGAGGTATGTATGAGCGATAAGAGTTTTCTGACCAAGCAAGAAGAGCAGTTATCTTCTTCTCAGGCGCTGTTCAAACACTTAGGGCAGCTGCAGCGCCTGCAGTTTGGCATTATCTCTGAGGCGTCTGGCCAGCGTCATACAGCAATTCTTGGACCTTTGCGTGCAGGACAGTTGCGCCAACCGAGCCCTGCTGAGTATTGGCAATACTGGGTTGATTTTTCTCAGCGCAGCCTATTGTACTGGGATGCATTGCGTCAGCGTGGTGATAACAGCTTGGCGCATGAGTGCGCCGGGCATCCGTTACTGCTTAAGTTTCCTTATGAAATACTGATCGATGGACGTGAACTAGCGCGTCCAGTTAATTACTCGCTATTAAAAATTATCCCCGAAACTGATCAGCCGAGTGATGCTGAGCGTGCGCCAGTCATCGTTATTGATCCGCGTAGCGGGCAAGGCGCAGGTATTGGTGGTTTCAAGCAAGACTCAGCAGTTGGTGAAAGCTTGCGAGCTGGACATCCAACCTACTTTATTGCCTTTAGTCACTCTCCCGAACCAGGTCAAACCTTGCATGATATAGGTGTGGCGCAGGCACGCTTTCTTGAGGAGGTGATTGACCGTCACCCACAAGCAGGCAAACCTATAGTGATCGGCAATTGCCAGGCCGGGTGGGCGCTGATGGGGCTTGCAGCTGCACGTCCAGAGTTACCAGGGCTGGTGATTATTAATGGTGCGCCGTTGTCTTATTGGGCGGGTGCTGATGGGCGTAACCCTATGCGCTACTCCGGCGGCCTGCTCGGCGGCGCTTGGACGACTCGACTGGCAAGTGACCTAGGCAATGGCCGTTTTGACGGTGCTTGGTTAGTCAGTGGCTATGAAAGCTTGAACCCGGCCGATACGCACTGGAATAAGTATTACAATCTTTTTAGCAAGGTTGATACTGAGGTCTCAGATTTTCTTGATTTTGAACGCTGGTGGAGCAGTCCAACCCTGCTCAATAGCGAAGAGATCGAGGTGATTGTTGATGATTTGTTCATTGGTAATCGTTTGACCGGCGGCTTAGGCGAGTCGAGCACTGAGGTTGACCTGAAGAAGATCAAGGCGCCAGTTGTCGTGTTCTGCTCGTACGGTGATGACATTACACCGCCGCAGCAGGCGTTAAATTGGATTGCTGATATTTATCCCAGTGATTTAGCCTTGCACAGCGCGGGTCGTACTATTATTTATTTAAAGCATGCCACTATTGATCATTTCGGAATCTTTGTTTCTGGCGCTGTAGCTCGCCGTGAGCACCGTGAGTTACTGGATGCCAGTGAAGCTATAGGGCTGCTGGCACCTGGGTTGTACGAGATGATTATCGAAGATGTGCCGCCTGCAAGTAAATCCGAGCAAAGCTATGCTGTGTACTTCGAGCCGAGGCGCATCGCCGATATTCTGAGTGATGGTGAAGACGAGCGCGAACGTGATGATGAGCGTGAGTTTGCTTTGGTCGATCAAGCTTCACAGCTTAACAACACACTGTATGAATGGTTTGTGCGCCCTTGGCTGCGTCACACAATCAATGAGCCTGTTGCTGAAATGATACGCAAAATGCACCCATTTCGTATGCAGCAGTATGCGTGCAGTAGCTTGAATCCAGGATTAAGCTGGTTGGCTGGCTATGCGCCTTTGCTGCGAGCAAATCGTCAGCCGGTTTCTCCAAGTAACCCATTGTTAGCTTGGCAGGAGACCTTGTCTAATTTAGTAGCAGCACAGCTCGACAGTTTCCGAGATGTACGTGATGCTTCGCAGGAGATGCAGTTTCATGCCGTCTATGGTGGTCTTAGTATTTTGACAGGTGCACAAAAGCCTGAGACTCAGCAAGGTGTTATTAAGCAGCAGGATCAGGATGTAACTGAACATTTACGTGGTTCTCTGACGCAGGGCGGCGGTGTGGAAGCCTTGTCACGGATATTGCTGTTACTTGGTCATCAGAGCGGTAAATTCAGTAAAGATCGTGTTGAGCAGTTGGCAGAGAAATGCCGCAGTTTGATTAAAGAGTTTGAGGTGGATTTACGCGATATTCGCAGCATTATTGACCAGCAAGGCTTGCTGGTGTTTGCCCTCCCAGAAGAAAGTTTAAAAACGCTACCGCAACTGCTTGTTGCTGATGAATCACGAAAAACACTGTTAGATACTGTGATGCGCTTGGTGCCTGAGCTGTTGACTGCTGAGGGAGCTATTGGTGAGTTATGGCGCCAATTACATCAGTTATTTGAACAACCTATGCCGGCCTTTGTGCAACCTAAGTTATCTGCAACAACCGATAGGGTCGATGCTGCAACACCACCTAAAGCAGCAGAAGCAGTGATTAAAAAACCACGCCCAGTCAAAACGGCACTGAAAAAGTCAGCACCAACGGCGAAGCCTAAATCAGTTAAAACTGTAGCCGCACCACAGAAAAAACCAGCTATGGCAGCTACTGCTGAGTCGCTCAAAGCGGACCAGGTAAAGGCAACTCCAGCTAAGGCTGCGGAGCAAAAGCCAGCGCCAGCGGCAAAGGCTAAAACGGCTAAAGCTGCAACCAAGCCACAGCAAGCACCCGCAGCGACCGCTCCAATTGAGGCGCCAAAGGCCGATCAGATAAAGGCCGCACCAGTTAAAACTGAGGTGCAAAAGCCAGTGCCAGCGGTGCAGCCTGAAGCGGCTAAAGCTGCAATCAAACCACAGCAAGCACCCGCAGCGACCGCTCCAATTGAGGCGCCAAAGGCCGATCAGGCAAAGGCCGCACCAGTTAAAACTGAGGTGCAAAAGTCAGTGCCAGCGGTGCAGCCTGAAGCAGGCGCAGCAACAACTCAACAACAGGAGTTGCCAATCGCTGCACCTCAGGCAAACAAAGAAGAGCAAAAGAAATAACTAGCAGGCAGTGTTACAGGCTGCTGTAGCACTGCGCTAGCCTTGGCCAATAATGGTTCTAGCTAGATGCTTTAACGGTGCTGGTATTTTGTGAGCAGTGCAGGGCTTGTGGCTCGCAGGTGCTGGATTTAAACGAGATTATTTCTACACAAACCCTGTAGTCCAAATTTACAGCATGGGCTGCAGGGTTTTTTCCTAGCAGGTCTTGCCCAGAGTTACGACCAGTGAATCTCATGCTCCAAATCAAGCGAAGATTCTTTACCTATATTGTCATAGTGCTGATCAAGAAAGCTGCGTGCAGATTCACGGCCGATATCACGTAAATGGGTTAAAAACGACCATTCAGAGTTCATTTTACTGGAGGCTGAGAGCGGGTTTATTTGCTCAGTGGCTTCGATACGATGCACTAAAATATTGGCATAGTGATCTGTATCCAATTTGTTTTCTTTGAGCAGACGATGCACGAACTCAATGCTGCGTAGCTCTCTGAGTAAGGACGAGTTAAAGGATATTTCATTGATGCGGTTTTGTATTTCTCGTGCAGTTTTTGGGGTTTTGTTCCGCTCAATCGGGTTCACTTGCACAATAACGATATCTTTTGATTCTGTGGTCTGGAATAACGGAAATAAAGGCGGGTTACCACTAAATCCACCGTCCCAATAAGGAATGCCATTAACTTCAACCGCTTGGTAAATAGTGGGCAAACAGGCCGAGGCTAAAATCATATCGGCGGTGAGCTCTTCGCGCTCAAATACTTTAATCTTGCCGGATTGCACGTTAGTGGCGGCAATAAATAACTCGATATCCTTACAGGCCCTAACTTTGTCGAAATCAATTGTGGTTTCAACCAGCTTACGCAGCGGGTTAAATTGAAATGGATTGGTTTCATAGGGTGAAGCAACTCGGCTTAACAAATCCATCATGATATAAGCTGGCGTACCACTCATATCCCAATTACCGGTTAAAACACTCATTGGACTGCGTTTGATAGGGCTAAACATGGCTAAGTTTGAGACTTTGCGCCAAAAGCTCTCCAGCGACTCACGTGCGCCTTGTGCGCCACCATCCATGTAACCTTGAGCAAATACCACAGCGTTCATTGCGCCGGCGCTGGTGCCTGAAATCCCCTCGATGTTGACGCGTCCATCTTCCATTAAATAGTCGAGTACGCCCCAGGTAAAGGCGCCATGTGAACCGCCGCCTTGTAGTGCTAGGTTTATTGATTTTTTAGTCATCCGTACTGTACTCCTGCTATCTTTCGTAGTGCTTACATGCATAGTTTTATAATAATTAATAGTTGCAAATCAGCTCTTTACTGCGCTGTCCAGCCACCGTCAACCGGTAGCGTTGAGCCGGTAATAGATGCTGCGCTATCGCTGCAGAGAAACACTGCAACAGCAGCCACTTCTTCCACAGTGACAAATTTTTTCGTGGGCTGCGCTTTAAGCATCACGTCCTGTTTAACCTGCTCTTCGCTTATTCCGCGAACCTTGGCTGTATCAGCCACTTGCTGCTCTACTAATGGAGTCCAGACATAACCGGGCGCAATCGCATTAACGGTGGTGCCAAACTCAGCCAGCTCCAATGCAACAGTCTTGGTAAGGCCAGCAATACCGTGCTTAGCTGCAACATAAGCAGATTTGTATGGAGAGGCGACCAAAGCGTGCGCTGAAGCAGTATTGATAATACGTCCCCATTTACGCTGCTTCATACCTGGCGTCACAGCTTTAATGGTATGGAAAGCTGAGCTCAGGTTAATCGCAATGATTGCATCCCACTTATCATTTGGAAACTCTTCAATCGGGGCGACAAACTGGATGCCTGCGTTGTTTACCAAAATATCGACAGAACCAAAGGTCTGCTCTGCTTCAGCGATCATCGCAACAATTTGCTCTGATTTGAGCATGTTTGCAGGCGAAAATAACGCCTTAACCGAGAAGTCTGCTTCGATTGCTTGTCTAGTGGCTTCATTGTCTTCGGCGCTGCCTAGGCCATTAATCATCACATTCGCGCCCTGTGCTGCGAGGCCTCGCGCTATGGCTAAACCGATGCCTGAAGTAGAGCCAGTCACCACCGCATTTTTACCTGTTAGCATTATTTATTCCCTATAAAGTTTTATACGCTGCACCCACATCACTACGGCAGTTCTTTGCTAGAACCGGTCAAACAATGCTTGGTGCTACTTAGCTGACGCGTTGATATTGCCGAATCATACAGAGGTTTTCTAGCCTGCGAGCAGATTATCACTATCAGGATTTTTACACTGAATCGCAAGATTTCAATCATGCTATGTGAAGCTGTTGGTATGGCACTGTGCGTAGCAGTACTTTGCTCAAGTGCCTTGATCAAGTCAGTAGCTGTGCAGGCTTGTGATCTGTGTGTTGCGCTTGCCACCCTATGGTTGGGCTAAGTGATATTTTATCAACTACTTGGCGCTGACCGAGGCATCACAACAGCAAGCCTTAGATGCTCGGCAACACTGCTTGAACTCGATACTATAGATAAAGGCTGCTGAGCAGCAGTATAAACTACGAAATAAACCAGCAATTAGGAGGATATATGAGCAAGGTTCCAGCCAATCAAGTACGACGGGAAGTGATGGGTGATGCGTTCGTAGAGCGTGCGATGGGCAATAGCACTGAGTTTACCCAGCCTTTACAGGACTTTATTAACCAGCATGCTTGGGGTTCTGTCTGGGAGCGAGAGGGGCTGAGCCGTAAAGAGCGCAGCTTAATTACGATTGCCGCACTGACTGCATTAAAAGCCCCGCAAGAGCTCAAGGGTCATGTACGTGGCGCGCTCAATAACGGCTGTACGCCAAAGGAAATCTGCGAAGCTATTCTGCACTGTGCAGTTTACGCCGGCGTCCCCGCTGCCAGTGAAGCCTTCCGTGCCGCGCAAGAAATAATTGAGCCTGACGCTTAATCACTGCTTGAATCGCAGCAGCACTGGACTATAGGTCTGATGAGTTCGGCTTGGCAAAGCAGGGCTTACCGGCGTAGGTGTCGATCAGTACATCCAGCATGGCTGCTGCCGCGATAGACAGGTGCGATCTTGGTTGGCAGATAACGCCAACCCTACGCCGAATTTCCGGCTGGATGATGGGGCGACACACCGCACCTTGTTCTATGGCTTGTTGGCGACACAGTGCGGGCACCACAGCAACGCCCATGCCTTCGCTAACCATGCGCCCGACAGTGGTCAGTTGGTGTGCATCAAATGCCACCTTGAGTTCGATACCTGCTGCATTGAGTGTGTTTTCTATCATGGTGCGTACGCTCGATGGGCGTTGCAATGTGATGAAATTGTATTCCAGCAATGCCTGCCAAGTAATGCAGTCTTGTGCTTCCAGGGTATGGTTCTTCGGTAAGATAGCAATAAATTGGTCTTCATACAGCGGGTAGAAAGATAAGTCCAACAGGCTGTTGGACTCAAAGGAAATACCCAGTTCTACTTGATTATTGCGCACCATCTCGACCACACGATCCGATAGCACGTCATCAATAGCCACTTGAATATTGGGGTATAGTGCATGGTAGTTTTGTATGGCTTTGGGCAGTAGTGACGCGGCAAACGAGGGCATTGAGGCAATACTAATTTTGCCTAAGTGCAGAGCAAAACGCTGTTTCATTTCGTCTTCAGCGTTTTCCCATTGAGCCAGTAATCGTTTTGCTATGGGCACCAACGCTTCCCCTTCAGGGGTTAAAGCAATTTGGCGAGTGCTGCGAGTGAGTAGTTTGCCACCTAAGTGTTGTTCTAAGCCTTTAATGGAAAGACTTAAAGCTGGCTGAGACAGGTGCAACTGACTGGCTGCATGGGTAAAACTCATGGACTCAGCTACAGCCAGAAAAGCACGAATCTGTTTGATGTTCATTGCAAGATACTCAGGTTGGGTAAGGCGAAGTACTTATGAGTAAAGACTGCGAGCTGGTTTTTTGAGCTCAGTCAGTGCATGCTTATTAATTTGTAAAACTTATTAATAAATAGAAAAAATAAATTTAACTTATTTATCGGATTGAATCAAACTGATCCGCAAGCAGAACAAAAACTAGGAGAACAAGAATGGCTGGATTTGACAAAGTTGTTGCTTCGTATGAAGAAGCGATGGCAGGACTAGAAGATGGTATGACCGTGCTGGCCGGTGGGTTTGGCTTGTGTGGTATTCCAGAAAACTTAATCGCTGAAATTCAGCGCAAAGGCACCAGCGGCTTAACCGTGGTTTCTAATAACTGTGGCGTAGATGGTTTTGGTTTAGGTCTGTTATTAGAAAAAAAACAAATTAAGAAAATGGTTTCATCTTATGTGGGTGAAAATGCGTTATTTGAAAAGCAGTTGCTCAACGGTGAGCTGGAAGTCGAACTGACTCCGCAAGGCACACTGGCTGAAAAAATGCGTGCCGGCGGTGCCGGTATTCCGGCTTTTTACACAGCCACAGGTGTGGGTACGCCGGTTGCAGAAGGTAAAGAAACCAAAGAATTTAATGGTCGTGAATACTTGCTGGAAGAAGCCATCGTGGGTGATTTCGCTATTGTTAAAGGCTGGAAAGCAGACCGTTACGGCAATGTGATTTACCGTCATACCGCGCAAAATTTTAACCCTCTTGCAGCCACTGCTGGAAAAATTACTGTGGTTGAGGTTGAGGAAATTGTTGAAGTGGGTGAGCTAGATCCAGCGCATATCCATACCCCAGGCATTTATGTAAATCGCGTTGTGCTCGGTACGTTTGAAAAGCGTATTGAAAAAAGAACTGTAAAGTTAGCGCAATAATAAGGAGATTTTAGATGGCACTTACAAGAGAGCAAATGGCGCAACGTGTCGCCCAAGAGCTGCAAGATGGTTTTTACGTTAACTTAGGTATTGGCATTCCGACCTTGGTCGCCAATTACGTTCCAGACAATATCGAAGTCATGCTGCAGTCTGAAAATGGCTTGCTGGGTATGGGCGAGTTTCCGACTGAAGACACCATCGATGCGGATATGATTAACGCCGGTAAACAAACGGTGACCGCGGTGAAAGGCGCATCGATTTTTTCTTCTGCAGAATCCTTTGCCATGATTCGTGGCGGCCATGTTGACCTCACTGTATTGGGTGCGTTTGAAGTGGATGTGCATGGCAACATCGCTTCCTGGATGATTCCCAATAAATTAGTCAAAGGCATGGGCGGCGCTATGGACTTGGTCGCTGGTGCTGAGAATATTATTGTCACCATGACCCATGCGTCCAAATCCGGTGAATCGAAACTGCTAGCAGACTGCAGCTTGCCCCTTACCGGCAAAGGTTGCATCAAAAAAGTGCTCACCGATTTGGCTTGGATTGAAATTGAAGATGGCGCTTTTGTACTTAAAGAAAGAGCACCGGGCGTTTCAGTGGAAGAGATTGTTGCTAAAACTCAGGGTAAATTAATTGTGCCTGAGCATGTTCCTGAAATGGTTTTTGATTAATAGCACGTACGACAGAGCAAGAGTGCTACAGGCGAATGCAGAGAGTGCCTTTGCTATCGGCAACACCCTGCTGCGTGGTGCTTATATCGTAGAGTACCCAGCAGCAAGTAAATAAGGGCAAGAGGCTAATCTGCGAGGATTGGCAGCTTGCCCTTATCAATGCTTTGAGCTGTTACGGCATTTGCCATTGCAGTGCAGCAACAGTACACAGCAAGCACTTTACCACCACCAAAACATCAGCCCCCACGCAGCATTAACCACTGCCAGTGCTACTAGAACAGCGCTAAATGACGCCACTAAACGCCAGCCCGAAGTCCACAGCTGTAAAATCCTAAAACCCAGCCAGGCCACTGCACAACTGGACACCAGCAGCAGTAGCAAACGAACGTCGTTCGCCCACCAGGTATTGATGCCTTCATGCTTGATTAACGACAAGGTGGTGGCGGATAAACCCAAGAATACGCCTGCGCCGGCAATGGGGATAAAAGCTTGCGCCAGATGATAGATGCGTTGTCGACTGACGTGGCCAGCAATCGCCGTAGCAGCAGTCAAACAGGCCAAAAGAGCCGTGCCCATCACCGCTGCGGTAGCAAGAATATAGGTGAGGATGCACAGGCCATCCAGCCAAGAGAACACATCATTGTTTTCTGGGTAGTGAGTCAAGACAAACCACGGGGCATTGTTATCAAGAATCCACCAGATGTCATGGTTGATAAAAAACTCAGCCAAGGTCAATTTGTATTGGATAAACCATGGACTCATGGTCCAGTGAAAAGCGCCGATGGCGATGCCCAGTAAACCATACAAAATCAAAGCCATTTGCCAGAAAGTGGCTTCCTTGGCGCCCAGGCGTACCACTTCATCCATTGGTGAGCGCAAGCTTAAATCAATCGCATTGTGATGACCGCTGCAGCGTCCGCACATGTGGCAACCACTGCTGCCTTGCATGCTGCGCAACGGCTGCAAAGGCGCGCAATTGACCTGCGCAACTTTAATTAGATTGGCTTTTTCATATTGACGATTTTCATCCCAAGCAACTTTATCGACCTTGTAATACACCGGCGCTAATTTTGCCAGCAAGGCAAACACGCCATTGACTGGACACAAATAATTGCACCACGCGCGTTTGTTTTTTGCGTATAAGAACCCGACGATGATCGCCGCAACTGTTGAACCACCCAGCACTAACAGTACTGCCCAAGGGTATTGGTAAACGCTGACCAACTGCCCATAGATTGTGGTTAGGGCAAAGGCCGTAAATGGCCAACCTCCCCAGCGCATCCACTTTGGAATCGGTCGGCCTAAGCCATTGTTTGATGCCCATTCAGTCAGCGCACCTTCAGGGCACATCACTCCACACCAAAAACGCCCTAGAAAAATCATCGACAGCAAGACAAACGGCCACCAAATACCCCAGAAACAGAACTGGGCAAACAGCGTAAGATTGTTGAGTATGCGCGCATCGTTATCCGGTACTGGATAGAAGCAAGGAATAATAATCAGAGCGGCATAAAACAGCACGATGAACCACTGAATAGCGAGGATCACTTTGCGATGATCGCGCAGCCAATAACCGGCATAGGCGATATAGCGAGAACTTTTACTGTGCATAGTGAGCCTTACGCATGCTGCTGCGTCTGTAGTTTTGCAAGGTGATTAAGGTGAGGTTTGATCACTTTAAACAGGAAGTAGACCGCCAACCAATACAGAGCAAAGCTGAGTACGCTAAACCATGCCGGCATGGCGCGATAGGCAAGCAGAGACGCGAGCAAACTGCCCAGAGGGCTGGAGTCATCAAGAATGGCTGAAATATCCCAAGCCGGATCAAGCAAAATATCGGGCACGTGCCAGTCATAGTTGAGACTGAATTCAAACGCGCCCTCCATGCCTTTGAGAAACAGCGACGCACCCAAACACAATAAAATCACTGTGGTGACTTTGAAAAAGACTGGCCAAGACAACCAGCGTTGGCTGAATTGGAACACATAAAAAGTGGCAAAAGCTAAGAGTAAACCCAGCGCGCAGGTCAGCAAGAACGGCAGCACAGTGGCGCTGGTTAAACTGAAAATCGTACTGGAGAGAAAGACCACAATTTCACTGCCTTCACGGGCAATGGCAATGGCGGTAATCAAGGTGACGCCCAGCCAGTTGGCTTGCTGGATCTGTTCGCTCAAACCCTGTTCCAAGTGCTGTTTAAGATGACGACCGTGCTGATTCATCCAGTACACCATCTGCACAATCAATACCGCAGCGGTTAACTGCATCGCGATTAAAAACAGATCGTAGCTATCGCCGGAGAGTAGATTGGATAAACCGTAAATGCTTGCAGCTAAAAACACTGCCAACAGACTGCCCAGGGCGACGCCGAGAAGAAGATAACGCTTACCTTTCTGTCCTTCAGGAAAACTGTTTAACCAGGCATATAAAATGCCGATGACCAGCAACGCCTCCATAGCTTCGCGCCAGACTACAAATAATGTTTGACCCATAAATTACTCTGCGATGACTAAGCCTGCGGGATGATCTAAATGGAAATCATCAAAAAAGCTGTATTGACCGGGACGTAAACGCGCGATGACGACCACTGATTTTGCCCCAGGCGCCAAGACTTTTTCTTTGCGCATTTGTGTGCTTTCAAACTCAGCAGGACTGCTGCCGCTGTTGTGCACTTCAATGCGAATGCGCGTGTTGGCCGGCACCTGTAGGGTGCTAGGAATCAACTCGCCGTCTTTCATTTCCAGTTGCACGGTAAAGGCGTCTGCAGCACTGACGTTACAGCTCAGCAGTGTGCAGGTGAAAAATAAGCTCAAATAGCGCATCAGTCGTTCCTTAAAAGTGCTTCAGCAAAGCGATACTCAAGGCTTTGCTGAAGCAGGACGCATGGATTAATAGCCACCCTTTTTACCGATACCGGCGTAAACAAAGTCCCAGGTCACTTCAAAAGTTTCCCACCAGGCCGCGACGCCGGTTTCTTTATCAATGTGGCGGCCAAAATCAACCTGTGGGTTTTTTGATGGTGGCGAGATGGTATAAGTGACGCGGTATTTACCCGGTCCTTGCATCTTTACGTTTTCGCCATAATGAGTGCCGTCATTGGCCACCATCGGCATAAAACTGCCTTCTTGCACTGCGCTTTTACCATCGAGCTTTTGCAGCTTATAAGTGATGCTTAAATAGGGCATCCAGTCGCCTTCAGCAAAACCATTGGGGTTGTTTTCTGTGGCATGAATATCGGCTTCTAAGTGGATGTCAGCATCGACCGCAGGCAGATGGTGCGAATGCCCACTGCCGTTGTCCATAGTGACAGGCTGCAGATACACGCCGGCGATTTCCATGCCGTTTTTTAAGATCGGTTGACCAACCGGATACTCTTTAGCGAAGGCTTGGCTGGTACATAAGGCAATGGAGCAGGCGAGAGCGAGATGGCTAAATTTCGACATTAAATCAGTCCTTTTAACAGTAAGCGGTGACTGCAGTGCAGCGATGGATATTTCGCTGAAAAGACTAAACCTCTAGATAATGAGAATCAATATCAATCGCGTTGAAATTTTTTCCGCTTGTTCCAATTGTCTATGCCATCTTTTCACGGTGAACAAATTTGTGCACTTTGACTGTTTTGACCTGCAGCCCTAAAAGATTTTGCTAAACATTGAACTCGATCAACGTTAGTTAATTTGCTAGGTCTACTCTAGATCTAACGTCTTAGCAGGAGCACATGACATGAGCGATCCAATAAAACAGCAAGAAACAGAGAAAGCCCTAAGTTCGCGTTTCCCCACGGCTTACACCATTCTCTTTGTGCTAATCATTTTCGTCGCGGCCTTAACCTGGATCATTCCAGCGGGTAAGTACGAACGCGTGATGAGTGAAGAAGTGGGTCGGGAGATCGCAGTCCCCGGCACTTATCAGGTGGTTGAAGCCAAGCCGCAAGGTTTTGTCGATGTTATGCTGGCGCCCACAGCCGGCTTTTATAACCCTGATAGCTATGTCGCCAATGCGATTGATGTGGCGTTATTTGTGCTCTTTCTCGGTGGTTTTTTAGGGGTGATGAATGCCACCGGAGCGATTGATACAGGGATTCGCAGTGCCATGCGGCGCTTGCAAGGCCGCGAACTGTGGATGATCCCCATCCTGATGACACTGTTTGCTTTTGGTGGTACCACCTACGGTATGGCCGAAGAAACCCTGGCCTTTTATGCGATTTTGATCCCAGTGATCATTTCCGCAGGCTATGACGCGGTGACCGGTGTGGCGATCGTGATGGTCGGTGCCGGTATTGGTGTGTTGGGTTCCACTATTAACCCGTTTGCCACAGTGATTGCAGCGAATGCAGCGAGTATCCCGTTTACCGATGGTATGGGTTTGCGTCTGATTTTGCTGATTGGCGGTCTGATTATTTGTGCGGTTTATGTGATGCGTTACGCCAAGCGCGTGAAAGAGGATCCTTCGCGCTCGGTGGTGGCTAAACAGTGGGCTGCACACCGTGCATACTTTTTACAAAAACATGATGCGAGCGAAGAGAAATCCGTCTTGACCGGCATGCAAAGTATCGCTTTGGTTATTTTTGCGCTCACCTTTGCTGTGATGATTTGGGGCGTTGCCTCGCAGGGTTGGTGGATGGCGCAAATGGGTGGTTTGTTTATGGGCGCCGCCATTGTGATCGGTTTTATTGGTCGTTTAGGCGAGAAAAAGCTAACCGAAAGCTTTGTTGATGGCGCGCGCGATTTATTGGGCGTGGCCTTAGTGGTCGGCTTAGCGCGCGGTATTGTGGTGATCATGGAGCAGGGCATGATTGCTGACACAATTTTAAACAGTGCAGAAACCACCTTAGGTGGATTACCAGAGTTGGCGTTTATCAACCTGATGTTTTGGATTGAAGTGGGAATGAGCTTCTTTGTGCCGTCCTCTTCTGGCCTCGCCGTGCTGTCGATGCCGATTTTAGCGCCTTTAGCCGACTTCGCTCATGTTGATCGCGCGCTGGTGGTGACGGCTTTCCAGTCCGCTAACGGTTTAGTGAACTTAATTAATCCAACCTTTGCCGTGGTCCTGGGTGGCCTAGCGATAGGCCGTGTGTCCTATGACCGCTGGTTGGTATTTGTCTGGCCGTTGCTATTGATTTTGACCCTGTTTATTACTGCCGTGCTGAGCATGGGTGCTTTGTTGTAATGAACCGGCTTTGCGGGTTACTAAGGAGTAAGTAATGACTGAATTAACTTTAGGTGTGCACTCGGAAACGGGCACATTGCGTCAAGTGATTGTGTGTCGACCAGGCTTGGCACACCGACGTTTAACCCCGTCAAACTGCGATTCTTTATTGTTTGATGATGTGTTTTGGGTCAAGCAAGCGCAAAAAGATCACGATGTCTTTGTCAGTGTGATGCAGGCGCGTGGTATTGAAGTGCTGGATATTCATGATTTGTTAGCGCAAACCTTGGCGATACCTGAAGGGCGCAAGTGGATTCTCGATCAGCGTATTACTTGGAATGAAATTGGCGTGGGCATGGTCTCTGATCTGCGCGCTTGGATGGATGAATTGCCGAGCGAGCAGCTGTCTGAGTACTTAATTGGCGGTCTCGAAGTCGGTGACTTGCCATTTGATCCAGTCAGTTTGTTTGGTAATCATCTGGGCCGTTATGGTTTTGTATTGCCGCCTTTGCCGAATTTCTTATTCACCCGTGATAACAGTGCGTGGATCTATGGTGGGGTGACGCTCAATCCAATGTATTGGAATGCACGTAAGCCAGAAACCTTGTTGACGGCGGGCGTGTATAAGTTTCACCCCAAGTTTGCCGGTAAAGTGGAGGTGTTGTGGGGTGATCCACTGCAGAACTTTGGTTTGGCAACCCTAGAGGGTGGCGATATTATGCCGGTGGGTCGTCGCACTGTGCTGGTTGGTATGGGTGAACGTAGTTCGCCGCAAGCGGTTGGCCAGTTAGCGCGTGCGCTGTTTGCCAAAGGCGAGGTTGACCGTGTGGTGGCCTGCCAAATGCCTAAATCACGCGCTGCCATGCACCTTGATACGGTATTTACTTTCTGTGGTGGCAATATTGTTACCGCCTTTACTGAGGCCGCCGATGCAATGCAGTGTTATGATCTGCGCCCTGATGAAACCGGTAAGTCGCATGTGTTCCGCCACGATCCACGTCACATGTTTGATGTGGTGGCCGAAGTCTTAGGTTACTCCTCATTAGAGGTGGTGCCGACGGGTGGTGATCATCCGGCTGAACGCGAACGCGAGCAGTGGAATGATGGCAATAACGTCTTAGCCCTGAGCCCAGGCGTGGTAGTGGGCTATGATCGTAACGATGATACCAATGCTGCTTTGGCGGCTGCAGGCATTGAAGTTTTGTCAATTCCTGGCGCTGAGTTAGGCCGTGGTCGTGGTGGTGGACGTTGCATGAGCTGCCCAACAGTGCGTGACGCCGTGTAATATTTATTTTTAATTTATTTATCCAGCTGCTATCCAAGGAGCAGATGTATGGCTTTTAACCTTAAAGATCGTGACTTATTAACCTTGCGCGATTTTACTCCACAAGAAATCGGATTTTTGCTGAAGTTGTCAGCTGACCTTAAAGCAGCTAAGTATGCCGGCACTGAGCAACCGCAATTGCAAGGCAAAAACATTGCCTTGATTTTCGAAAAAGACTCCACCCGTACGCGAATTAGTTTTGAAGTGGCCGCTTTAGACCAAGGCGCGCGCGTTACCTATTTGGGTCCAAATGGTACCCATATCGGCCATAAGGAGTCGGTTAAAGATACGGCACGGGTTTTGGGTCGTGTTTATGATGCTATTGAGTACCGTGGCTATGGCCAAGAGATTGTCAATGAGTTGGCCGAATATGCTGGTGTGCCGGTTTACAATGGCTTGACGGATGATTTTCACCCCACGCAAATCTTGGCTGACTTTCTGACCATGGCTGAGCACAGTGACAAGCCTTTGCATGATGTGGCCTATGTGTTTATTGGTGATACGGCCAACAATATGGGTAATAGCTTGCTGATTGGCGGTGCAAAAATGGGCATGGATGTGCGCCTGTGTGCGCCGAAAGCTTGTCAGCCGACACAAGAAGTTCAGGATGAAGCACGCGCCATTGCTGCTAAAACCGGTGCGCGCCTGACCATTACCGACGATATTGATGCTGCTGTGCAGGGTGTCGATTTTGTTTATACCGATGTTTGGGTGTCGATGGGTGAGCCACAGGAAAAATGGGCTGAACGCATTAAGTTGCTGATGCCTTATCAAGTCAATGCGCAGCTGATGGCCAAAGTGGGCAACCCACGGGTCAAGTTTATGCACTGCCTGCCAGCTTTCCACAACACCGATACAACGATGGGCAAAGAGATTCAGGAAAACTTCGGTATTGATGCCATGGAAGTGACTGATGAAGTGTTTGAGAGCGCTGCATCGATCGTATTTGATCAAGCAGAAAACCGTATGCATACGATCAAAGCAGTTTTAGTTGCGACTTTAGGACGTTAATTATGTTGGTTGTTGCCGCATTAGGCGGAAATGCTTTATTGCAGCGTGGTCAGCCGCTGACTGCGCAGGTGCAGCGTGAGAATGTCAAAGTCGCCGCACGCGCTTTGGCTGATATTGTCCGCGCTGGGCATCAGTTGGTGATCACTCATGGTAATGGCCCACAAGTGGGGCTGTTGGCGTTACAGAACGATGCCTATAAGCCTGAAGAAAGCTATCCGTTGGATGTGCTTGGCGCACAAACAGCAGGCATGATTGGCTATTTGGTTGAACAAGAGTTGGAAAACGAACTGCAGCACAGGCAGCCCGTTGTCACTTTGCTGACCCAAGTGATTGTTGATCTTAATGATCCAGCTTTTGCCAATCCAACTAAATATATTGGGCCGATGTACAGCCAAGCAGAAGCAGAATCACGCGCGGCTCATACGGGCTGGCAGATTGCTCAAGATGGTGAGCAGTGGCGACGCGTGGTGGCGTCGCCAAAACCAGTGGAAATTCCTGATTTACAGGTGCTGAAGCTGTTGGTCGAGCAAGGTGTTGTGGTGGTGTGCAACGGTGGCGGTGGTATTCCGGTGGTGCGCGCTGCGGATAACAGCTTGCAAGGCATTGAGGCGGTGATTGATAAAGATTTGTCCAGTGCGTTTTTAGCCAATGAATTGGGTGCAGATGTGCTCTTGTTGTTGACTGATGTTGAGGCGGTGTATCAGGATTTTGGTACTCCAGAGGCGACGCCATTCGATACTTTAACGGTGGCGCAGTGTGCTGAGATGAATTTGCCAGTGGGTTCGATGGGACCAAAAATAAATGCGGCTTGCAGTTTTGCCCAGTCGGGTGGTTTTAGTGCCATTGGCCGTTTAG
>CAYLOI010000014.1:0-70186 GCA_964385265.1 uncultured Thiopseudomonas sp.
TCTCTGCACCGGCAGATCCTACGCAGCGTGTAAGCTATTTGTCGGTGATTGAAAATCTAGAAATTCAAGCCGGACAAGCAGTGGCTAAAGTGATTATTAATGCCCGTACCGGCACCATTGTGATTGGTCAAAACGTACGGGTACAACCTGCAGCAGTGACTCACGGCAGCTTAACCGTAGTGATTACCGAAGACCCTATCGTCAGCCAGCCGGAAGCCTTTTCCCAAGGGCAAACAGCCGTTGTGCCGCGCTCTAGAGTCAATGCAATAGAAGAAGCCAAGCCGATGTTTAAGTTTGGCCCAGGTACCACATTGGATGAAATTGTCCGTGCGGTGAATCAGGTGGGTGCAGCACCGTCTGACTTGATGGCGATTCTTGAAGCCCTCAAGCAAGCTGGCGCGCTGCAAGCCGATCTGATTGTGATTTGAGGATAGTGTTATGAACTTGCACAGCACCAGCGTAGCCGATAGCGGCGCTTATACTGACTTAAACCGTCTGCACCAGCTTAAAGTGGGTGAAGGCCGTGACAGTGAAGCCAATATCCGTAAAGTCGCGCAAGAATTTGAGTCATTGTTTCTCGCTGAAATGCTAAAAGCCATGCGTGCGGCAGGCGATGTGCTGGCTGATGACAACTTTATGAACACCAACGAAAGCAAAACCTATCGCGACATGTACGACCAGCAACTGTCAGTGACTTTATCGCAAGGTAAAGGCATGGGTATGGCGGATGTGTTGACCCGCCAGCTATCGCAAGCACCCAAGCCCAGCACTGCTAATCCTTTTACTCAGGAAGCTGTTGCGCCGGTGAGTGCTGCAGAAACACCAGCAGCAGCGCTCGTTAAAAACGCACTGCAGTCTAAAATGAATAGCGTTTCCGTTAATGGCCAGCGTGACGATAGCGCACTGCTCAATCAGCGCCGTTTAGCTTTACCGGCGACTGCCGCAGGCCGCTCATTAGCAGGAATTGGTGCCGCTGCACAAGAAACCTTAAGCACAGGCCTGGCGCAACAGTCCAATTACATACGTCAAGACTGGCAAGCCGCGCGCAGTTATCCAGCGCCGCGTCAGCCTGGCTTAGAAATTGCAGGACAAACAACCAAGGCGACTGCTGCAGACTTAAATCGTAAGCAGTTTGCTTCGCCAGAAGAGTTTGTTGCCACCATGCTGCCGATGGCTGAGCAAGCGGCGAAAAAACTGGGTGTTGATCCACGTTACTTGGTCGCGCAAGCGGCTTTGGAAACGGGCTGGGGTAAATCAATTATCCGCAGCGGTGCAGGCGCTAGTAGTCATAACTTATTTGGTATTAAAGCGCATGGTTGGGGCGGCGCCTCGGCCAATGTCACCACCACTGAATTTGTGCAAGGTGTCAAAGTTAAAGAGAAAGCAGATTTTCGTAGCTACGATTCATTTGAGCAAAGTTTTAACGATTACGTGAGCTTTTTGCAGAGCAATGGCCGCTACAGCCAAGCTTTACAGGCAACAGCGAACCCGGATCGTTTTGTGAATGAGTTGCAGCAAGCAGGTTATGCAACGGATCCAAACTATGCGCGTAAAATTTCACAAATTGCGCAAAAAATGCAGACCTATCAGCAGGTTGCTAGCGTTGAACAGCCGCGTACTAATGTGCGGGCGTGAGGTGAATTATGGCTGACTTATTAAATATTGGATTGTCTGGGCTCAGTGCAGCAAAAACCAAGCTGTCGGTCACTGGACACAATATTACCAACATCAATACGCCGGGCTATACGCGCCAAGACACTGTGCAGGCCACACGTACGCCGCAGTTTAGTGGTGCTGGTTATATTGGCTCAGGCACCAGTCTGACCGATATTCGCCGCAGCTATAATGAGTTTCTGACCACTCAAGTGCGTTCCAGTACTGCGCTCAATAGTGATGTTATTGCCTATAAAAGCCAAATTGAACAACTTGATGGTTTGCTCGCGGGCAGCACCACTGGGGTCACGCCCTCGCTGCAAGCATTTTTTTCGGCAACCCAGACTGCGGCCGAAGACCCCGCCAATATTCCGGCGCGTCAGTTGGTGTTGGCAGAAGCCGAGGGCTTAAGCCGTCGTTTTAATAATATTTACGACAATATCAGCTCGCAAAACAGTTTTATTAATAAGCAGCTGGTCACCACCACCGATCAAATTAATCGCCTCGCGCAAACTGTGGGCAGCCTTAATAATGCGATTGCCAGTGCCGGCACCAACAGCCAGCAGCCCAATGACTTACTTGATGCGCGCGATGAGGCAGTGCGTCAGTTGTCTACCTACATTGGTGTCAGTGTGGTGGTGCAAGACAACAACACCTTTAACTTGTCGATTGGTAGTGGTCAGCCCTTAGTGGTCGGCGGCACTGTCAATAAATTAGAAGCTGTACCCGGGCGTGGTGACCCAAATAAGTTTGATATTGATTTTGTTAGTGGTGGTTCACGTCAAAATATCACCAGCAGCATTAGCGGTGGTGAAGTGGGCGGCTTAGTGCGTTACCGCGATGAAGTGCTTGACCCCACCGTGAATGCGCTCGGTCGTTTAGCGCTGAGTATTAATTCCGAGATCAATAGCCAGCTGGGCCAAGGCTTGGATCTGAAAGGGCAGGTAGGCTCTGCACTGTTCAACGATATCAACGACTCGACACTGACGGCTTTACGCGTTCGCCCGATGGCTGACAATATTGGTGATGCCAGTGGTGCAATGAGTATTACCAATACTAAGCTGCTGACTACCAGTGATTACCGTTTAGATTTTGACGGCAGCAATTACACCGCGCGCCGCCTCAGTGACGGTGCAACGATCAATGTCAACGTAGACCCCGTCAGTGGCGAGTTGAGTTTTACTGACAATGCCGGCCGTGACCAAGGCTTTACCATGCAGATGTCGGGCACACCATCGGCCGGCGATCGCTTTATGCTTGAGCCAACCCGTCGCGGTGCCACGGATATTGCAGTGGTACTCGACCAAGCGGATCAGCTGGCGTTTGCTGCACCCTTTAAAGCCGGTGCAGAACTGCAGAACAAAGGCAATGCAGTTATTGGTCAGCCATCGGTGGAGATGGTTCTGAGTATTCCTGAGCCTCCGCCGGTTACAGTACCTCCTACTTTGCCTACTCCTCTGCCTGATAACTTTGTAGCGCAGGAATTAAGCCTTGATCACCTCAAGGTCGTTGGTGAGATAGGCTTAGAGTTTAATGGCGGCAGTTTAGCTTTTACCACACCGACGTCGTTACCTCCAGGTACCACTGTCACCATCACCGACGTACCAGTTGAAGGCGCTGCAGCACCCGGGCCGATTACCGGCTTGCCGATCACTCCAGGGCAAAATAATCAGCTCAGTTATGCGATAGAGGTTGATGTCGGCGGTGTTAAGCAAAGCTTCACCATCAACCAAACCATCAGCGGCCGCCCACAAGATGGCGACAAATTCACCGTAGGCTTCAACCAAAACGGCGTCTCTGATAACCGTAACGCACTAAAGTTGGCTGATTTGCAGAACAAACAAGTGATGGGTGTCGATGCCAAGACTACAACTATTGCCACTGGCGTCAGTTTTAATGATGGCTATGGCGATATGGTTGAGCGAGTTGGCACGTTAACTGCTCAAGCTAGACAAGATGATGTCGCCACTGGCGCTATCCTCAAGCAGTCAACCGATAACCGTAATTCGCTGTCGGCGGTGAACCTAGATGAAGAAGCAGCAAACTTGATCCAGTTTGAGCAATATTACAATGCCTCTGCGCAAGTGATTCAAGTTGCACGCTCATTGTTCGATACATTACTTAATGCATTTAGATAAAGCTTTGGCTGCGCAGTTAAGCAGCCAGAGATATTAGGAGCCAGGCCATGCGTATTTCTAGCCTACAAGCATTTCAAAATGGCGTGCAAGGATTGCAACGTAATTATGCCGCAGCGATCCGTACCAATGAACAAATCAGCAGCGGCAACCGTATTTTAACCCCGGCTGATGACCCGGTAGCCTCAGTGCGCTTGATGCAGCTTGAGCAGCAACAAAATATGCTGGGTCAATATAAAGACAACTTAACTGCTGCCAATAACAGCCTAGTGCAAGAAGAGTCGACCTTGAACTCGGTCAACACCATCATGCAGCGCGTGCGCGAGTTGGCTGCTGAAGCGGGTAATGGTGCACTCAGTCAAAACGACCGCCAAGCCATTGCTTCGGAATTGCGCGAGCGTGAAGACGAATTGTTGGGTTTAATGAACTCTAAAAATGCCCGTGGTGAGTACTTGTTTTCTGGATTCCAAGGCAAAACCCAGCCTTTTGTTAGCCAAGCAGATGGCAGCTATGCTTACCAAGGCGATGAAGGTCAACGTAAGTTACAAATTGGCAGCTCGCTCAATGTGGCGATCAGTGATAACGGTAAAAAGCTCTTTCAAAACATCACCAACGCCGCACGTTTGGATGCTGAATTCGATTTACCCATACCTGCAGGCTCGACCTTGAAGGTTTCTAAACCCTTGGTGCAAGACGAAGTAGCCTTTTCTGGTGACCCTGCTTTTCCTAGTGGCGGTATTGAAATTCGCTTTACTGATCCTGCAGCAACGACTCCACCGGGCAATCCAAAAGAGTACACCATTTATGATGGCGCAACGCCTGTGCAAACAGGGAGCATGGACGATGACGATAAGCGTCAAGACTCCATTGTCTTTCGTGGCGTAGTGGTGCATTTTGATGGCGTACCCGCAGGTGGCGAAAGCGTAACCATTAACGCCGATGCAACCCGCGAAAAACAAGGCGTGCTAGATACCATCCGACAGTTACGTACGGAGCTAGAAACAAACCCCGATAGCCCTAAAGGCAATCGTGATAATCGCGATGCAGTCGCCGCCGCACTGACCAATATCGACCATGCCATGGTCACCATTGACCGCACCCGCGGCGATATCGGTGCGCGGATGAATATGATTGAAACTACACAAACCGACAATGAAGACGTCACCCTGATCAATAAAACCGTGCAAGCTGAATTGCGCGAAGTGGATTATCCAGAGGCTTTGTCGAAACTGGCTTTCCAGAGTGTAGTGCTGGAAGCGGCGCAGCAGAGCTTTGTGAAGATCAGTCAGTTGAATTTGTTTGATAAGATTCGTTGATTCGCACAACTCTAAGATGCAGCAAGCTAACCCTGCTCTTGATAAAGCAAAATTAGTGCGTTAAAGGGCAATAGGGCTGAGATAGCTTAAAAAGATTTTAAAAAGACTAAAGTTATTTGCTAAGCAGACGATACAGAAAGTGAATGCAACATAACTGGGCAATAAGAGTTAACAGTTGAAAGCTCGCACCCAGTTAGAATTTTGATTAGCCCCTGGAGGCATATACCATGGCACTTTCTGTTAATACTAACGTTTCTGCGCTCAACACTCAGCGTAACCTCAACGCTTCATCTAACAACCTAGCGACTTCATTACAGCGCCTATCGACAGGTTCGCGTATTAACAGTGCTAAGGATGACGCAGCAGGCTTACAAATTGCCAACCGTTTGACCAGTCAAATTAACGGTCTCAATATTGCAGTTAAAAACTCCAATGACGGTATCTCTATGGCGCAAACTGCTGAAGGTGCGCTGGAGCAGTCCACCAACATCCTACAGCGTATGCGTGACCTGTCTTTGCAGTCTGCGAATGGTTCCAACAGTAAGGAAGAGCGCGGCGCATTGAACGCTGAAGTGACTGAGCTGAAAAAAGAGCTGGACCGTATTGCTAACACCACCAGTTTTGGTGGTCGTAAATTGCTTGATGGAACCTTTGGCACTACCACCTTTCAGGTCGGTGCTGCTGCTAACGAAACTATCAGTGTCAATATCAAGGAGATGTCCACCTCTTCGCTGAGCTCACAGGTTTCAAATGCATCAATAACGGCTGAGCAGCTAGGCCTTGATCCCAAAGCGATGGGAGCTGATGTTAAAAATCTTGCGCTAGCGACTACTGATGGTGTTGCAGGTTTGTCAACTACAGTTGGTGCCACATTAGCTGATGATGCAAGCATCACTACAGCCAACTTTGTTGCGGGGAAAGTGGAAACAAGCCTTGGTGCTGATGATGCAGTACAAGGCAGTGTTGATGTAACGTTTAGCAGTGTTGTGACGTTAGCCAAAGATACTGTGATTAAAGTGAATGATGCAGAACAAGGCGAAATTGAGGTCAAATTGGCCGATGATTTGAAAATCAGCGTTAGCCATACCATGAACTTGAAGGGTAATGCTAATGGTTCTGACCTGCAGACTAACCCGAGCAAATGGCTTGATGTTAAAGGTTTTGATACAGGCACTGATTTTAACAAAGCCATCACAAGTCAAGTTGAAGGCAAAGCATTGGCTGCTGCAAAATCTCAGCTTGAGTCCGAGCAGGTAAAACTTCAGGATGTGGCAACGGCCATTAATGACCGCAACGTCGGTGTTGGTGCC
Organism: uncultured Thiopseudomonas sp.; assembly: GCA_964385265.1. Lineage (GTDB taxonomy): Bacteria > Pseudomonadota > Gammaproteobacteria > Pseudomonadales > Pseudomonadaceae > Denitrificimonas. The sequence continues at coordinate 6,415 of CAYLOI010000014.1, forward strand.
TTCGTTGACGGCGGCGAAGTCAAGCTTGTTACCGATGCGTCTAAGTACACTGCAGATGAATCACTGGCAGCCTTGAAGTCTCTGGAGTTGCCCGACAACTTGAAAAATGTCACGTTTGATGATGTTCAGTTTGTTGCTGAGGATTTGGCTGTCTCCAAGATTGACTTGAGTACTGTCCAGGGTTCGCAGGAAGCTATTGTTGCCATTGACCAAGCTATCCAGCAGATCGATGCTCAGCGTGCTGACCTCGGTGCGGTACAAAACCGCTTTGAGAATACCATCGGTAACTTACAGAACATTGCTGAAAACGTAACTGGAGCCCGTGGCCGTATCCAAGATACCGACTACGCCGCCGAAACGGCTAACATGAGTAAGCAGCAAGTTATGCAACAAGCCGGTACCGCAATTCTGGCGCAAGCCAACCAGTTGCCACAGGCTGTACTCAGCTTACTGCGTTAATCGTAAACAGCTGTACCAAAAGGGTCGCCTCGTGCGGCCCTTTTTTATGGGTGGCAGTTAGATGTTGCTTTGTCATATTGCAGTTGCAGGCATGGCCAGCTTGTACCGGAGTGTAGAGCCAATTATGTGCTGCTGGCTTAATAGATATGACGGATGAGGCAATTAGAATTGAGTCTTGATCCGGCGGTGTTTTGCCGGTTAGTGGCAGAAAGCTTCTTGCAGCTTGAGCTGTGAGTGTCAAATACCGGAAATAATAAAGTCTAATGCGTTAATAATTTCGGCGCGGTAGTGCGACAAGTCAGAGACTTCCTTGCCCAAGGCACTCTTATTGATACCGGCCATTTGTTGCGTGAGAGCAACGAAAAGCTCACCTTTAACTTCCAAAATTGGGCATAGCTTGCTAATAGCTGCTTTTTCTGCAAAGTGCATGCTGCAGAGAGGGATGACGATGGCGGTGCGTAAGTCTTCAAGCAGATTGGATTGTACGTCGAGCAGGTAAGGGTAGGCTTTTTTCGAGGCTTTGCTTGGGTTTTCGTACGCTTTGAATTGCGCCATTAAAAACACCTCAAGTCGTCGCTAAAGAGGCCGTGCTCCTCGGTGAGTTGGTTGTAGCTCGCAATGGCGGCTTTATTTTCTTCCTGCCACAACTCGCGTTGCTTAGCACTGATCAGTTCAGTCAGGCGCGCTTCTAGGGTGGCTGATAAATTGATTTTTAGTGCTTTGGCTTGGGCCAGTAAGTCACTGTTAATGCTGAGGTTGGTCGCTTTCTTGGCTGCGCCGCTATCAATGTCAAGGCTCATAGTATGTCTCCTATATGAGTTATGCGTACACTTTATGCGCACCCGCAGTGTGTTGCAAGTGCGTTGTACTGGCTTGTGCCAATGCTGATTGGCAGCTTGAGCTACCTTGGCCGTATGTTTATAAGCTGTGGTGCATTATCTGGTTTTATTGATTGTTGCTTAAGCTGGCACGCTTCCTGCTTTTATCTTCATGCGTCAGATTGAAACTGTCAAAGGCTTGGCGAAGAGGTTTCGCTCATACCCTAAGGGACTGTCTGGCATTGACGATAATTAAGACGATAGCTAAGTACTCGGGTGCCTGTATTGGGCAAAACCCACACAGCAGCGTCTGATACTTAACAATCAGCCTTCTGGAGGCAAAGACTATGGCACTTTCAGTCAATACTAACGTTGCATCACTTAACACGCAGCGTAACTTGAGTAACTCATCGAATGCGTTGGCAACATCACTGCAGCGCTTATCGACCGGCTCGCGTATTAACAGCGCAAAGGATGATGCGGCAGGCCTGCAGATTGCTAACCGCTTAACCAGCCAAATTAACGGCATGGGTGTGGCGGTTAAAAATTCCAATGACGGCATTTCCATGGCGCAAACTGCTGAAGGTGCGCTGGAGCAGTCAACTAATATTTTGCAGCGTATGCGTGATCTGTCTTTACAGTCTGCGAACGGCTCCAATAGTAAGGAAGAGCGCAGTGCACTGAACGCAGAAGTGGCCGAGCTGAAAAAAGAGCTGGATCGTATTGCAAATACCACCAGTTTCGGTGGCCGTAAATTGCTGGACGGCAGCTTTGGTAGCACTACTTTTCAGGTTGGTGCAGCTGCTAATGAAATGATCAGTATGAAAATTGACGAAATGTCGACCTCAGCACTGAAGTCTCAGGTGGCAAGAGCAACTGTTACGGGTGACAAAATTATCGATCCAGCCATTGCTGGGGTTAATGCGAAAGAGTTGACTCTAGAGTCAACTGTTGCAACAGGGACGATTGCGGATGCGCGACCAGAGGGCACAGCTACTGTAAAAGTAGATGATTTTACAGTGGTGGGCAGTGGTGCGCCGTCTACTGGTAAAGTAACCATTACCAGTGAATATACTCTGGCTGCTGGCGAAAAAGTAACCACGAAAGATGCTGCTGGAGATGATGTTGAGATAACTTTGACTAAAGCTGTAACTGTACAGCTTTCACATACTGCAGACTTCTCATCAACTGCTAATGACCTGGCTACTGCGCCGACCACTTGGACAGCTCTGACAGATGCTACGGATGGTGATAGTAGTATTGCGGCTAAATTTGACATTGCGTTTCAGGCGCAAATCAATACAGCGGCTTTGGCTGCAGCTAAGTCCCAAATAGAAGAACAGCAAAAAGGCGTTCAAGAGTTTGCTACTCAAATTAACGATCGCAATATTGGTGTGGGTGCTTTTGTAGAGGACGGTAATGTCATTCTGGTTGCCAACGGTAAAGGTGACAACGCAGCTGCTGATGCTTTAGCAGCAATGCAAGGACTGGGCTTAGCTGCTGACTTGTCGGCTTTAGAGTTCGCAACAAGCGACATAAGTGTTGGCAGCATCGACTTGAATACTGTTCAAGGTTCTCAAGAAGCCATTATCGCTATTGACCAAGCCATCCAGAAAATTGACGCTCAGCGTGCAGACCTTGGTGCGGTACAAAATCGATTTGAGAACACCATCTCAAACTTGCAAAATATTGCAGAAAACGTCACTGCAGCACGCGGAAGGATTCAAGATACTGACTTTGCGGCCGAAACAGCGACATTGAGCAAGAATCAGATCATGCAACAGGCCGGTACGGCAATTTTGGCGCAAGCCAATCAGCTGCCCCAAGCGGTACTTAGCTTGCTTCAGTAATGAGCGGCTAAGGGTTGCATAATATGGCGGGAAGCGTGCTATAACTGTACGTCATCCCGCCTTACATCAGCCCCGAGGTGTTTATGGATATCATTACAAATAGAAGTGCAGTAGCGCCGCAAATGCTTGCACAAGAGGTACGGTCAGCTGCACCAGTTGCCAAAGGCGGTGAAGATATTCCTAGTGGTCAAGCTAAAGCTGCAGCTACTGGGCAGGTACAAGCACCAACCGAGCAAGATAAGCAGACGCTCGAAGAAGCGGTCGTGAGTATGCAAGATGCAACTCAAGCCATGCAGCGCAACTTAGACTTTTCCATCGACGAATCAAGCGGTCGTATGGTGGTTAAAGTGACGGATTCTGCTTCTGGAGATGTTATTCGTCAGATGCCGACTGAAGAAGCGCTACGATTGGCCGAAAGCTTAGATGAGATGCGCAGTTTATTGTTTAAAGCGCAAGCGTGATAACAATGCAGGCAACTGCACGCAAAGAGTGAAGTTTTTAAAATGCTCGGGTAATAGCACGAGCAGAATAAGAGTAGCAGCACTGCTATATAAGCTGTTCTCGACTAAAACGCTAGATCGTTAGCGAAGGTGGTTAACATGATGGGTATCCCAGGTATAGGTTCTGGCCTTGATATTAAAGGCATGGTTAAGGCTTCGGTTGATGCGGAAGTTGCTCCCAAGGCTTCGCAGTTGAATCGTCTTGAGAAAGCCACAGAAACCAAACTCTCTGCATTAGGGCAGTTGCAAGGCGCTTTAAGTGATTTCCAATCAACGATGAAAGATCTGAATAAAATGTCGTTGTTTGAAAACCGCACGGCCAGTTCATCCAATACTGCCTTATTGACCGCCACAGCTGAAAAAGATGCATTGGCTGGTACCTATCGCGTTGAGGTTGAGCAGTTAGCTAGCAGCAGTAAGGTAGCGTCAGTGGCCCTTGAAAAAGGATTTGCCGCGGCCACTGCCGGAGAGTTAACAGTTAAGCTCGGCGGTGAGGATGCAGAAGCGGTCACTGTCTCCATCGCTAAAGGTTCTAACCTCGTTGAGATTCGCGATGCGCTTAACGAGCAGCTTAAAGATAAAGGCATTAGCGCCAATATCGTCAATAACCCCAGTACTGGCGAATCACAGTTGGTGCTCAGCAGTAAAGAAACTGGCGCTGGTAAGGATATTATTGTTGAAGGTACCGGCGGTGTTGCGGTGTTAAGTGTTGATAGCAGCATAGAAGCAGAAGAGGGTGGAGCGGGTTACTTAGAGTTGGCCAGCAATGCGAAGTTTACGATTGATGGTTTAAAACTCGAAAGTGCATCCAACACCATTAAAGATGCGATTCCTGATGTCAGCTTCACTTTAAAAGGTAAAACTGAACCAGATAAGCCGTTAACAGTGACCGTAGGTCAAGATGAAAAAGGCGTTAAAGAGCAGCTTAAGAAGTTTGTCGACTCCTACAATAAATTTATAGAAGTGAGTAATAGACTCACCTCAGTGACCAAAGTAGGCGACGATAAAGCGCCGGTGGTAGGCGGCTTAGTCGGTGATTCTACTGTGCGTAACTTGGTCAATGGTATACGTAATGAGTTCAGCAATGTTGCCGGCGGCGGCGATCTGCGGGTGTTGGCTGATTTGGGTATTACCACGCAAAAAAATGGCACTTTAAAGCTTGATAACGACAAGTTGGATGCGGTGCTGAAGACAAACTTTGATGCGGTCGGTCAGTTTTTTGCCGGTGATAAGGGCTTGATGTCACGTATGGATAATCGAGTGGCAGCTTATACCGGTAAGGATGGCATTATCGGGCTGCGTCAAAAAAGTTTAGAGTCAACACGTACAGATATTACTAAGCAATCAGAAAAACTAACAGTGCGTGCGGCACAAATTGAAGCACGTTTGTTTAAACAATTTAATGCGATGGATGCGCTGGTGGGCCAATTGAACTCAACCAGTGATCAACTACTTCAATCGCTAGGCAATTTGCCTGGTATGAGCAGAAAGGATTAAGACATGAGTAACCCAGTCCAGACGTATAACTCCGTAGCTGAGGGTCAAGATCTAACCCCATACCAAGCGGTAGAACTATTGCTTGATGGTGCTTTAGAAAGTATTTCAACAGCACTGATTGCTCAGCAAGAAAACAACGCTGCTCAGCGCGGTGAGGCGGTCGGTACTACGCTAACGATTATTGGTTTGCTGCAAGACAGTCTTGATAAAAGCTTAGGTGGCGAGTTGGCTGAAAATCTAGATGAGTTATATGACTATATGACACGCCGCTTAGCGACTGTTTCAATTGATAAAACGCCACAGACGCTCGAAGAAGTCCAAGGCATTGTTTTACAACTGCGCGAAGGCTGGTCACAGATTGATCCAAGCAAAGAACCAAAAGAATTGTAATAAAGGGCTAAAGAAATAGCGGTCGGTGGCGATATAAGGAATAGTAGAAACACTTATGGAGCACGATGTTATGAATGCAATGACCGCTATGCGTCAGTACCAATCAGTAAACAATCAGGCGCAAGCGATTAGTGCTGACCCACACCGCTTGATTCAAATGCTGATGGAGGGTGGTTTAACTCGCTTAGCACAAGCGCGTGGCGCTATGGAGCGTGATCAGACTGCACTCAAAGGTGAATTGCTGAGCAAGGCAATCGGTATTGTTGGTGGTTTGCGTCAAGCTTTAGATGTACAGAAAGGTGGCGAGATTGCGGAAAATTTAGACCGCTTGTATGAATATATGACCACCCGTTTAATGGAAGCCAACCTTAAAAACGATCCAGCCATTGTTGAAGAAGTAGCTGATTTGTTGCGTGAAATTAAAAGCGGTTGGGATGCTATTGCAGCATAAGTTGTGTTGATCAGAGGTAAATACCATGAAATCAAGCACTGTTGAGCAGTTGCAAATTACCAGCAGCGCTTTGCGCAATGCGCTAGCCCAGCAAGACTGGCAAGCTGTTGGAGAGTTAGATTTGCAATGTCGCCACGCGGTTGATAGTGCGATGGCTGATCCTCAGCAGCAAAATGATGAATTGCGTGAGCGCATGGAAGAATTGTTAGAGCTATATCGGGAATTAGTCAGTGTCTGCCAGACCGAGCAGCAGCGTATTGCCAGCGAGCTACGCCAGATCAATCAATCCAAGCAAAGCGCCAAAGTCTACCAAATGTTCGGTTGATATTTGCTGCAATGAAAAGCCCTGAGTGCAGTATGTGCTTGGGGCTTTTTTATGTGCGCTGATTTTTTATATCCTTAGTCGCGGTGTGTGATAAAAACTGCGCCATAAAATTGACAGCGCCTGTCTTTTTGACTTTACTAGTGGCAGTTTGCTGTCGTGCCTGATTAGCGTCCTTTACTTTTAGAGTCTAAGTAGTCCTTATGTGGCGAGAAACGAAAATACTGCTGGTCCATGACCAGGAGGAACAGCGTAAAGAATTTGCTAATATCCTCACTTTTTTAGATGAAAATTACCTAGCCTGCGCCAGTGCAGATTGGCGTGATGCCGTGGCAACACTTAACTCCAGTCGCGGAGTTTTATGTGTGTTGCTTGGTGGGGTGACTGATTCAAAGCGCTTAGCCGCTTTGATTAAAGAGTTTTCCCAGTGGGATGAGTTCTTACCCGTCATTGTGCTTGATGAAGCAGAACCCGCTGAGTTGCTCAGCGAGATTCGCTCGTCAGTACTGGCCCGCCTCGAGATGCCGCCCAGTTACAGTCAGTTGCTGGGGGTGTTGCACCGAGCTCAAGTGTATCGTGAGGTCTACGATGAAGCGGCTGAGCGCCGCACGCAACGTGAACCTAATTTGTTTCGCAGCTTAGTGGGTGCCAGCCGCTGTATCCAAAGTGTGCGGCAAATGATGCAGCAAGTGGCAGATACCGAAGCCAGTGTGCTGATTTTAGGTGAGTCAGGTACCGGTAAAGAAGTGATTGCACGTAATCTGCATTACAGCTCCAAACGCCGTGATGGGCCTTTTGTGCCGATTAACTGCGGTGCTATTCCTGCTGAGTTACTGGAAAGCGAGTTGTTTGGTCACGAGAAGGGTGCCTTTACCGGAGCCATCAGTGCGCGCGCTGGGCGTTTTGAGTTGGCCAAAGGCGGCACTCTGTTTTTAGATGAGGTCGGTGATATGCCGCTGACCATGCAGGTTAAGCTGCTGCGGGTATTACAAGAGCGAATTTTTGAGCGTATTGGCGGTAATAAATCCATTACTGCTGATGTGCGTATTGTCGCTGCGACCCATAAAAATCTGGAAGAAATGATTGAGGCGGGTGATTTTCGTGAAGATCTATTTTATCGCCTGAATGTATTCCCTATTGAAATGCCACCCTTGCGTGAGCGCACTGAAGATATCCCCTTATTGATTAACGAGTTGGTGTCACGCATGGAGAATGAGAAGCGTGGCTCGGTGCGCTTTAATGAAGCGTCAATCCTCTCTATTTGCCAGCATGACTGGCCTGGTAATGTGCGTGAGCTGGCGAATCTGGTTGAGCGTATGGCGATCATGTATCCGCACGGCGTGATCGGTATCAGTGAGCTGCCGAAGAAGTTTCGTTACATTGATGAAGATGATGGAATTCAGGAGCTGCGTGAAGAAATCAGTGAGCGTGCTGCTTTGTTAGCGGTGCTTGAGGATGAGCCGGTTGTTAGTAACCAGCTGCCTTCGGAGGGGTTAGACCTGCGTGAGTATTTAGCTGAGCTGGAGCAGGATTTAATTCAGCAGGCCTTGGATGCAGAAGATGGGGTGGTGGCGCGTGCCGCTGAGCGCTTAAATATTCGCCGCACCACTTTGGTGGAAAAAATGCGTAAATACGGCATGGGGCGTAAAGAAGAACAACTCTAGGCAAGGCAACGACTGGCGCTATCTAGCGCTTTGTTTACAATGCAGCCCTGAATTATTTTATGGAGCTGCAGTCATGTCGCATCATCCTGCGCAAGATTCACCTTTAGGCAAAAATAGCTGCTATATCAGTCGCTATGATCCCAGTGTGTTGTTTGGCATAGCCCGCGTGACCAAGTGGCAGGAGCTGGGTTTTAACGCGGACTGCTTGCCTTATGTTGGTGTCGATGTATGGAATTGCTATGAGCTGTCCTGGTTGCTGCCCTCGGGCAAACCTGTGGTGGCGATTGGGCAAATTGTTGTACCGGCTGACTCACCCAACATCATTGAGTCAAAATCCTTTAAGTTGTATCTCAACACTTTCAACCAAAGCGTCTACAGCAGCTTTGCTGAAGTGCAAGCGCTGTTAGTAGCGGATCTGTCGCGGGTTGCGCAAGCGCCGGTGCAGGTTGAATTGAAAACCTTACAAGCAGTGGCTGCGCAAGGTCTGCATGAGCCGCAGGGCATCTGTATTGATGAGTTGGATATCGAGCTTAGCCAATATGAGCATCCCAGCCCTGAACAGTTGGTGTGCGGGTCAGGGCTGGTTGAGGAGCGGCTTTACAGTCATCTGCTGAAATCCAACTGCCCAGTTACCGGCCAGCCTGATTGGGGCACTGTGCTGGTGCATTACCGTGGTGCCGCATTGGATCATGCCAGCTTTCTCGCGTATCTGGTGAGCTTTCGCCAGCATCAAGATTTTCATGAGCAGTGTGTGGAGCGTATCTTTTTAGATTTACAGCAGTGTATAAAGCCGGAGTTTTTAACGGTCTCGGCACGCTATGTGCGCCGTGGGGGTTTAGATATTAATCCCTATCGCAGTACTCAGCACAGCGCGGTGGAAAATCTACGCCTAGCGCGGCAGTAACTCAGTAGAACTTAAATAAAAAACCGCGCAATGGCGCGGTTGTGTTGTTGGCTGGGTGCACACTGTAGCTTATTGCAAGCGTGAGGGTTTGCCTGCGTTAGCGCGTTCGGCTTGCCACTCTTGCTGAGTCAGCGCGGTTTGCTTTGCATCAAAGCGCTGCAGAATTTTTAGATAATCTTGTTTAGAAGGATGCGCTATCACGGTGCTGCGCTCATTGGCTTGCACAACGTAGACTGTCTGTACGTTTTGGTGGTCAAAGGCGCGCCATTGCGCCGCATCTTTGAGCAAAGTGTAGGTGTGATCTTCAAGTGCGCTGATCACAGACTCACTGTTGAAACTTTTGCTGCGATTCACAGCGTCTGCCCACTGCTTGACCACGGTGTAAGCCGATGCAGCAGCGCTAGGCGGGTAGAGTTCATAGGCTTTATTGAAATTGCTGACAAACGCTAAACCGGTTTTTGAATTTTCCAGTTCCGGGGCGCGCCATAACCAGTGTTCAGTGCCGATGACGCCGGCCATCACTGCAGGGCCTGCTTGTTCAATCACTGACTGGGTCAAGTTAGGTGCAATGATCTGTACTTTTTGTGACAGGCCCATGGTTTCTGCGGTGCGCATGGCGCGTACTAAATCATGGCCGTACAGTACCAGTGCAATAATATCTGCTCCGCTGGCCTGAGCTTGCTTAAGGGCTGTGTTGTAATCAGATTGCTTAGCGGTGGGGAAGGGTAACAGCACGCCTTTGTGCTGACTGCTGTCGGTAGTGTTGGTGTTTTCGCGCAGGGCTTGCTCAGAGCTGTGCCCCCAAGTGTAATCTGCCGTGATATAGAAATAGGTGCTGCCGGGCATATTTTCCGACAGGTATTTGCCTAGCGCACGGCCGGTCATGGTGGCGCTACTGCTTTCACGAAAAACATAGCGATGGCCATTTTTACCGGTGACATCATTGGAGTAGCCGATGGTGGCAAAATATAAGGTGTTGAGTTGTTGTGCACGGGCACTGGCGGCAATTGCAACCGCACTGGAAACGCTGCCAAACAGCATGACGGCCCCGTCTTCAACTAATTTCTCCACATTACGTACGGCTTTTTCTGGGCGCGAAGCGGTATCACGGGTAATCAAACTGATCTCGCGGCCCAGCACACCACCCTGTTTGTTTATTTCATCGATGGCCAATAAAGTACCGCGCATTTGCGCTAAGCCTTCTTCTTTATAATGCCCGGTGCGTGGATAGTTCAGACCAATAACAACAGGATCAGCAGCCAGTGCTGAAACGCCCATTGCAACCCATAGGGCTAAAGCAGAGAACATACGAATCACTATGAACGCCTTATGTGAGTATATGAAGGTTAAATCTAGGGTGACTTTGCAGTCATAACGAGCGCTAGGCTACTGTATAATAGTCGTACTTTAATTGAAGAATTTTATTGCCATTAACTCATTCGAGTTTTGACCCCAAGCAATAAGAACCATAGGTTTACTTGGTCTTTCAACTGTTGCTGTATGGCATGTGCGTCTAAGTCGGCAAAAAGCTGTTGTGCCAAGGGTAGCTGGGCCAGCGTGTGATGCTTATTTGGGTTGTGCAAAGCCTCACCAATTTGTACCAATTCATACAGTTGTGTGCTTGTTTGGTTGGGTGCTTGGCTGTAGTTGCTGCGGTAACGTGCGCAATCTACGAAGCTGCTCGGTTGTTTCCAGGCAGTCAATACAATTGTGCCAATGGGGGCTGAGAGCTGTTCACACACATCATTTAAAGTGTCGGCATCGCGGGCTATTTGTGGCCAGTTTTCCAGTTCTGCAAGCAGCGGTAGGCTGCCAATATCCTGAAACAGACCACCGAGTAAAGCATCATCTGCAGAAATACCAGCCACTAGAGGTGCTAAGCACGCGGTCCAGGCTGCGCGTATAGAGGATGCACTCCAGCGCGCTCGAAAGCCTTTCTGCAAAGATAGGTCTTTACTGATAAACATATTGCGCACGGAAAAAGCCAACACCAGATTATTTAGTTTGGCGGTACCAAGGCGTGCCAGTACATCAGTTAATGAGCGACAAGGCCGTGCGCTTTTTAGCAGTGGGCTGTCAGCAAACTGCATTAAATAGGCAGCAAGTGGCGGGTCGCTGTTGATCACGCGACTGAGCTGCTCTAGCGAGACATGCGGATCCCTTAATAAGCTACGCACTCGCAGCGCGTTTTCCGGCATCTGCGGAATCTTTGCCGTACCTTTGAGAAAAGCACTGAGCAGGGAGTAGTGTAGACTTTGCTGGGCTGAGCTTTGCGCTGAAATAGTATCATTCATTGACAAGGTGTCCTGGCTTTCCTAGGGTGCTGGTTTTTTATCGCAGGTTAAATGATGTCGCAGTATACCCGTATTAAGCTTGAAAAGAGTTGGAAGGCGGCGCTGGCGGATGAGTTTGAGCAGCCTTACATGCAACAGCTGTCTGACTTCTTGCGTCAAGAAAAACAGCAAGGCCAAGAAATCTATCCTCCCGGTCCACTTATTTTTAATGCGCTTAATCTAACCCCACTGTCTAACGTTAAAGTGGTTATTTTAGGCCAAGACCCGTACCACGGTGCAGGTCAGGCGCATGGCTTGAGTTTCTCCGTGCCGGTTGGCATGGCGATTCCACCGTCCTTATTGAATATCTATAAAGAGCTGCAGCGTGATTTAAATATCCCGTTGGCCAAGCATGGCTGCTTGCAAAGTTGGGCTGAGCAAGGTGTTTTACTGCTCAATACCACTCTGACGGTTCGCCAGAGTGAGGCGGGATCACATGCAAAAGCTGGCTGGCAGCGCTTCACCGATCGCATTATTGATTGCGTCAGTGCGCAGCCAAATCCTGTGGTGTTTATGCTGTGGGGTGCGCATGCGCGCAGTAAAGGTGCACGTATTGACGCGAGCAAGCACCTGTTGCTGTGTTCGGTGCATCCCTCACCGTTGTCAGCCTATCGCGGGTTTTTAGGCAATGGCCATTTCAGCCAATGTAATAAATTTTTGCAGCGCACCGGGCAAACGCCCATCCAGTGGCAGCTCCCAGAAATGGACGAAGCGTAGTGCGGGCATTTATGCCCGCGTATAACAATCAATAATCCAAAACTCGCAACCCGACAGCCGCGAGCATCGCGTATAGCCCCTGCAAACCAGTCACAGTCACTCTACGTGCTTGGCCAACTCCAAGAGCAAGCGCTCAATCGCGCTGTCCAGTTCATCAAGCGCAGGGTCAAGTAGCGTCACCTTGTTTTTAATTAAGGTCTCGCAGTGTTTGCAGATGGCGCGCAATTGCGGCACGCCACAATACTGTGCTGCGCCGTGCATGCGGTGGATACGCTCCAGCATGGCCTTGCGATCATTACGCGCGCGTGCCTCTTGCAGGTACAAGCGATCGCTGGGTAAAGATTCGAATAACAGTTTGAGTAATTCGTTGGCCAGAGAGTCTTTGCCATTGGAGAGGGCGCGGCCTTCCTGTTGGTCGATAACTGGCAACAGCTGGTGCTCAGTTGAGCTGTCTGCGGGCGCTTCAAACTGCTCTTCACTGGTGACAAAAATACCTGTCCACTTAGCAATGCTCTGCGCTAACGATTGCTCGCTGATCGGCTTGCTTAGGCAGTCGTTAATGCCTGATTGCAAAAACTGGTGTGTTTCATAGGGCAGCGCATGGGCGGTGACAGCGATGATCGGGGTGGCTTCCAGCTGTTGATTGCGCTCCCAAGTACGTATTGCTTCGGTGCATTGCTGGCCGCTCATGCCGGGCATTTGGATATCCATAAATACCATATCGAAGTGCTCTTGTTGAAACAGCGCTAAAGCACTATGCCCGTTATCCGCCACGCTAACTTGCACATTCATATCGGTGAGCAAGGTCTTGATCAGTAATAAATTGGCAGGATTGTCATCCACGCACAGTGCCTGCAATGCATGTTGGGTTGGGGCGCTCAGTGTTGGTAATTCAGGGCTATCGCTAATTGATAAAACATCATTGATGGCGTGCTGCAAATGGCGATGGCACACAGGCTTGCTCAGCAGTTGCTCGCAAAAGGGTCGCTCCAGCTTATTTTGAAATATAGTGAAATCAGAGGTGCTGGATAGCAGTAAAACCTTGCATTGCAGCTGCTGCAGCTCACTCAGTAGCAGTTGTAAACTATAGATGGGGTGTTGTTGTGTGTTTATCCCCAACACCGCCAATGCGTAGGCTGCGGAGGTTGCTGCAGCTGCGCGCACCTGTTCAATTAAGTCATCCATACTGCTCGAGCAATCAACCTGTAAGCCGCAATCCTCTAATTGATGGGCAATGGCTTGCTGAGCCAGTGAGTGCGGTTCGTGCAAAATAACCCTATAGGCTAAAGCGCGCGGTGCGCTGGTAGGAAAGTCGCTGCTGTGAGTTTTTGCTAAACGCACGCTAAACCAGAACTCAGAACCTTGTCCGAGCGTGCTGTTAACACCGATCTCACCGCCCATGTGCTCAACTAAGCGCTTAGAAATCGTCAAACCCAGACCGGTGCCGCCGGCTTGGCGGGTCAGCGAGTGGTCGGCTTGGCTAAAGGCATTAAACAGTGAGTTTTGCTCGGCATCATGCATGCCAATTCCAGTGTCTTGTACGCTGATGCGCAACTGCGCAAATTCATCATTTTCTTCATCGAGCATGACGCGCACCACCACGCTGCCTTCGCGGGTGAATTTAATCGCATTACCCACGAGGTTGGTGAGAATTTGCTTAAGACGTTGCGCATCACCGAGCAAGGTGCGAGGTGTATCACGGTAAACTAAGCTGATCAATTCCAACTGCTTTTGATGCGCAGCCGGGGCCAGTAAGGTCAGGGTGTCTTGAATTAAGTCACGTAAATAAAAAGGGGCATGATCAAGGGTGAGTTTGCCAGCTTCAATTTTGGAGAAATCCAGCACTTCATTGATGATATTGAGCAGGCTCTCGGAGGAGCCGATGATGGTGTTGAGGTAATCTTTTTGGCGAATGGTTAAATCGCTTTTATTTAATAGCTGAGTAAAGCCAATGATGCCATTGAGTGGCGTGCGGATTTCATGGCTCATATTGGCTAAAAATTCTGACTTTATACGGCTGGCTTCAATGGCTTCTTTGCGCGCTAAATCCAGCTCGATATTTTGAATTTCAATGGTTTCTAAGTTGTGACTGGCATCTGCGATGGCTTGATCAATGCTGCTTTGTAATTCTTCTTGCGCCTGCTGCAGGGTGTGCGCCATCAAGTTAATGCCCTTGACCAACTCGTCCAGTTCTTGGCTACCGGGTGAATCTAAGCGGGTGTCTAAATGCCCTTCGCGGATTCGGGCAACGCCTTTTTTAATATTATCCAGCGGAATGCTAATGGTGCGACTCAAGCGTAGTGCTAACAATGCGGTAATCAGCAAACCCAAAGCAATACATACAGTGCTGAAGAAAATACTGCGATAGCCTTGCAACAACGCGGCGTGATGTGACACCTCAAGGCTGACCCAGCCGATTGCTTGTGGCTCAGTTGGGTTGCGCGGCGCTGGTTCAAGTGTGGTCTGCTGACTTGAGTAAATAGGGATGCTCAGCTCTGTGCTTGCGCTATTGTGATGAATACTGAGCTGCTGCGGCGCGGTTAACGCATGCTCTGACATCGATGGACCAGAGTGCACCAGAATCTTGCCGTTGACATGGGTAAAGCGCACCGCACGCACATCATTGAGGTCAATTGCATCTTGGGCAATGCGCGCCAGTTGTTGCGTGTCGCCTGTTTGCATGGGGGCGTGACTGAGCAAGGCCAACTGATTGAGGATCAACTCACCGCGCTGCAGTAATTGCTGTTGTAAATCGTTGAATTGCGAATAGCTAAACCAGCCACCCAGTAGCAAAGCGAAAATCCCTGAGGGCAACAGGGTCAGTAGCAGAACACGGCCTTTAATTCCAAGCTGGGTCAACACGCTGTGATTCTCCGAGACAACATAAATACATAATTACTAAATTTATCGTGATTTATGCGTTTAGGTTATAAGTTGATGCATTCGTGGGTTATGGACTCTTTGCAATTGGCGCTATCATAGACCTCTTTAAATTTTGATGCTGCTGCTTATTATGACCGTTCACTATCCAACTTTGGCCGACTGCATCGGCAATACTCCATTAATCCGTTTACAGCGCCTCGCTGGTGAGACTTCAAATACTTTATTAGTCAAGCTGGAGGGTAACAACCCGGCAGGCTCGGTTAAAGACCGTCCTGCTTTAGCCATGATCGAGCGTGCTGAGCACAGTGGCCGTATCCAGCCTGGCGATGCACTGATTGAGGCCTCTTCCGGTAATACTGGGATTGCCTTAGCCATGGTTGCCGCGATCAAAGGCTATCGCATGCTGCTGATTATGCCGGATAACTCCACTGCTGAGCGTAAAGCAGCGATGACGGCCTATGGTGCTGAGTTGATTTTGGTGCAATCGATGGAGGCAGCGCGTGATCTGGCGCTTGAGATGCAAGCGCAAGGCAAAGGTATAGTGCTGGATCAGTTTTCTAACCAAGACAATCCGACCGCACATTACTGCACGACCGGCCCTGAGATTTGGCAGCAAACGCAAGGTCAGGTGACGCACTTTATTAGCTCGATGGGCACCACAGGCACCATCATGGGGGTTTCGCGCTATTTGAAAGAGCAAAACCCTGAGGTGCAGATTATTGGTTTGCAACCGATTGAGGGCGCGACCATTCCAGGTATTCGGCGTTGGCCTGAGGCCTACTTGCCAAGTATTTTTGATGGCACTCGGGTGGATCAAATTGTCGATATGGGCCAGCACGAAGCGGAAGAGTGCATGCGCCGCTTGGCCCGTGAAGAAGGCATCTTCTGCGGAGTTTCTTCTGGTGGCGCCGTAGCTGCAATGTTGAGAGTGTCTAAAACCGTTGAAAACGCAGTATTAGTCGCGATTGTGTGTGATCGTGGTGATCGTTATTTATCCAGTGGCATTTATGCCTCGGAGTCTGTATGAGTCGTCCCAAAGCGCCAAGATCGTTACGTTTTCAACCGGCAGGTGGTGAGCGCAGTACCTTGCCAGTCGGTAAAAAACAAATGCTGAGCATTGAGCGTTTATCCCATGATGGCCGTGGTATTGCTTTTTTTGAAGGGCGCACTTGGTTTGTCAGTGGCGCCTTGCCCAACGAGCAGGTGCAAGTGCAGGTGTTAGCTGCGCGCAGTAAAGTGGTGCAAGCGCAGGTAGTGGCGATTCAAACCAGCAGCCCAGACCGCATCTCGCCTGAGTGCCAGTGGGCAGGGCAGTGTGGCGGTTGCACCTTGCAACATATCAGTCATGCGCAACAAATTGAGCTTAAACACACCAATTTAGTTGAGCAACTCACGCGCGAAGGGGTGACCCCGCTTGAGTGGGCGCCGCCGTTAGTAGGGCCAGCGCTTGCTTATCGTCGTCGCACTCGGGTCGCAGTGCGCTATGACGTTAAACACAAACACGTGCAAGTGGGCTTTCGTGGTTTGGCCAGTAATAACATTGTAGAAGTGCAGGCCTGTGCGATTTTGGTTGATGCGTTACAGCCGCTGTTTTCTGGTTTAAGCGCTTTATTTAACGGCTTTAAACAGCCGCAAGCGTTGGGTCATGTGGAGTTATTTAGCGGTAGCAGTAATGCTTTGCTGCTACGCCATACGCAAGGCTTGGATGAAACCGATTTGCAGCAGTTACGCGCCTATTGTGCTGAGCATCAGGCGCAGTTGTGGTTGCAGGGCACAGGTGCGCCACAGCCGGATCAAGCGGGACAGGTATTGAGCTATTCACTGCCTGCATATGCCTTAAATATTGCCTATCAGCCGGGCGACTTTGTTCAAGTTAATGCGCAAATGAATGAGGCCATGATTGCCCAAGCATTGGCTTGGTTAGCGCCGTCAGCCGATGACCGTGTGTTGGATCTGTTTTGTGGTCTCGGTAATTTTGCTTTGCCGCTGGCGCAGCAGGTTGCACAGGTGGTCGCGGTGGAAGGTGTTGAGGCCATGCTACAGCGCGCACGCGAGAACGCCAGTGCACATCAGCTCAGCAATGTTGACTTTATTCATTGTGATTTGTCAGTCTCACTGCGCAGTCACGATTGGTCACGCCAAGGCTTTGCTGCGGCGCTGCTTGATCCGCCGCGTGAGGGCGCGCAAGCAGTGGCTGAAGATTTAGCGAAACTGAAAGTGCCGCGCATTGTCTATGTCTCCTGTAACCCTGCTACCTTGGCGCGTGATGCGGCGCTTTTGACTAAGCGCGGCTACCGTCTTGAAAAAGCCGGTGTGCTGGATATGTTTGCGCAAACTGGGCATACCGAAGCCATGGCCTTGTTTGTGAAGAAGTAAGCAAGTTACGTCAGTGATTAATGTCATCAGTTGAGTTTTAAGCTCGAAGGATTGGTAATGGTACAGGTCAGAACAGAACAGCCAGTGGGCCAAGATGGCAGTATTGATTTGCCCAGTTGGGTGGCGCAAATCATTAAAGTTGCTCCAACTCTAGATGCACAGGGGTTGTTGGATGCGTGCACCTTTGCCCGTGAGGCTGAGCACAAAGCTAAGGCCGCAGATAATATCTGGGCAGAAGGCACCTCCAGCTTGAAAACCGGCTTAGAAATTGCCGAAATTTTAGTCGAGTTACAGCTGGATCAAGAAACGCTCATTGCTGCGATCCTGTACCGTACTGTGCGTGAAGGTAAAGCACTGCTGGTTGAGATAGAGAGCAAATTTGGCCCTGTGGTGAGTAAGTTGGTTGATGGTGTGCTGCGTATGGCGGCGATCAGTGCCAGTCTTAATCCACGGCAAAGTGTAGTGCTCAATGCACAAGCGCAAGTAGAAAACCTAAGGCGCATGCTGGTGGCAATGGTCGATGATGTGCGTGTCGCACTGATCAAACTGGCCGAGCGTACCTGCGCCATTCGGGCGGTAAAAAACGCCCCAGAGCACAAGCGCTACCGCGTCGCCCGTGAAGTCTTTGATATTTACGCACCGCTGGCGCACCGCTTAGGCATTGGTCATATCAAGTGGGAGTTAGAAGATTTATCTTTCCGCTACCTTGAACCTGATCAATACATGCACATTGCCGGCTTGCTGCATGAGCGGCGCATCGATCGCGAGCAATTTATTCGCAATGTCGTGCAGCAATTGCGTGATGAGCTGAAAGACACAGGGATTGAGGCAGACGTCAGTGGTCGAGTGAAACATATCTATTCCATCTGGCGCAAAATGCAGAAAAAAGGCCTGCAGTTTAGTGAGATTTACGATGTGCGTGCCGTGCGTGTTTTGGTACCAGAGGTGCGTGATTGCTATACCGCGTTGGGCATTGTGCATACACGCTGGCGACATATTGCCCGTGAGTTTGACGACTATATTGCCAACCCTAAAGAAAACGGTTATCGCTCGCTGCATACCGCGGTGATTGGCCCTGAAGGCAAAGTGTTAGAAGTACAAATCCGCACCCATGCCATGCATGAAGAGGCTGAGCTTGGTGTGTGCGCGCACTGGCGCTATAAAGGCACTGATGTTGACGGTCCGTCCGATCATTATGAAGAAAAAATTGCTTGGCTCAGACAAGTATTAGAGTGGCATGAAGAACTTGGCGATATTGGCGGCCTTGCCGATCAAATTCGCGTGGATATTGAGCCCGACCGTGTTTATGTATTTACCCCGGACGGCCATGCGATTGATTTGCCGCAAGGCTCAACGCCGCTGGATTTTGCTTACCGTGTGCATACGGAAATTGGCCATAACTGCCGTGGTGCCAAGGTCAATGGCCGTATTGTACCGCTCAACTACAACCTGAAAACCGGCGAACAGGTTGAGGTGATCACCGGTAAAAATGGCGCGCCCAGCCGTGACTGGCTCAATACCAATTTAGGCTATATCAACACCACCCGTGCCCGCGCCAAAGTCGTGCATTGGTTTAAGCTGCAAGCGCGCGATCAGAACGTGGCTGCCGGCAAGCAGATGCTAGAGCGTGAAATGGCGCGCTTGGCGATTGGCCCGGTGAATTATGAGCGCCTGGCTGAAAAGTGTAATTTAAAAACCAGTGAGGATTTATTTGCTGCGCTAGGTGCCGGTGATGTGCGCTTACCTCACGCCATAGGGCTGGCGCAGCAGTTGCTTGATCCGCATGAGCGCAGCACTCAGCAATTGGATTTGATTCCACGCAAGCCCACTCAATACAGCGCACCAGCGCGCGATGAGATACGCATTCATGGCGTGGGTAATTTGTTAACGCAAATGGCCGGTTGCTGTCAGCCAGTGCCAGGTGAGCCTATTGTTGGTTATATCACCGTAGGCCGTGGAGTGACGATACACCGCCAAGATTGCGCAACTGCCTTGCAATTGAGTAACCGTGAACCTGAGCGGATGATTCAGGTTGGCTGGGGTACGGAGCCGGTGAAAACCTATCCGGTCGATGTGCTGGTGCGTGCCTATGATCGCTCCGGCTTGCTCAGTGATATTTCTCAGGTGCTACTCAACGAAAAAATGAATATCGTTGCGCTAAATACCACTGGGGTTAAAGAAGACAATATTGCGATTATCAATCTGACTGTAGAAGTTCCAGGCTTAGATGAGTTGGGGCGTTTGCTCGGACGTATTTCGCAGTTGCCAAATATCATTGAAGTGCGCCGCCAGCGCCATTAAGCGCTAGGCCGCTGTGAGCTGTCGAGCGTAATCAGCGATCTCTAATACCCTGTAGGTTGATACTTTAGGGTCGACGCTGGCTATATGTGTGATTGATCTTGTCGCCCATAAATGGGCGACCTACAGCCTGTTGGCAAAGGCAACCTTGTATGGTTAGTCAGTAACGATGAAAGCGCTGCTTAGGCTGGGGGCGTTAGCATAATCGGGCGCTTGGCTGCTTTATGCTAGCGTCAGGCTGGCTGATTGGCCTTATTTGACGGGGTTCGCTATTCTTAGCCACCCTATAATCGTTTAGAAGGATGTTATCGGATGTCAGAATTTCCACCGTGCCCAGCCTGTAAAGAAGAAATCACCTACCCGGATCGTGAAAATTATGTCTGTGCAACCTGTGGCCATGAATGGGCTATGGATGGTTCTTCAGATACTGAAGACAGCGATGTAAAAGTGGTGCGTGATGCGCACGGCACGCCTTTAGCTGATGGTGATACGGTTGTCTTAATCAAAGATTTGAAAGTAAAAGGCAGCTCTACGGTGATTAAAATGGGCACTCGTGTCACCAATATCCGTATTGTTGATGGCGATCATGACCTTGACTGCCGTGTCGATGGCCAAAAAATCATGCTCAAATCTGAGTTTATGAAAAAAGCCTAAAATTGTACTCATCAAGTCGCTATTGTGCTGACTTGAGCAACTAACGCAGCGCTAGCCAAATATCAGTTTTTTAGTTTTTGACTATCTGCGTTGTTTTAACGGTGAATATTCTATTGCAAGCCATGATGACACTATAAATTATTGGCGGTCAGCAGTAGAATAACGCCTTTATCGCATAATTCTCGTGGAGTTGAAGGCATGTCAGACGTCAAGAAGGTGGTTCTCGCCTATTCCGGTGGCTTGGACACTTCGGTCATTCTTAAGTGGCTGCAAGATACGTACAACTGTGAAGTTGTTACTTTTACCGCAGACCTTGGTCAAGGTGAAGAAGTAGAGCCTGCACGTGCTAAAGCACAAGCCCTCGGTGTTAAAGAAATCTACATTGACGATCTACGCGAAGAGTTTGTTCGTGACTTTGTCTTCCCGATGTTCCGTGCCAACACCATCTACGAAGGCGAGTACCTGCTGGGTACTTCAATCGCGCGTCCTTTGATTGCTAAGCGCTTGATTGAAATTGCTAACGAGACTGGCGCTGATGCCATTTCGCACGGCGCAACCGGTAAAGGTAACGACCAAGTTCGTTTTGAACTGGGTGCGTATGCCCTTAAGCCTGGGGTAAAAGTGATTGCCCCTTGGCGTGAGTGGGATTTATTGTCGCGCGAAAAGCTGATGGACTACGCAGCTAAGCACAATATTGAAATCGAGCGTCACGGTAAGAAAAAATCACCGTACTCGATGGATGCCAACTTACTGCATATCTCCTACGAAGGCGGTGTGTTGGAAGATACTTGGACTGAGCACGAAGAAGACATGTGGCGTTGGACCAAGTCGCTGGAAGAGGCATCTGCAACCCCACAGTACATCGAGCTGACCTATCGCAAAGGTGATATCACCGCGATTGATGGTGTTGAGATGTCACCCGCCACAGTCTTAGCTGAGCTGAACCGCATTGGTGGTGAGCATGGTATTGGCCGTGTCGATATCGTGGAAAACCGTTACGTGGGCATGAAAGCCCGTGGTTGCTATGAAACCCCGGGCGGCACCATCATGCTGCGCGCACACCGTGCGATTGAGTCCATCACCCTCGACCGTGAAGTGGCACACCTGAAAGATGAGTTGATGCCTAAGTATGCTTCGTTGATTTACAACGGCTACTGGTGGAGCCCAGAGCGCGCCATGTTGCAGCAAATGATTGATGCATCACAGGCTAACGTGAATGGCGTTGTACGCTTGAAACTGTACAAAGGTAACGTTGTGGTGATTGGTCGTAAATCAGACGACTCACTGTTTGATGCCGCCATTGCCACTTTTGAAGACGATGCCGGTGCTTACGATCAGGCCGATGCGGCAGGCTTTATTAAGCTCAATGCGCTGCGTTTACGCATTGCTGCCACTAAAGGCCGCAAATTGCTGTAAAAATAAGAGGTGGGTTTCTGCCTTTTCATTCACTAAAAAACCACCCTTTGCGGTGGTTTTTTAGCAACATGGCGGGCAACGAGTGCCCGCGCATCGCAATCCATAAGCAACGCGTGCCGGCCCTTGTATGTATACGATTATTAGAGGGCAAGCGCGCTCGGC
Source organism: uncultured Thiopseudomonas sp. (assembly GCA_964385265.1). Classification (GTDB taxonomy): domain Bacteria; phylum Pseudomonadota; class Gammaproteobacteria; order Pseudomonadales; family Pseudomonadaceae; genus Denitrificimonas. Next base: position 28,109 of record CAYLOI010000014.1, read on the forward strand.
AAAGCATCGCTCTTAGCTCAGAGATATTGAAATAGCATAGTGAATCTGTTTTAAGGCTGCGTTGTTTGATGCTATTTCTTGAGCGCTAGGCCTATGTTGACTACACTAACGCACTTTTTATCGATCCTAGGTTAAATATGAACGACACAACAACACTGCCCACTTTACCTGATCGCCTATCCGGTAATCCGCGTAGCCCGCACCATGTGCCAGCCATTTTTGAACACAATGTTGGTATACGAATCAATGGCAAAGAACGCACTGATGTTGAGGAATACTGCATCAGCGAAGGCTGGGTAAAAATTGCTTCGCCAAAAGCTAAAGATCGCCGCGGCCAGCCGCTGATGGTTACGTTAAAAGGTACGGTTGAGGCTTTTTATAAGTAATTTATAGCGGTTGGTTATGTTTGTGAGCAAAGGGTCTAAATATATTTAGGCCCTTTTTTTGTGCCCGTCGGCTCTGCATGTGTCTGCTAATAAGCTGCACTTGCACTGCTCAAGGTCGACTCGAACAGGTCGAATGTTGCAAAGCTTGCGCTTATAACACTGTAGATAACTCAACTTAAGTCAAGGGAGGTGCTAGGCTGAACCAGGAATCAAACGTATGAGGATAGAAAAATGAGCAGTAATGCAGACACTAATATTCGCCCTGATTACGATCATGTCATCCAAGATATCGCTGATTATGTCTTAACCTTTGAGGTCCGCAGCACCGAAGCACTGGATATCGCCCGCAACTGCTTAATGGACACCTTAGGCTGCGGATTGCTGGCGCTACGCTTTCCTGAATGCACCAAACACTTAGGACCGATCGTGCCTGGCACGCTGGTACCGCACGGCGCTCGAGTGCCGGGCACCTCGCACGTGCTGGATCCGGTCAAGGCAGCGTGGGACATTGGTTGCATCATTCGTTGGCTTGATTACAACGATACTTGGTTGGCCGCTGAGTGGGGCCATCCCTCAGATAATTTAGGCGGCATTTTAGCCGTTGCCGATCATCTGTCGCAGGTTAGGCTCGCCAATGGCCAATGGCCAATGGCCAACAGCCTTTGCTGATGCGTGAAGTGCTCGAAGCGATGATTATGGCGCATGAAATTCAAGGCGTGATCGCGCTGGAAAACTCCTTTAACCGCGTAGGTTTATGCCACGTATTGTTAGTGCGGGTGGCCTCAACGGCGGTGGTGACGAAAATGCTGGGCGGCAACCGGGAGCAGATTATGGCAGCCATCTCGCAAGCCTGGGTCGATGGCTCTGCCTTGCGCACGTACCGTCATGCACCCAATGCCGGCTCGCGCAAATCGTGGGCGGCAGGCGACGCAACCTCCAGAGCGGTGTGCTTGGCTGATATGTCGATGCGCGGTGAGATGGGTATCCCCAGTGTATCAACTGCGCCGCAGTGGGGCTTTTACGATGTTTCTTTCTCAACCACCAATAAAGACCAGGCACTCAAGCCTGAGGCTGAACGCCAGTTTTCGTTTTCCCAAGGTTACGGCTCTTATGTGATGGAAAACATCTTGTTTAAGATTTCTTTTCCGGCTGAATTCCATGCGCAAACAGCAGCAGAAGCGGCGGTTATTTTGCACCCTCAGGTCAAAGATCGCTTAACTGAGATTGAGAAAATTGTGATTCGCACCCACGAGTCGGCGATTCGAATTATTTCAAAAACAGGTCCCTTAGCTAACGCTGCAGACCGTGACCATTGCTTGCAGTATATGGTGGCAGTGCCGTTGATTTTTGGTGATTTAATCGCCGAGCAGTATGAGGATGACTTTCACCAGGCGCACCCAATCATCGATCAGTTGCGTGAAAAAATGCAAATTGTCGAAGACAAGCGCTTTAGCGCAGAGTATTTAGAGGCGGATAAACGTTCTATCGCCAATGCGATTCAGGTGTTCTTTAAAGATGGCAGCAGCACAGACGATGTGGTTATTGAATACCCAGTGGGGCATCGCCGCCGTCGCGCTGAGGGTATCCCTCTCTTGCAAGAGAAGTTTAAAGCGAACTTAGCCACGCGTTTTCCAAGCCAGCAGTGCGCAACGATCTTTGCGCTCTGTAAAGACCAAGCGACACTCGAGGCCACCCCAGTTAACCGTTTTATGGATATGTTGGTTATCGGCTAAGTAGCAGTATCTGTGTGTTGATACGGACTTTTGTGATGAGCAATCCGAACCTGAGTTGCTAATTCAGGGTTAACAGAATTAATGAGGTTTTAATATGACTGACGAAAATAAGCACGGTATGGCCAATTATATGGCCTTAAAAACCGCGGTAATCAATGGCGAAGAAGCGCTGGTAGAAAAGTTGTTGGACAATCAACCTATGCTGGATATCGAAAAAAGCTATCTTCTGGATTTAGCCCATTTGGGTAATAACCAAGTGATTATTAAGCTGCTTAAGGATCTGCCGCTCAAGGACTAAGTAACAACTGTGCCCATGAGTGTCTTGCTGGGCCAGCAGCGCTGGCTTGGCCTGGCTGTTAAGCCCTGAGCGGTACGGGTAACATAGGCACCAGCTCTAGGGCTGAGAATTTTTATTGATGTCACCACAGTGACGCTGAAGAGGGTACTTGAATGAGACTTTTACATACCATGCTGCGGGTCGGCAATCTTGACGCTTCGATTGCTTTTTATACTGAAGTGCTGGGCATGCAACTGTTACGTCGCCGTGATTATCCCGACGGTGAATTTACCTTGGCGTTTGTCGGCTATGGCGATGAAGCCAGCAACAGTGTGATTGAACTGACCCATAATTGGGGTGTGGAAAAATACGACCTCGGTGATGGCTACGGGCATATCGCTTTAGAAGTCGAAGACGTTTATAAAGCCTGTGAAGACATTCGTGCCCGTGGCGGCAAGATCACCCGTGAGCCCGGCCCGATGATGCATGGCTCAAGTATTTTGGCGTTTGTGGAAGATCCGGATGGTTATAAGATTGAGTTGTTATCACCCAAGCGTGCGGATTAATTTCTGTTGGTTGTGACGGGATAGCTTCTGGCTGCCAGTATGTGCGCTAATTGTGCTGCGCAATTGCTGTTTATCCGTCGATGAACCCGTCCGGGGTTCAACTGCGGCGCTGCGCCATCCATGGCGCGCTCATCACAGCAACCGCGCAACACTCATCAATCATCTACTGTCAGCTGCAGCACACGCAATTACCGTAGTGCGGGCACTTGTTGCCCGCGGCATTTCCAATAGACGACGCTTGCTTATGTTGGTTTGCGGGGCTTATACGCGGGCACAAGTGCCCGCACTACGGTTCTAGCAAAATATGCAGATGGTCAACGCGTGCTGTGCTGGGTCTGTGGCAAGCGTAGCCATGGATGGCGTAGCGCCCGAATCGAGCCAGGATGGCTCGTTGAGGGAATAACAGACTTAGCGCAGTGCGCAATACACTAGGCTTAACCCGGTCAGCCACATACCAGCGACTCGCCTGCATTACCGATCCATGGCTATCAAAGCGCAGCGTCAGTCATTTTCCGCTCTTGCAAAAACTGAGTCATTTGCGCTGCGGGTAATGGCCGGCAAAGTAGGTAGCCCTGCAGTTGATCACAGCCTTCCTCGGCTAAGCGCGCAGCTTGCTCTTGGGTTTCGACACCTTCGGCGGTTGAGCGCAGGCCTAGGCTTTTCGCGATAAAGAGCACCGCCGAAACAATGGCTGCATCTTTAGGCTCGATCAGCATATCGCGCACAAAGCTTTTATCAATTTTGAGTTTGCCAATGGGCAGTTCTTGCAAAACGCTCAAGGATGAATAACCGGTACCGAAATCATCCAGTGAAATCGTCACGCCTTTTTGCCGTAAGGTGTCCAGATCTCTGATCACTTCTGGTTTAATTCTCATCAGCGCCGTTTCGGTAATCTCTAACTCCAACTGCCAAGGCTCAAGCCCGTTATTGAGCAACACTTGATCGACAATAGCGATAAGATTCTGGCGCTGGAGTTGTATGGTAGAAATATTGACCGAGACACTGGCGTCAGTCAGCTGCGCAGCATGCCAAAGGCTTAATTGACGCCCAGCCTCATGCAGAACCCACTCGCCAATCGGTAGAATTAAACCGCTATCTTCTGCAATAGGGATAAATCGATCAGGACCAATAATACCTTCAACGGGATCATTCCAGCGCAGTAATGCCTCCAGCCCAACCACCTTACCTGTGTTGGTTTGAATCAGCGGCTGGTAATACAGCCCCAGTTCGTTATTTTTTAGCGCACGTCTGAGTTTGCCTTCCAGCGATATATGTTCAAAGGCGGCAAGATTGTAGGAGGCCGAGTAAAATTGAAAATTATTACGGCCTTGCTCCTTAGCTTGATACATCGCTGCATCGGCCCTTTTGATTAGGTCATCCACCTCAGTACCATCATCTGGGAACAGTGAGATACCAATGCTGCTGCCGCTATAAATTTCTTTGTTATCAAAATGGAAGGGCGTTTTCATCATTTCTAAAATGCGTGAACAGACCTTTGCCGCATCCAATGAGCTATAGATTTTTGGTAATAGAATGACGAATTCATCGCCGCCTAAGCGCGCGAGAAGTTTTGCGTCATTGTGCAGCGGGTTCAGGTGAATGATATCTTCCGCACGCAGCACTGAAGAGAGACGGGTTGCCATCTCTTTCAGGAGTTGATCGCCCACTTGGTGCCCTAAGGTGTCATTCACACGTTTGAAGTTGTCCAAGTCGAGAAACAGCACTGCCATTTTACCGTTCTCGCGGCGGGCCCGCGAGATCATATGACGCAGCACCTCATGGGCTTGGAATCGATTGGGCAAGCCGGTCAGGCTGTCGTGATAGGCCAAGCGTTCAATCTTGAGGCGTGATGTTTCTAAGTTGGCAGCCATCTCCTGAAAGCTCTGAACCAACTGGCCAAGTTCGTCGTTGGATGATAATGCGATGTTTGGCATCAGGTTGCCGCGGCCGACCTCACCAACCGCGAGGATGAGTTGCTGCAGTGGGCGGATGATCAATGAACTGATGGCGATCAGTAGAACGAGAACTATCAGCGCGACAGTGCCAAGTACAATCCAGGCGACAATTTTCCCAAGGCGCTGACTTTCTTTGAGTAACTCAGTTTCTGGCAGCATACCGATCAAGACTAAATCGGCATTCAAGTCCCGAGAAGCTAATAGGCTGCGTGAGTTTAAATAAGGCACAGGTACCAGTTGCTTACGTGCCTGAGAATCCAGCGCTTTGTCCAGTAGCGCCGTAGGTATATATTGGCCCACTTGCGACGGATCTTTGTGGACAAGAATCTTACCGCTTTTATTAACGATCAATGTATGGCCATTTTCACCAATCTGGCTGGATATCATTTGTTCCAGCATAAAGTCCATTTGCATGGTCAGGACCAAATAGCCGCGCAAGGATGGGGTGCTATTGAGTGGATCCTCAGTGGTTAAGTCAATCAGCCTGATCGGCTGGGCGACCTGCAGCGACACCTGGTTGCTGTTATCCAGAGTGGAAATATAGACCATGCTATCTCCGTCGAACCGGCGCAGCGCTTTAAAGAATGAGGTCTCGCTCTCATCTTCATGGGTGTTGGGTATCGGCAGCAGAGATCTACGCGCGTCTTCGTAGCCATCTGGTAGCAGGAAACGAATTTCGCTGTAGTCAGGGTAGGCCCGTAAATAGCTAGAAAATAACTTCAACAGCGAAGGCAGCATAAGTACATAGCGGTCGTCTTCGTCTTCGGTTAGTGCATAGGCGCGCATCAGCGAGGCATCAGAAAACAATTTGACGTTAGCCTTGGCAGCGTCCTGATGCATCTGAAAGTTACGTTCCATCTGGTCCATCAGCGTGGACATTTGATTTGAACTGCGCTCTATCGCGGTTGAACGCAGTTGGTCATAGGCAAGCCATCCCAGAATGAGTAGGGGAATCACTGCGAGGGGAACGACAACTAATAGAACCTTGGAATGAAGACGCATAGGTGTAAATAAGGCTCCGTTAATGAGGCGTTAAAAACGCGCTCGAATTATTGGGTATGTGCTGGCCAGCGTTGATAGATCTTTCACCTCTGCAGCGAGGACCCACTCGCTTAGCCTGAGTCTGAGCTGAAAATAAGGCGTTCAATAAACAATACGCGAGAAAATTGCCGCACGGTTTTTTTGTGCTCGAGCAGGTAGGCGCTGATACGCTTCTGATTTTTCTAGAGCCGCTTTATTTGGATAGATAATTGGATTATCTAAGAACTCTGCTGGCAATAACTTCTCGGCGGCCCGGTTAGGTGAAGCATAGTAGACGTAGAGTGCCAGTTGTGCGGCTATTTGCGGCTCATTGATGAAGTTGATGAATTGCTTGGCTTCATCTTTGTAGGATGAGGCACTGAGTACGCTTAAGTAATCAATCCAAATATTGCCGCCTTCGTCAGGCAGGATAAAGGCTATATTTTCATTGTGCTCTTGCAGCATCAAAGTATCACCGTTGTACATCATGCTCATAACGATCTGGCCGGTTAATAGCGCTGAATCGTTGTTGAGAGACAAGTAACGGTAGGTTTTTACCGCTGGCGCTTGTGCCTGCAATAAGGCCCCGGCCTCTTGGAGTTCTGTTTCGCTGGTGCTGTTAAGCGAATAACCCAAGGCTTTCAGCGCCATACCAATCAGGTCTGAGCTATCACCAATCATGCTAATTTTGCCATGCAATGCTGGTATAGATTGCAACAGATCCATCCAGCTTGTCACAGTAAAGGGTACAAGATCCTTGCGATAGACAATTCCGACTGTGCCCCAGAAATAAGGCACACCATAGGCTTTGCTTTCTTCAAACTGGCTAAGCCAGCGCGGGTCAATGTGTTCGAGGTTGGGAATGCTGGCTTGATCCAGCGGCTCGAGCCAACCGCGTTTCGCCAAAACCCTCATCGAGGCATCATTCATCAGCACTATATCGAAGCCTTTGCCTTCGGTTTCGAGCAGCAGTTCGTCGCGCGTCGTATCAGAATCGAAATGGCTCTGTTTGACTTTGATGCCTGTGCGTTTTTCAAACTCCAGAAGAATCTCTGGGTCCATATAATCAGCCCAGTTCAGCAGTATGAGTTCCTGCGCTTGCGCTGTTTGCGCACACACCGCAGTAGCAAACAAGAAAAATGTTAGCAAGACAGCTTTAGCACAACCCATAATTTGCCTTATAAATAATAGCGGGTGATCAACACCACTCACTATGCCACTACACACCTAGCGTTCTTTATCGATCAATAGGCGGACACAGTGCTTTAGCTGCTTTGGGTACGTTTTGAAAATTCAAACGTAATATCAATGATAAAGGGTGGGTTAGCAATAAGGATTAAATAAAAACGGGCGACTGCCTTAGCAAGTCGCCCGTTTTATCATCTACTGACTAGCAGTACATTGCTCTGACTTTATAACTCTTGCGTGCTGTCTTGGCTGTAACCGCCGCCGAGGGCTTTATACAGATTGATCTCACTGACCAGTTGCGCAAATTGCGTACTGATACGTTGTTGCTGGGCATTAAATAGCAAGCGCTGTGCATCCAATAAAGTCAGCTGATTATCAATGCCTTCACGGTAGCGACGATCGGCCAAGTTTAAATACTCAGAACTCGATTGCACCAGTTCATTATGTGCCGCCAACTGTTGCTTATAGGTTGTGCGCTCAATCAAACCATCGGCCACTTCTTTAAAAGCGGTTTGAATGGTTTTTTCATAACGGGCGATATTGATATCTTTTTGAATTTCACTGTAATCCAAGTTGGCGCGTAAACGCCCAGCGTTAAAGATAGGTATATTAATGCTGGGTTTAAACAGCCATGAACCACTGCCGCCATCAAACAAGCCTGATAAATCAGGACTCAAACTGCCTGCCGTGGCGGTTAAGCTGATACTTGGGAAAAATGCAGCGCGGGCTGCACCAATATTGGCATTGGCCGCTTTCAGATCAAACTCTGCTTGCAAAATATCCGGGCGCCGTTGCAGTAAATCAGCCGGCAAGCCAACCGGCAGTTGTGCAAACTTAAAGTGGCTCAAGGCGACTGGCGTAGTCAGATCAGCCGTTGTCTTGCCACCTAAAAGTAGATTGAGGGCGTTACGGCTTTGCACGCTTTGTCGCTCAAACTGAGCAAGGCTGATGCGAGCACCGTTAGCCGCAGTCCGTGCTTGTTGCAGCTCTAAAGATGTAGCTACCCCTGCGTCGTAACTGCTTTGCACCAAGCGCAAGCTGTCTTCATAGGTGACTAGGGTTTCACGCACCAGTTTCAGGGTTTCTTGATCAGCTTGTAGCGATAACCAAGCGGTTGCTACGCTCGCAATCAGACTGAGTTGCGTGCTGCGTTGCGCTTGCTCGCTGGCAAAGTAACTGGCCAAGGCTTGATCACGTAAGCTGCCTAAACGGCCAAACAGATCAATTTCCCAAGCCGTAGTGCCCAGGTTTGCTGAGTACTGACTGTTGATTGTGGAGTTACCGGTGGGACTCATATTGCCCGGTAAACGCTGGCGGTTCGCACCGCCACCGGCATCAATCGATGGGAAACGCGCGCTGCGCTGAATCCGGTACTGCGCGCGAAAGGCATCGACATTCAGTGCCGCTATACGCAGATCACGGTTATTGTCTAACGCGGTGATAATCAGCTCTTGCAGCACTGGGTCTTGGAAAAATTCACGCCAGCTCGGCACAGGCACTGCGCTCTGTGCTGCCGTCACAGCATCCCACTGCTCTGCCACAGGTGCTGCGGGTTGCTGATAGTTTGGGATCAGTGAGCAACCCGTCAGGGCGGTTAATAAAGCAGCGGCTAGGGCAGTGCGCTTCATTGTGCATTCTCCTGTTTTTTATCATTGGCAGTTTTAAATAAAGAGCTGACCAGGACATAAAATAACGGCACAAAGAAAATTGCCAGAACCATTGCGGTGAGCATTCCACCAATCACACCGGTACCAATGGCATGCTTACTGCCCGCGCCCGCACCTGTGGCGATGGCCAGCGGGGTCACCCCTAAGATAAAGGCCAAAGAGGTCATAATGATTGGGCGCAAACGAATACGACTGGCTTCAATTGCAGCCTGCGCTAAGCTCATGCCTTGCTCATGCAACGACTTAGCAAACTCCACAATCAAGATCGCGTTCCGTGCGGACAAACCAATAGTGGTCAGCAGACCAATTTGGAAGTACACGTCATTGGATAAGCCGCGGCCATAGGTGGCCAATAACGCACCGAGAATACCCAGAGGAACTACCAGCATCACCGAGAAGGGGATTGACCAGCTCTCATACATGGCGGCTAAACATAAGAACACCACCAGCAATGACAAGGCATACAGTGCCGGTGCTTGGTCACCCGAGAGGCGCTCTTCATAGGATAAACCGGTCCATGCCATACCCACTCCATTGGGCAATTGCTTAGCGATTTCTTCTACGGCTTGCATGGCTTCACCTGAACTGGAACCTGGTGTTGGGCTACCGAGAATCTCCATGGCCGGCACACCGTTATAGCGTGATAGCTTGGGTGAACCGTAGGTCCATTCGCCACTGGCAAAGCTGCTAAAGGGAATCATCTCACCTAGGTTGTTGCGCACATACCATTTGTCCAGATCTTCTGGGTTCATCCGCGCTTCAGCTTCTGCCTGCATAAAGACTTTCTTAACCCGACCGCGATCAATAAAGTCATTCACATAGCTACTACCCCAAGCAGAGGAGAGGGTTTGGTTGATATCGCTTAAGGATAAGCCCATCGAGCTGGCTTTTTCGTCATCAATAATCAACTGGTACTGTGGCTCATCGCGCAGACCGTTGGCGCGCACCTGGGTTAAGCGTGGATCTTGGTTAGCCATTTGTAAAAACTGATCACGGGCTTTACTTAGCACTTCATGACCGACACCAGCGCGGTCTTGTAAGTACATATTAAAACCAGTGGCGTTACCTAGCTCCATTACTGCCGGAGGGGCAAAAGCAAACACCATGGCATCACGCAATGAGAAGAAGTGCATTTGCGCTCGTTGCGCTAAAGAAAACACACTTTGATGATCTTGCGTGCGCTCTGCCCAAGGCTTGAGGCCAATAAAGGCCATGCCTGAGTTTTGTCCACGGCCGGCAAAGTTAAAACCGGTGATGGCAAACACAGAACGTACAGTATCGCTTTCCTCTTCGAGCAAGTAATCACGCATCTGGCTGACCACTTCATAGGTACGCTCGGCACTGGAACCTGCCGGTGTTTGTACCTGAGCAAAGAGGACACCTTGGTCTTCATCGGGTAGGAACGAGGTGGGTATTTGGGTAAACATCCAACCCATCACTGCGACAATCACCAAATACATCAGCAAGTAGGGCGTTTTGCGCCGAATCATGCCAGTGATACCTTTTTCATAGCGGTTGACCCCACGCTGGAAGGTGCGGTTAAACCAGCCAAAGAAGCCTTTTTTCTCGAGATTTTCACCCTTTTTGATCGGTTTAAGCATGGTCGCACAAAGTGCTGGGGTGAAAATCAAGGCAACCAGTACTGAGAACACCATGGCCGAGATAATGGTCACGGAGAACTGTTGGTAAATCGCACCGGTAGAGCCTTCAAAGAAGGCCATTGGGATAAATACGGCAGTCAGCACCAGACCAATACCGACCAGTGCACCGGAAATTTGCCCCATGGATTTTCGTGTCGCTTCAATGGGCGAAAGGCCTTCCTCCGACATCACCCGTTCGACGTTTTCCACCACCACAATGGCGTCATCCACCAGTAGTCCGATCGATAACACCATGGCAAACATGGTTAGGGTGTTAATGCTATAACCAAAGGCAGCCAATACGCCAAAGGTGCCAAGAATCACCACTGGTACTGCGAGGGCAGGGATTAACGTAGCCCGCAGGTTTTGCATAAACAGGTACATGACCAAGAACACCAGCACCATAGCCTCAGCCAAGGTGTAGACAACCCCTTTAATCGAGGCGGAAATGACGGGTGTGGTGTCGTAGGGGTAAACAATTTTCATCCCCGGCGGGAAGAAGGGTTCCAGCTCGGCCAAGGTTGCACGTACTGCACGGGCCGTATCTAAAGCGTTGGCGCCGGTGGCCAGCTTGATCCCCATACCAGTCGCTGGGCTGCCATTGAACTCAGCATTAACACTGTAGTTTTCACCACCTAACTCTACCCGTGCGACATCTTTGAGGCGCACTTGTGAGCCATCTTGATTCACTTTAAGCAGAATGTTTTCAAACTGCTCGGGTGTTTCAAAGCGGGTTTTACCAATGATGGTAGCGGTCAGTTGTTGATTAGGAGAGGCGGGCAAACCACCCAGTTGACCGGCTGAGACTTGCACGTTTTGTGTGCGAATCGCGTTAGCCACATCGATTGGCGTCATGGCAAAGTTAGTCAGCTTACCTGGGTCAAGCCAAATACGCATCGCATACTGCGCACCAAAAATCTGGAAGTCACCCACACCTGCGGTACGTGAGATTGGGTCTTGAATATTAGAAACGGTGTAGTCAGCTAAGTCATAGCGGTTCATGCTGCCGTCTTCAGAAATGATCGCGACGACCATCAAGAAGTTTTTCGCAGATTTAGTCACCCGAATACCCTGCTGTTGCACCTCTTGCGGTAACAGCGGGGTCGCCAATTGCAGCTTGTTTTGTACCTGTACCTGAGCAATGTCGGGATCAACATCTTGCTCAAAGGTGATGGTGATGCTCATGCTGCCATCGGAGTTACTTTCCGAAGAAATGTAGCGCAGACCATCAATACCGTTCATCTGTTGCTCAATCACCTGCACTACAGTGTCTTGCACTGTTTGTGCCGAAGCACCAGGGTAGCGTACTGAAATACCGACAGCCGGTGGAGCAATGCTGGGGTATTGATTGACTGGCAATTTAAGAATCGCAAGACCACCAATCAACATAATTACGAGGGCTAGAACCCAAGCAAAAATGGGGCGGTCGATAAAAAAGTTCGACATTAAATAAGTCCCTTATTGAGCTTGGTTTGCAGCGTTTGCCGAAGAGTCAGAGCTCTGTGTTGTTGCTTTAACATTACCGGCCGGGTATGGGTCAACGCTGGCGCCAGGTTGTACGAACTGCAGGCCTTCAGTAATCACACGGTCGCCGGCTTGCAAACCTTCAGTGACTAACCAGCGGTCACCGACCGTACGCTCGGCTTTTAAGGTGCGCACTTCCACTTTGTTGTCTGCATTGACCACCATGGCAGTTGGCTCGCCTTTAGGGTTACGCGTAATGCCCTGCTGTGGTGCAAGAATCGCTTGGCTTTGCACACCACTGATTAAGCTGGCATGGACAAACATACCGGGTAATAAAAGGTTGTCAGGGTTAGGGAATACCGCGCGTAGGGTAACTGAGCCTGTACCGGCATCGACAGATACTTCAGAGAACTCAAGGGTACCTGTTTCTGTGTACTGACTACCGTCTTGCAGTTTTAAGGTCACTTGCGCGGCATTGTCGCCGGCTTTTTCTAATTGACCGCTGGCCAGTTCACGGCGCAAGCGCAATAAGTCAGCAGCAGATTGGGTAACATCCACATAGATTGGATCCAATTGCTGAATCACTGCCAGTTCTTGCGCCTGGCCATTGCTGACTAAAGAGCCTTCGCTGGCGCTTGAGCGGCCAATGCGTCCGGAAATCGGTGCCAGTACGCGAGTGTAGCGCTGCTCAATTTTGGCCCGTTCTAACGCTGCTTCTGCCTGCAAGCGATTGGCTTGCGCATCATCATATTGCTGACGGCTGACGGCGCGTTCATCCACCAGCACTTTGTAACGCTCAGCTAATGAGCGTGCGGCCAATAAACTGGCTTGTGCGCTCTTTAGATTGGCTTCATAGATAGCAGGATCAATTTGGTACAGCTGTTGATTGGCTTTAACATCACTGCCTTCTTTAAATAAACGTTTTTGAATGATGCCATTGACCTGAGGACGCACTTCAGCGACGCGGTATGCTGCGGTTCGGCCCGGCAATTCAGTGGTTAGCGTATAGGCTTGTGTTGCTAAGGTAACGATGCCAACTTTTGCAGGCGGTTGCTGCTGCTGTTGTGCTGCTTCGTCGGCGGGTTGATCACAAGCACTGATCAATAATGTGCAAGCAAGCGTCAGGTAGGCAGCGGTAGCGCGTGACGAAAGGCGGGTCATAAAATTATTTCCTAATGTGTATCTTTTTAGCGCTGTATGAAAACGCACGCAAATACGTATACAGCGATGGATAATTATGTACTGCTTTGCACGCAAAGACAGAGTCTTTACAGTGTATTTACAGTCACTTTAAATGTATGCGGTAATATACATACATTAGTGTATGTAGGTAAGCGCTTATTGAGTAAACTCAAGTCATTGGCTGGGTTTAACTGAATATTTTAGCTGAGAGCGGTTAGAGTTTTGCCTATAATAATGCGGTGAATTTACCCTGTATGATAAAAGGCTGAAAATGACGCCAGCTATTAATTTATTAAAAAAACACCGCATTGCGCACACTGTGCACAGTTATGCGCATGATCCGCGGGCGGCATCTTACGGCCTCGAAGCTTCGGAAAAGCTAGGCTTGGCGCCGCAGCGGGTGTTTAAAACCTTGCTCGCCAGCACTGAAACAGCTGAGTTGTTAGTCGCAATACTGCCGGTTCATGCGCAGCTCAACTTAAAAGCCTTGGCCACTTGTGCGGGAGTGAAAAAAGTTGAGATGGCCGATCCGCAGCGTGCTCAGCGCAGTACAGGGTACCTTGTTGGTGGTATTAGTGCGTTGGCACAGAAAAAAGCCCTACGCACCTTTTTAGACAGCAGTGCACAAGAGCTGGGTTCTTTGTATATCAGCGCAGGGCGACGCGGATTGGAAGTTGAGCTGGCCGCCGATGATTTGTTGCGACTAACCCAAGGCCGTTATGCCGAGATTGCCAGCTTTTGTGAGTGAGTTGTTTACTGTGATACTGCTTCTTGTTGTAAATCAAGAAAAGCCCGTGAGGCTGATCAAGAGCAATGAAGCATTGCGCGGAAGGGGTTAAGGTATGCACAACTTGACTGGCATCAATTCAGACCCATACCGTTTTTGTGAGTGGTGCTCTATGTATATTGAATTATTGAGGAGTGGCGTATGTTATTCACGCACCCTGTAGTGAGTACTGTGTTGCGGCATCCTTTTTTTGAGCACCTTGGTCAATCTGAGCAAGAGCGCTTAATCACTCAAAGTAATGAACAGCAATACGCTGCAGGTGAGTTACTGGTTCGCCAAGGTCAGCCGGCTGAGCGTTTTTTCTTGGTGCTAAAAGGCCGGGTTAAGCTCTATCGGATTTCGGCTGACGGGCAAGAAAAAGTGGTGGAGATCATTCAGGCCGGACAAACCTTTGCTGAGGCTGTGATGTTTATGCAGCGCTCTGAATATCCGGTGTGTGCAGAAACACTAGAAGCGGTGCAATTGGTCAGTTTCCCTAACCGTTTAATGTTGACTCTGCTCGAGGAAAACCCACAGGCCTGTTTGCATTTGCTGGGGCACATGAGTATTCGTTTGCACCAGCGTTTAGGTGAGCTAGAAACGCTGACTCTGCAAAATGCTACCCAGCGTTTTGCCCTGTATTTGATTCAACAGCTGGAAGACCGTTCGCAAGAAACGGTTGATATTGAGCTGCCATTACCCAAGCGTTTGATTGCTGCGCGTTTATCCATGCAGCCGGAAACTTTGTCACGGATTATGGCGCGCTTAAATCAAGAAGGGCTGATTGAAATGCGTGGTCGCAATATTCATATTCCTAGCATTAAAAGCCTGTTAGAGCCGTTCTCTTAACGGCTCTAGGCTGCTCTGCCGATTGAGCGCAGACTGCAGATTAATCATTACGACGCACGAAACTGCAAAACAGTGTGCTGATTTCTTGCCACAGCGCTGCTGTGCCTAAATTGGCGCTGCGCTCTGCCAGTTGTCCATCCAGCATGCTTTGCGTGCGCACATGTTGCACAACAAAGTGCGCCACGCCGGCAGCGCTTAAACGACGCGCCAGTTCCAGTAAGCGCTGCGGATCAATCAAATCCCAATGCACTGTCGTGCGGCACTCATACTTGACGCCACTGGCCAGCAGCAATTCTAAACACTGCCAGTTGGCTTGGCCGCTGCCGGATACGCCAGTAATCAGTTGGCTGTCTTCGATTAGAGCTTTGACATCAAAGCCCACCCAGTCGCAATAGGGCAAAACCCGCTGCAGGGCTTTAGGGTTAATCCCCGCCGTATGTAAGCCGACTTTAAAGCCTAGGTTTTTCACCTCTTGCATCGCCGCTTTAAGGCCGTGCTGCAAGGTCGCTTCGCCACCACTAAATACCACGGCTTCCAGCAAGCCTTGGCGACGCTGTAAAAACTCTAGAATACTGTCCCAGCTGTGCATCTGTTGCCCGCGTGGTGGAATTAAGTCAGGGTTATGGCAATAGCGACAACGCCATGCACAACCTTGGCAAAACACCACGCAGGACAGATGCTCTGGAAAATCTAAAGTAGTCAGGGGCACGAAGCCCCCAACTCTGAGTTGCTCAGCCATGCTTAGGCGGACTGGCGCTGGGTGGGCTGCTCATTAAAGTGCATGCGCTCACGGTGTTCAGATTGCTTGCCTAGGTTGAAAGCGCTAACTGGGCGGTGGTAGCCCATCACGCGGGTCCAGACTTCACAGCGTTGACGTTGTTCTTGCGGCAGTTGCTTTACAGTTTGCATAGGTCTTTCCTTTTAGTTTGATGCAGGGCATCGGATCAACGCGCTGCTGTATAAGTGGCGCGCTGGCTTGCTCAAGGGGTCTTAATGGACGGCCTTGAGATGTTGAGCACGTTGCTGTTCTTGCAGCAGCGCTTCGTCACATTTCGGGCAGAACTCATGTTCTCCGGATAAATAACCGTGCACTGGGCAGATGGAGAAGGTTGGGGTAATGGTTAGATAAGGCAGACGAAAGCGTCCCAAGGCATTGCGCACCAGTTTTTTACAGGCTTCAGTAGAAGAGATTTGTTCAGACATATACAAATGCAGCACTGTACCGCCGGTGTATTTGCATTGCAGTTCGTCCTGCAGTTCTAAGGCTTCAAAAGCATCATCGGTAAAGCCTACAGGCAACTGCGATGAGTTGGTGTAGTAGGGCGCATCGAAGCTGCCGGCCTGCAGAATATCGGCAAAGCGCTTTTGGTCTTCTTTAGCAAAACGGTAGGTGGTGCCTTCTGCTGGGGTGGCTTCCAGATTGTAGAGGTTGCCGGTTTCTTCTTGGAACTCGACTAAGCGCTCACGCACATGATCGAGCATCTCCAGTGCCATTGTGCGTCCGTTAGCGGTGTGCATGCCCTCGGTATCGCCGGTGTAATTGCGCAGCATTTCATGCAGGCCATTGACGCCAATGGTGGAGAAATGGTTACGCAGCGTGCCTAGATAGCGTTTGCTGTAGGGGTAAAGCCCAGCGTCCATATGGTGCTGGATCACCTTGCGCTTGACTTCCAGGCTGTCTTTGGCCATTTCCAATAGATTGTCGAGACGGCGATACAGACCAATGGGGTTATTTTTATACAGATAACCTAAGCGTGCGCAGTTGATGGTGACCACGCCCAGTGAGCCGGTTTGCTCTGCCGAGCCAAATAAACCACCACCACGTTTAAGCAGTTCACGCACGTCCAACTGCAAACGGCAGCACATCGAACGGACTTGGTTGGGCTCCAGTTCAGAGTTGAGGAAGTTTTGGAAATAAGGCAAGCCATAGCGCGCAGTCATTTCAAATAAACGGTTGGCGTTCTCGCTGTCCCAAGGGAAATCATGGGTGATGTTGTAGGTTGGGATTGGGAAGGTGAAAACGCGGCCTAAGCCATCGCCGGCCTGCATGACTTCGATGTAGGCTTGGTTGATCATCTCCATTTCTTCTTGCAGATCACCATAGGCGAAAGGCATTTCTACGCCGCCGATGTAGGGGATTTGCTCGCGTAAATCCTCTGGGCAGACCCAGTCAAAGGTCAGGTTAGTAAAAGGTGTTTGCGTGCCCCAGCGTGAAGGCACGTTGAGGTTATAAATAAACTCTTGAATGTCTTGGCGCACCTGTGCATAGCTGAGCTGATCTTTGCGAATAAAGGGGGCAAGGTAGGTATCAAAGGAGCTAAAGGCTTGCGCACCGGCCCATTCGTTTTGCAAGGTGCCAAGAAAGTTGACCATTTGTCCCAGCGCACTGGACAGGTGTTTCGGTGGTCCGGCTTCAACACGACCTGGGATGCCGTTAAAGCCTTCGTTGAGTAAAGTGCGCAGTGACCAACCCGCGCAATAGCCCGCGAGCATATCCAGATCATGGATATGCAAATCAGCTTCACGGTGCGCTTCGCCAATTTCTGCGCTGTACACCTCATTGAGCCAGTAGTTGGCGGTGACCTTGCCGGATACGTTAAGAATTAAACCGCCCAGTGAATAGCCTTGGTTGGCATTGGCGCGCACCCGCCAGTCTTCACGGGATAAGTACTCATTCATGGAGGAAGCAACATCGACCAAGTTTTTGCGGTCACGGCGCAAGCGTGCGTGTTGTTCGCGGTACACAATGTAGGCGCGCGCAGTGCGAAAATGCCCAGCGGCCATTAAGGTGGTTTCGACGCAGTCTTGGATTTCTTCAACACTGAGAGCAGCATGTTCAGGTAGGGTTTTTAGCACATGCGCGCAGAGCTCAGCTGCAGTTGCTGGAGTAAACTCGCCGGTCGCGCGTCCTGCTGCAGTAATCGCATGCAAGATTTTTTGCGCATCAAAAGGCGCGTAACTTTGATCGCGTTTGCGCAGTTGGCGTGGTTCTTTTACAGCAACAAGCATGGACATGGCATACCTCTAAATACATGATGTGGTGTTTTTTGTTTAAGATAAACACAAGATGTAGTGCAAGGTACGCGATAGGGCAGAACATTAAATTGACCCGGGTCAAGTTTGTTCAGCTAGTGAAGTTTTCTTAATTGAGCCTAAAAGTTGCTTGCATCGGAGATGCTAATCAGGCATGAGCGGTATTTTTGCAGGGTAAAAGGGTTGTTATTTGCAGGTTGTTTGGCTGCAGTAATGACCTGCTAAAAGCAGCGCTACTGTGCTCTGCCAAGAGTATTACGCTATGCTGAGTAACGGCTGTTTGCGCTGGTTTAGCCTGGGTCTCAGGCGCGCCTTAATCGCCCTTGTTTGGGGCGAAAAGGCTTGCGAAAAACTTGAGGTCAGTTGCTTGCGCTGTAACGACGCACGCCGGTCATGGGTAAGCTGCTGTGCGCGGCAACAGTGCCCGGCGTGGCAAATGCTACAAGATGGTCAGCGGCCACCGCAATACCTACATTTTCACCCAGAAAATGATCGATATGGCTGGTGAAAATTGCTTCTAACTGATTGCCGGTCGGCAGCTCAAGTCGGTATAAAGTGGCAGCACCTAAAAAGGTTTTGCCAATAATAATGGCGCGCAGCGGGCTTTCTGGTGAGTCGATGATGTCATCAGGGCGCAATAAAACATCCACAGTGCTACCGGCGGGCCAATTGTAGGCGCGATTACCACGAATCACTCCCAGTTCGGTTTGTACGCTGTCATGGGTCAGCATCTGTCCACGAATAAAATAACCCTGACCAACAAAGCTGGCGACAAAGGGCGTCAATGGTTCGTGATAGAGATTAAAAGGTGAGTCCCACTGCTCCAAGCGGCCTTTATTGAATACGCCAATGCTATCGCTCATGGCAAAGGCTTCTTCTTGGTCGTGAGTGACTAAAATCGCACTGGTGCCGCGCTGTTTCAGAATCTCACGCACTTCCTGGCTTAAACTGCGGCGTAGATCACCATCTAAGTTGGAAAAAGGCTCGTCGAGTAACAGCAAGTTGGGCTCTGGCGCTAAGGCGCGCGCTAAAGCCACACGTTGCTGCTGTCCGCCAGATAACTCATGGGGATAGCGCTGACCTAATGTATGGAGTTTGACCAGCTCCAGCAATTCTTGGGTGATACGCGGAGCATCGGGGTGTTTACGAATGCCAAAGGCGACATTCTGTTCAACATTCAGGTGTGGAAACAACGCGTAATCTTGGAACACCATACCAATGCGACGCTTTTCAGGGGCCAAGGTGAAGTTGGGCCTAGAAATAACTTCGCCAGCCAGTCTAATCGTGCCTTTGAGCACAGGCTCAAAACCTGCAATCGCGCGCAGTGTCGTGGTTTTTCCGCAGCCAGACGGGCCCAGCAAACAACCAATATCGCCACGATTGAGGTGCAGATTAAGATTTTGCACGATTGATTGCTTTTGATAGCCACAACTTAAATCAGTCAGGCTTAATAAAGGACCTTGTTTATCCATGCTGATAGGGTACCGGATAGATTAAAAATTCCAAAAAGTCGTTGTCGTATGCCTGTTATACAGAGCAGGTGGCTGCGTTAAGTGTTGAATATTGCCCAAGTGCAACTACATCTGCCTGTCGAGCTTGCTTATGTAAAAGCTGCCTAAAGCCACTGTTAAATAGCACTTAAGTCTAGGGCGCTGGGCATCCGTAAGCTAAAGACAAATAATAAACAGACTGTTACTCGAAACGATCAGAGCTGAATCCTAGCAGATTTGCTGTAAAATTTCGCACTGTGCTGAGCGGTCAAAAACCCAAGGCGCCTGTGTGCTAGTCTGTTCAACCCGTGTCTGCCTATTCTCTGTGCTGCTCGCATTTAGGTTATGGCCAGTTATGCTCAGTGATTTGCTTAAGTAAAATAAAATGCTTGATTTGAGTTAACCTAAATCAGAGCGTTGCGCTAGGTTTTAGGCTAGAATGCTCGCTAGGTGCCCAGCAATGTGTGGGCGTAATGACTAAAATATATGTCGAGGTGGATTTTGGATATCATCGAAACGATTAAAGAACAGATCGAAAATAACGCGATTCTGCTGTACATGAAGGGTTCGCCAAACGCACCACAGTGCGGCTTTTCACAACGTGCAACCCAAGCGCTAATGGCCTGTGGCGAAAAATTTGCCTTTGTTGATATTCTGCAAAATCCAGATATTCGTGCGAATTTGCCCGCCTATGCAAACTGGCCGACATTCCCTCAACTATGGATCGACGGCGAGTTGGTAGGTGGCTGCGACATCATCAGTGAACTGCATGACAGCGGTGAGTTACAAAAGATGGTTAAAGATGCAGCAGCTAAGGTAGCAGCGAAAGCTGAAGCTTAATTAGCGCTGACTGCTTTATCGGTTAGATAAAAAAGCCCTTGCTCAGTGATCTGAACAAGGGCTTTTTATTGAGTTGAATAAAGCGCCAGTTTAAGCCGAGCGCTTAAGCGGTTGGGCGTTGGCTTTAGCACGGTTCAGTGCGCTAAAGAGTGCACGGATACTGGCAGTGGTGATATTGCCGTCCATGCCCACACCAAATACTGGACGCTGCTCGGGTAAGCGCAACTCAATATAGGCTGCAGCTTGGGCATCACTGCCACTGCCGATGGCATGCTGGTGAAAATCCATGATTTCTACCGGCATAGGTAAGCTGGCTACCAATGCTTCCAATGGACCTTGGCCGCAGCCACTCCAGCTCTTAACGGTCCCGTCAGCCAACACTTCAGTGGTTAGGGTGCAGGTGCCATCTTCTTCGTGGATGCGATGCTTTTGTAATGTGTAGGGTGTTACTGCCTGCAGGTATTCGCAGTCGAGTAACTTGTAAATTTGTGCAGCAGTGACTTCCAAGCCAGTGCGATCGGTTTCTGTTTTGATCACTTGGCTGAATTCGATTTGCATGCGACGTGGCAACTGAATGCCATATTCTTGTTCCAGCAAATAAGTGACGCCGCCTTTACCTGATTGGCTGTTGACGCGAATCACCGCTTCATAGTCGCGGCCGATATCGGCTGGATCAATCGGCAAATAAGGCACTTCCCAAATACCCTCGCTATCGCGTTGGCTGAAACCCTTACGAATTGCATCTTGGTGCGAGCCGGAAAACGCGGTGTGGACTAAGTCGCCAGCATAGGGATGGCGTGGATGCACCGGCAGTTGATTGCATTCTTCTACGACTTTACGCACCGCATCAATATCCGAAAAGTCCAACTCAGGATCAACGCCATGGGTGTACATATTCAAGGCTAAAGTGACCAAGTCGACATTACCGGTACGCTCCCCGTTACCAAACAGGCAGCCTTCGACACGATCGGCGCCGGCTAATATGCCCAACTCGCTAGCAGCGACGCCGGTGCCGCGGTCATTGTGGGTGTGCAAGCTAATAATCACATGTTCACGATGATTGATGTTGCGCGCAAACCATTCAATTTGGTCGGCGTAGACATTGGGTGTGGAGACTTCGACCGTGGCCGGCAAGTTTAAAATAACCTTGTTGTCAGCGCTGGGTTGCCATACATCCAATACCGCGTTGCACACTTCAACGGCAAAAGGTGTTTCGGTGGCACTAAAAGTTTCTGGCGAATATTGGAAGGTCCATTGGGTTTCCGGCTGCATAGCGGCGTATTTTTTAAACAGCTCGGCTGCGTGCACGGCAATGGCTTTTACGCCTTCTTTATCTTGATTAAAGACGATACGGCGAAACGCAGGAGAAACAGCGTTGTACATATGCACAATGGCTTTGGGTGCGCCTTTTAATGATTCAAAGGTGCGGGCAATTAAATCCTCACGGGCTTGGGTCAGCACTTGGATAGTGGTGTCGTGCGGAATATGGTCGTTTTCGATCAGTAAGCGCACAAAATCAAAGTCGGTTTGCGAGGCAGAGGGGAAGGCCACTTCAATTTCTTTAACGCCCACAGCAACTAAAGTTTTAAAAAAGCGCAGCTTTTTCTCAGGGCTCATTGGCTCAATCAACGATTGGTTACCATCACGCAGATCCGAGCTGCACCAAATCGGCGCATGAGTAATGGTTTTATTGGGCCAGGTGCGATCCGGTAAGTTTATTACAGGGTAGGCGCGGTATTTAGTGGCTGGGTTACTCAACATCGGCATGAGTTAATCCTTAATTGTTGTCAATGAGATAAAAACTGTATTCAGCGCATACTTTTATAGAATTTTGCAGTAAGCGATGCCTTGCGGCATGAATCTGTAGTTAAAGCTATATTTTGCGGTTATTTATTGCAAGTAATGATTTTAAATGAGTGATTATTATTTGATATTCTTTGTTTGTTAGTTTTTTATGTCTTTTAATTAGTTTTTTTGCGATTTTATTGTGTATGTGATCGACCTGCGGCAGCATGTCGCGTGAGACGTTGCTTGATTTGTGGGATCATTTATAGACCATACTTTTAACCTGGATGTTGACGGAAATAACGAGGTGTTAGGATTTGATTAAGCAGCGCCGCACTCATTTAATGGCGATTTGGCTTGGCTTGTTTGCCATGCTGATGATCCATGTCGGCCCGCTTATTTCTGGCGCACAGGCATTATTGCTTGTCGATACTCTGTCTTTAGAGTTGGTAACTGATTCTGCTACGCCACACGATCAGCATGATCATGCGGCTATGCTAGCCCATGAACTGACTATCCCGGTTGCCAGCGCAAGCTTGGCTGCTGAGCATATTGAACACGCTGACCATAGCGTTGATTACCATGCGCTGATGGGGCACAAAAGTGCACCCGCAGGCGCACCGCAATGGCTGGCTAATTTAGAAATGTGTGGCTATTGCCACTTGTTAACACTCAGTCCTGCGGTGACTTTAGTTGTTTTGCTGTCATTGCCAGTGCCGCCGGCGGTGCAATGGTTAGCAACTCTACCTGTGCCGCTGCGACTCCCTGTTGCCGCATATAGCCTGCAGCATCCACGTGCTCCGCCTATCCATTTGTTCGCTTAAATCAAGCGGGTCATTAGCCTGCGACTTAATTTAAATGAATGATGGATAGCAAATATGTCTACCAATACTTTTCAAGGTGTTGCTCAGTCACGCCTAGGCAATGGCTTCAAACTTAAGCCATTGTCACAGCGCTTAGCGCTGGCACATGCTGCTTTACTGGGTGTTGCGGTTTGTCTGCCGCTGCAGGTCAATGCTGCAGATAAGCACGATGCTGCACAACTAGCGCCAATGGTCATTACCGGGGTGGCGCAACAGTCACCGATTAAAGTAGTCACTGATCCGCGTATTCCACGCCAGCCAGTACCGGCTAGTGATGGTGCGGACTATCTAAAAACCATTCCGGGCTTTTCCGCGATGCGCAGCGGTGGGGTCAACGGTGATCCGGTATTCCGTGGCATGTTTGGTTCGCGTGTAAAGCTGCTGACTAATGGTGGTGAGATGGTAGGTGCTTGCCCGAACCGTATGGATTCGCCCAGTTCCTATATCAGCCCCGAGTCGTATGATGAGCTAACAGTGATTAAAGGACCGCAAACAGTACTGTGGGGCGCTGGGAGTTCGGCGGCAACAGTATTATTTGAGCGTGGGCCAGAGAATTTTGATGAGCCTGATTACCGCTTAAATGGTAGCCTCTTAGTTGGCTCCAATCGTCGTTTTGATCGCAGTATTGATGGTGCTGTGGGCAGTAAAGAAGGCTATGTACGCGTGCTGGCCAATGCTTCAAAAGCCCATGACTACAATGATGGTAATGGCGATCGTGTGCCTTCGCGTTGGAATAAGTGGAATACTGAGGCCGCCTTGGGTTGGACGCCAACCGATGACACTCTGCTTGAATTAACGGTCGGCAGTGGTGATGGTGAATCGCGCTATGGCGGTCGTGGTATGGATGGCACGCAATTTAAGCGAGAAAGTGTGGCATTACGCTTTAAACAGGAAAATATCACTGATACCTGGGCGGCTTTAGAGGCACAGCTGTACTACAACTATGCCGACCACATTATGGACAACTACAAGTTGCGTACGACGCCAGTCGGTAAAAGCCCAATGGCAACCCAGGTAGATAGCCGCACCATGGGTGGCCGCATTAAAGGAACATGGCAGTGGAGTGACTTTGAATTAGTGGCTGGGGTGGATGGCTTAACCAGTGAGCATAGACTGCGTGCCCGTACCGGTGGGCCTGTGGGTTCGACGCATTCGAATATGGCTAAGGATGCTGAGTTTAATCAGTGGGGTGTTTTTGGTGAGTTAACTTGGACTCTTACTGATAATGATCGAGTGATCAGCGGTTTGCGCTTGGATCGTCATAAGGTTGAGGATCATCGCGACTATCTTGCCATGCGTCGTAACATCCCAACGCGTACGGCTGCAAATTGTACAAAACCCGCAGATTGTATTGTTAACCCTACAGCCAACAAGGATAGGACGGAAACCTTGCCGAGTGCTTTCGTGCGCTATGAGAACGATCTGCAAGCTATTCCCGCGACTGTTTATATTGGTCTAGGCCATGCACAGCGTATGCCGGATTATTGGGAATTGTTTTCTGCAGCTGGCGCTAATGGTGCATGGACAGGCGTGCCGAGTGCTTTTGTTTCAGCGAATCCAGAAAAGACTACGCAAGTGGATTTTGGTATTCAATATAGTCAGGGACCGCTTGATGCTTGGGCCTCAGCCTATGTAGGGCAGGTGCGTGATTACTTGATGTTTGACCATACTAAGGTTAATCCGCAGGATAATCCGAAGATCGACAATATCGATGCCCGCATTATGGGTGGTGAGTTTGGCGCTGCATACCAGTTCACCTCGAATGTTAAAGGTGATATGAGCTTGGCTTATACCTATGGTAAGAACAGCTCTGATGGTCGTGCTATGCCGCAAATTCCACCATTGGAAGCGCGTTTTGGCTTAAGTTATGAGCAGGGTGATTTCAGTAGTGCGGCCTTGTGGCGTGTGGTGTCTGCGCAGAACCGTACCGATGAAGGTCGTGGTAACGTGATTGGTAAAGACTTCGGTCCAAGCTCAGGCTTTGGTGTGTTCTCGCTCAACAGTGCCTACCGTTTAAGCAAAAGCTGGAAAGTCAGCGCAGGTGTGGACAACCTGTTTGACAAAAAATACAGCGAACACTTAAATCTTGCAGGCAGTACAGACTTTGGCTTTGATGATAACCCAACACGCGTTAATGAGCCGGGCCGCACCTGGTGGACGCGAGTCGATATGAGCTTCTAAGTGCGACAGCTGATCAACGCCCAGCGTTGGTCAGCGCTGCAAGGCAGTTTGTGCTAACGACTGATGCGCACACAGTGGTATAGGGATGTACTGGCAGCATTGTTTGTGCTCAGTTCAATCGCCCACTGATCTTGTGGCAAGTAAAAGAAAAGGGCTTAAGCCGGCGCTGGACACGTCTGCTTCAAGCCCTTTTTGGATTTTAGCGATTGATAACGAGCGCTTGATAATAAAGAAAAATAAACAAAAAAACGGCACAAACGCGAGGCTTGTACCGTATTTAAGTCTGTAACGCAGCAATTTATGAATCAGCGGGCGCGGTAAGTAATGCGGCCCTTGCTTAAGTCATAAGGCGTGATTTCAACACGAACTTTATCGCCAGTTAAAATGCGAATATAGTTTTTACGCATTTTCCCAGAGATATGCGCAGTAACGACGTGCCCGTTTTCTAACTCCACACGAAACATGGTGTTAGGCAGGGTGTCGACGACAGTGCCTTCCATTTCGAAGCTGTCTTCTTTCGACATGCAGTATAACCCTCAAAATACAAATAAAAGACCTGACGCGCAAAATGCAATCAGGCAAAAGCGGCGGCTATTATGCCGTATTACAGTGTAAAAGGCCAAATATCCCGCTGCAATAATTGTCTTAAACTCAAAACAGGCTTGGATTATAAGTCAATTAAGCCGGCAAGAGTTGCCAGTGCTCGTTAATAAAACCTTCAAGGGGTTGATATTGGGTTTTGTAACTCATCTTTTTACAGTCTTTAACCCAATAGCCAAGGTATAAATAGGGTAAAGCTAGGCGTAAACATTCTTGGATTTGCCATAAGATCGCGAAACGGCCCAGGCTGCGGCGAGTGTCTTCAGGTTCGAAAAAGGTGTACATGGCCGAGAGGCCGCAATCCAGCACATCAGTTACAGCAACAGCTAAAAGCTGCTCACCTAAGCGAAATTCATAAAAGCGTGCAAAGTCTAAATCTGTGTTTAAAAAGTTTTGGAATTGCTCGATAGAGGGTGGGTACATATCGCCATCGGCATGGCGTTGCTCAATATAACGCTGATAGAGGGCGTAGTGCTCGGCGCTAAACTGGCTGCTGACGGCACGTACACTAATGTCTTGATTGCGGCGAATGATTTTTTGTTGCGCGCGAGTGGCAGTAAAGCCATGCACGGGGATGCGCACAGATACGCATGCGTTGCAGCCTTGACAATGGGGGCGATAGACATGTGCTGCGCTACGGCGAAAGCCTTGCGCAATCAGTTGGCTGTATAGATTGCGGGTAAGTTCTTCTGCAGGGTCAACTAGGATAGAGCCAGCGCGACGTTCAGCTAAGTAGCTGCAGGCGTGCTCTTGGCCGAGATACAGTTGTAAGGTTTTCATCAGATCAGTGCGCTCGTCAGGATCGGTTGTATTGACCATTGCATGCTGTTAGTGCAGTCCAGATGCTCACGTAAATATTCAGAAAAACGCTCGCGGCTGATACTCTGCGCACCGAAGTTTTGCAGATGAGTGGTGGGCATTTGGCAGTCAATCAGGACAAAGCCTGCAGCTTTTAGTGTGCTGACCAGCGTTACAAAAGCAACTTTTGAAGCGTTGCTAGTGCGACTGAACATGGATTCACCAAAAAACAACTGGCCGATGGCAATGCCATATAAACCGCCTACCAGCTGATCGTTTTGCCATACTTCAACCGAGTGTGCGTAACCTTGCACATGCAGTTCAATATAGGCTGCTTGTATCGCGCTGGTAATCCAAGTGCCGTGCTCATCTTGACGCGGTTGGGCACAGGCATGGATCACTTCGGCAAAGTTGCGGTCGAAGGTCACAGTAAACTGATCACTGCGCAGTACTTTACGCAAACTGCGCGCTATATGCAGGTTGTCGGGCAGCAATACTGTGCGCGGGTCAGGTGACCACCAGAGCAGCGGTTGTCCGTCTTGATACCAAGGAAAACAGCCGTGGCGGTAGGCTGTAATTAAGCGTGCAGTCGATAAGTCGCCGCCAGCGGCAAGCAGCCCGTTGGGTTCACGCAGGGCCTTATTCAGCGTCGGGAAGTTAAGTGAAGTGCGGTCGAGCCAGGTCAGCATAATAAGCCTTAGCGGTGTGCGTGGGTGTTAAGCTTGCACAGCAAAATGTAGTGAGCAGCAATGCTGTAAGATAAGCCATATTAATGAAAAATTCATGTATAGATCGAGGGTGGCTTAAGCGCAGCGGGTAAAGATGAAATAACCCGCTTAAATCCGTACAATGGCGCGTTGCTAAACGTTTTTGTGATTATATTTTTGATGAGCCTTGTTCTATCGAGGCCGCGCAGGACGCTTTTTTGAACGACACGACACATTTGCAATCCTCTAAAAAATTGACTTGGCAGCAGCAGGCGCAGTTACGCCTTAAAGAAGGCGTGCTGATTCTTTTGGCTGTGCTGTGTATTTATTTATGGATGGTGCTGATAACTTTTGACGTGACTGATTCGAGCTTTTCCAACAGCATCGGACAAACAACGGATGTCGTCAGCAATGCTGGCGGTCATATTGGTGCTTGGATAGCTGACATTCTATTTAGTTTGCTGGGCTATTTTGCTTGGCTGTTTCCTTTGGTGTTGATGCTAAAAACGGTGCTGGTTTTCCAAAACCGTTATCAATCCTTTGTCTGGAATGGTTGGCTGTTTGCGTTACGTGCCTGCGGCTTTATTTTTCTATTGTGTTCGGGTTCAGCGTTAGCGCACATCCACTTCCCGTTGCCTGAAGTTGTTCCGAAAAATTTTAATATTCTTGGCTCAGTGCTTGGTAACGGCTTAACTGCAGTGCTTAATGTTGAGGGTGCGACTCTATTTTTGTTAGCTTGCTTTCTATTTGGCTTGACCGTATACGCTAATTTGTCTTGGTTTAAGATCATGGAAGGCATTGGTGCGCTGACCTTGCGCATCACCGAATGGATTCAAGCTTGGCTGCAAAGTATCTTAGGTGAAGTTCAGGAACGTAAAGAAGAACAACGCAAGGTGCGTGATGAAGTGCTCGATAGTGGTGCTGTTGATATAGCTGCTGAGCCTGCGCGCGCACGTGTGCGCTCTCGATCTGCAGTTGATGCGGTGCCACCAATTGACACTAAGCCCAGTCGCCGTGAGCCGGTGATTAATGCGCCGATTGTGCAACCTGTCGCAGCTGTGCCCAGTAAGCCTTTATCTTCGGTAAAAAAAGCGCCAATCGTGGTTGATCATGCCTTAGAAGGGACCTTGCCGCCGCTGGGTTTATTGGATAAAGCAGAAAAGAAAAAGCCCAGCTACTCTGAGGAATCCCTGCAAGCACTCTCGCGCTTGCTGGAAGTTAAACTTAAAGAGTTTGGGGTTGAAGTTGAAGTTGAGTCAGTGCACCCAGGTCCAGTGGTGACGCGTTTTGAAATCCAGCTTGCACCTGGGGTTAAAGTCAGTCGCATTACTAATTTAGCTAAAGACTTAGCCCGTTCGCTGGCGATGATCAGTGTGCGCGTGGTGGAAGTGATTCCTGGGAAAACCACTGTGGGGATCGAGATACCCAATGAAGATCGGCAGATTGTGCGCTTCTCAGAAGTGCTGGAAACACCAGAGTATGAAGAAGCTAAATCTGTTGTGACCATCGCTCTGGGTCATGATATTGGTGGTCAGGCAGTGATTGCCGATCTGGCAAAAATGCCACACTTGTTGGTGGCCGGTACCACAGGTTCTGGTAAATCAGTGGGGGTTAACGCAATGATTTTGTCGGTGTTGTTCAAATCAACACCGGAAGAAGTGCGTCTGATTATGATTGACCCGAAAATGCTGGAATTGTCGATTTACGAAGGCATTCCGCATTTATTGTGCCCAGTGGTCACAGATATGAAAGAAGCGGCCAACTCCTTGCGCTGGTGTGTGGCTGAAATGGAGCGACGCTATAAGTTGTTGTCAGCTATGGGCGTGCGCAATTTGGCCAGTTACAACCGCAAGATTAAAGAAGCCAGAGAGGCGGGTACGCCACTTGAAGACCCGCTGTTTAAGCGCGAAAGCATGGACGATGAAGTGCCGCTTCTGGAAAAACTACCAACGATTATTGTCGTAGTGGATGAGTTTGCCGACATGATTATGGTGGTCGGTAAGAAAGTTGAAGAGCTGATTGCGCGTATTGCGCAAAAAGCCCGTGCGGCAGGGATTCACTTGATTCTCGCCACCCAGCGCCCATCGGTAGATGTGATTACTGGCCTAATTAAAGCCAATATCCCAACCCGTATTGCGTTCCAAGTATCGAGTAAGATTGACTCACGCACCATTCTTGATCAAGGCGGCGCTGAGCAACTGCTCGGCCATGGTGACATGCTGTACTTACCACCGGGTACCAGTTTGCCGATTCGTGTGCACGGCGCCTTTGTTTCCGATGATGAAGTGCATCGTGTGGTGGATGCATGGAAGTTACGCGGCGCGCCCAATTATATCGAAGAAATTTTAGCTGGTGTTGAAGAAGCAGGCAGTGGTTTTGACAGCGGCGACGGCGATGGTGGCAGTGAAGATGATCCCTTATACGATGAAGCCGTACGTTTTGTGACTGAGACACGTAGGGCGTCAATATCGTCGGTGCAGCGTAAATTTAAAGTGGGTTACAACCGTGCCGCACGCATGGTCGAGTCAATGGAAATGGCAGGCGTGGTGTCCGCCGCAGCACACAATGGCTCGCGCGAAGTGCTGGCGCCACCGCCTGTGCGTGATTAATAGACGTTTTGTTTCAATAGCCTGTGTAGGGATGCTACGCAGGCTGATATTTTTAGCCCTTATTGATAAGAGATAATCTATGCGCACAATGTACAAAGGCTTGCTCGGATTGCTTAGCAGTGTGCTGATTAGCGGCGCTGTGCTGCTGCCGGTGCCAGCGGTGTCTGCTGAGAACACTGAGCAGCAGCAGGCGGTAACTAAGCTCAGCGCTTTGCTTGGCTCGACACAAACCATCAGCGGTAAGTTTTCGCAGCTGACTTTGGACTCGACTGGCACCCAATTGCAAGAAGCCTCTGGGCAGATGGTTTTGCAACGTCCGGGCTTGTTACGCTGGCATACTGATCCACCACTGGAGCAGTTGCTGGTTTCTAATGGTGAAAAAGTTTGGCTGTATGACCCAGATTTAATGCAGGTGACCGTGCAGAAAATGGATCAGCGTTTAACCCACACGCCGGCCTTGTTACTGTCTGGCGATGTCTCGAAAATCAGTGAAAATTTCACCATCACCTATAAAGAGGGTGGTCCGGTCATTGATTTTATTTTAACCCCAGCCGCGAAAGATACCTTATTTGATACGCTGCGTTTATCCTTTCGTAACGGCGTAATCAACGATATGCAGTTGCTCGATGCCGTCGGTCAGCGCACCAATATTTTGTTTATGGATGTGCAGGTCAATGAGCCGATTGACGCGGGCCAGTTTGTTTTTGACGCGCCGCCTGGTGTCGATGTGATTGAGGATGGTCAGTAACTGTGGGCTTGTTTAGCAGTGAACCCATTGCTCAGCCGCTGGCCGCGCGTTTGCGTGCCAATACTTTGGATGAGTATGTCGGTCAGCAGCATATTTTAGCTGTGGGCAAGCCCCTGCGCGAAGCCTTGCAGCAAGGCGCTTTGCACTCGATGATTTTCTGGGGTCCGCCAGGGGTGGGCAAAACCACGCTGGCCCGCTTGCTGGCGCAGGTCAGTGATGCGCATTTTATTACCCTGTCGGCGGTGTTGTCAGGGGTGAAAGAGATTCGCGAAGCAGTACAAGACGCCAAGCAGCAGTCGGCGCAATACAGTCGTCGTACCATCTTATTTGTCGATGAGGTGCACCGCTTTAATAAAAGCCAGCAAGACGCATTCTTACCCTATGTGGAAGACGGTACCTTTATTTTTATTGGCGCTACCACCGAAAACCCCTCGTTTGAACTCAATAACGCTTTGCTGTCGCGGGCGCGTGTCTATGTGTTAAAAAGCTTAGATGACCAAGCCCTGGAGCTGCTGCTGGCGCGTGCTTTAAGTGATCCGCGGGGGCTGGGTGAGCGCTCATTATCAATTGAGCCGCAAGCGCAGGAGTTGTTAATCCGCGCGGCCGATGGTGATGGCCGACGTTTGCTCAATCTGCTGGAAAATGCAGCTGATTTACTGGAAGACGGCGACTGCATCGACGTTGATCTGTTAGGTGATATTCTCGGTGACAGCATGCGCCGCTTTGATAAAGGCGGTGAGGCGTTTTACGATCAGATTTCTGCTCTACATAAATCGGTGCGTGGTTCAAACCCTGATGCCGCTTTATATTGGTACACACGCATGCTCGATGGCGGCTGCGATCCGCTGTATATCGCCCGGCGAGTGGTGCGTATGGCCAGTGAAGATATCGGCAATGCTGATCCGCGTGCGCTGACTTTGTGTTTGTCGGCTTGGGATGTGCAAGAGCGTTTGGGCAGCCCCGAAGGCGAGTTGGCCGTGGCGCAAGCCATTACTTATTTAGCCTGTGCGCCGAAAAGTAATGCGGTCTACATGGCGTATAAAGCCGCGCGCCAAGATGCACAGAACTTTGGCTCATTGGAAGTGCCGCTGCACTTGCGTAATGCACCGACCAAGCTTATGAAACAGTTAGGCTACGGCGATGAATACCGTTATGCCCACGATGAGCCAGATGCCTATGCCGCCGGTGAGGATTACTTCCCAGAGGCTTTAGCGCCGCGCCAGTATTATCAGCCGCCGGCGCGCGGCTTAGAAATTAAAATTGGCGAGAAGCTCCAGCATCTGAAAAACTTAGATCAAGCCAGTTCACGCCAGCGTCGAGAGCCACAATGATCAACTTTGTAATGGTCGCGCTAGGTGGCGCTCTGGGGAGTGCTCTGCGTTACAGTGCCGGCTTTGGCGTGGCTCATATTTGGCCGCAGCATCTGTACATTGCCACTGTTTTGGTTAATATTCTCGGCTGTTTTTTGATCGGCTGTGCTTTTTCTTGGTTTTTGCTGCGCCCAGATGTCTCTGGCATGACAACTTTATTGTTAATGACCGGTTTTCTAGGTGGATTTACCACGTTTTCAACCTTTTCATTGGATGCGCTACGCCTGCTCAATGATGGGCAGCCAGTGCAAGCGTTACTCTATATGGGCGTGACCTTAGTCGGTGGTTTACTCGCCACTTGGCTGGGGATGGCCTTGATTAAATTTTCTCTGTAAGAACGGATACCCTTATGCTTGATTCGAAATTGTTACGCACACAACCTCAAGACATCGCCGAGCGTTTAGCGCTGCGTGGTTTTGTTTTAGATGTAGCAGCTTTAGAAACCTTGGAAGCGCAGCGCAAAGAGGTGCAAACCCGCACCGAGCAGTTGCAAGCTGAGCGTAACAGTCGTTCCAAATCCATTGGTCAAGCCAAAGCGCGTGGTGAAGATATTGCGCCGTTGTTAGCGCAAGTCGATCAACTCGGCGGTGAGTTGGAAGCGGGTAAGCGTGAGTTGGAAGCGATTCAGCTCAAACTGGATGCTATTGCCTTGAATATTCCTAATCTACCAGACGCCTCTGTGCCACAAGGCGCGAGTGAAGATGACAACGTTGAAGTGAGCCGCTGGGGTACGCCGCGTAGCTTTGATTTTGTGGTGCAGGATCATGTGGCGCTTGGTGAAAACATCAAGGGCTTGGATTTTGAAGCAGCGTCTAAATTATCCGGTGCACGCTTTGCGGTGATGCGTGGTGGTATCGCGCGTATGCACCGTGCTTTGGCGCAGTTTATGCTCGATTTACACACCTCTGAGCACGGCTATGAAGAAATGTATACGCCATACTTAGTACAAGCCTCGGCGTTGCAAGGCACTGGACAGTTGCCGAAGTTTTCTGAAGATTTATTCCGCATTGAGCGTGAGGATCAAACGCCTTTGTATTTGATTCCTACAGCTGAAGTCTCTTTGACCAATACTGTGGCCGATGAGATTTTAGATGCGGCGCAATTGCCAATGAAAATGGTTGCACACAGCCCATGTTTCCGCAGTGAAGCCGGCGCTTCAGGGCGCGATACGCGCGGCATGATCCGTCAGCATCAGTTTGATAAAGTTGAGCTGGTACAGATTGTTAGCCCTGAAACTTCTTTTGCCGCTTTAGAAGAGTTGACTGGGCATGCAGAAAAAGTTCTGCAAGCGCTTGAGCTTCCATATCGCAAGATGGCTTTATGCACTGGCGATATGGGTTTTGGCGCGAGCAAAACGTATGACTTAGAAGTTTGGATACCGAGTCAGGATAAATACCGTGAAATTTCTTCCTGCTCAAATTGCACTGATTTCCAAGCGCGCCGGATGCAAACCCGTTTCCGTAATCCAGAAACGGGTAAAACTGAGTTGGTACATACGCTCAACGGTTCAGGTTTAGCGGTAGGTCGCACCTTAGTTGCGGTACTGGAAAACAATCAGCAAGCCGATGGCAGTATCACTGTACCGGCAGTATTACGTCCGTATATGGCGGGTGTTGAAGTCATTCGCTAAGCAGATGCTTACGGATGCGCTATTTTCCGTAGTGCGCGGCTAAACAATAAGAGCGGCTTGGCTGAGGTTAAGTCGCTTTTTTGTTTTTGTGCGGCAAGCTTGATTGCAAGCAATGCAAAATATAGCGCTAACTTTTATAAAGAGTGCATCGGTGACTTGCGCTGTAGCGTTTAGACGTTATTCATGTATTGCCACTATTAATGATTTGCATAA
Source organism: uncultured Thiopseudomonas sp. (assembly GCA_964385265.1). Lineage (GTDB taxonomy): Bacteria > Pseudomonadota > Gammaproteobacteria > Pseudomonadales > Pseudomonadaceae > Denitrificimonas. Next base: position 61,669 of record CAYLOI010000014.1, read on the forward strand.
GGGTATTGCCATGGATTACTTGCCGTTATTTCATAAGCTGCAAGGACGCGTTGTGCTGTTGGTGGGCGGCGGTGAGATGGCCTTACGCAAGGCGCGTCTATTGCTGGAAACAGGTGCAAGGCTACGCGTGGTTGCGCCCTTGGTCAGTGATGAATTGCAAACTTTGCTAGCAGCCAAGCAAGGGCAATGCTTGCTGCGCGAATATCAAGCAGCCGATATGCAAAATTGTTGTCTGGTGCTGGCCACCACCGATCAGCCAGCAGTCAATGCGGCGATTGCTGAGCAAGCTAAAGCGCAGGGGATTCCTGTGTATGCGGTCGGCGCGCCAGAATTATCCAGTATTATTTTCCCGGCCATTGTTGATCGTTCGCCTTTGATTATTGCTGTCTCAACCGCTGGACATGCGCCAGTGTTGGCGCGCTTAGCTCGGGCTAAAATCGAAACATGGCTGCCAGCAAGTTATGGGCGGTTGGCAGGACTGGCTGCTAAGTTTCGTGATCAAGTGAAAACCCTTTTGCCTCATGTGCAGCCGCGCCGGGCTTTTTGGGAGGATGTTTTTCAAGGGCAAATTGCTGAGCATGTGCTTGCTGGGCGTGATCAAGAGGCTGAGCAGCTGCTGACAGAGAAAATCAATGGCGCACAGAATCAGGTGGTTGGTGAAGTGTATTTGGTCGGGGCCGGTCCCGGTGATCCAGATTTGCTCACCTTCAAAGCGCTGCGTTTAATGCAACAAGCGGATGTGGTGCTGTATGACCGTTTAGTGGCTCCGGCAATTCTGCAGCTGTGCCGGCGGGATGCTGATCGTATCTATGTAGGTAAGCAAGCGTCAAATCACAGTGTGCCGCAAGATCAAATCAATTTGAAACTGGTTGAACTGGCCCAGCAAGGTAAGCGGGTGGTGCGCTTGAAGGGCGGTGATCCGTTTATATTTGGTCGTGGTGGCGAAGAGATTGAGGAGTTGGCGGCGCAGCATATCCCGTTTCAAGTGGTGCCGGGAATTACCGCTGCTTCAGGATGCTCTGCTTACGCGGGGATTCCGTTAACTCATCGTGATTATGCGCAGTCGGTGCGTTTTGTTACCGGTCATCCTAAAGATGGTGTGCTGGATTTGCCTTGGTCTGAGTTAGTTTCGCCAACGCAAACGGTGGTGTTTTATATGGGCTTGGGCTGTTTGCCTGATATCTGTAAGCAGTTGATTGCTCATGGCCGTGCGGCGCAGACGCCGATTGCTTTGGTGGAAAACGGGACTACTGCTAAGCAGCGGGTGTTTGCTGGGACTTTAGCTACGATTAATCAGCAGGTTAGCGAGTTTGCGGTGCAGAGTCCAAGTCTGATTATTGTCGGAGAAGTCGTGGCGCTGCGCGAGAAGCTGAATTGGTTTTCTGGAGCAGAATAACTCTTAATATCATCGAGAGTTATCTACGTATGCCGCACCATGCAAGTGCCGTTCTTCCCTCAGCACGCCATCCTGGCGTGGATTCGGGCGCTACGCCATCCATGGCTACGCTTGCCACGTCACCCGCACGGTACTCGTTGAATATTGATGTTGTTTTCCAATCTGTAGCGCGGCTCATTTAAGGCAAAAGCAAAAGCAAAAGCAAAAGTATCAGGATTATCTACGTATGCCGCACCATGCAAGTGCCGTTCTTCCCTCAACACGCCATCCTGGCGTGGATTCGGGTGCTACGCCATCCATGGCTACGCTTGCCACGTCACCTGCGCGCTGCTCGTTGATCATTGATATGATTATTGATTCTGTAGCACGGCATACTCCGCGCCAACTCTTGAAAAACTTAAATACCTAACACATGCCTGCAGCCATACAGAACTTGCTTGCCGGTGAGCCGCTAAGGCTTCCAGATAATTACCAGTCAAAACGAAAATGGTTAAGGAGTGAATCAAGGCACAAACAGCTGAAATACACTATTAATCTAGGAAAATAGTCAGAATTAGCGTAAAAGAGCCGGTTTGCATAGAAAAGTTGGTTTTGCCCTGCGCTTTTTGTTGATCTGGGTTTAAACTGCAGTCTTGTGCAATGCGCGCGCAGTATGACTGCAGATCGGTGCTCAAATACGCGCGCGCACAAGACCACTCGCTAAAAATACTTAATTATCTAACAGGATTTTATCCAGGAGAGCAGGCATGTCCATTCAACAGGCGCAGGTCAGTCGCGCTGATTTTGATCAAGTTATGGTCCCAAACTATGCACCCGCTGGCTTTGTTCCAGTGCGCGGTGCAGGATCGCGACTCTGGGATCAAAGTGGACGCGAACTGATTGACCTGTCTGGCGGCATCGCTGTGAATGGCCTTGGTCACTGCCACCCTGCGCTGGTTGAGGCATTAACTGCGCAAGCAAATAAGTTGTGGCACGTCTCCAATGTGTTTACCAATGAGCCCGCGCTACGTTTAGCACGCAAATTAACTGCGGTGACTTTTGCTGATCGCGTATTTTTCAGTAACTCTGGTGCAGAGGCCAATGAAGCGGCGTTGAAGTTGGCGCGTAGAGTTGCGCATGATCGTTTTGGTGAAGATAAATACGAAATTATTTCCGCGCTAAACAGCTTTCATGGTCGTACCGTGTTCACCGTTAATGTTGGTGGACAACCAAAATACTCCGAAGGCTTTGGTCCGCGTCCTGCTGGTATTACCCATGTGCAATACAATGATTTGGCCGCTCTGCAAGCGGCTATTTCAGAGCGTACCTGCGCTGTGATTTTAGAACCAATTCAAGGTGAGAGCGGTGTATTACCCGCTGATCAAGTCTATCTAGAAGGTGTGCGTGCGCTTTGTGATAAATACAATGCGCTGCTGATTTTTGATGAAGTGCAATCGGGCATGGGACGAACTGGCAAGTTGTTTGCCCATGAGCACTATGGCGTGACGCCGGATGTACTGACCACGGCTAAAAGTTTGGGCGGCGGTTTTCCTATTTCCGCGATGCTCACCAGCAGCGACTACGCTGCGCATTTAGCAGTAGGCACGCACGGCACTACCTTTGGCGGTAATCCTTTGGCGTGCGCAGTGGGTGAAGCCGTATTGGATATTATTAATACCCCTGCAGTGCTCGATGGCGTGCTCGCTAAAGGTGAGTATTTACGTGCAAAGCTGCGTGCACTGGGTGAGAAGTACAACCTTTTTGAGTTGGTACGTGGCAAAGGCTTATTGGTCGGTGCCGTGCTCAATCAAGCTTACAAAGGTAAAGCTGGGGCATTAATGGCTGCGGCTGAGCGTGCTGACCTGTTGGTGTTAGTGGCCGGTCCTGATGTAGTGCGTTTTGCCCCCAGCTTAGTGATTGAACAAGCTGACTTGGATGAAGGATTGGCGCGTTTTGAGCGTGCAATCATCGAGTTTGTTGGTCAAACACAGGCGTAACACATTTTATTTGGCGCGCAGTGCTGCAATGCAGACACTGCGTGCTTATTTGTTTTTCTAATTTAGGTAATACATAGCATGAACACAGACTTACAGTTGCTTCTGGAAAATGATGATGGCGAACAAACAGAAACCTCTTGCACGCGCTTTGCAGTGATTTGGCAGGGTAAAGAAATTTGGGTGCAAACCGCTGGTAATGGCCAGTTGCTAATTGGTGTTGATGTGGAAGAAGGCGACACTGAGTACGCAAGTCTTTTGCTGCGTCCTTTAGCCACCAACTTAGTCAGCTTGCAGCTCGAAATGGAGCCGGCCGATCCAGCTGACTTGCTTGAAGATGATCATGTGCACACCGATGAGTGCAGTCACTGATCCTTAATTCAGCTGTTTTTAGGAAAGGCTGCAGCCAGCGCGCATCAGCTATATAATGCGCGCTTTGAGTCGTTAAGCCGTTTGTATTTAATAGGCATGACCGTTATTTAATTGTGGAAGAATATATGAAAAGCGCAGAAATCCGTGAAGCCTTCCTTCGCTTCTTTGAAGACAAGGGTCATACCCGCGTAGCCTCCAGCTCATTGATCCCAGCCAATGACCCCACGCTATTATTTACCAATGCGGGCATGAATCAGTTTAAAGACTGCTTCTTGGGTTTAGAACAACGCGCCTATACGCGTGCAGCCAGCAGTCAAAAATGTGTCCGTGCTGGCGGTAAACACAATGACTTAGAAAACGTGGGCTACACTGCGCGCCACCATACTTTTTTTGAAATGCTGGGAAATTTCAGCTTCGGTGATTACTTTAAGCCCGATGCCATTCAATTTGCTTGGGAGTTTTTAACCTCCGAGCAGTGGATGGGGCTACCCAAAGAGAAGCTCTGGGTGACTGTCTATGAAACGGACGACGAAGCCTATGATATTTGGGTCAATAAAATGGGCGTGCCAGCCGAGCGCATGATTCGCATCGGTGATAACGGCGGCGCACCTTATGCTTCAGATAACTTCTGGGCGATGGGTGATACCGGTCCATGCGGCCCGTGCTCAGAAATATTTTATGATCACGGCGAGCACATCTGGGGTGGCCCTCCAGGTTCGCCTGAAGAAGATGGTGACCGTTATATCGAGATCTGGAACATCGTCTTTATGCAGTTTAACCGCACTGCTGATGGTGTCATGCATCCGTTACCTGCGCCCAGTGTGGATACGGGCATGGGCCTGGAGCGCATCAGCGCGGTGATGCAGCATGTCAATTCCAACTACGAGATTGATTTGTTCCAAAACCTACTCGCGGCAGTAGCAGCAGCAGTGGGTTGTGAAAACAATGACAACCCTTCGCTCAAAGTGATTGCTGACCATATTCGCTCTTGCGGCTTTTTGATTGCCGATGGCGTGGTGCCGTCCAATGATGGTCGTGGTTATGTGTTGCGCCGCATTATTCGTCGCGCCTGCCGCCATGGTAACAAGCTGGGCGCAAGCGGCAGTTTCTTTTATAAAATTGCCTCGGCTTTAGTGCAAGAAATGGGTGATGCGTTTCCCGAGCTGAAACAGCAGCAGGCGCAGATTGAGCGTATTTTAAAAACCGAAGAAGAGCAGTTTGCAAAAACCTTGGAACAAGGCTTGCGCATTCTTGAGCAGGATTTAGATGACTTAGAAGGCACAGTGATACCCGGCTCGGTGGTGTTTAAGCTGTATGACACCTACGGTTTCCCGATGGACTTAACCGCAGATATCGCCCGAGAGCGTGAGCTGACCGTTGATGAAGTGGGTTTTGAGCGTGAAATGCAGGCACAGCGTGAGCGCGCACGCTCGGCCAGTTCGTTTGGCATTGATTACAATGCGTTGGTGAAAATTGATGGCGAAACTGAGTTCTTAGGTTATCAAGAGCATCAGTCTGCTGCTAACGTGCTAATGATTCTAAAAGACGGCGTCAGCGTTGACTCAGCTCTTGAGGGTGATCAAGTGGTAATTGTCCTTGATCGCACGCCTTTTTATGCTGAGTCTGGTGGCCAGGTCGGTGATTGCGGTTATTTATCGGCGGATCACTTGCGAGTTGATATCACTGATACTACAAAAAGTGGTAATGCCTTCTTGCACCATGGTTCAGTCAGCCAAGGTACGCTACAGGTGGGTGATAGCATTATTGCCCAAGTGGATGATCAGGTACGCCATGCCACGGCATTGAGCCACTCAGCTACACATATTTTGCATGCGGCCTTGCGCGATATTTTAGGTGAGCATGTGCAGCAAAAAGGCTCCTTGGTCGACAGTCAGCGTTTACGTTTTGACTTCAGCCACTTTGAAGCTGTTACGGCGCAACAGATCAAAGCCTTGGAAGATCGCGTTAACCAAGAAATCCGCAAAAACACCCCTGTCTGTACTGAAGTGACCGACATTGAAACTGCTAAAGCTAAAGGTGCGATGGCATTGTTTGGCGAAAAATACGGTGATCAAGTGCGCGTGTTGAGTATGGCTGATGGTTTCTCGGTTGAGCTCTGTGGTGGTATCCATGCTGAACGCACTGGTGATATCGGCCTGTTTAAAATTACCAGTGAAGGCGGCGTGGCTGCGGGTGTACGCCGTATTGAGGCACTCACCGGAGAGGCAGCTTGGAACTGGCTGAGCAGTGCCGAAGAGCAGCTTAAGCAGGCGATGAGTTTGGTTAAAGGCAATCGTGATAACGTCTTGGATAAGCTGCAAGCTTTATTGGATCAGCAGCGCAGCTTAGAGAAAGAAGTTGAGCAGCTCAAAGCTAAAGCTGCCAGCGCAGCAGGCAGTGATTTGGCTTCAGCAGCGGTTGAAGTCAATGGCGTCAAGGTCTTGGCTGCACGCTTGGATGGTGTTGAAGGTAAAGACTTATTGGTGTTGATGGATCAGCTGAAAAACAAGCTGGGCAGCGCGGTAATTCTACTTGGTGGTGTGCACAATGAGCGCATCGTCTTAGTGGCTGGCGTGACTAAAGATCTCACCGCTCAATTCAAAGCCGGTGACTTAATGAAGCAGGCCGCGGCAGTGGTTGGTGGTAAGGGCGGTGGTCGTCCTGATATGGCGCAGGGCAGTGGTGTTGATCTGGCTAAGCTGGATGCTGCTTTGGCTGTCACTGCAGAGTATGTTGCCAGTAAGTAAAGCAACAGAAGCCGTGTGCAAGGTAAAAGCTGGACACGGCTGAACAGGGCGCTGAAAAGTCGTCTAGCACTAAGATAGGTGAGCTGCACACAGTGTAGATTGCAGCGCAGCTAAACTGTCTTAGAGCTGGATGCTGATCAGGTGCTTAGACATATTTTGAACGCTAACGATGAATAAGGCGGCAGTAACATGGCGTTGATCGTACAAAAGTTTGGTGGCACCTCGGTGGGCTCGCCTGAGCGCATTGAGCAAGTGGCGCAGAAAGTGGCCAAGTTTCGTGCTGCTGGCGATGACATAGTGGTAGTTGTCTCGGCTATGAGTGGTGAAACCAACCGCTTATTAGCGTTGGCCAAGGACGTCTGTGCTAAGCCGGATCTGCGTGAAATGGATGTGATGATTGCCACCGGCGAGCAAGTTACTATTGCGCTACTGGCGATAGCGCTGAATAAAATAGGTGTGCCAGCGATCTCCTTTACCGGTGCGCAAGTCCCCATTGTTACCGATAGTGAGCATGGCAAGGCGCGCATTTTAAGTATAGATGACGCTAAAGTGCATGCGCAGCTCAAGGCTGGCAAAGTAGTTGTGGTGGCTGGCTTTCAGGGTGTGGATGAGCAGGGCAATATTACCACCCTTGGCCGTGGTGGCTCTGACACTACAGCGGTGGCGTTAGCGGCTGCGTTGAAGGCCGATGAGTGCCATATTTATACCGATGTCGATGGCGTCTATACCACTGACCCGCGTGTTGTATCGCGCGCGCAGCGCTTAGACCGCATTACCTTTGAAGAAATGCTCGAAATGGCCAGCTTGGGCTCGAAGATTTTGCAGTTACGTTCTGTCGAGTTTGCCGGCAAATATAATGTGCCACTGCGTGTGCTGCATAGCTTTGAAGAAGGCCCCGGCACTTTAATTACGACTGATGAGAATGAGGACAGCATGGAACAGCCGATTATTTCTGGTATTGCTTTTAACCGTGATGAAGCCAAATTAACTATTCGCGGTGTGCCAGATACCCCAGGAGTTGCTTTCAAAATCCTAGGGCCAATCAGTGCCGCCAATATCGACATCGATATGATTGTGCAAAACGTATCCAAAGATAACACCACAGACTTTACCTTTACTGTGGGCAATCTTGATTATGACAAAGCGCTAGAAGTGCTGCAGGCGACCGCAAAAGAAATTGGTGCAGATGAAGTAGCAGGAACTACTAGTATCGCTAAGGTGTCCATTGTGGGTGTAGGCATGCGATCACACCCAGGAGTGGCCAGCAGCATGTTTGAGGCGTTAGCCAAAGAGAACATCAACCTACAGATGATTTCTACATCCGAGATTAAAATTTCGGTGGTGATTGAAGAAAAGTATGTTGAGTTGGCAGTGCGTGCGCTGCATACCGCTTTTGGCTTGGATGCGCCAGATAAATAAAGCGCATTGCTAAAAAAAAGGTTAAGCAGCGTAAAGGCGCTGCATTTAACTTTTTTCTTGATTAGTTCATTGGTTGGGCTTGTTTAAGTTTGAGCTCATCATATTTTATTAATGTGTAATTGCTTAGGCGGTCACATTAATAAGAGTTTTTTCGATTTTTTAGCTGCGAGCCGGTCAAGAATGCGGGTTTGCTCTAATAAATAGGCTACAAGCATGATGTGCAAAGTAACATGATAAGTGTACGCTATACATTACTTACAGATGCAGACTGTAAACCTAAATTGTTGTTACAAGGAGATATATAATGTTGATATTGACGCGACGTGTCGGAGAGACACTGATGGTAGGTGATGAAGTCACTGTCACTGTATTGGGTGTTAAAGGTAATCAAGTACGTATTGGTGTAAACGCGCCAAAAGAAATTGCGGTGCACCGTGAAGAGATCTACCAGCGTATCCAAAAAGAGAAAGAAGACAGGGACGATACAAGTATTTGATGTATTTTGATTTTATGCTTTGCAATTACTAAAAATGTAGGTAATATACGCCCCGTGTTCCGGAGAGGTGGCCGAGTGGCCGAAGGCGCTCCCCTGCTAAGGGAGTACACCTCAA
>CAYLOI010000015.1:0-66347 GCA_964385265.1 uncultured Thiopseudomonas sp.
GTGATTGGCTGGCTAAAGCATTGCAGCTGCCCAATCCACAGCAGCTTGTATTACGTACTCGTGAGACTGTCAGCCAGCAAGGTTTAAGTGCTAAAGCGCGGCGCGATAATTTACATAATGCTTTTCAAATAACCCGACCTGAGCAGGTTAAAGATAAGCATGTTGTGTTGGTGGATGATGTCCTGACCACTGGCACCACCTGCTCAATTATTAGCGGGTTATTAGTTAAGCATGGCGCAGCGCGGGTTGAGGTGTATTGCTTAGCCCGCACCGGCAAACCGCAAACCGTGGAGTTGTAGTTGTTTTGCTTTGTTGCTACTGGCTGGTTAGCTGTGGCGTAAGTCGTACTTCGGGATAGGTGTTTATCCGTCGATGAACCCATCCTGGGTTCAACTCCGGCGCTCGCCATCCATGGCTCGCTCATCACACCAACCCCGAAGTACTCGTTAATCAACGGCGCTGTCAGCATGTTCGATATAAGGCTCGTCTGTTTCAGCAAGTTTTATACTCAAGCTATAAAAATAAGACCTGCGCAAATCTAGTCAACAACACAAATGATCAACGCGTGCTGTGCTGGGTCTGTGGCAAGCGAAGCCATGGATGGCGCAGCGCCCGCATCGAGCCCTGGATGGGCTCGTTAAGGGAAGAACGGCACTTGCACACTGCGGCACACGCATAATATCTGATGCTTTTTTATCTTTAGCTAACTAACTGTGGCCTAAGCCGTACTCCGGATGGGCTCGTTGAGGGAAAAATAGACTTAGCACAACGCGCCAAACGCACAATGTTTTCAGCTTTTGATTTTCAAAAAACTTAGCCCAGCGCAGCGTCAACCATCACACTGCACGCCTTCTTCCTCACAGCGCGAAGCATACTGCTGCGCCATCACCGCACACACCATCAATTGAATTTGATGAAAAACCATCAACGGCAAAATCGCAGGCCCCACCGCACCACCGGCAAACAACACCGACGCCATCGGAATACCCGTGGCCATACTCTTTTTCGAGCCACAGAAAACAATAGTAATTTCATCTTCTTTATTAAACTTAAAGCGCCGCGCCAGCCACGTCGTAGAAAACAACACTATGGCTAAGATCACACAACACACCACACTCAGCATAATCAAAGACGACGGCGGTACCGCACCCCACAGTCCGCCAATCACCGCTGCACTAAAGGCGGTATACACCACCAATAAAATCGAGCTTTGATCAACATTTTTTAGCCAGCGCGCATTGCGATCTATCCAACTGCCAATCCAAGGCCGCATAAAATGACCGACTAAAAAAGGCAGCAATAACTGCAGACTGATCCTAATCACCGCTTCCAACATACCAGTGGTACCAGAATCAGCATCCAGCATCATTTTAACCAGCAGCGGCGTGACTAAAATCCCCACCAAACTCGAAGCAGAGGCCGCACACACTGCTGCTGGAATATTACCTCGTGCAATCGAAGTGAAAGCAATCGCCGACTGCACTGTGCCAGGTAAAGCTGCTAGATACAGCATGCCAATCCACAACTCATCGCCTAACACAGGGCGGATCAGCGGCTGTAATGACAGCATCAAAACCGGAAATAAAATAAAGGTGCAGGCAAATACCAATAGATGTAAACGCCAATGCATCACGCCGGCAATAATGGCGTGGCGCGAGAGCTTGGCGCCATGCAAAAAAAATAACAAAGCAATGGCAAAATTGGTCAGCCACTGAAAAATAGTGGCACCCACGCCATGCGCAGGGATGAAAGTCGCCGCGAGCACCACGGCAATTAAAATCAGGGTGAAATTATCGAACAAAATGCGTAAGCGGAACATAGTAAAGTGCACCATCAAAGCGAATATGCGCTGACTCTACTGGATATGCAATAATCCGGCTAACGCCAATCAGCCAAAGAGTATCGATCAACGGACATGCACAGCACCCTTGAGCAACGTCTCAGTGATTTAAAGCACCTACCTCGACCCATTTATGGCCAAACTGAAGCCTTGCCTAATAAAGTCATCGGCTACCGCCACAGCCACCCTTGGGTGCAGTTTTCTTATGCGATTAGCGGCGTGCTCGAGGTGCAAACGGCCCAAGGTCGCTTTATTGCGCCGCCGCAACGTGCGGTATGGATTCCTGCAGGGATTAAACACCGCGTACAGTGCTCGCTGCACACACAAATCCGCAGCTTATATATCGATAATAAAGTGCTGGCCGACGCTCCAGCTACCTGCCGCGTGGTCGAGGTCAGCCCACTACTTAAAGAGCTGATTCGCGCCTTTGGTGAACTGCCTGTTGAGTACGATGAGGGCAGCGCGGAGGGGCGCTTAGCCGCGGTCTTGCTGGATCAACTGACCCATGCACCAGATATGGGTTTGATGCTGCCCTTGCCTACTGATAAGCGTTTGCTAAAAATTGTCGCGCAACTGCAAAAACATCCAGATACCAGCGATACCTTAAGTCAGTGGGCGCAGCGTTTGCATGTCTCGGAAAAAACCTTAAGCCGCCTGTTTGTTCAGCAAACCGGGCTAACGTTTCGTCTCTGGCGCCAGCGCCTACGCCTCCTCAACGCCCTGCCCTTACTCGAACAAAAACACACTGTGACTGAGGTGGCTTTGGCCTGTGGCTATGAATCAATATCGGCTTTTATTGCTGCCTTTGGTGAGCATTTTGGTAGCACACCTGGTGAGTTTTTTAAAACATAATCAACATCACACCATAGCTTGGCCTGTCACCTATACAGGGCTGACTCACAAATCCGCATCGTAGAAAAGTAGCAAGTGCGCCACACAGACTATGTTTCAGGCTACAGTAAACATCTATTCAATGCTTCTGGGAGAGGCTGCAATGCTTAATTACGTTGTTATATCTGGCTCTGGCCGCCCACAAAGTGAGTCGGCACGGGTCGGTGAATACCTGCGCCAGCGTCTGGTTGATCTACAACTCAGCGACGATAATCGCTGCTCCTTGATTGATTTAGGCACCAGCCCTTTACCTTTATGGCCAGAACGCAATGACGGTCTCTGGCATGAGTATGCTGCACGCTTGCAAGCGGCCGACGCGGTGGTTGTGATCAGCCCAGAATGGCACGGCATGGCCAGCCCTGCCCTGAAAAATTTCTTTGTTTTTGCAGGAGCAACGGAGCTGTCACACAAGCCGGGCTTGTTAGTCTCAGTGTCATCTGGCGTGGGTGGTGCTTACCCGATTAGCGAGCTGCGCAGTTCCAGCTATAAAAACAACCGTCTATGCTATATCCCTGAGCATATTATCGTGCGCCAAGCCAACGATATGCTGCACCCAGGCCCAGTGATTGATGACAATGATGCGCGCTTAAGACCGCGAATTGACTATGCCCTTGGCGTGCTCGGTCACTATGCGACAGCCCTGCAAGCGGTACGTGCGGCAGTGGATATGAGTAACCCAGAGTTTGCTAACGGTATGTAACAGCAGTGTCAGCCGCGCACTGGTACTGAGCGGCTGACACAATCGGTACCGACATCTGCTGGATTAATTCCAAAACGGCAGCGAAGTAATCGCCGACAAGATAGTGGCGTTAAGAATATCAACAAAAAACGCACCGACCATCGGCACAATCAAAAAAGCTTTATGGGACGCGCCAAAACGATCTGTAATCGCCTGCATATTAGCCACCGCAGTGGGTGTTGCGCCCATACCAAAGCCACAAAAACCGCCGGCCAACACCGCCGCATCATAGTCTTTGCCCATCACCCGAAACACCACAAAGATCGCAAACAGCGCCAACAACAACGCTTGTACGCTTAAGATAATCACCAGTGGTACCGCCAAGTCTTTAATCACCCATAGCTCTAAACTGAGCAATGCCATGGCGAGGAATAATGACAAGGACACATTGCCGAACAGATCCACACAGCGGTCAAAAATATTCACCCTAAAAATACGAGACAGCACATTACGCACCACCACACCGGCGGCCAAGGCCCAAACAAAGGTGGGGATAACGAAGTTCGAGTCACTGAAGCGCTCTGCCATAAAGCTTGATAAGTACGAGGCACTGGCCAAGCACACGGCAAATAGTGCCAAAGTCTCAATCGCACTGTCAGGGGTAATTAAGCGCTGATGCTGCGGCTGCTCAAATGCAACCTCTGGCCACGTATCCACAACCTTATCCGGCATCTGCACTTTTTTCATCAGGCGTCGCGCCACAGGTCCACCAATTAAGCCGCCACAGACCAAACCAAAAGTGGCGCAGGCCATTCCTAAAGCCACTGCACCTTGAACACCAAAGTCAGTTTCAAAGGTTTGCCCCCAACCTGCAGCAGTACCATGCCCGCCAACCAAGGTGACCGAGCCGGTGAGTAATCCGGTTAGAGGTTTTAAGTCCAATAGCGTTGCAAGGCTAATCCCGACGAAGTTCTGTACCACAATAAATCCGGTAACCACCGAAGTGAATAAAACCAGTGGCCAGCCACCGCTACGAAGTCGGCGAAAGTCAGCGCTGAGGCCAATTGAGGCAAAAAACATCAGCATAAAACCATCTTGCAAGCCTTTTTCGATTTGGATCGAAAAACCATTGAACTGATGCAAAGCCAGCACCAATAAAGCAGCAATCAGCCCACCCACAACCGGCTCGGGAATATGAAAATTATTTAATACACGTACACGCTTAACCAAAATACGCCCGACTAGCAGCACCACTGTGGCAGCAATCAAGGTGTAGTAACTGTTTAAAACCACGGTAAAACTGTCGCTCATCTTAACCTCACACTCATGCATTCAACTGCTGTACTCAACAAGCCCTGCAACGGATCGTCAGGCCAAAACATCAGGTTTTAAAAGCCCATGCACAGCAAAACGTTGCACAGCTTAAGTGGCAAAGGCTCGAGTGTGAACTCTTTAAAGTATTTGCAGCAAAAACAACTCAGCGCCATGCGCTCAATTGTGCGGTTTAACCACAGGCAGCACGGTGCATTGCAGAGATATACGCTTGATATTTATGCAGCAGTTAACGGCTCGCTAAACCAGGCTAAGACCTGATCCCATAAAGGCTGTGCTGCGGGGCGAAAATAGCCCATATGGCCAATGGCACCCATTTTTAAATTAAATGCACGCGGATCAATGTCACGCTGAATCACTGGCGCAGCACTGTAATACTGCATAAAGGCATCGCGCGAGGCAGGTAACGCCCACAGATCATCCAGTGCAACCGCCGCAGTAATAGGCGTACGAATCTGGGCAAATTGTAATATCTTCGCGTCACGGATTAACGGATCATCAAAGAAATAGTGCGGCATGCTGCACCAACGCTTCCATTGGCGGTACACATCGCGCGGCATATCTTCGCCCATCCCCAGCATTTTCCAAGGCAAATAACCTTTCCAGGCCACCAGCGCTGGAAACACCAGATTCCACATAAACTGCACCTTTAACCGCTCGGGCTGCGGCATCCAACCATGCCAGCCCGCACCTGTACCTAAGGTATAGCAGCGGCTCACCTTATGGTGATTGGGCAACAGCCCCAGCGCATGTCCACCATAGGAGTGACCGACTAAAAATAATGGTGCAGCATCACTGTGCATAAACTCAACCGCAGCGGCCAGATCCAGCTCGCCCCAATCCTCAAAGGCCATTTTAAAACCTTTCAGCTGTTGCGGTGCAGACTGACCGACACCGCGATAATCCAGGGTCAATACATTGAATCCTTGCGCGCAAGCATACTCGGCAAAGCGACGATAAAACTGCTGACCCACCCCAGTTGCGCCCGCCACAATCAACTGCCCCTGAACTGTAGCGGTTGCGCTATACAAACGAGCACTGATCGGATAACCGTCTGCGGCTTTTAGGGTTATCACTGTTGCACTGGTACGCGAATCACTCATAAAAACTCCTAGTCTTATTATTTAGCGCGCTATAGCTCGCTACTTTTTGTACTCAAGAGTCTATTAATTCAACCCGCAAAATCCCAGTGTTTAATGGTGCGTTAACAATTCTTAACAATGGCTAAATTTAAGGATAAAAAAACCAGCACATCAGGCTGGTTTTTTTATTACTGGAGGCTTACAGCAAGTAACTGACCAGCACGACACCAATAAAACCAACGCTATAGGCCAACAATAAGTAGCCAAAATAGCGCAAGTAAGCAATAAAGGTCAGTGCCGATACTTTACTCATGGCCACCACGCCAGCGGCAGAGCCAATGGCTAACAAAGAGCCGCCCACGCCGACTGAATAGGTCAAGGTCAGCCACTGTCCCTCATCCATCTGAATGCCCGATTTAAGCAAAGCTGCGGTTAAGGGTACGTTATCAATCAGCGCCGAGAATAAGCCAACCAAATAATTGGCCGCCATAATGGGCAGCTTTTCATACAACGCAGGGAAGTGTTCCAACACGTTCAGCTCTTTGAGCATACCGACCAGTAGCAAAACACCTAAGAAAAACACCAAGGTATCAAACTCAATTTTGCGGATGTACTCCAGCACTGGCTCATCTTTATTCAAGAAATGCACCGCCATAAACATCACCGCTAAGCCAAATAAGAAGGACAGCACTGGCGGAATACCAAAGGCCACGTTTGCGCCAATGGTGCCGATAATGGTGGCTAAAAACAGTCCGGCAATAATTTGATCACCTTTAGCAATCTTAATCTCACGCTTGACTAACACCACATCACCGGTCAGTGAGCGCGAAAGAATAAAGCCTAAGAACAGCACAGCAGACAAGGCTGGCACACTTAATAGTACAAGATGGGCGATTTTTACTTTATCGGCTAAGAAGATCATCAAGGTGGTGACATCACCGGTGATTAACGCAGCACCACCGGAGTTGACCGCAAACACCACTAACACCAAATAGCGCAATAATTTATCAGTGCTTAAGTTCAAGCTCAGCAGCACCGTAATACAGACCAAGGTCGCGGTAATGTTGTCGGCCATGGATGAGAAAACAAAGGCAAATAGACCGGTGATTAGCATCAAACGCCGCTCACTCATCTGCGCTGGCATCACTTTATTGACGATGCCATCAATCACACCTTTGTGCGACACATAGGCGACAAAGGTCATCGCCGCCATTAAAAACAACCACAGCGTGGCAATTTCTAAGAGGTTCTCATTCAGAGAGTGCATCAACTGCGGGGTGGTTAGATGATTGGGCGGAGCAATAAAGTAGAGCACCCAAACCAGCGTGCCAAAGAACAGGGTGGTCTTGGCTTTATCAATTTTTGTAAAGTCTTCAGCAACAATTGATACAAAGCCCAAGAACGCTAAAACCAGTAAGACGGTTGTCATTTGAGTCCCCAGCGAGCAGATGAAAAAGTGGGGAAATTCTAGTCCTTTTTTCTAGAAAACAACTACAGAAAAATCGACGATTAACGTGTTTTTAACAATTAAATAGCAAGCTGATTTTGCCTGCACTGTTTGCCGAGCTAATCGCACAAAAAACAGCCGCTAACAGCCGGGATACAAAGGCTCAGCGCAACTGGCTGTCTTTACTGGCGCGACGGTTATAGCCACTGTGACTGGCGTGTTGATCCTCTAAAGATTGGCAGGCAATACACAACTGCACACCGACAATCGCAAGTCTGCGGCCTTCAGGTATAGGTTCGTCACAGTTTTGGCAAAACTCAGCACTGGGCCCTTGCGGCAGCTGCTGACGCGCGCGCTGCACGGCGTCGTCAATGGTGCTATCAATTTGCTCTTGTACGGCGCCATCATGCGCCCAACCGGTTGCCATAACAGCCTCCTTAACACAGGGGAGCGATGCTACTGATTAACGCTTTCGTCATCCTTATTGCTTTGTTCTGCGCTATTTTTCAAGGCTGTTTGTTCCGCCTGCCACAGCTGCATCTCATCGTAATAGGTATCCCACACGCAGGGCGAACAACCGCTTTCGCAGCACTCATAATCCTCGGGGGGTGTTGGTTTCTCACGCATAATAGTCTTAACCCTGTCAGTATAAAGTCACTTAAACCGAACTCGATTTAAGTCATTGCTGAGCATTTTAGCGCAATCAGCAATGACTTGGCAGTCTCAGGGCCAGACCTGCTATTTCTTAGGCAGGTAAGCGGCTAGGCGCTGCGCCATTTCTTCGGCTAAGGCCTGTAGGGCATTTAGCGGGCGAATCATTACTTCAAACTCAACGATTTTGCCGCTCTCATCGAAACGAATCATATCAATGCCTTTCAGCTGCTTGCCATTCACTCGCGCGCTAAACTCCAGCACCACATTCAGACCATCAGCGGTACTCAACTCTCGCTCGTAACTAAACTCAGTAAAGACCTGCGCGACGGTATTTAAAATCAATGCCACCACAGGCGCACTGGGGTAGGGCGTATGTGCGACGGGCGAGCGAAACACCGCGTCTTTGTGCAAAATAGAGGGTAATTCAAGCAAGTTACCTTGCTCTACCATTGTGTGCCAATGCGCCAATGCTGCGCTGACCGCTGCTGGCCGAGTGATAGATGTCATACAAGCACCTCCTATTTATTGTGCGCAGTTCAAGGGTTGTGGATCACGCAGTTGTGCACGCAAAATTTTACCGACCGGTGACTTGGGTAACTGCTGAAGAAATTCAATGTGTTTAGGCACTTTGTAAGCGGTCAGTTGTTGGCGGCAGTGCTGGATAATGTCCTCAGCAGTCAGGGCAGGGTTACGCACACAGATATAGGCGTAAATAGCCTCGCCACTGTTGTCATCAGGCCGTCCAATCACCGCCACTTCAATCACATCCGGGTGCTCAGCAATAATGGCTTCAACCTCATTGGGGTAGACGTTAAACCCAGAGACTAAAATAATATCTTTTTTGCGATCAACAATTTGTAAAAAACCCTGTTCATCCATCACTGCCACATCACCGGTAAAGAACCAGCCCTCACGTAAACTGGCTTGGCTTTCTGCAGGCTGATGCAGATACTCATTGATCACGTGTGGGCCACGTACCGCCAGTTCACCGGCTTGGCCAAATGGCATATCTTGGCCATCCTCGCCAACAATGCGCACCTCGCAACCCGGTAAAGGTAAGCCGACATAACCCAGCTTGACCTGATCCGTGGGTGGATTGAGCGAAACAAAGCAACTGGTTTCAGTCAAGCCATAACCTTCTAAAATCGGGCAGACCCGCGCACGCCACTGGCTTGCGGTGCTGGGCCTTAAGGCTGTGCCGCCGGAGACTACGTACTTCAGGTGCAACGGCTTTTCAGTAAACCAAGGCTCGGCTAATAAACCAGCATACAGGGTATCAACCCCGGTCATCCAGCCAATTTTAAACTGACTAAAAGCAGGTTTAAGATTGCTTAACGGGCGCGGATTAGGCACTAAAATATTGCGCGCGCCTAGCTTGAAAAACAGTAGAAAATTAAAGTTAAAGGCAAAAATATGGTACAGGGGCAGGGCGGTTAGAATAACTTCACCCGGCTCAATTTTAACTCCGTAAGCGTTGACATAAGCCTGCGCCATATCTAATACCGCCAACAAGTTGGCATGGGTCAGCGGTGCACCTTTACTGCGCCCAGTGGTACCGCCAGTGTACTGATACAAAGCAATCGGATGGGCTTCGCGCTGCACTTCGGGCAACTGCTCACCAGCACTCAAAGCATCGGTAAAGCGCTGATACTGGCTTGCATCCAACTCAAGTTTCACCCCTAGGTGCTGGTCAATTGCGCTGGCAATCGGCTCAGGAAAAAAATCACTCATGGAGGCCAGTAGCAACTGCAGTCCATATTTCTCAACCACCGGCTTAACCGTATTGGCAAATAAATCTGATGCAATCAGCAGCTTGGCTTGGCTGTCTTCGATCTGCAGCGCCACTTCACGTGCGGTGTACAGCGGGTTCATATTGGTAATAATCAGCCCCGCTTTCCAAGCGGCCATCACCGCAATCGGGTAGTGCAAACTGGTGGGTAACTGAATCGCTACCACATCGCCGCGCTGCAGGCCTTGCGCCACTAAAAAGCGTGCAAAGGCGTTGGATAAATTATCGACTTGGGCAAAGGTCAAACTCTGCTGCAAGCCATTGGGCAAGACCATACTAAAGGCCTGGCTGTCCGGCTGCTGGGCAGCGCCTTGTGCAGCAAATTGGGCAACGCTGCCGCGCATCGCGTCAGCGGTTACTTGGTAGTTGCGCAAACTGGCTGGGTAGCTTTGTTCCCATGCATTGATTGCCATCGTGCTGATACTCCACAGGTATTGTTATTATTGTGTAGCAGGTTATTAAACTCGCTCCAAGCAGGCTACAATCGCAACTTAACACTGTCAAGATACAGTGTCATGCTAAGCTCTATTTTAAAATTACTAACCTGTTTTGCAGTCGAGGCGCAGCATGCGATCCAATTCCAAAAGCTCACGTCGTAGTTATCATGTGGGTAATTTATCAGCACAACTGCTCACCACTGCACGCAGCATGTTGGAAGAAGTTGGCAGCAGTAAACTGTCGATGCGTGCGCTCTGTAGTGCCTTGGGCGTAACGCCAACTGCCGCTTACCATCATTTTACCAACCGTGCTGAGCTACTGGCCCAACTGGCCACAGAAGGCTACTTGGAGTTGGCCGAGGTACTCAGCGAAAACAGTGCATCGTTGCCCGTAGCAGAAAAGATTCAGGGGTTCTGTTTAATTTATCTTGATTTTGCGCGGCGTAATCCTGCGCTGTATCAGCTGATGTTCGGCCCTGAACTGACTGCGGATACGATGCCTGAGCAACTGCACAGAGCGCGCCAATTAGCCTTTTCTAAACTTGAAATGATGGTGGCAGACTTACTCAAGCACCCGATTGAGAGCATCGATGTGCGCAACGCAGCGCTGGCCAGTTGGTCATATATTCATGGTTTAACCGCACTGCTCTTGCATCAGGTGCTGCAACAACCCAGTGAGGTATCGGACCAGCGGATTATTGAACGTACCTTGGCCGGTTTTGAGGTATTGTTTAAGGCGCATGCGCTATCTAGCGCTTCAATTTAGCGGCACCTGTCTCAGGAATCTGTATGACCAAGTTATCCACAGCTGTGATTGAGTTTGCGACAACTGAAACGGCTTTTGCCGCGATTCTTATTGCGCGTAGCAAGCAGGGTGTCTGTTTTGTACTTCTCGGCGATTCAACAGTAGAACTCTATGCTGATTTACAACAACGCCAACCAAAAGCGCAGTTGCTCGAAAATCATCCAGCGCTGGCGCCTTACTTAAAAAAAGTGACTGAATTTTTAGATGTGCCACAAACGCCTTTAGACTTCCCGTTGGATATTCAAGGCAGCGATTTTCAGAAAAATGTGTGGGCGATTTTACAAACGATTCCAGTGGGGCAGACGCTCAGTTATAGCGATGTCGCTGAACGCTTGCATAAGCCCAAGGCGGTGCGTGCAGTGGCCAATGCTTGTGCTGCGAATCCCTTAGCGCTGGTCATTCCTTGTCATCGTATTTTACGTTCTGACGGTGGAATTTCGGGTTATCGCTGGGGGGTAGAGCGTAAGCGTACGTTGTTGGCCAAAGAGCAGCAAGCCTGTCAGTAAGCACTTTAACTTGTATGTCATACGTACTTGTTTGCCGGGAATCTTTTCTGGTCTGGATATAAAACGTACATGGGCGCTGCCGACCAAAGAGCAGTGGGCTTAAGGCTTGTGTGTTATGCGCACTGTGCTAAGTCTGTTAATCCCTCAACGAGCCCATCCAGGGCTCGATTCGGGCGCTACGCCATCCATGGCTGCGCTTGCCACAGACCCAGCACAGCACGCGGTGACCTCTTGTATTGCTGGCATGATTTGCGTAAGTCTCATTGTAAGAGCATTACTTGCATCTTCATCTTCATCTCATCTCACCTCATCATCGTCTGCCAAACCAGCTCTGCACGCGGCCTGAATAAAACCAGCTGCAAAGTCGCTATTTAACAGTAAAACTATTTGATGCTTTGTTCAAAATAGCTATAGGGAAATAGTAAATACTTTATAAGACTTGCTAAACACGCCGATGGCCAATGCCTGCTTCGGGGTGGGGGTGACGAGCGCAGCCAAGGATGGCGCAGCGCCGGAGTTGAACCCTGGACGGGTTTATCGACGGACTAACACCCACCCCGAAGTACGCCATACACAATATCCAGCAACATCACCAGCAAGCAAAACCAACATTAGCTGTGCGTACTTGGACGACCTAATGCCTAACTTTGATTACTCTGGGCGTGGCGCGTAAGCAAACACATCCGCATGCATTTGCTCAGGCTGCATACCTGCGGCAACCAAGGCATCAAATGTCCCGTAGATCATCGCGGGAGAGCCGCTGGCAATCACACGGTACTCGCTGAGGTTCTGGATATCCTGACAAACAGCTTCATACAACATGCCAACGCGACCCTGCCAGCCCGTATCTTCGCTAACAATCTGATGAAAATGCAGGTTACTCATGGCTTGCCAAGCGGGTAGATTTTTCAGCGTATAAAAATCTTCAGCCGCGCGCGCGCCCCAATACACATGGATGGGTAGGCTAAACTCAGTCGCACGGCAATGCTCGATCAAGCTGTGCATCTGCGCCATGCCGGTACCGGCCGCAATTAACAGCAAAGGACGCTGGTCCGCACCGGCTAAATGCACATCACCAAAAGGCATTTGCACACGGGCAATACGCTCCTTTTGCAACTGTTTGAGTAACGCCACTGCGGCATTATCACGGGCTAAAATATGCAACTCAAGCTCACGGCCTTGTTCTGGCGCAGAGGCAATAGAGAAGGCGCTAGACTCGCCATTGTCACGCTCAAGCAACAGGTATTGACCGGCGTGATAACGCACCACCTTGGCCTCGGGCAGACGTAAGTGCACCGAAAACACATCAGCACCCAGTGGCGTGACGCTGACCAATTGACAGGTAACTTTGCACAGCGGCTGCTCATTGGGGTCTAACACTTCATCCCAGTGCACTTCGCAGTCAGACAAGGGTTCAGCCAAGCAGGTAAATAACTCGCCAGACTCAAACACATCATCACCTTGACGCACTTTGCCACTGATTAAATTAGCTGCACAGAGATGGCAATTGGCATTGCGACAGCTGCGCGGCGCATCAATACCTAAACGCTGGACCGCATCAATGATCTTTTCTCCAGGCAACAAATCAATAACATGCCCTGAGGGCTGCAACATCACTTTCATGCGTAAACTGTATCCTTTGTTTGTACCACAGCACTCACTCAAGCGCGTTAGTCAATGCCAAGCTCAGACCAAAGCGCATCCACACGCTTTTTTACCGCGGGATCTTGCTCAATCACCCGACCCCACTCACGGCTGGTCTCACCGGGCCATTTGTTGGTTGCATCTAAACCCATTTTACTGCCTAAGCCAGAGACGGGCGAAGCAAAGTCTAAGTAGTCGATCGGCGTGTTATCAATTAATACCGTGTCACGGGTTGGATCCATGCGCGTGGTAATCGCCCAAATCACATCATTCCAATCACGTGTATTGATATCGTCATCCACCACAATCACAAACTTGGTGTACATAAATTGGCGTAAGAAACTCCATACACCCAGCATCACACGCTTGGCATGGCCTGGATATTGTTTCTTAATACTTACCACTGCCATGCGATAGGAACAACCTTCTGGTGGCAGGTAAAAATCAATAATTTCCGGGAACTGTTTTTGCAAAATAGGCACAAACACTTCATTGAGTGCCACGCCTAAAATAGCCGGTTCATCCGGTGGTCGACCAGTATAGGTACTGTGATAAATCGCATCTTTACGACGGGTGATGCGCTCCACAGTAAAGACTGGGAAGCTATCCACTTCGTTGTAATAACCGGTGTGGTCGCCATAAGGGCCTTCATCAGCCATTTCACCGGGGTAAATATGCCCCTCTAAAATGATTTCTGCCGATGCAGGGACGTGTAAATCACTGCCAATCGCTTTAACCAATTCAGTGCGTGAACCACGCAGCAAACCAGCAAAAGCGTATTCAGACAGGGTGTCAGGGACTGGAGTTACCGCGCCCAAAATTGTGGCAGGATCAGCACCCAAAGCCACCGCCACAGGGTAGGGGCGTCCCGGATATTTTTTGCACCAATCGCGAAAATCTAAGGCACCGCCACGGTGACTGAGCCAGCGCATAATAACTTTATTGCGGCCCAGCACTTGCTGGCGATAAATACCAAGATTCTGCCGCTCTTTATTCGGCCCTTTGGTGATGGTTAAGCCCCAGGTAATTAAAGGCGCGACATCACCCGGCCAACAGGTCTGAATCGGCAAAGCGGTTAAATCGACATCCTCACCTTCAATAACCACTTCTTGGCAGGCACCGTCTTTACGTACTTTAGGCGCCATGGCCAAGACTTTCTTGAACATTGGCAGCTTATTCCACGCATCCTTAAAGCCTTTGGGTGGTTCAGGCTCTTTTAGGGCAGCCAGCAATTTACCAATCTCACGCAGCTCTGTTGTGCTTTCAGCACCCATACCTAAAGCCACACGCTCAGGCGTCCCAAACAGGTTGCCCAGTACTGGCATAGAAAAACCCGTCGGATTTTCAAATAACAAGGCAGGCCCACCTTTGCGCAAGGTGCGGTCGCAAATTTCTGTCATTTCTAAAACAGGGGAGACGGGGACTTGAATGCGCTTCAGTTCACCACGCTGCTCAAGGCCGCTGATGAAATCTCGGAGATCAGAATATTGCATGAGGGTATCCGTAGCAGATTAAGCGCTGCACGGGGGCGGATACTGCTATCACACACCCATGCATGGCTTTAGATACTAAACGAGGGTTATTTGCTGCGCTTCATTGACATGAAAAACTCTTCATTGGTTTTTGTGTCTTTGAGCTTATCAAGCAAAAACTCGATGGCTGCGCTTTCATCCATAGGATGCAGCAGTTTGCGCAAAATCCACATGCGCTGCAGTTCATCTTCGCTGGTTAATAGTTCTTCACGACGGGTACCCGAGCGGTTAATGTTGATCGCTGGGAACACGCGTTTTTCAGCAATACGGCGCTCAAGCTGCAACTCCATATTACCGGTACCTTTAAACTCTTCGTAAATCACTTCATCCATTTTCGAACCGGTCTCAACTAGAGCAGTTGCGATAATGGTCAGTGAGCCACCTTCTTCGATGTTACGTGCCGCACCAAAGAAGCGCTTAGGTTTTTCCAGTGCATGGGCATCGACACCACCGGTCAGTACCTTGCCAGAGCTTGGAATCACAGTGTTATACGCGCGGGCTAAGCGGGTAATGGAATCGAGCAAAATCACTACATCTTTTTTATGCTCAACCAAACGTTTGGCTTTTTCGATAACCATTTCAGCCACTTGTACGTGACGTGTCGGTGGCTCATCAAAGGTTGAGGCAACCACTTCACCGCGCACGGTACGCTGCATTTCCGTGACTTCTTCAGGGCGCTCATCAATCAGCAAAACGATAAGATGGCACTCGGGATTGTTACGGGTAATGTTAGAGGCAATGTTTTGCAGCATGATGGTTTTACCGGCTTTGGGCGGTGCCACAATCAAACCACGCTGGCCTTTACCAATCGGCGCAGCTAAATCAATCACACGACCAGTCAAGTCTTCAGTCGAGCCATTACCGATTTCCATGGTAAGACGCTTGGTCGGAAACAGCGGTGTGAGGTTTTCAAAAAGAATTTTATTACGGGCATTTTCTGGACGATCAAAGTTGATGCCATCCACTTTCAGCAATGCAAAATAACGTTCGCCATCTTTTGGCGGACGTATCTTACCCGTAATGGTATCGCCGGTTCTTAAGTTAAAGCGGCGAATTTGGCTGGGTGATACATAAATATCATCCGGGCCAGCAAGGTATGACGAGTCTGCAGAGCGCAGAAAGCCAAAACCATCTTGTAATATTTCCAGAACGCCATCACCAGAAATCTCTTCACCACCACGCGCATGACGCTTGAGGAGTGAAAAAATAATGTCCTGCTTACGCGAACGGGCCATGTTATCTAGGCCCATTTGTTCAGCCATTTCTAGCAATTCAGCAACGGGTTTTTGTTTTAGTTCGGTCAGATTCATAGGGAATGACGATGATATAATTTAGAAGGAATGAGCAAGCTCTTAGCTTGAGAGGCGTACCGCGAGGAGAACAGTCGGTTGTTTGTTCAGAGCCGCATAAGATATCGGCGACGGCATGCAGACGTATAACGGCTTAAGCGTTACAGAAATGGAATCTACCACTTGCAAAGACGCGAGTCTAGTGTGCACATTAACAATATGCACACTAGATCATGGTTTAATTGAGCATTTGCCGCTGTAATTAGATGTGGCTTTCTAAAAACGCAACCAATTGGCTTTTAGATAGTGCACCCACTTTAGTTGCTTCTACGTTGCCGTTTTTAAATAGCATTAAAGTAGGAATACCGCGCACACCATATTTAGGTGGTGTTGCTTGGTTATCATCAATGTTTAATTTGCAAATTTTTACTTTGCCAGCAAATTCAGTCGCTACGTCCTCTAAAACGGGAGCAATCATTTTGCAAGGACCACACCACTCCGCCCAGTAGTCAACCAGTACAGGTATGTCTGCCTGCAATACATCTTGATCAAAACTTGAATCGCTAATATTGGTAATGTGATCGCTCATGAAACCTCTCCGAAAAGGCGGATACAAATTTAAGTGCGGATAATCATAGCCTGACTGAGCCCTTAACGAAAGTAACCGAGCGGATCGCTGTGATATTTTTTTGCTTCACTCAAGCCACCATTCTTTTTTACATTGGCGAATCTGCTGCAACATGGCACGATAGTCCCATTACTTCTTTGGAATAGTGGAATGCCCAACTCTGCTCCTAAACACTTTCCGCTCATTGCTGCCATTGATCTCGGATCCAACAGTTTCCATATGGTGCTGGCTAAGACAGATCAGCGAGAAATTCGTATCCTTGAGCGTATCGGTGAGAAAGTGCAACTGGCTGCGGGTATCAGTACAGACTTGCAATTACAAGATGATGCAATTGAGCGTGGTCTTGCCTGTCTACGGCGTTTTGCCCAGTTAATCAATGACTTACCCCAAGGTGCGGTGCGTGTTGTCGGCACCAGTTCGTTGCGTATCGCGCACAATAGGCAAGCCTTTATTGAGCGTGCCGAGCAGATTTTAGGTCACGACATTGATGTGATTTCCGGGCGTGAAGAAGCCCGTCTGATTTATCTGGGCGTTTCACACTCCTTAGCTGACACCCCAGGTAAACGTTTGGTCGTCGACATTGGCGGTGGCAGCACCGAATTTATTATTGGCCAACAGTTTGAATCACAACTGCGCGGCAGCTTGCAGATGGGCTGCGTCAGTTTTACTCAGCGCTTTTTTAAAGACGGTAAAGTGACCGCCGCGCGTTACGCACAAGCCTATACAGCAGCACGCCTTGAACTGATGGAATTGGAGCAAAGCTTACGCCGCATGGGTTGGCACGACACCGTAGGCGCTTCAGGTACCATTCGTTCCATCGGCCAAGCACTTGCCGCAGCTGGTCTGAGCAATGGCGAAATCAATAGCACAGGATTGACCTGGCTCAAGCAGCAAGTGCTTAGCGCCGGCGACATTAACAACATAGATATTGCTGGGGTTAAAGCAGAGCGTAGCGCTATTTTGCCAGCAGGCTTAGCGATAATGGAGGCTATTTTTGATGCTTTAGCTCTGGAGCAGATGACTCCCTGTGACGGCGCATTACGCGAAGGCGTACTCTACGATTTGCTGGGTCGTCATCAGCACGAAGATGTGCGTGAGCGTTCCATCCAGGCGCTAATGGAGCGCAGTCATGTTGACCTTGAGCATGCACAAAAAGTTGAATGCAAAGCCCTAGAAGCGCTAGAACAAGTGGCTGATGCTTGGCAGCTTAAACAAGAATGGCATGCTGATATTTTGAGCTGGGCGGCACGGGTGCACGAAGTGGGTTTAGACATTGCTCATTACCACTACCACAAGCATGGCGCCTATTTAGTCGAGCACTCTGACTTATCTGGATTTTCACGTCAAGACCAACAAATGCTGGCTCTATTGGTGCGCGGTCATCGCCGTAACATCCCTAAAGAGCGCTTTGCTGAGTTCGGCGAAGATGGGCAACAACTGCTGCTATTATGTGTTTTATTGCGTTTTGCGATTCTTTTGTACCATATTCGCGGCAACCAAGAAGTACCTGAACTGCAGTTAAACGCTGAACACAACAGCTTGCATATCCGCTTTCCAGAGCACTGGTTAGATAATAATCCGCTGACCTTGGCAGACTTTCAGAAAGAAGCAGAATGGCTCAAACGCATTAATTTCACTTTAACCGCACAGTGACACTGAGCAAGCTTAGAGATTAAGTAGCTTACTGCTCGGTATTACTCTTTTTGCTGCTATGCCAGTGGTGTAACTGCACAACATTATTGTTTGGCTTATTCTGATTTTTTTGCGCTTCTACCACAATATCCGCCTGCGGATTGTCACTGCCGTGCGGCATCGGGTAAGCCTGCAATTCAACCTTGGCTAAATATCGACCAAACATTGCCACTGTGCCCGTTAGGCGCTCTTGACTGGTAACCGTAAACTCAAAACTATAGACGCGCGCTAAGCGCTTCTGACTTTTGCCGTCACGCATGAATCGCCAACCTTGTAGCGCCACATTACCATCTAGAAGCTGCACGTTTTCACTCTCACAATGCTGGCGTACAAACCCTAGGGCACGCTCACGCACACCATGTCCACGCCAAATCCAAGCGATAATCAATGCAACCAGCAACCAAGCAGATAGCTCTCCCAGTGTAATCATATGCATCACTCTAATTGTGGTTTTTCATCATTACCCAGCGACAGTCAACCTAGGGTTTAGCGCTCACCAGCTGCCTGCTATTTTTACTGCGCCTGTGGATAACTTTGCCTCTGACGGCTACAATAGCAGATCGCAATATTTATGTTTTACTTGAGGGATCTCTGTGTCTGTCGAACTTTGGCTACAGTCTGTCGATTTTTTACGCGATGAGCTGCCTGCCCAGCATTTCAACACCTGGATCCGTCCATTACAAGTTGAAGCGGTGGGTGACGAGCTGCATATTTTTGCACCTAATCGCTTTGTATTAGACTGGGTCAACGATAAATATATTAATCGTTTGCTCGAGCTGATGGCTGAGCGCAATAATGGCAATGCACCGCCAATCTCCCTGCAGATTGGCAGTAAAGCAAAATCACGCACCAGCAGTAATAGCACTGCGCCTGCCACCGTACCAAGCAACCCTGTACATGCGCCTACGCCAGCACCGGTTGCAGCAGCAGCCATGCAAGCACAACCTACGTTCACACAAAACCCAAGCGCAGCGGTGACGCATACTAGCAACCACACAGTGGTGCCTAATGTCAGCGTAGAGCGCACTGCACCTGCTGCGCCTGTTAAAGGTGCTATTAAGCATGTCAGCGCGCTGAATCGCTCTTTCACCTTTGACAGCTTCGTTGAGGGTAAGTCAAACCAACTAGCCCGTGCTGCAGCTTGGCAAGTCGCCGACAACCCAAAGCATGGTTACAATCCGTTATTTTTGTATGGTGGCGTGGGTCTAGGTAAAACACACTTAATGCATGCTGTTGGTAATCATTTACTACAGAAAAACCCAAACGCTAAAGTGATTTATTTGCACTCTGAGCGTTTTGTTGCCGATATGGTGCGCGCCCTGCAAAATAACGCCATTAACGAGTTTAAAAACTATTACCGCTCAGTCGATGCGCTGCTGATTGATGACATTCAGTTTTTTGCTAAAAAAGAGCGCTCACAGGAAGAGTTTTTTCATACCTTTAACGCACTGCTTGAAGGTAACCAGCAAGTCATTCTCACCAGCGACCGCTTTCCTAAAGAAATTGACGGCCTTGAAGAGCGCCTAAAATCACGCTTTGGCTGGGGTTTGACGGTTGGTGTCGAGCCACCTGAACTGGAAACCCGTGTCGCTATTTTAATGAAGAAAGCCGAGCAGAGCAGGGTGCAACTGTCGCATGATTGCGCGTTCTTTATTGCCCAACGCATTCGCTCTAACGTGCGCGAGCTGGAAGGGGCCTTGAAACGGGTAATTGCCCACTCTCACTTTACCAATGAGCCCATCACCGTTGATTTGATTCGCGAGTCATTAAAAGACTTGTTGGCTCTACAAGACAAACTGATCAGCATTGATAATATTCAACGCACTGTGGCTGAATATTATAAAATTAAAATTTCCGATATCCTATCTAAACGCCGCTCACGCTCAGTCGCGCGTCCACGCCAAGTCGCCATGGCGCTGGCTAAAGAGATCACCAACCATAGTTTGCCTGAAATTGGCGATGCCTTTGGTGGCAGGGATCATACGACAGTGCTGCACGCGTGCCGTAAAATTGCCGAACTGAGCGAAACTGATGCCGATATCCGCGAAGACTATAAAAACCTACTGCGCACGTTAACAACCTAACAGCAGTGCCAGCACTTTTGAGCAAGGACCTAACTATGCACTTCACCATTCAACGCGAAGCTTTGTTAAAACCGCTGCAACTGGTGGCCGGTGTTGTTGAGCGCAAGCAAACCATGCCGGTGTTATCCAACGTACTCTTGGTCATCGAAGAGCAAAACCTATCCATGACGGGTACAGACACCGAAGTCGAGCTGGTCGCACGCATCACCCTAGAAGAGCCAGCGCAACCAGGCGAAATCACTGTACCCGCACGCAAGCTGATGGATATCTGTAAAAATCTACCGACGGATGCGCTGATCGATTTTAAAGTCGACGATCAAAAAGTGTTAATCAAAGCGGGCCGTAGCCGTTTTACTTTAACCACTTTACCGGCCACAGACTTTCCTAGCTCAGAGGAAACCCCCGGCTCATTAGCATTCACCGTTGAGCAAGGCCATGTACGCCACCTGATCGAACGCACCAGCTTCGCCATGGCCCAGCAAGATGTACGCTACTACTTAAATGGTTTATTGCTTGAAGCAAAACAAGGCCAGTTACGTGCTGTTGCCACAGACGGCCACCGTTTGGCCTTATGCTCAGTGCCTGCGCAGATCAGTGAAGACATTCAGCACCAGGTTATTGTGCCGCGCAAGGGTGTACTAGAACTGGCTCGCTTAATGAGTGAAGACTCAACTGAGGTCGCTGTGGTATTCGGTAGTAACTATATTCGTGCGACCACCGCAGACTTCACCTTTATTTCTAAGCTGGTGGACGGCAAGTTCCCAGACTACGAGCGTGTCTTACCGCGCGGCGGTGATAAAACCGTGTTAGCCGACCGCCAAAATTTACGTGAAGCATTAAACCGCGCCTCGATTCTATCCAATGAAAAATACCGCGGCATTCGCTGGCAGCTTGAATCAGGCTTACTGAAAATCCAAGCTAATAATCCAGAGCAAGAAGTGGCAGAGGATGAAGTCTGCGTTGACTACAGCGGTGATGCCTTAGAGATCGGTTTTAATGTGACCTATCTGCTTGATGTGCTCAGCGCCACCTCATCTGAGCAAATCAGTATTGTGCTGTCAGACTCCAACAGCAGTGCGCTTATCCAAGAGGCTGACAACGACGGTGCTTCTTACGTTGTTATGCCTATGCGCCTCTAGCAACCGCTTACTATGGCTATCGGCCAACTGCAAATCACCGGCATCCGTAACCTGTTGCCGGTGACATTAGACACATCTCCACGCATCAACATCCTCTACGGCGCTAATGGTAGCGGTAAAACCAGCGTGCTCGAAGCCATCCACTTGTTAGCTATGGCTCGTTCTTTTCGCAGCACCCGCTTACAACCGATGATTCAGCACGAACAAAACAGCTGCACAGTGTTTGCGCAGATTCTGCACAGCGACGGCAGTCAAAGCAATGTCGGTATCAGCCGTGACCGTCAATCTGAATTACGCATCCGCATCGATGGCCAAAATGCCCGCAGCGCCGCACAACTGGCTCAGCTTTTACCCTTACAACTGATCAATCCTGATAGTTTTAGGCTTTTGGAAGGCTCACCAAAAATGCGCCGACAATTCTTAGACTGGGGTGTGTTCCACGTGGAACATCAGTTTATTTCTGCGTGGCAGCGCTTACAAACCAGCTTAAGACAAAGAAACTCATGCCTGCGCCATGGTATAATGGATACATCTGTTATTGCTGCGTGGGATCGCGAGCTTTGTATAGCCAGCGACGAAATAGATGAATTACGTCGCGCTTACATTATTCAGCTTAAACCTGTTTTTGAAGACACCTTAGCTAAGCTACTCGACCTTTCTGGCTTAACTCTCAGTTACTTTAGAGGCTGGGACAAAAACACAGAACTGCAAGAGGTGCTCAACAGGAACATGGTGCGCGATAGAGCGCTGGGTTATACACAGGCAGGCCCACAACGCGCTGACCTTAGAGTACGGATAGACAAACATAATGCTGTCGATATTCTTTCAAGAGGGCAGCAGAAGCTGGTTATTTGCGCGCTAAGAATAGCCCAAGGTTATTTACTCTCTCAAGCTAGGCGTAATGAATGCATCTACCTTGTAGACGACTTACCTTCAGAGCTTGATGAGCAGCACCGTCTGGCCTTATGCAAATTGCTAGATGATTTAAAATGCCAGGTGTTTATCACCTGCGTCGATCAACAATTAATGAGTTCAGGCTGGCGAACGGATACACCAGTTTCTTTGTTCCACGTGGAACAAGGCCAAATTACACCATCGGGAGTGACCGCATGAGCGAAGAACAATCGTACAATTCCAGTAGTATTAAAGTCCTTAAGGGCCTGGATGCAGTACGCAAACGCCCTGGCATGTATATCGGAGATACTGATGACGGCACCGGGCTGCACCACATGGTTTTTGAAACCGTAGACAACTCCATCGACGAGTCCTTAGCCGGTCACTGCGATGAAATCAGCATCACTATCCATACCGACGAGTCAATTACCGTCCAGGATAATGGTCGTGGCATTCCGGTAGATATCCACGAAGAAGAAGGGATATCTGCAGCAGAAGTTATTATGACGGTACTGCATGCCGGTGGTAAGTTTGACGATAACAGCTATAAAGTATCCGGCGGACTGCACGGTGTCGGTATTTCTGTGGTCAACGCTTTATCACGCGAACTGGTCATGACCATTCGCCGCCAAGGCAAAATTTGGGAACAGACCTATAAGCATGGTGTGCCACAGGCGCCTATGGCAGCCATTGGCGAAACAGATAAGACCGGTACTCGTATTCACTTCAAACCCTCTGCTGATACCTTTGCTAATATTCAATTTAGCTGGGATATCTTAGCCAAGCGTCTACGTGAGTTATCCTTTTTGAACTCTGGTGTCGGCATCAAATTAAAAGATGAGCGCACCGGTAAAGAAGAACTCTTTCAATACGAAGGCGGCTTAAAAGCTTTTGTTGAATACTTAAATACCAACAAAACCACTGTTAACAATATCTTCCACTTTACTGTGCAGCGTGAAGAAGACGGTATTGGCGTGGAAGTCGCTATGCAGTGGAATGACGGCTTCAATGAAAACGTGCAATGCTACACCAACAATATTCCACAGCGCGACGGCGGTGCACACTTAGTGGGCTTTCGTACTGCACTGACCCGTCACCTGAACAACTATATTGAAGCAGAAGGCATTGGCAAAAAAGACAAGGTCAACACCACTGGTGATGATGCCCGTGAAGGCCTGACTGCCATTATCTCGGTAAAAGTACCTGATCCAAAATTCAGCTCACAGACCAAAGAAAAGCTGGTTTCATCTGAGGTTAAAACTGCAGTTGAGCAGGAGATGGGCAAATTCTTAGCCGATTACTTATTAGAGAACCCGGCAGAAGCCAAAGCCATTGTAGCGAAGATGATCGATGCCGCCCGTGCTCGTGAAGCTGCGCGTAAAGCACGTGAAATGACTCGTCGCAAAGGTGCACTAGATATTGCCGGTCTACCTGGCAAGCTCGCTGACTGCCAAGAAAAAGACCCCGCACTATCTGAACTCTACATTGTGGAAGGGGACTCTGCTGGCGGCTCAGCCAAGCAGGGACGTAACCGTAAGACCCAAGCCATTCTTCCGCTCAAAGGTAAGATCCTCAACGTCGAAAAAGCCCGCTTTGATAAGATGATTTCATCGCAAGAAGTTGGCACGCTGATCACAGCTTTAGGCTGTGGTATTGGTCGTGATGAGTACAATATCGACAAGCTGCGCTATCACAACATCATCATCATGACCGATGCTGACGTGGATGGATCACACATTCGTACACTGCTGCTGACCTTTTTCTTCCGCCAGTTGCCTGAGTTGGTTGAGCGCGGCTATATCTATATTGCCCAGCCGCCACTGTATAAAGTCAAACGCGGCAAGCAAGAGCAGTATCTGAAAGATGATGAGGCGATGGATGAGTACCTCACCAACGCAGCACTAGAAGATGCAAGCTTGCACGTCAACGCAAGCGCACCGGGATTATCAGGTAAGGCACTTGAAGAGCTAGTCAACGAATACCGCGTTGTACTGAAAACCCTCGAACGTCTGTCACGTGTTTACCCGAAAGAAATCACTGAGCACTTTATTTACTTGCCGCGCGTAGAGCCTGAGCAATTAACCGATAAAGCCGCTATGCAAACCTGGTTGGATGCCTTACAAGAGCGCATGACATCCTCAGAGAAGTCGGGTGAGGTGTATACCGTTGGCCTACGTCATGACAGCGAAAGAAATTACTGGTTACCTGAAATTCAGATTAAAGCACATGGTTTAACCAATCATATTTTGTTTAATCACGATTTCTACTCCAGTAACGATTACCGCACCGTGACCACACTCGGTAGCCAGTTAAATGACTTACTAGAAGATGATGCCTATGTCATGCGCGGTGAGCGTAAGCAAGCTGTGAGCACCTTTAAGGAAGCGCTAGATTGGTTGATGGCCGAAGGCAGCCGTCGTTTAGGTGTGCAACGCTACAAAGGTCTTGGCGAAATGAACCCAGAGCAACTGTGGGAAACCACTATGGACCCAAGCCAACGTCGTATGCTGCAAGTCACCATTGACGATGCCATTGCTGCGGATCAAATCTTCAACACCCTGATGGGGGATCATGTTGAGCCACGCCGCGCATTTATCGAAGAAAACGCTTTAGCAGTATCTAACTTAGACTTCTAAGTATTGAGCTCACCGCTGTATCACGCAATGGATACAGCGGTGGCACATTAAGCACCAATTTTAACGCCCGCCTGCAGCAATCCCGCTTAAAAGTCTATCTGCATCTTTTTAAAAACCTCTTGCCATATTTAGCAATAATAAAACCTGCCAGCCAGTAGGGGCTGTGTGGTTTTTATGCCATTATACGAACTCATAAACATCTGATCGCAAGGAGCGCGCCACGCCTAAAATTTAGGCTATCTATTTATATTGAGTATTTTTGTGAAAATAAAACAAGTGGTTACAGCAGGTTTATTCGCCCTCGGTATCTTATCCGTCAGCCATAATGCAATGGCAACAACTGCGACAAGCAAACCAGCACAGCAAGAATTAGCTGCTGGAAGCGCCTTGTTAGTGGATTTAAAAACCAATCAAATTCTCTATTCCAGTAATCCAAATTTTGTTGCCCCGATTGCCTCAGTAACTAAACTGATGACGGCAATGGTGGCCATTGATGCCAAGCAACCATTGGATGAAAAACTATCGATGGTAATTAAAGACACTGCAGAAATGCAGGGCGTTTTTTCTAGGGTACGGCTTGGCAGTCAACTGAGTCGTAAAGACACCCTGCTGATCACCTTAATGTCATCAGAAAACCGCGCAGCAGCCAGCTTAGCCCACCATTACCGCGGTGGCCACGCGGCGTTTATTCAAGCGATGAATGCCAAAGCGCAAGCCTTAGGCATGCACAATACGCGCTTTGTCGAGCCAACTGGACTGTCAGAAGATAATGTCTCCAGCGCCCATGATTTAGTCTTGCTGATCAAAGCAGCAGAGCAATACCCATTAATTCGTCAGTTCAGCACCACTGAAGAAAAAACAGTAGCTTTTAGCAAGCCCAACTACACCTTAGGTTTTCGTAACACCAATGCCTTAGTGCGCAAGAACAACTGGACTATTCAGGTCAGTAAAACCGGCTTTACCAACAGTGCAGGGCACTGTTTGGTAATGAGTACCGAAATGAACAAACGCCCAGTCGCTTTTGTGGTGCTGGATGCCTTTGGTAAATACACCCATATGGCCGATGCCAATCGCCTGAAGAAATGGCTAGAGACAGGCACCATCACCCCAGTACCTGCCTCGGCATTAAGCTATAAAAAAGCCAAGCAACAAGAGCGCCAGCAGATCATCGCCAGCCAATAGTTAGAGTCAGCTCTGGCTCAGGGGCAGATACAGTACAGCGTCCAAACCACCGGTGGGCGCTGTCTGTAAACGTAACTCACCACCGTAACGTTCAGTCACTGCTTGAACAATGGCCAAACCAAGACCGCTACCACTGTGCCCGCTAGCAGTACGCCAAAAACGTTGTTTAGCCTGCTCAGCCTGCTCCTCGGTCAAGCCTGAACCGGCATCGCGCACGCGCAACAGCAGGCGTTGTTTATCCACCGCCATATACAATTCAACTCGGCTCGCCGCGGGGCTGTAGCGCAAGGCGTTATCCAACAAGTTACGCAAAGAAGCCACCGCTAAAGATTCTGGCACAGCAACGTACACCTCAGCCCTAAGTTCATTGACCACATCAATGCGCTGATAGCCCGGCACCCCAATCAGATCGGCAAGGGCATGCCGCGCTAAAGTCTGTGCACTGACTTGTCCGTCCTTATCAAAGTCTTGTGCGCTCTCTACCCGTGCCAATAACAAAAGCTGCTGTAAACCATTGTGCATACGGTCAACTGCTGTTTCAGCTTTCTGCAAAGCATCTTCAGCGCCAGCACCAGAACTCATTTGTGCAACTTGTAAATGGGTTTTAATTGCTGTCAGCGGAGTGCGCAACTCATGCGCGGCATCATTGGTAAAGCGTCGCTCACGCTCTAAGGCGGCACAAATACGTGCAAATAATTGATTTAAAGCGGCCACCAGTGGCTGCAAGTCTTTGGGTAAGCCCTGCACTTGCAGCGCCTGCAAATCATCAGCATCACGCTGGGCCAACAACTCACGCAAACGTTGCAGCGGGGATAAACCACGACCAATACCAAACCAAATCAGCACTAAGCTACCCAGCAAGGCAAACGCCACGGGCAGGGCAGCGGCAATTAAAATAGCCAGCTGCAATGTTTCCCGCTCATCAATGCGATCCGCTGTGGTCACCCATAAATGCTGACGCTTTAAAGTAAAACTGCGCCAACGCTCCTGACCAATACTGACATCATGAAAACCCACACCATGCTCAGCCAAAGTGGCTTGCGGCGTATTGGGCGTGCGCACTAAAACTTCTCCGCGCAACGAGCGTACTTGGCAGACCAAGCCACTTTGCAACCCAAGCTCAATAGCACTTAACGGACTGCTGTGCTGAGTGGGTAAGGGTTGCGGCAACTGCTCTAACAAACCGGCGACCATACGTGCCGACGAGGCAAGGCGCTCATCTAAGGCGACTGTCACTTCGCGGCGTAAATCACCCAGCAGCCACAACGCAGCCAAGCTCCACAAAACAATAAAAGTACCACTTAATATCAGCAGTAAACGATTACGCAGGCTCATGCGGAACACCCATTCGATAGCCTAAACCGCGCACAGTCTTCACCACTTCACTGCCTAATTTACGGCGTAAATTATAGATATGCACATTAATCGCATTGCTTTCCACGCCATCACCGAGCCCATACAGGCTGTCTTGTAACTGCTCCGCAGTTAAGATGTGTCCAGGATTTTGTAATAGCGCACCAAGCAGCGCCTGCTCACGCCGTGACAAAGCAACAGCCTGGCCATGTAGGCTAACCTCGCGCGTACTCGGGTCAAAGGTTAAACCTTGATACTCAATCAAGTGAGTGCTGCGCCCACTGCTACGCCTTAATAAACTGTGCAGCCGCGCCGCCAGTTCACGCAAATCAAAGGGTTTAAGCAGGTAATCATCTGCGCCCGCTTGCAAACCTTCAACACGCTGCAGCACTGAATCTCGTGCACTTAATATCAGCACAGGCAATGTCACTCCTTGCTTACGTAAACGCATCAACAAGTGCAAACCATCCTCATCCGGCAGACCCAGATCAAGAATCATCGCATCAAAATGCCCTAGCTGTAGGGCTTGCTCAGCAGCGCCAGCATGGGCCATATGATCCAAGGTAAAGCCTTGTAATTGCAAGCCAGCCACTAAGCCTTGGGCAATTAACAAATCATCTTCGACCAGTAAAATATGCATACCCCGATCAATCCTCAACCCAAATAAAACACTACAGTTACACATCAGCTAAGCAACACAGCCTACAACACTTTAAGCGCAACTTAACTGTTAATGTTGTCTTAATAGAGCAGCCGCATAGTGACTGCACATTGAATAGGAAAACATCTATGCGCGCTTTTGTTATGGCGTTATTGCTGCTTTTCAGCAGCTTAAGCCAGGCATTTATCAGTAATCAGCAGGATTTCTTACCGGTAGAAGAAGCCTTTCGTTTTGAACTGCTCGACGATGTTGAGCCCAGCGTTTTAGTCTGGCAGATTGCCGCTGATCATTATTTATATCGAGATAAACTGGGGATTACTGATGCTAACGGCAATGCTGTAACTATTGATTACCCAGAAGGCATCGAACATTTCGATGAGTTTTTTGGTGAGACACAAGTCTATCGTCAATTCTTGCAACTGCCGTTGGCTACAGATATTCAACAACCCTTAGAGGTGACATGGCAAGGTTGCGCTGATGCGGGCTTGTGCTATCCGCCACAAACCGCCAGCGTTGGTGCAGATGTGGCTCTAGTTGATGCAAACACAACAACACTGCCTGCCAGCCCCGCTTTAGCCGAAGATCAATCCATCGCTGAGCGTTTAGCCGGTTCAGGCCTGCTATTGAATATAGCTGCCTTCTTTATGATGGGTATGTTGCTGGCCTTTACTCCCTGCATGCTGCCCATGTTACCGATCTTAACCAGCGTCATTGCAGGTTCAAAGAAGGGCGGCTGGCAGGGTGCAAAACTGGGTATCGCCTTTGTTTTGCCGATGGCGTTAATGTACGCAGCACTGGGTATGGTTGCGGCTAACCTTGGTAGCAACCTTTCAGCAGCGTTACAGCAACCTTGGCTATTGTTGCCGTTTGCCGGTATTTTTATTCTCTTAGCCTTGGCCCAGTTTGGTGTCTTTACCTTACAACTGCCGAGTTTTATCCGTGAGCGATTACAAGGTGCGGATCAAAACATTAAAGGTGGCAGTTTACTCGGTGCCGCCAGTTTAGGTGCTTTGTCGGCCTTACTGGTGGGCCCTTGCATGACTGCACCGCTGGCCGGCGCACTGCTGTATATCGCGCAAAGCGGTGATGGTCTGCGTGGTGGTTTAGCCCTGTTTTCACTGGGTCTCGGCAGTGGCTTACCCTTGCTGCTGGCAATTACCGTAGGTATGCGCTGGCTGCCTAAACCCGGCACATGGATGCAAAGCGTTAACCGCGTCTTTGGTTATGCCTTATTGGCTACCGCTATTATTATTGTACGGCCAGTGCTACCCGGTCCGTTATTACTGGGCTTATGGGGTGCATTACTGCTCGCCATTGCCGTACAAGTCAGTTATATCGAGCGGGCTAATTGGCGTTTTCTCAGTCGCTATATAGCCTTACTGCTGGGCATTTGGGCTGGCATACTGTTGTTTGGCTCAGCGGCAGGGGGCGATGATCCTTTACGCCCACTGGCCAACTTTAGTGCGCCCAACAGCACGCAATCCGCTGCACATAGCATGCAACGCTTTGCCGATGTGCAGCAGTTGCAAGCACAGCTCAAGCAAGCTGAGCAGGACGGCAAATGGGTGCTCTTGGATTTTTACGCAGACTGGTGTGTCTCATGCAAAGTGATGGAGAAAACTGTCTTTGCTAAACCTGAGGTACAAAATGCTTTAGCTGATATGCGCTTACTGCAAGCCGATGTCACCTTAAATACCACGGAGCAACAGCAGCTTATGAAGGATTTACAGATTATGGGACCACCGACGATTTTGTTTATCAATCCGCAAGGCTCAGAGCAGCGCACGCAACGCATCACCGGTGAAGTATCAGCCAATGAGTTTTTACAGCACTTAAACGCTGCGCAAAAGGACAGTTAATGTTAAGTTTTAATTTAGGCCCCTTGGCCATTCCTATGGATTTAGCACTGCTCTACGCTGCCTTTTTTATTGCATGGTTGAGCGGCTGGTTGATTGGTAGAAAACGCGGTGGCAATCCTGAGTCAGCATTATTCAGCATGCTATTTATCGGCGCTTTAGTGGCACGCAGCGCCTTTGTTATTCAGTATTTTCAACAATACCGCGACAACCTTTGGCAGATCATTGATATTCGCGACGGTGGTTTTTTATTACTGCCCGGTTTAATCGCTGCGGTTCTGGTCGGCTTGTATAAAGCGTGGCGCCAAGCATCTTTGCGTGCGCCGTTAGCCATAGGCGTCTGTATCGGCCTGATTGCATGGGGTACAAGCTTTTCGGTACTCAATGCTTTGCACAGCAGCCAGCAGATACCAGATCTATCCGTACGTAATATTGACGGCCAGCCGGTAGCACTGCAAGATTTGGCCGGCAAGCCGCTGGTGATTAACTTATGGGCCACGTGGTGCCCGCCATGCCGTCGAGAAATGCCAGTACTGGCCGCCGCCCAAGCTGCCAATCCAGATATTCGCTTTGTCTTTGTAAACCAAGGCGAAGGACAAATTTTAGTTGAGAAATTCTTAGCCCAACAACAGCTGGGCTTAAGCAACAATCTGCTTGATACGGGCGGGCGTCTTGGTCAAGCTGTAGGTTCATTATCTTTACCTACCACATTGTTTTACAGTGCCGACGGACTGCTGAAAAATAACCATTTAGGTGAGCTGTCACATGCCAGTTTAAAGCATGCATTACGTCACATCAGCGCAGAAACACAGACTATTAATCTAGAGGAATAACCATGACATTTAAAAAAATCTTACCGGCGTTGGCTCTGCTGACGCTACCTCTCATGGCGCAAGCAGAGAAGTATCCTGCACCTGTAGAAGCGATGCGTGAGCGTGGCGTGGAAGTGCTAGAGCGCTTTGATGCACCGAGCGGTTTGACCGGTTACACCGCTTTATTTAACGGCCGTCCTTTGGCGTTGTATGTAACTGAAGATGGTAAGCATGCGCTGATCGGCAGCTTGCTGAATGCCAAAGGTGAAGATTTAACCGGTGCGGTGTTAGAAGAAAAAGTCAGTCGTCCACAAAGTAAAGTAATGTGGGAAAATCTCAAAGGCAGCAACTGGATAGCCGACGGCTCTGATAAAGCAGAACAGATTGTGTATGTCTTTACCGATCCAAACTGCCCGTACTGCAAACGCTTCTGGAAAGATGCGCGGCCATGGGTGGATGCCAACAAAGTACAGTTACGCCACGTGATGGTCGGCACCCTAGGTGACAGCAGTCAAAAGAAAGCGGCTTACTTACTCAGCGCTAAAGATCCAAAAGCGGCTTTAATAGGCAATGAAAGTGGAGAAAAACCTGCCATAGAAGCAAAAACTATTGAAGCCAAGCAGCGCCAGCAGCTGGATGATAACCAGCAGCTAATGGCCACAGTAGGCGCCAGCGGCACACCCGCTATTTTATACCTTGATTCGACCGGTATGCTGCAGATGCACCCAGGTGCACCGCAGGGCGAACAGCTGATTGAGCTATTCGGCCCACGTCCTTAACAAGCAGTATTAGCGCTAATTAAAAATTCACTGTGCGCTAGTCACGCGCATGGTGAACACCATTGCCTAAAGCACGGCACAGCGTTAATACCGCATCAACCGCATGATCTGGCGTGCTCGCGCTTTCAATCAAATCCACAAACGCAGAACCCACCACCGCGCCATCAGCTAAGCGAGCAATATTGGCCGCATGCTCAGGTGTACGAATACCGAAACCGATACACACCGGCAAATCAGTATGGCGACGCAAACGCGTTACCGCCTCTTCGATGTGCTCCATCGTCGCCGAATTACCACCGGTCACACCAGCAACTGAAACGTAATAGACAAAACCTGAGCTATTCTTGAGTACCGTCGGCAAACGCACATCATCAGTGGTTGGCGTAGTTAAACGAATAAAATCCAGACCTGCCGCTTGTGCAGGATCGCAAAACACTGAGTTATGCTCCGGCGGCAAATCAACAATGATCAAACCATCGACGCCAGCAGCCTTAGCATCTTCAATAAAACGCGGTACACCATAATGGTGAATCGGATTAAAGTAGCCCATCAGTACCACTGGCGTGTGCTGATTGTCTTCACGGAACTCGCGCACCATTTGCAAAGTTTTGGCTAAGGTTTGTCCGTTTTTTAACGAGCGAATATTGGCTAACTGAATCGCTGGGCCATCGGCCATTGGATCGGTAAAGGGCATACCCAATTCAATCACATCAGCGCCAGCCGCTGGTAAGCCTTTAAAAATGCGCATGGCCGTGGCGTAATCTGGATCTCCGGCAGTCACGAAGGTAACTAAGGCCGCGCGATTTTGTTTCTTCAGTTCGGCAAAGCAAGCTTGAATGCGGCTCATACTGACTGCTCCTGTTTCTCAAAGTGATGCATAACCGTTTGCATATCCTTGTCACCACGACCGGATAAGTTCACTACCATTAAATGATCTTTGGGTAATTGCGGCGCACGTTTAAATACTTCAGCTAACGCATGGGCTGATTCAAGCGCAGGAATAATACCTTCCAACTTGCAGCACAAATGGAAAGCGGCCAGTGCTTCGTCATCTTTGGCAGAGGTGTACTCAACGCGGCCAACATCATGTAACCATGAATGCTCTGGACCAATACCAGGATAATCCAAGCCTGCCGAAATCGAATGGGCATCAACAATTTGTCCATCATCGTCTTGCAGCAAGTAGGTACGGTTGCCGTGTAACACACCAGGAGTGCCGCCTTGTAAACTGGCCGCATGTTCACCGGTCTCAATCCCATGTCCAGCGGCTTCTACACCAATAATTTTAACGCTGGCATCATCCAAGAATGGATGGAACAAACCTAAAGCGTTAGACCCACCACCAATACAAGCCACCAGGCTATCCGGTAGGCGACCTTCTTGAGCTTGCAACTGATCACGGGTTTCTTTACCAATCACGGCTTGGAAATCACGCACCATCGCTGGGTAAGGATGCGGGCCGGCCACGGTACCAATCAAATAGTAGGTATCAGCAACGTTAGTGACCCAATCACGCAATGCTTCATTCATTGCGTCTTTCAAGGTGCCAGTACCGGCCACCACAGGACGCACTTCCGCGCCGAGCAACTTCATCCGAAAGACGTTGGCTTGCTGACGATCAATATCAGTGGTGCCCATATAAATCACGCACTGCAAACCAAAACGTGCCGCTACCGTGGCAGTGGCTACACCGTGCATGCCGGCACCAGTTTCGGCAATAATGCGTTTTTTACCCATGCGTCGCGCCAGTAAAATCTGACCGATGCAATTATTAATTTTGTGCGCGCCAGTGTGGTTCAGTTCTTCGCGCTTCAGATAAATTTTAGCGCCACCGCAATACTCGGTTAAGCGTTCAGCAAAGTAGAGCGGGCTAGGGCGGCCGACATAATCACGCTGAAAATAAGCCAACTCTTCAATAAAATCCGGATCATCTTTAGCTTTTTCATATTCGCGGCCTAATTCAAGAATCAAGGGCATCAAGGTTTCAGCAACATACTGACCACCAAAGTCACCAAATAAACCATGCTCATCAGGGCTATTAAAAAAAGAACTCATGACCCACTCCAGAACTTAATAAGATATTTTTCTATGCAGGCTAAACTACCTGATAGCCTTCACCACGAAAAGCGATATGATTGCAGCAATAGGTTAGGAAAACTCACATGTCTGATTCTTTTAACTTGCCACCTTTAAATGCTTTAAAAGCTTTTGAGGCCAGCGCACGCTTGCAAAGCATTACCTTGGCCGCAAAAGAACTGCACGTCACCCATGGCGCGGTCAGCCGTCAGGTTAAGCAACTCGAAGAACACCTAGGGATTACTTTACTCAGTAAAGATGGACGTGGCATTAAACTCACCGATGCCGGCATGCGCCTCTACCAGTCGAGTCACGAAGCTTTTAACCTGATCCATCAGGCTTGCCTGGATATTAAGCGGCAAACTCAACAAGCTCCTTTTGTTTTAGCCTGCCCAGGCAGTCTGCTGGCGCGCTGGCTGATCCCGCGTCTGGAACAATTGCAACATGATTTACCTGACTTGCGCTTACAGGTAATTACTAATGCCGGCGATGACAATCTGCAGCATTCAGAAGCCGATGCGAGCTTGGTGTTTTTAGATCAACCCTGCCCAGACACAATGCAAGCTTATACCCTAGATATCGAACGCATCGGCCCAGTGCTCAGTCCGCGCTATCAACGCGCAGCAACATTATCCACAGCACCGGCTGCACAATTATTAAACGAGCCACTGCTCTTTACCCACTCACGGCCACAGGCATGGCCACAATGGGTACAGGCACAACAACTGCCAGAAAGCGACTTGCACTATGCACAAGGCTTTGAGCACCTTTACTATTTGTTAGAGGCTGCAGTGGCAGGGCTCGGAGTGGCAATTGCCCCAGAACACTTAGTGCGTAGCGATATTGCTAGTGGCCGTTTGCTTGCACCCTGGGGTTTTGTCGAAACCTCAGCCAAACTGGTGTTACTCGCGCGCAAAAATCAGCATACGCAACGCGCACAACAACTTGCCGATTGGCTAACCAATAGCCTTTAATCCTCTCCTCAACATAGTGATTTATTTTGCTCTATACTCTATTTAAGTTAATTTTTAGCGCTGTGCTTTTATAGTCTGCTGTAGGAGGCATTATGCAAATCTCAGCAAACGTATTCTCCGCGGGGTTATCCGCCATCAAAACTGGCCAAGAACAACTGGTCAATGCTGCGCAAGCTATCGCTCAAACCAGCAGTAATGCAGCTAGCACTCCTGCTGCAACCGCAGCACCGGCTCTAGATATGGCTCAAATTACTGAACAGCTAATGCAGCTTGAACAGGCCAAACAAATGAGCCAACTCGGTGCTCGAGTGCTCAGCTCTGCCGAGGAGTCACTGGGCACCCTGATTGATATTCAGGCTTAAGCAAAAAAACCAATAAAGTCTTCGAGCAATGCTTGACAAGATTGGGATAGATCCGTAACTTTCAAACAGTCGTTTGATTAACATTCAGTATGCGCAACAAATTCTACTGCGCTGCTAGCAACAGGCCTACTGACAAGCACTGTTATAGGCCCACTTAATAATAAAGTTTCCAGTAGAGGTTGATAGATATGGCTGAGTACAAAGCCCCCTTGCGTGATATCCGTTTTGTCCGCGATGAGTTATTAGGTTACCCAGAGCATTATGCAAACTTGCCTGGCTGCGAAGATGCAACGCCAGATATGGTCAGCGCGATCCTTGAAGAAGGTGCAAAGTTCTGTGAAAACGTGATTGCTCCACTGAACCGCGTGGGTGATACCGAAGGCTGCACATGGTCGCCTGAAGGTG
The DNA here is from genome assembly GCA_964385265.1 of uncultured Thiopseudomonas sp. GTDB lineage: Bacteria > Pseudomonadota > Gammaproteobacteria > Pseudomonadales > Pseudomonadaceae > Denitrificimonas. The sequence continues at coordinate 35,461 of CAYLOI010000015.1, forward strand.
TTAAAACCCCGACTGGCTTTAAAGAAGCGTACCTGCAGTATGTTGAAGGCGGCTGGCCAAGCTTAGCTCACGATGTTGAGCACGGCGGTCAAGGTCTACCTGAATCACTGGGGATTTCTATCAGTGAAATGGTGGGTCAAGCGAACTGGTCATGGGGCATGTACCCAGGCCTGTCACACGGTGCAATGAACACTTTGCACGCGCACGGTACTGAAGAGCAGCAAGCCACTTACCTGAGCAAATTAGTTTCAGGCGAGTGGACTGGCACTATGTGCTTAACTGAGCCACATTGCGGTACTGACCTAGGTATGCTGCGCACCAAAGCAGAACCACAGGCCGACGGCAGTTACGCGATCACAGGTACCAAGATCTTTATTTCTGCTGGTGAGCACGATTTAGCCGATAACATCGTACATATTGTGATTGCCCGTATCGCTGGTGCACCAGAAGGCACCAAAGGTATTTCACTGTTTATCGTGCCTAAGTTCTTACCCAATGCTGAAGGCGCTGTTGGTGAGCGCAATGGTGTGCAGTGCGGTTCGATTGAACACAAGATGGGTATTCATGGTAACGCCACCTGTGTGATGAACTTTGATGGCGCCAAAGGTTTCTTGATTGGCCCAGAAAACAAAGGCCTGAACTGCATGTTCACCTTTATGAACACTGCACGTATCGGTACTGCACTACAAGGTTTAGCTCACTCAGAAGTGGCTTTCCAGGGCGCTATTGAATATGCACGTGACCGTCTACAAATGCGCTCACTGACAGGTCCGAAAGCACCGGAAAAAGCCGCTGACCCAATCATCGTGCACCCAGATGTACGCCGTATGCTGTTAACTATGAAAGCCTTTACCGAAGGTAATCGTGCCATGCTGTACTACGCAGCACAGCAAGTTGACGTGATGCAACGCAGTACCGATGAAGAAGAGCGCAAAGCTGCCGATGGCATGCTGGCCTTCTTAACCCCAATTGCTAAAGCCTTTATGACCGAAGTGGGTTTTGAGTCAGCCAACCACGGCGTACAAGTGTATGGCGGCCATGGTTTTATTGCCGAGTGGGGCATGGAGCAAAACGTTCGCGATAGCCGTATTTCTATGCTGTATGAAGGTACTACCGGCATTCAAGCATTAGACTTGCTAGGTCGTAAAATTCTGATGACCCAAGGCGAAGCACTGAAAGGCTTCACCAAAATCGTACATAAGTTCTGCAAAACTAACGAAACGAACGACGCCATTCAAGAGTTCGTTAAGCCACTGGCTGAACTGAACAAAGAGTGGGGCGAAATCACTATGAAAGTAGGGATGGCTGCCATGAAAGATCGCGAAGAAGTCGGTGCTGCATCGGTTGATTATCTGATGTATTGCGGTTATGCCTGCTTGGCTTACTTCTGGGCTGATATGGCGCGTGTTGCCGCAGAGAAACTGGCTGCAGGCACTGAAGAAAAAGCCTTCTACACAGCTAAGCTGCAAACTGCACGCTTCTACTACGCACGTATCTTGCCGCGTACCCGCACTCATGTAGCGACCATGCTGTCAGGTGCAGACAACTTGATGGATATGGCTGTAGAAGACTTTGCTCTAAGCTACTAAGCATCACTTGTTGTTAATGCTGTAGTAAAACCCGTTGCGTGAGAGAGCCCGATAAGGTTTATCTCATTCAGCGGGTTTTTTAGTTATAGAGATAAAACTAATCAGTCACAAAAAGAGCTTATTAGTTTTAAAAGTTTATTAATGTAGACTGAAAATCTTACTTTTGTTACCAACATATTGCCTTGCGTTGTGTCGCGACACAGCTGAACTGGCGCTAATAATAAAGAGGAATGCCCCATGGCTGACTATAAAGCACCTTTACGTGACATGAGTTTTGTACTCAACGAAGTGTTCGAAGCAGGTAAACTTTGGGCACAACTACCCGCCCTAGCAGAGACTGTTGATGATGAAACAGCAGCAGCTATCTTAGAAGAAGCGGGTAAAGTTGCTGCAGGTTCAATTGCGCCCACCAACCGCAGTGGTGATGAAGAAGGTTGCAGCTGGAATGATGGCGTTGTAACTACACCAGCAGGCTTTATCGAAGCCTATAACACCTATGCCGAAGGCGGTTGGGTTGGCGTCGGTGGTGATCCACAGTTTGGCGGCATGGGCATGCCAAAAATGATCACCGCGCAAATCGAAGAAATGATCAACTCAGCGAACCTGTCTTTTGGTTTATACCCAATGCTGACCGCCGGTGCCTGCCTATCAATTCATGCGCACGCCAGCGAAGAACTGAAAGAAAAATACCTACCCAATATGTACAACGGCACTTGGGCAGGCTCGATGTGTTTGACCGAACCCCATGCAGGTACTGACTTGGGCATGATCCGCACCAAAGCAGAACCACAAGCCGATGGTAGCTACAAAGTAACAGGTACAAAAATATTTATTACCGGTGGCGAACATGATTTAACCGAAAACATCATCCACCTGGTACTGGCAAAACTGCCGGATGCACCAGCTGGCGCCAAAGGTATTTCACTGTTTTTAGTACCTAAAGTGATGGTCAATGATGATGGCTCACTGGGTCAGCGCAACAGCCTGTCATGCGGCTCAATTGAGCACAAAATGGGCATCAAAGGTTCCGCCACTTGTGTAATGAACTTTGATAACGCCACCGGTTACATCATTGATGCACCCAACAAAGGTTTGGCCGCCATGTTCACTATGATGAACTACGAGCGTCTCGGTGTGGGTATCCAGGGTTTATCACTGGGTGAGCGTTCTTACCAGAGCGCCATTGAATACGCTAAAGACCGTATTCAAAGCCGTGCACCAACCGGTCCGGTGGCACAAGACAAGCAAGCTGATCCAATCATTGTGCACCCAGACGTACGCCGTATGCTGCTGACCATGAAAGCCTTGAATGAAGGCGGTCGTGCTTTCTCTAGCTACGTAGCTATGCAGTTGGATATCGCTAAGTACAGCGAAGAAGCAGAAGCCAGTAAGCGCGCTGAAGAACTGGTGGCATTGCTTACACCGATTGCCAAAGCCTTCTTAACCGATGTTGGTTTAGAGTCGACCATTCATGGTCAGCAAATCTTTGGTGGTCACGGCTTTATTCGTGAGTGGGGCCAAGAACAGTTGATCCGCGATTGCCGTATCACGCAGATTTACGAAGGTACTAACGGTATCCAGTCGCTAGACTTAGCCGGTCGTAAAATTGTTGGTAATGGCGGCGCGTTCTACCAGCACTTCTCTAATGAAGTGAAAGCTTTTATCTCATCGGCTGATAGCCAGCTGGCTGAATTCACCACGCCACTTAAAGCTGCGATTGAAAACCTTGATGATTTAACCGCTTGGTTATTGGCTGAAGCAAAAAACAATCCAAATGAGATTGGTGCAGCGTCGGTTGAATACCTGCAAGTCTTTGGTTACACCGCTTATGCCTACATGTGGGCATTAATGGCACGAGCCGCACAGGGCAAAGAGCAAGAAGATGATTTCTATGCCAGTAAAATGGGTACCGCACGCTTCTTCTTTGCGCGCTTATTACCACGCACTCAGTCTCTCAGTAGCTCGGTTAAAGCTGGTAGTGAGTCACTGTACTTGCTCGATGCAGCGCAATTTTAATTGATTGAACACTTATCCCGCAGGCAACTGCACTCTGTAAGCTTTTACTTACAGAGTGCAGGGTCATTTGGCCACTATGCATATCCCTGCAGCTGAGTAAAATAGGCGCACGGATTTACGATGGAATGCTTTTAATCATTACGGATCAATGATTAACGCCAAGGAGGCTAAAGCAAGGAAGCCAGGAGACAGTCTGCAAACCCCGCTCACGCGGGGTTTTTTTATGCCCTGTATTTAACTCAATACGGCACACCTGTGCCACGCAGTCCACAATAGCCACTAGGGTTTTTCTCTAGATACTGCTGATGCATAGCTTCTGCATAATAAAATACTGGCGCCAAGCGTATTTCGGTGCTGATCTGCCCACGTCCCTCTGCGGTTAAACGCGCTTGATAGTGCACACAGCTGGCCTGTGCTTGTTCGAGTTGTTGCTGATCCATACAATAAATTGCTGATCGGTACTGGCTGCCAATATCATTGCCTTGGCGCATACCTTGGGTTGGGTCATGCGCTTGCCAAAATACCTGTAATAAATCAGCAAAACTAATTTGCGCAGGATCAAACACCACCAACACAGCTTCTGTGTGCCCGGTTAAACCACTACAAACCTCTTCATAGCTTGGTTTAACCGTATCGCCACCTGCATAGCCTACGGCAGTGACATACACCCCTGGCTGCTGCCAGAAGCGTCGTTCCGCCCCCCAAAAACAACCCATAGCAAATACGGCATAATGCTGATGTGCAGGGAAGGGTGGATGGATATTCTGTTGTAATACTCGATGCTTGACCACCTGTTGTGCAGCAGTACTTTCTTCTGCCGCAACAAATAAGCTGCTCTCTAGCAATGATTTATACATGTGTCACTCCTCGCTATATGCATTAAAAATACGCCATGCGCTAAACTAGCACGTTGCGCAACGCCTCTACACAGTTGAGATGAGTCAAGCCAACTGCATGGCATATTTGCTACACCGTGCCTTTTACTCGCAAATTTGCGACAATAGCCTATTAATTTCTAATGGACGCTAATATGACTGCTCTGAAAAATGATCGTTTTCTCCGCGCCCTGCTTAAACAGCCGGTTGATGTGACACCTGTATGGATGATGCGTCAAGCAGGCCGCTACCTGCCTGAGTATAGAGCCACTCGCGCTCGTGCTGGTGGTTTTATGGATTTATGCATGAACGCTGAATTGGCTTGCGAAGTGACTTTGCAACCACTGGAACGCTACCCATTAGATGCTGCGATTCTTTTTTCAGATATTTTAACCATCCCAGATGCCATGGGCTTAGGTTTGTATTTTGAAACGGGTGAAGGCCCGCGTTTCAGAAAAATCGTCGATACTATGGAAGCCATTGAAGCGCTGCCTATTCCTGATCCAGAAAAAGATCTGGGTTATGTAATGAATGCTGTACGTACCATTCGTAAAGAACTCAATGGTCGCGTACCTTTAATTGGTTTTGCCGGTAGCCCCTGGACTTTAGCCACTTATATGGTTGAAGGCGGTTCATCTAAAGATTTCCGCAAGAGTAAAGCATTGCTTTACGACGATCCTGTAGCAATGCACTTGCTATTGGATAAATTAGCGCAATCAGTAACCAGCTACCTCAATGCACAAATCTTAGCTGGCGCACAAGCGGTACAAATTTTTGATAGCTGGGGCGGTAGCTTATCCTCAGCGGCTTACCAAGAGTTCTCTTTGGCCTATATGCAAAAAATTGTGGACGGTTTGATCCGTGAGCATGAAGGCCGCCGCGTTCCTGTGATTCTATTCACCAAAGGTGGTGGTTTGTGGCTCGAGTCAATGGCTGATACCGGCGTAGAAGCATTGGGTATCGACTGGACCTGCGATTTAGGTGTGGCACGTGCACGTGTAGGTGACAAGGTTGCACTACAAGGCAATATGGATCCAACCACGCTCTACGCCAACCCTGCGGCGATTGAAAAAGAAGTCGGGCGCATTCTAGAAAGCTACGGTTCTGGTCCAGGTCATATTTTTAACCTTGGCCATGGTATTACCCCAGAAGTAAAACCTGAAAACGCAGGTGCATTTATTAATGCAGTACATGATTTATCAGCTAAGTATCACCAAGGCTAATAAGTCATCTGTTCAAACAACTCAGGCCGCTAAGCGGCTTGAGCTGTTTATAAGCGAAATATTTATCCGCTAGCCCTGCACACCTCGCCCCACCTCAATCAACACCTGCAGTTCAACAACATTTTGCACATGAATTGATGCGCAGTACTTACCATTAATAACACCCTCATTTAGCGCTTTTCGCTATCCTGTATAAATCCATACTATAAGTATTGAAATACAGCAGTTTATGCCTATGCTCTACTTAACAAGTAAAGCAACTCACAACAGGGACACACCGTCCTAAAATGGTGCTCAGCTTACTGTTAGTAAATAAAACTACAGGATATTTTATGCATGCTTTACAGCTTTTCGCACTGGATCCCGACACTGGCTGGCTGCACGGCGCAGAGCATCTAGCGTCAGACAATTACAATGCACGCCCCAACTCTGAAATCTCCCTATTAGTTATCCACAACATCAGTTTACCGCCGGGACAATTCGGCACCGGTATGGTGGAAGCGCTATTTACCAACCAATTGCCGGTTGCAGCCCACCCTTACTTTGCTGGCATCGCGCATTTAAAAGTGTCCACACATTTTTTTATCAAACGTGACGGTGCTATCACCCAATTTGTTAGCTGTTTAGATCGTGCTTGGCACGCAGGTATCTCGCAATTTAATCAGCGTGAAAACTGCAATGATTTTTCGCTAGGTATAGAACTAGAAGGCGAGGACCACCATCCCTATAGCGATGCGCAATATCACAGCCTCAATCAGTTGGTCGATGAATTGATTAAACATTACCCTATGATCACAGCAGAACGGATTTGTGGCCACTGTGATATTGCTCCAGGTCGAAAAACTGATCCAGGGCCTGCATTTAATTGGCAACGTTTACAGGCTAAGCAGCATGGAGAAAACCTATGAGCTTTCTAGTTTTAATCCTAACCATACTGATTGAAAAACTTTCCAACTGGCGTGCTTTTCTACAAAAAGACCAATGGTGGTATGAGCAACTCAAGCGCAGTACAAAACTACTACCTAAGCGGCATACATTGGCCTTAATTCTGGCGCTGAGCGTACCTATCATTGGTTTGGCGCTGCTGTTATTCGTTTTAAAACCTTTGCTGTATGGCGTGTTATTGATTCCCGTGCATCTGGCAGTGGTCTTGTATAGCTTAAACCGTGGCGATGTACGCGGTGCTTTAGGCCCTTTTCGCGATGCTTGGCGGCGGCAAGATACCCATGCGGCAAATTTAGCCGCACAGCGCGATTTGCTGATTCAATCAGAAGAGCCGGCAGGCCTTTTACAAGCAGTGCAAGGCTACTTACTTTGGCAGGGTTTCCAAGGTTTCTTCGCCATTATTTTCTACTACCTGATTGGCGGCCCACTGGCTGCATTAACTTATCGCTTACTGATCCTTAGCGCCGAACAAAGCCAATGGCCAGAAGCAGCTGCTAAAGCTACCCGCTTATTGCATATTTTAGATTGGTTACCAGTACGTTTACTCAGTGCAAGCTTTGCTTTGATCGGTAATTTCATCACGGTTAATCAAGCACTGATGCATGATTTGCTCTGCATAACCGAGCCTGCTGATGCTCTGTTAAGCAAAACAGGACGCGCAGCAGTGGAAGCTGAGAGTGACGCTTTAGGTGAAAAAGGCACCCAAACTTTAGATAATATCTGGCTACTTTTAGTGCGCTCAGCCGTATTTTGGTATGCCTGTGCTGCCTTATGGATATTATTTACTTAACTCAATTGATGGCTTTAAAGCGTTTAAGCCCTGTGGAGAACCCTACTTAAACCCAGGGCAATAATCTGTGGACAACTCTGTTGAAAAGTACGCTGTGGATAACTCTCCTACTTACCCACAGCTTATTCGCCTAAGGTGCACACCTAGAGCACCCTTTCAACACAGACCACAAAACCTTGTAGACCATTGATTTTAAAAGAATTATAAAGGTTATCAACAGAATACTGGCTCAGTAGTAATTACAACAGTAATAAGCTTTATCTATTCTTTTCTAATTTAATCTACTTCTTAGCCTTTAATAAAAATCAAGCCTCAAAGCTGTGATTAACAAACAAATGCTGCAGATAATTGACCTAAGCCTCAGTTTTCAATAGAATTGCCCGTCTATTTAACGGGGACCACTTTGGGCCCCCTTTTTGCCCAAGAAGTCACCAGGTAGCGAATCATGAAACGTACATTTCAACCCAGCACTCTAAAACGCGCTCGTAACCACGGTTTCCGCGCACGTATGGCAACAGTTGGCGGTCGCGCTGTTATTAAGCGTCGTCGTGCAAAAGGCCGTAAGCGCCTGAGCGCATAATCCAATCGAGCACAGCATGAATCTAGGCTTTGGCCGAGAAAAGCGTTTGCTGGTACCTCAGCAGTTCAAATCTGTCTTTGATTCAGCAACATATAAAGTGCCAGGCAAAAGTGTCTTGTTACTTGCTCGTGAAAACCAACTCGAACATCCACGTCTCGGGTTGGTTATTGGAAAAAAAAGCGTAAAACTTGCTGTTGAGCGCAATAGAATAAAACGTCAAATACGAGAATCGTTTCGCCATAATCAACATATTTTGAATGGTGTAGATATCGTAATTGTTGCCCGTAGGGGTATTGCTGACTTGTCTAATATTGAGCTTCGACAGCAGTTTGATAAAATGTGGAAACGTTTGGCACGCCAGCGTTTATCCGCATCACAAGCAACACCTTCTGATTTAGCAGGGCAAAGTAATGCGTAAGTTGGTTATCTTGCCAATTAAATTTTATCGCTATGCAATCAGTCCTATGATGGCAAGTCATTGCCGTTTTTATCCCAGTTGTTCGTGTTACGCCATTGAAGCTATTGAGCAGCATGGTGCGATGCGTGGCAGCTGGTTAGCTATTCGACGACTTGGACGTTGTCATCCTTGGAATGCGGGCGGTTTTGATCCCGTACCAACTCCTTCCTGTTCATCTTCTACGGCCGAGTAATTATGGATATCAAACGTACGATCCTGCTCGTAGCCTTAGCTGTTGTGTCTTATATGATGGTTCTTCAATGGAACCAAGACTACGGCCAGGCACCAGTAACAGCTGCAACTACACAATCAAATTCAGTCAATTCGCAGTCTTCTGTTAATGATTCTGTACCGCAAAATACAGCACATGCTGCGAATAATGATGACCTGCCGATTGCTGTAAATGAGCTGACTCAAGATCCGACGTTAACCAACAATGTTGTTAGCGATAACTTGATTTATGTACAAACCGATGTGCTGCAGTTAGCCATTGACCCAAATGGTGGTGATATCGTTGAGTTAAAACTCAGCCAATACCCTCGCAATGCATCCAACCCCGATATTCCATTGCAGTTATTTGAAAACAGTAATGAGCGAATCTATGTTGCACAAAGTGGTTTAGTTGGCGCTAATGGACCTGATGCGCGCCCCAGTGGCCGTCCTGTTTATAGCGTTAGCCAACAACACTTCAGTTTGGCAGACGGGCAAAACGAGTTAAACGTTGATCTGTCCTTTCAAGAAAATGCTGTAAATTACACCAAGCGCTTTACCTTTCACCGTGGTTTAAGCACCGAATGCTCTGCACGTGAAATCAGTCAGCGTAAAGTTGAGTGCATTAATCAGCAGGCGTATCAAGTTCAACTGACTTACTTGATTGACAACCAAAGCGATCGTGATTGGCAAGGTAATTTATTTGCCCAACTCAAACGTGATGGTCAAGGCGACCCTTCATCTACCACTGCCACTGGTACTGCAACCTATTTAGGTGCAGCATTGTGGACAGCAGAAGAGCCTTACAAGAAATTATCCATGAGCAATATGGATGATAAAAAATTCAGTCAAGCCATTCAAGGTGGCTGGGTTGCTTGGTTGCAACATTACTTTGTTACGGCCTGGGTTGCTGATTCAGAGCAAACCAACCAAGTGACTACGCGTAAAGACTCGCAGGGTAATTACATTATTGGCTATACCACGCCAGCATTAAGTGTTGCTCCAGGTCAGCATGCGCAAGCCAGTGCAATCTTATATGCCGGTCCTAAAATTCAAAGCCATTTGAAAAACCTTTCACCAGGCCTTGAGTTGACAGTTGACTATGGTTTCCTTTGGTTTATTGCTCAGCCTATTTTCTGGTTATTGGGTGTTATCCACAGCATTTTAGGTAACTGGGGTTGGTCAATTATTGTCCTGACCATCTTAATTAAGTTAGCTTTCTTCCCACTGTCTGCTGCCAGTTACAAATCTATGGCACGTATGCGCGCTGTTGCGCCAAGAATGGCAGCGTTAAAAGAAGAACATGCTGGTGATCGTCAAAAGCTGTCACAAGGCATGATGGAGCTGTACAAAAAAGAGAAAATTAACCCTCTGGGTGGCTGCTTACCAATTTTAGTACAGATGCCAGTTTTCCTCTCTTTGTACTGGGTATTGCTGGAAAGCGTGGAAATACGCCAAGCACCCTTTATGTTCTGGTTAACTGACTTGTCGAGCAAAGATCCGTTCTTTATTCTGCCAATCATCATGGGTTTGAGTATGTTTGTACAACAACAACTCAACCCAACACCACCGGACCCAATGCAAGCTAAAGTAATGAAGCTGCTGCCGATTATCTTTACTTTCTTCTTCCTGTGGTTCCCATCAGGCTTGGTATTGTACTGGGTGGTCAATAACATCCTATCGATTGGCCAACAGTGGTACATTACTCGCAAGATTGAAAAAACAATGGCGGCTGCTAACTAACGTTAGTCGAACCAACCGAGTTCACAACGCCCCTTCTTAGGGGCGTTGTGCTTTGTGATTACTGTTGAGGGACATTGTTATGCCACTGTCGCGTGACACCATTGCCGCCATTGCCACTGCACAGGGGCGCGGCGGAGTAGGGATCGTTCGAGTGTCTGGTCCGCTGGCCAAAGAAATTTCTCAGCACATTACTGAGCGTGAATTAAAGCCGCGTTACGCGCATTACGGTCCTTTTTATGCGGACCAGCAACAAGCCATTGATGAAGGCTTAGCCCTGTATTTTGTAGCACCCAACTCTTTTACCGGTGAAGATATTTTAGAACTGCAAGGCCATGGTGGCCCTGTGGTGTTGGATATGCTATTGCAACGCTGTGTTGAATTGGGTGCACGTTTAGCGCGTCCTGGTGAGTTCAGCGAACGAGCTTTCCTTAACGATAAACTTGATTTAGCCCAAGCTGAAGCTATTGCTGACTTGATTGAAGCCAGTTCAGCCCAAGCTGCACGCAATGCCTTACGTTCGCTACAAGGGGTATTTTCTCAGCGGGTTAATGCACTGACAGAACAGTTAATTGCCTTGCGTATTTACGTGGAAGCAGCAATTGATTTTCCCGAAGAAGAAATCGACTTCTTGGCCGATGGGCATATTTTACAATTGCTAATTGCTGTACAAAAAGAGCTTAAAGATGTGGTGCGCGAAGCCGGGCAAGGCGCGCTATTGCGTGATGGGATGAGTGTGGTGATTGCCGGGCGACCCAATGCTGGCAAATCCAGTTTACTTAATAGCTTGGCCGGTTATGAAGCAGCCATTGTCACGGATATTGAAGGTACCACGCGGGATATTTTACGTGAGCATATGCATATTGATGGTATGCCGCTGCATGTCACCGACACTGCAGGCTTGCGCACCACCGCTGATCAAGTTGAAAAAATCGGTGTGGAACGGGCGTTAAAAGCTATCAATGAAGCGGACCGTATTTTACTGGTGGTGGATGCACATTCTGCCGAAGCCAATGATCCTTTTTCTTTATGGCCAGAGTTTTTAGCTAGTACGCCCAACCCTGAAAAAGTCACCTTAATCCGCAACAAAGTCGACCTTTCCGGTGAGCCCATTGAGATGCACAGCAATGCCGATGGCCATGTCACAATTAATTTGTGCGCGCGCAGTGGGGAAGGTTTAGAACTGCTGCGTGAGCATTTAAAAGACTGTATGGGCTACAGCCAAACCGCAGAAAGCAGCTTCAGTGCCCGCCGCCGTCATCTCGATGCCCTGCATCAGGCTGAGCAATATTTAGAGAATGGTTATCAACAATTGACCCAAGCAGCAGCGGGTGAATTATTAGCCGAAGATTTGCGCATGGCGCAACATGCCCTAGGTGAAATCACCGGAGAATTTAGCGCTGATGATCTGCTAGGGCGTATTTTCTCAAGCTTTTGTATTGGTAAGTGAAAAGCTAACTATATTTCCGGCTAGAGCATCACTCTACCAGTGAGGTAAAAAGGATAAGTATGAAAAACATCTTCACAAGTTTTTTGTTGTAGTCACATATTTAGTTTATCTGATCGCTATCATTAATCATACTCTTCAAGCCGTCGTCAATTTTTTAGCAAAATTCTCGCCACCGATACCCAAGCCCCAAACCGTGCTGCATGGCGCCGCGTCCCCGAAGTGGGTGCCGGTGATGGTGATGTATTGTGGTCAGGCACAGTTATAGAAAATAGTTTGATGGTTGTCGGCGATGAAGGCATGGTGATTCGCTATAACGCAGCGGATAGCGAAGGGCCGTTATGGCAGCACATGGAGATACCCACACGCTTACCCTTACATGGTATTTGGGGTCAGTCACTGGATAATATTTTCGCCGTGGGTTGGATGGGCTGCATCTTACATTTTGATGGTGAGCAATGGCGCAGTTTGCGTGGCGGTGTTGTTGAAAAATCTTCTGAGCGCTTTGCCGCTTGCGAAGAAAATACACCGCTATTTGCCATTGATGGCAACCAACAAGGACAAGCTTGGGCTGTGGGTGATAACGGCATAATTTTATATTATGACGGGGCAACTTGGCAGCGTGAGCAAAGCACCACACAAATCAACCTACGCGCTGTGATCTGTGCAGCCGATAATACGGTGTATGCTGTCGGTGGTGAAGGCACCGTGTTAAAACGCGATGAGCACGGCCAATGGACTGATTTGAACTGTCCTTTAGGTTCAGGCTTCCAAACGGTATTGATTATGGACGACGGCAGTCTACTGCTCGGTGGTGGTCGTTACTTTGTTGACCAAGGCGGCTTTCGTGGCGAGTTGGTACTGTATAAAGATGGCGTATTTAAAGCACTCAAATTTAATGAAGCGATGCCCCGTCTACGTGCTCTCAAAGCCTATAAAGACGGCATCTTAATTGTTGGTGACCAAGGCCATTTGTATTATCTCAACAACTGGCGCATCGACAAGCTTGAAAGCAATACGCGCCATGACCTGATGGATATTATCCCTCTATCGACCGGTGAAGCCCTAGTGGTCGGTGATTTCGGCACCATCATGACCGCTGCAGAAGACTTTACTCTAGCTTTAGCGCCCCCGCCCAAAGCGGCTGAAGAAAGTGTTTGGCACACCTTGACATCACCCAGCAAAAAACAACTTTGGAACGTCACTGAAGGCACGGATGGCTGTTGTTATGCTAGCGGTGAAGCCGGCACTGTATTGCGCATTAAAGGTGATCAATGCGAACAACTGCCTGCGCCCAGCGACTTAGCTGTGCATTGCTTGTGGGATACCGGTAATGGCTTATTTGCTGCTGGCCAATTGGGGCGTATTTATCGCTTTGATGGCGAGCAATGGTCATTACATTTTGACCTGCATCTGGATGTCACAATTCTAGCCATGTGGGGCAGCAGTGCGAACTCAATTTATGCCGTAGGTGATGAAGGCCTTATTCTGCACTTTGATGGTTTGCGCTGGCAGCGTATGCCTAGCGGTACCAAATCAGCGCTGTACAGCCTATGGGCTTGGGATAATGAACACCTGCTGGCCTCAGGCGACTTTGGTTTGCTGCTGCGTTATAACGGCAAAGAATGGGCTGAATTCAATATTGGTAGCGAGAGTTTTCTCTACGGAGTTTGGGGTGACAGCCTAAGCAATATCTACACCGTGGGATTATCCGGCACCATGGCACACTTTAATGGCCAACGTTGGCAGCAAATGGCAACTCGCCTGCGTGAGGACCTTTTGGGTATTTGCGGCTCTGCGCAAGCAGGTGCGTATGCTGTAGGTACCAAAGGCTGTGTGCTGCGCTTAGACGCTGACCAGTGGCTGAAAGAGAGCAGTGGTACAACTGCTGGCTTGCGCTCAGTCTGCGCCACTCAAAGTGGTGCTGTGTATGCCGTCGGTGATCGCGGTACCATTATTCGCCGCAACTGATTAATAGCAATACAAGAGCCTGCACCTTGCGCAATCCAGCAGTGTAGGCTCTCTCGTTCATCCAAGTGCTGTAGCACTTCTGTGCCTTTATTTATCACCACAATCATCCGCTACCCAGCACTACAATTGCTGCCTATTGCTGTGCCTGTCACTTTTTCCTGTAAGGCTATTGAACTGCTTTATTCAATGAGCCCGCACCCCTCGATCCAATTAAGCCAATCGGCTGATCTCTAATTCGTCTAAATCCAACAAAGTCGTATTTTTATTAAATACATTTCAGTCTTAAACCCTGTGGAGAAGCGCCATTAGGCTGGGTTGATAAGCAGTGCTTAAGTCTGTGGATAACTACCTCTGTGGATAACTAGCTGTTTTATCCACAAGCTTAGGCGGCTTATCCCTGCGCCTTAAGGCTGCTTCTCAACAGCCTAAAAACGATTGCAAGCTATTGTATTAAAACAATATTTTTGAGTTATCAACAAAATACTGGCTAACTAGTAATAGCAGTAGTAATAAGCTTTATATCTTTATACTTAATTTATATTTGTTTACCTGCGCATTCACCTTCAAGTAAAAGCCAGTGGATGAAACGCTTATGCAAAGCAGCGCAAAAATCTATACTATTGCTGACCTAGAGCTCGCTAACGGCAAACCCAAAAGGTCTATTGGCAAATGCAATGTGGCTAAACCCATCTGTGCATCGATGAGTTCATTCGTTTTTAGTTAAAATCCTGAGGTGTCTGGTGGATTATCCTTCCCGTTTTGATGTGATCGTCATTGGTGGTGGCCATGCTGGTTCTGAAGCAGCATTAGCTTCGGCACGAATGGGCGTAAAAACATTATTGCTCACTCATAACATCGAAACCCTCGGACAAATGAGTTGTAATCCAGCCATTGGTGGCATCGGTAAAAGCCATTTGGTCAGAGAAATTGATGCGCTTGGCGGAGCCATGGCCATTGCAGCGGACCTCAGCGGTATTCAGTTTAGAATTCTTAACAGCCGTAAAGGACCAGCCGTACGTGCCACTCGTGCACAAGCTGACCGTGTTCTTTACAAAGCAGCGATTCGTGAAGTGCTCGAGCACCAACCCAATCTGTGGATTTTCCAGCAAGCGGTTGAAGATTTAATTGTTGAAAACGATCACGTGCGTGGTGCTGTGACGCAGATGGGCTTACGTTTTTATGCAGACAACGTGGTGTTAACCACAGGAACATTCCTCGGTGGCTTAATCCATATTGGTATGCAAAATTATTCAGGCGGCCGTGCCGGTGATCCACCGGCCAATGCCTTAGCACAGCGTATGCGCGAATTGCCTTTACGTATTGATCGCTTAAAAACCGGTACACCACCGCGCATTGATGCGCGCTCAGTGGATTTTTCAGTAATGACTGAACAACCCGGTGATACGCCATTACCTGTGATGTCATTTTTAGGCCGTCGCGAACAACACCCAGAGCAGGTCAGTTGCTGGATTACCCATACCAACAGCAAAACCCATGACATCATCGCTAAAAACCTTGATCGCTCACCGATGTATGCCGGTGTAATTGAGGGGGTTGGGCCACGTTACTGCCCCTCCATCGAAGATAAGATCCACCGTTTTGCCGATAAGGACAGCCATCAGATTTTTCTAGAACCTGAAGGTTTAAAAACCAATGAGCTGTACCCCAATGGTATTTCAACTTCGTTGCCCTTTGATGTTCAGCTGGATTTAGTTCATTCGATTCGCGGGATGGAAAATGCACATATTATTCGTCCAGGTTATGCCATTGAGTACGATTACTTTGATCCACGTGATTTGAAATACAGCTTAGAAACCAAAGTCATTCATGGTTTATTCTTTGCTGGACAAATCAACGGCACCACCGGTTACGAAGAAGCGGGTATCCAAGGTTTATTAGCCGGCAGTAATGCTGCTTTGCGCTCACAAGGCAAAGACAGTTGGCATCCGCGCCGCGACGAAGCCTATTTGGGTGTATTGATCGATGATCTGATTACGCTTGGTGCGCAAGAACCCTACCGAATGTTTACATCACGCGCTGAATACCGTTTGATTTTGCGTGAAGACAATGCCGATATGCGTTTAACCGAAAAGGGTCGCGAAATTGGTTTAGTCGATGATCACCGTTGGTCAGTGTTTGAGGCTAAACGTGAAGCCATTGCCCAAGAAGAGCAGCGCCTAAAAGATACTTGGGTACGCCCAGGTACGCTATTGGGTGAGGCAG
Organism: uncultured Thiopseudomonas sp.; assembly: GCA_964385265.1. Taxonomy (GTDB): domain Bacteria; phylum Pseudomonadota; class Gammaproteobacteria; order Pseudomonadales; family Pseudomonadaceae; genus Denitrificimonas. The sequence goes on from CAYLOI010000015.1 coordinate 51,527, forward strand.
TGATGGCAAAATTTAATACGCCGCTAACCCACGAATACAATTTATTGAATTTACTCGCGCGACCCGAAATCAATTACCTTGATTTAGTTGCAGTGACCGGTGGTGGAATTACTGACGAGCAAATCGCTGAGCAATTAGAAATCAAAACCAAGTATACCGGCTACCTTGATCGTCAGCTGGATGACATCGCGAAAATGCGTGCCAGCGAAGCGGTGAAGTTACCGCTGGATATGGATTACACAGTGATATCTGGGTTATCCAAAGAAATCCAGCAAAAACTCATGGCCAGTCGTCCTGAGACCTTGGGTCAAGCTTCGCGTATTCCTGGCGTTACCCAAGCCGCAGTTTCTTTGTTGATGGTGCATTTGAAAAAACGTAAAGCCAGTACTAACTTAGAGCAGGCCGATTGATGAGTGTTAACACACAGCATGCGCAGGAATTAGCTCAGGGCGCAGAGCAACTCAATGTTGTTTTAAGTGAGCAGCAGCAACAGTTACTGCTGCAGTATTTGGCTTTATTGATTAAGTGGAATAAAGCTTACAACTTGACCGCCGTGCGTAACCCTGACGAAATGGTCTCGCGACACCTGCTCGACAGTCTCAGTGTTGTTGCCTACGTTGAGCAATACGGTAATGATTGGTTGGATGTTGGCAGTGGTGGCGGCATGCCAGGTGTGCCATTGGCCATTATTTTTCCCGAGCGCAAATTCACTCTGCTGGATTCAAACGGTAAAAAAACACGCTTTTTAACCCAGATTAAACTGGAGTTAAAGTTGGATAACCTTGAAGTGATCCACATGCGTGCTGAAGCCTTTGCTCCTGAACAAGCGTTCTCTGGCATTATCTCGCGAGCCTTCAGTTCGCTAGCAGACTTTACCAATTGGACCCGTCATTTGGGCGGTTTGAACAGCCGCTGGTTGGCGATGAAAGGCGTGCATCCTGACGATGAGTTGCAAGCACTGCCAGAGGATTTTCGTCTCGACAGTTGTCAGGTTCTTAAAGTGCCAGGTTGCCAAGGGCAGCGGCACTTATTGATCTTGCAGCGCCAAGAATAACTTAGGAGATAATATGGGCAAGGTCTTGGCAATAGCCAACCAGAAAGGCGGTGTCGGTAAAACCACAACCTGCATTAACTTGGCCGCCTCCTTAGTTGCCACGCGCCGTCATGTATTGTTGATTGACCTGGATCCACAAGGCAATGCCACCATGGGCAGCGGCATCGATAAACACAGTTTGCAGCATTCAGTATTGGATGTATTAACCGGGCAAGCTGATTTAATTGATGTGATGCAGTTTTCTGAACATGGTGGTTATCAGCTATTGCCTTCTAACCGCGACTTGATTGCTGCGGAAGTGGCCCTGTTGGATTTACCCAATAAAGAACGGCGCTTACTTGAAGCGTTAAAGCCTGTGCGTGGCAACTATGATTATATTTTAATCGATTGCCCGCCATCCTTAAGCATGCTCACGATCAATGCTTTGGTCGCTGCTGATGGGGTGATTATTCCAATGCAGTGTGAGTACTTTGCCTTAGAAGGATTGACCGATTTGATTGGCAGTATTCAGCGCATTGCCGCAGAGCTCAATCCAGCACTGCGAATAGAAGGTATTTTGCGAACCATGTATGATCCGCGTTTGAGTTTGACCAATGATGTTTCACAGCAGCTTAAGCAGCATTTTGGCGACACGCTGTATGACACCGTCATTCCACGTAACGTGCGTTTGGCTGAAGCGCCCAGTCATGGCTTGCCGGTCTTGGCTTACGACAAACAGTCACGTGGAGCATTAGCTTATTTAGCGCTGGCCGGCGAATTATCACGCCGCCAACGCGCCAGTCAGCGTGCTGCAACACGCACATAAGGAATCATATTATGGCGGTTAAAAAACGCGGTCTTGGACGAGGGCTTGATGCATTACTCAGCAGCGCCACGGCCAATACTTTGCAAGAGCAAGCAACTCAAGCTGACGCTAAAGAATTACAACACTTGGATTTGGACTGTATTCAACCTGGCAAGTACCAGCCGCGTGGCGATATGGATCAAGCCAGTCTCGAAGAATTGGCACAGTCGATTAAAGCGCAAGGCGTGATGCAGCCGATTGTGGTGCGTCCTTTGACTGCGCATACTTATGAAATTATTGCCGGTGAACGCCGCTGGCGCGCTGCAAAGTTGGCAGGATTGAAAACTATTCCTGCCTTAGTGCGCGATGTCAGTGACGAAGCTGCGATTGCTATGGCATTGATTGAAAATATTCAACGTGAAGACTTAAGCCCTGTTGAAGAAGCTGTGGCCTTGCAACGCTTACAGAAAGAATTCGATTTAACCCAGCAAGAAGTGGCTAATGCTGTGGGTAAGTCACGTGCCACTATTGCTAATCTATTACGACTGCTGGGTTTGCCTGATGAAATTAAAACGCTGCTGGCTCATGGCGATTTAGAAATGGGCCATGCCCGCGCTTTGTTAGGTTTGCCTGCTGAGCAACAAGTTGAAGCGGCGCGACATGTTGTCGCAAAGGCGTTAACCGTTCGGCAGACTGAAGCCTTGGTTCGTAATATGCTGAGCGACAAGCCAGCACCAGAAAAACCGCCGGTTGATCCTGATGTAAAACGTCTAGAGCAAAAGCTCGCCGAACGTTTAGGTACCCAAGTGCAAATTAAACAGGGTCCAAAAGGTAAAGGGCAACTGGTCATTCGCTATGGCACTTTAGAAGAGTTACAAGGAGTTTTAGCGCATATACGCTAAGTTTTTATAGCTGTTGGTCGTAAAAACCAAGATGACAGTTGAATGAGCGGCGTTAGCCCCCTATACTCTGCGCGCAATTTTGTTGCTATTCATTTCAGTGAATAGGGATAGCAAAGGAACCAGGCATAAAAAGTGGCATATCGAAATAAAGTTGCTTTTCATCGACAGCCCATGTTTCACGTTATTGTGCTACAGGCGCTGATGACTGTTCTGGTTGGATTGTTTTTTGGGTTAATACAAGGATGGACAGCAGCCTACTCAGCAGTATTAGGTGGGCTGACAGCACTAATACCGAACGTGTATTTTACATACAAAGCATTTCAGTATTTTGGTGCACGTTCAATAGCAGCCATAGTCAAATCTTTTTGGGCTGGGCATGCAGGAAAATTGATTCTTACAGCAGTGCTATTTGCAGTGCTGTTTCTGGGAGTGAAACCATTGAACATATTTTCAGTGTTCGTTGGTTATATTATGGTGCAGATGACCTCTGCCGTAGGATCACTCCTGTTGACTGAAAGCTTTCTAAAACGTTGAGCGGTTGAGGCATTTATGGCACAAGACTCTGTTGGATATATTCAGCATCACCTACAAAACCTAACCTACGGTAAGTTAGATGGCACTTGGCAGTTTGCAGAAACTGCAGAGCAAGCTAGTGAAATGGGCTTTATGGCTATTCACGTTGACACTATGGTTATGTCATTGCTGATGGGTTTTGTTTTCCTGTTTTTGTTCCGACGTGTGGCAGTTAAAGCCAACGATGGTGTACCAACTGGATTGCAAGGCTTTGTTGAGGTGATTGTTGAATTCGTTCAAAATATGGTTCGCGACACTTTTTATGGTCGTAGTGCACTGATAGCACCGTTAGCACTGACCGTATTTATGTGGATTTTGCTGATGAACAGCTTAAAGTGGATTCCAATTGACGTGATTCCAAGTTTAGCTGCAGCAGCAGGCATTCCATATTTTAAATATGTCCCTACTGCTGATCCAAACGCTACGTTCGGTATTTCTATTGGTGTATTCTTCTTAATCGTTTTCTACAGTATTAAGATTAAAGGCGCTGGTGGTTATGTTAAAGAACTGTCGTTTACCCCTTTTAAACACTGGTCACTGATTCCGTTTAACTTATTTCTTGAGTTACTGGGTCTGTTTACCAAACCATTAAGCCTTGCTTTGCGTCTGTTTGGTAACATGTACGCCGGTGAAGTGGTGTTTATCCTAATTGCGCTACTGCCGTTTTACGTACAGTGGGCGCTTTATGGGCCATGGGCAATCTTCCATATTCTGGTGATTCCGCTCCAGGCCTTTATCTTTATGGTGCTGACCATCGTTTACCTGAGCTCAGCCCACGAAGAAAGCCATTGACGCGAAAGCGGGCGTGAAATTAAAAACTTTAACTGTAAACTTGAAAACTTAAAACTCTAGGAGTAACTATGGAAATCGTAATTATCGCTGCCGCTATCATCCTTGGTATGGGCGCATTAGCAACAGGTTTGGGCTTTGCTATCTTAGGTGGCAAATTACTCGAATCAACAGCGCGTCAGCCTGAGTTGGCACCACAATTACAAACTAAAACCTTTATTATGGCTGGTCTGCTTGACGCCGTTCCTATGATTGGTGTTGGTATGGCAATGTACCTGATTTTCGTTGTAGCTCCAGGTATGGCAGGCTGATCTAGCGATTTCATCGCGCAGTAATCTCTTACTGCGCGAAGTTATCTTTCAGATAAACAACGAAATAGCATGAGGTAGATCAGTGAATATTAATTTGACGCTTATTGGTCAATTGATTGCCTTCGCTATTTTTGTCTGGTTTTGCATGAAGTTCGTATGGCCACCCATTACGAATGCCATGGATTCACGCCAGAAGAAAATTGCTGAAGGTTTAGATGCAGCAGGACGCGCTGAGCGCGACCTAAAGCTAGCTCAAGAAAAAGCGACAGAAATGTTGCGTGATACGAAGAAAACTGCAGCAGAGATGCTTGAGAAAGCGAATAAAACTGCTAGTGAAATCGTTGAAGAAGCTAAGCAAAATGCGCGCACCGAAGGTGAACGTTTAATTGCTAACGCTAAAACAGAGATTGACCTTGAAGTTAATCGTGTAAAAGAAGATCTTCGTGCGCAAGTTTCAGTATTAGCGGTTGCGGGTGCAGAAAAAATCCTCGGTTCGTCCGTGGATGCAAGCGCTCACAATCAACTGGTCGAACAATTGACCGCACAACTTTAAGCGAGGCAAGCGATGCTGAATATCAATACGCTTGCTCGACCTTACGCTAAAGCAGCACATGAGTTTGCTTCGGCTGCAGGTCAAGTTGACGCTTGGTCTGCGATGTTGGCATTAACTGCTGCGGCGGTAACAGAGCCAGTCATTATTAAAGAGCTCGGTGATCCAAAGCTGACTCGAGATGGCAAGGTCGCGTTTCTAAAGCAATTGTGTGAAGGCAAGATCGACGACACGTTCGGCAATTTTCTCAGTGTACTTGGCGAGAATGGCCGTTTAACTTTACTTCCGATGGTAAGTGAGCTGTTTGAGGCTGTTAGAGCCGAAGCAGAGCGCACCTTAGAAGTTGAAGTGCAGTCCGCTTTTGAACTGAGCGCAGAACAACTCCAAACACTAGCTGCCGCCTTATCCAAGCGGCTTGATCGTACCGTTCAACCCAAAGCGACTGTAAATCCCGCTTTAATTGGCGGTTTGCACATTCGTGCTGGTGACTTAGTTATTGACGGATCGGTCCGCGGTAAACTGAATAAGTTAGCCGAAGCGTTGAAATCCTGATTTGAGGGGCATGGCATGCAGCAACTGAATCCTTCCGAGATTAGCGAGATCATCAAGCAGCGTATCGCTCAGCTTGATGTATCTGCGCAAGCCCGTAATGAAGGCACAATCGTCAGCTTGTCTGACGGTATCGTACGTATCCACGGCTTAGCCGATGTAATGTACGGTGAAATGATTGAATTCCCAGGTGGAATTTTTGGTATGGCACTCAACTTGGAGCGTGACTCCGTTGGTGCGGTAATTTTGGGTAGCTTCTTCGGTTTGACCGAAGGCATGAGCGCCAAGTGCACAGGACGTATCCTTGAAGTTCCGGTTGGTCCAGAACTTTTAGGCCGCGTTGTTGATGCGCTAGGTAATCCTATTGATGGTAAAGGTCCTGTCAACGCTAAATTAACCGATGCAATTGAGAAAGTTGCACCCGGCGTGATTTGGCGTAAATCGGTCGATGAGCCTGTGCAAACAGGTTATAAATCGGTCGATGCGATGATTCCAGTTGGCCGTGGTCAGCGTGAGTTGATCATTGGTGACCGTCAGATTGGTAAAACTGCTCTGGCTATTGATGCCATCATTAACCAAAAAGACAGCGGTATTAAGTGCGTTTACGTCGCCATTGGTCAAAAGCAATCAACAATTGCTAACGTGGTACGTAAGCTTGAAGAAATGGATGCACTGCGCAACACAATTATTGTTGCTGCCAGCGCATCTGAATCTGCAGCGCTACAATACTTGGCACCCTACGCGGGTTGCACTATGGGTGAGTACTTCCGTGACCGTGGTGAAGATGCGTTAATCGTTTACGATGACCTATCTAAGCAAGCGGTTGCTTACCGTCAAATCTCCCTGTTGTTACGTCGTCCACCAGGTCGTGAAGCCTATCCAGGTGACGTGTTCTATCTCCACAGTCGTTTGTTGGAGCGAGCATCACGTGTATCCGAAGAGTACGTTGAAGAATTCACTAAAGGTGAAGTGAAAGGTCGAACCGGTTCTTTAACTGCGTTGCCAATCATTGAAACCCAAGCCGGTGACGTATCAGCGTTCGTACCAACCAACGTAATTTCTATTACTGATGGTCAGATATTCCTTGAGTCATCGATGTTTAACTCAGGTATCCGTCCAGCTGTAAACGCAGGAATCTCGGTATCGCGTGTTGGTGGTGCTGCTCAAACTAAGATTATTAAGAAGCTATCTGGTGGTATTCGTACCGCGCTGGCTCAGTACCGCGAACTCGCGGCCTTTGCTCAGTTTGCTTCTGACTTAGATGAAGCAACGCGTAAGCAGCTTGAGCACGGTGAGCGTGTTACTGAGCTGATGAAGCAAAAGCAGTATGCACCAATGTCTATCGCCGATATGTCTGTGTCGCTGTACGCTGCTGAACGTGGCTACTTGGCTGATGTAGAAGTTAATAAAGTGGGTGCTTTTGAGGCAGCCTTGTTAGCCTTCTTCAAACGTGACTACGCTGACTTAATGGCGAAAATCAATGAGAAGGGTGACTTTAATAACGATATCGATGCTTCTATTAAAGAAGGTGTCGAGAAGTTTAAGGCCACTCAGAGTTGGTAAGCCGCAGCGGGGGCGTTAAACCCCTCGCTTGCTTAACCTGAAGGGTGTCAAATGGCAGGCGCAAAAGAGATTCGCACTAAAATTGCGAGCATCAAAAGTACACAAAAGATCACCAGTGCCATGGAAAAGGTTGCGGTCAGTAAAATGCGCAGAGCACAACAGCGCATGATTACTGGTCGTCCTTATGCAGAGCGAATTCGTCAGGTCATTGGCCACTTAGCTGAGGCCGATGTTGAGTATAAGCATGCATTCATGGTCGAACGTCCAGTCAAGCGCGTAGGTTACATCCTCGTCTCGACTGACCGTGGTCTGTGCGGCGGTCTGAACTTTAACCTGTTCAAGGCCCTGTTTAAAAACATGCAAGAATCTCACCCCAATAACGTTGAAGTAGAATTCTGCGTGATCGGCAAAAAAGGTGTGAGTTTTTTTAAGGGCCAAGGTTGCAAGATCGTTGCAGCAATCACCGATCTCGGTGAGCAACCAGCGATTGCTGACTTAATTGGCAGCATTAAAATTATGCTGGATGCCTTCACAGAAGGTCGTCTCGATCGTTTGTACTTAGTATCCAATAAATTTGTAAATACGATGACCCAGAAACCATCAGTAGAGCAGTTAGTGCCACTGGCGGTTGATGGCGAAGGATTGGATAAGGGTAGTGTCGGTTCTTGGGATTATATTTATGAGCCCGGTGCCAAGCAGTTGTTGGATTCACTGATTGTTCGTTATATCGAATCTCAGGTCTACCAAGCAGTTGTTGAGAATACAGCATGCGAACAAGCAGCTCGAATGATTGCGATGAAAAATGCGACAGATAATGCTGGCGATATTATTGATAACCTGCAATTGGTTTACAATAAGGCTCGTCAAGCAGCAATCACTCAAGAAATTTCAGAAATCGTCGGCGGCGCTGCCGCGGTTTAAGAACGGTTCAAATATTCAGAGGAACCAGATATGAGTAGCGGACGTATCGTTCAAATCATCGGCGCCGTTATCGACGTGGAATTCCCACGCGAGCAGGTACCGAACATTTATGACGCACTGCAAGTACAGGGTGCGCAAACAACATTAGAAGTTCAACAGCAGTTGGGTGACGGTGTTGTACGTACTATTGCCATGGGCTCGACCGAAGGTCTAAAACGTGGCCTAGATGTGGTGAATACAGGCGGTCCAATTACCGTACCTGTGGGCGTTAAAACCCTAGGTCGCATTATGGATGTATTGGGTAACCCAATCGACGAAGCCGGTCCAATTGGTGAAGAAGAGCGTTGGGGTATTCACCGCGCTGCACCTTCGTATGCAGAACAAGCGGGCGGTAATGAAATTTTAGAAACTGGCATTAAGGTTATTGACCTTGTTTGTCCGTTCTCTAAAGGCGGTAAAGTTGGTCTGTTTGGTGGTGCCGGTGTTGGTAAAACCGTAAACATGATGGAACTGATCCGTAACATTGCGATTGAGCATAGCGGTTACTCAGTATTTGCTGGTGTAGGTGAGCGTACTCGTGAAGGTAACGACTTCTATCACGAGATGAAAGACTCTAACGTTCTCGACAAAGTAGCTCTGGTTTACGGCCAAATGAACGAGCCGCCAGGTAACCGTTTACGTGTTGCTCTGACCGGTTTGACCATGGCTGAAAAATTCCGTGACGAAGGTCGTGACGTACTGTTGTTTATTGACAACATTTATCGTTACACCCTCGCCGGTACAGAAGTATCTGCACTGTTAGGCCGTATGCCTTCAGCGGTAGGTTATCAGCCAACACTGGCTGAAGAAATGGGTGTTCTGCAAGAGCGTATTACCTCGACTAAGTCAGGTTCCATTACTTCTATTCAAGCTGTTTACGTACCTGCGGATGACTTAACTGACCCATCTCCAGCGACTACGTTTGCGCACTTGGATGCTACTGTTGTACTGTCACGTGACATTGCATCTTTGGGTATTTATCCTGCAATTGACCCGCTGGATTCAAGCTCGCGTCAGCTTGATGCATCAGTTATTGGTCAAGAGCATTATGACTGCGCCCGTGGCGTTCAGTATGTATTGCAACGTTACACTGAGCTGAAAGATATCATTGCGATTCTAGGTATGGACGAGCTGTCTGAAGAAGATAAGCAGTTAGTAACTCGTGCGCGTAAAATCCAACGTTTCCTGTCTCAGCCGTTCTTCGTTGCTGAGGTTTTCACAGGTGCACCGGGTAAATACGTATCGCTGAAAGATACCATCCGTGGTTTCCAAGGTATCTTAGATGGCGACTATGATGACCTACCAGAACAGGCGTTCTACATGGTTGGCACCATCGAAGAAGCCATTGAAAAAGCGAGCAAAATGTAATTTGTGAACCTTAATGGTGAGCAATATGGCGGCGGGTGTATTGACATCCGCTCTGCCTAAAAACTGAGGCGATTTATATGGCCACAACAGTCCAATGTGACATTGTTAGCGCAGAAGAAGAGTTGTTCTCTGGTCGAGTCGAAATGGTCATTGCTCATGGTCACATGGGTGATTTGGGTATTTTGCCTGGCCACACACCACTGATTTCTACAATCAAACCGGGCCCTGTCCGTGTGATTAAAGAAGGTGGCACCGAAGAGGTGTATTACATCTCTGGTGGCTTTATCGAAGTGCAGCCAACAATGGTTAAAGTTTTAGCTGACACGGCGATCCGTGCTGCTGACCTTGACGAAGTTGCTGCGCTGGAAGCAAAAAAAGCAGCTGAGCAAGCCATTCAAGAACAGAGCGCTGATTTTGATTATGCGGCTACAGCAGTGCGTTTAGCAGAAGCGGCAGCGCAATTGCGCACGATTTCTGAACTGCGTAAAAATATTCGTCGATAAGTGAATCTTGCTTCATCGCGATAGTAAAAAAGGGTAGCCTAAGGTTACCCTTTTTTTATGCTTATTTTTTACAGTATAAGTACAGTATTTATTTTATAGGATTTATAGCATGTCGCTGGATATCGTTATTCTCGCTGCTGGCCAAGGTACGCGCATGCGTTCCGCTTTACCCAAAGTGCTGCATTCAATTGCAGGGCAATCGATGTTAGCGCACGTATTGCACACCGCGCGCAGCTTAAAGCCGAGCAGTATTCAAGTGGTGATTGGCCATGGTGCCGAGTTGGTGCGTGAACAGTTAGCGGCTGATGATGTGAACTTTGTCGTGCAAAATGAGCAACTGGGCACCGGCCATGCGGTTGCCCAAGCCATTCCTTACCTCAAGGCTGAGAACACGCTGGTTCTGTACGGTGATGTGCCACTGATTGAAGCAACAACTCTAGACAGTTTGCTGACTCAGTTGGCAGCCGACAGTATGGCGTTATTGACGGTTAACTTAGACAATCCAGCGGGTTATGGTCGTATCGTGCGCAATACTGACGGCGCAGTACAAGCCATTGTTGAGCACAAAGATGCCAATCTTGAGCAACTTAAAATCTGTGAGGGTAATACTGGCATTCTTGCCGCGCCGCGTGAGCGTATAACTGATTGGTTAGGTCGCTTATCTAACAGCAATGCACAGGGTGAGTACTATCTAACCGATATTATCGCGATGGCGGTAGCTGATGGTTTATGCGTAGCGACGCAAACTGCCAGTGATGCAATGGAGGTGCAAGGTGCTAATGACCGTTTACAGCTTGCAGAACTTGAGCGTCATTATCAACAACGTGCAGCGCGCCGTTTAATGGCACAAGGGGTGACTCTGCTTGATCCTGCGCGCTTTGATCTGCGCGGTGCGGTTAGTGTCGGTCGTGATGTAGTGATTGATATCAATGTGATCTTAGAAGGCATTGTTGAGATTGCTGATAATGTCTCAATTGGTCCCAACTGCGTGATTAAAAATTCTATTTTACGCCAGGGAGCGGTGATCAAAGCTAACAGCCATTTAGATGGTGCTGATGTGGGGGAAGGTGCTGATTGTGGCCCATTTGCGCGCTTACGTCCGGGTACTGTATTGGCTGCAGGTGCGCATGTGGGTAACTTTGTTGAATTAAAAAATACTTATATGGGCGAAGCTGCAAAAGCAGGCCACCTAACGTACTTGGGTGATAGCCAGGTTGGTGCACGTACCAATATCGGCGCCGGCACCATCACTTGCAATTATGACGGTGCAAACAAGTTTAAAACGGTGATGGGTGAAGATGTCTTTATTGGCTCCAACAGCTCATTAGTGGCGCCGCTAAATTTAGGCGATGGCTCAACCACAGGCGCGGGATCGACCATTACTGCCGATGTTCCTGCGCAGGCTCTAGCGGTTGGGCGTGGACGTCAGCGTAATTTAGAGAATTGGCCGCGCCCCAAAAAACTCTAAGTGAGCCGAGTATTAAAAGCTGCTTGTCGCTCAATGTGATTAGCAGCTTTTTGATCCAGACAGTTACTGAAAAGTAGAGTTGAATATTTGATTCTTAATCGAAATTTGTTGGTTCATAGTCCAGAAGTCATAGAGCACACCAATTAAGAAGAAGCCACCCGTGCATAGGTACAAAATTCCGCTAATCCATTTGCCTTGGTACATGCGGTGCACGCCGAATACCCCTAAAAAAGTCAGCAATATCCACGCGACATTGTAATCAACTCGACCGGTATGAAAGCGCATACTGGCTTGTCGATCCATGCTCGGTATTAAAAATAAATCAATAATCCAGCCAATACCAAATAAGCCAAAGGTGAAAAACCAGAGAGTGCCAGTTATTGGTTTACCGTAGTAAAAACGGTGCGAACCTAAGAAGCCAAAAATCCAAAGTAAATAACCCATGACTGGGGTATGGCTGTCTGTGCTGTAATGCATAATACAATCCTTGCTGTGTGCCGTAGCTCATAGGACTGAAGCCTGATGAAATAGTTGCGTGTTTATTCATCAGCAAGTGGGTCAGGTTGTGTTTCAGTACCCTGCTCGAGCAACGGCTTGGAGATCATGTAAGAATTTCTTGTGTGGCCAGAGCTAAAAACTGCAGTAAAGAGTGCATTGCTGCAAGTAATAACAACAAGGCTACTGAAAGAGTACCGTCAACAAAGTATTGTGCGCCACTGTATAACGTCTAAGTGGGCAATTTTAAGATAATTGAAAATAGGTTGAGTATGAAGTTTCCAGTGTGGTTATGCGCCGTTGTATTGTTGACCGGCTGTTCAGGCCTAAAATTTGATGACAGTTATCAGTCGATCGGTCACGACAGTCGCGTGCAGTTTATTGTCCTGCATTACACTTCCAGTGATTTGCCGCGGTCCTTGGATTTATTAAGTGGGAAAAACGTCAGCAGCCATTATCTGATTGCCGAGCAACCGGCGACGATTTATCGCTTAGTCGATGAAAACCGCCGCGCTTGGCATGCGGGTCACAGCCAGTGGAATGGACGTACTTGGTTGAACTCCAGTTCAATCGGTATTGAAATGGTTAATCAGGGTTATAGCGACACACCTGCAGGGCGAGTATGGCAACCTTGGAGTGCCGAGCAAATTGATGCTTTGGTGGTGCTGCTCAAAGACATTATGCACAGACATGGTTTAACGGCTGACAGTGTGGTCGGCCACAGTGATATTGCACCACAGCGTAAGGTTGATCCAGGTCCTGCTTTTCCATGGCAGCGGCTTGCACAAGAGGGCCTAATTCACTGGCCTGACCCAGACGCGGTAGCGCTGCATTTAGCTGTGTTTACTCAGCAGTTGCCTTCGATTGCTTGGTATCAAGAGCATCTGGCTAAAATTGGTTACGCCGTACCTGAGCATGGTGAGCTGGATGAAGCAACGCGCAATGTTCTTGCTGCTTTTCAAATGAAGTACCGACCAGATGTTTATGACGGTGAGCCAGATGCGCAAACAGCAGCCATGCTGTTAGCTCTGACCACACAAATGAGCCGTTAATCCTAGGAGCACCTTGCATGTTAAATGGCTTATGGCTGAGTTTCTTTATCGTTGCCAGTATTGCTGGGTTGGTGCGCTGGTTCGGTGGTGATCCGGGTGTGTGGGCGGCGATGGTCGAAAGCCTATTTAATATGGCTAAGCTGTCGGTCGATGTGATGCTGCTGTTGTTTGGCACCCTGACCTTGTGGTTGGGCTTTCTGAAGATTGCTGAAAAAGCCGGTTTAGTCGATCTCTTGGCCAGACTGCTCGGGCCGTTGTTTGCCAAACTGATGCCAGAGGTGCCGCGCGGACATCCGGCATTGGGTTTAATTACCTTAAACTTTGCTGCCAATGGCTTGGGCTTAGATAATGCCGCCACGCCCATTGGCCTTAAAGCCATGCGCGCCTTGCAAGAGATCAATCCTTCGGCGACCACTGCCAGTAATGCGCAGATACTCTTCTTGGTTCTGAATGCTTCATCGTTAACCTTGCTGCCGGTCACCATCTTTATGTATCGAGCCCAGCAAGGCGCAGCTGATCCCACCCTAGTGTTTTTGCCGATCTTATTAGCCACCAGCGCATCGAGTTTAGTTGGACTGTTATCCGTAGCCTTTATGCAGCGCTTACGGATTTGGCACCCAGTGGTTTTAGCCTACCTGGTACCTTGTGCGTTGCTACTGGGTTTGTTTATGGCGCTATTAGGCAGTTTAAGTGCAACCGCATTAGCGAGCTTGTCGTCTTTGCTGGGCAATCTAACCCTGTTTGGCATCATCATGAGTTTCTTGGTGTTGGGCATGATCCGTAAAGTGCCGGTCTATGAAACTTTTGTTGAAGGCGCTAAAGAAGGTTTTCAGGTCGCTAAAGAGTTACTGCCGTACTTAATCGCTATGCTATGTGCTGTCGGAGTATTACGTGCATCGGGTGCGCTCGAATTTGGTTTAGATGGCATTCGTTGGTTAGTCGATTGGCTGCAATGGGATTCGCGTTTTGTTGATGCGCTGCCCACCGCGATGGTTAAACCCTTCTCAGGTAGTGCGGCGCGGGCAATGTTAATCGAAACCATGCAAAGTCAGGGTGTGGATAGTTTCCCGGCATTAGTTGCTGCGACCATTCAAGGCAGTACTGAAACCACCTTTTATGTCTTAGCCGTGTATTTCGGTGCTGTGGGTATCCAGCGCGCACGCCATGCTGTGGGTTGTGCGTTGCTGGCTGAGTTGGCCGGTGTGATTGCGGCGATTAGTGTCTGCTACTGGTTCTTTGCTTAATCTGTATATAGGGTTGATTGCTATGTTATTGAGAACTATCAACAGCGCAGCATTATTAATAGCTTGCAGTGCTTGTGCTGCACCAACACCAGAGCATGATCCGAATATGGCATGGATTGATGTACAGGCACAGGCGGGTCATCAATTATCAGCACAGCGCATGGATGGCAGCAAGGTAAGTGATGCCCGTTACTTTCAAATCAGCCCTGGTGCACATCAACTGCAAGTGCGTTTAACCTATGAGCGTGGTGGTAGTAATACTGTTGACAGTCAGCGTCGATGCCTAGTCGATATTGCCTATCCAGAATTTGCAGCTGGCCAGCGTTACAGTATTCGCGCCCTGGCAAAAGGCTGGACGGCTAGAGTATGGTTGTACGACAGCGCAGGTCAGCGTATTGTTGAAAGCAAGCCAGTACGCTGTGGCTCGCAATATTGAGTGATTTGAATAAAATTAAACTATTTTCAGAATAGCTCTTTACAGTCTCTTTAAAGCGTGTAGAATGCGCACCTCGTTAGGCAAACACAGCAACACAGCTTAACGTAACAAGTTGATTTTTAAGGAAATAAGTTAAAAATTAAGCTTGACAGTTACTTTGGAGAGTGTAGAATACGCCTCCTCGCTGAGACACTCAGCGAAACGTTCTTTAACAATTTGA
>CAYLOI010000016.1:0-65215 GCA_964385265.1 uncultured Thiopseudomonas sp.
CCTACGCCAAAGCCATTCACACTTTAGTGCGCTACTTAAATATCTGTGACGGCAACATGGCTGAAGGCTCGTTCCGCTGCGACTGTAACGTATCGGTACGCCCCAAAGGTCAAACCAAGCTGGGTACGCGCACTGAAATTAAGAACGTCAACTCGTTTCGCTTTATTGAGCGCGCGATCAACCATGAAATTCAACGCCAAATTGAATTGATTGAAGACGGCGGCACAGTGGTACAAGAAACCCGCCTGTACGATCCCAATAAAGATGAAACACGCTCCATGCGCAGCAAAGAAGAAGCCAACGACTACCGTTACTTCCCTTGCCCAGACTTGCTGCCGGTGCATATTCCGCGCGAGATGCTGGATAACTTACGCAAGGATCTACCTGAATTGCCCACGCAAAAGCGCGAGCGCTTCGAGCAAGAGTTTGGCTTATCCACCTACGATGCCAGCGTGTTATCTGCCAGCCGAGAAATGGCAGATTACTTTGAAGCAGTGGAGAAGATTTGTCAGGACGCCAAGCTGGCGACCAACTGGGTGATGGGCGAGCTGTCGAGCCTGCTCAACAAAGACAACCTTGAAATCAGCCAGTCACCGGTCAGCGCTGAGCAATTGGGCGGCATGTTACTGCGCATCAAAGACAACACCATTTCTGGCAAAATCGCGAAAATGGTGTTTGAGGCCATGGCAGCTGGTGAAGGCGATGCCGATCAAGTAATTGAACAACGTGGCCTAAAACAAGTCACAGACAGCGGCGCTATCGAAGCGATGCTCGATGAAGTACTGGCGGCCAATGCTGAGCAAGTTGAGCAGTACCGCGCCAGCGATGAAAACAAACGCGGTAAAATGTTTGGTTTCTTTGTTGGCCAGGCCATGCGTGTTTCAAAAGGCAAGGCTAACCCGCAACAAGTCAACGAGCTGCTCAAGCGCAAGCTTGAGCAATAGCTCTGAGGCCTGTGCTGCGGGTCTTTAGCGCCCGCAGTACAGCCCCTCAATGACAATTGTTTAAGGATTTCCAAGCACATGAGTCACACGCGATTTTACCTGCTGCTTGCCGCTCTCGCCCTACTTAGCGCCTGCTCAAGCCAGCGCAGCAGTACAGACTCCAGTATCAGTGGCCAAGCCTCTTGGTATGGTGCTCAGCATCACGGCAAAAAAACCGCCAGCGGTGAACGTTTTAATCAACACGCCCTGACCGCAGCACATCGCACCCTAGCCTTTGGCAGCAAAGTTAAGGTGACCAACACCCTGAACAATAAAAGCATTACTGTGCGCATCAACGATCGAGGGCCCTACAGCAAAGGGCGCATCATCGATTTGTCACGTGCTGCAGCGCAGAAAATCGACATGATTAACAGCGGCGTTGCTCCTGTGCGGCTACAACTTGTGCGTTAAAATCTGCAGTAAAAGTCCATCACCTATTTATCACAACCTGCTAATCTAGCGCCCATTACCTGAGCAAGAGCCGGAGTCGTTGCATGTCTATTTTAATGTTTGTTTACCTAATTGGCGGCTTTGCCTTACTGGTGCTCGGTGCCGAAGTGTTGGTGCGCGGCGCAGCGCGTTTAGCCGCACGCTTTGGTATTTCACCCCTGATTATTGGTTTAACCGTCGTTGCTTTTGGCACCAGTGCGCCAGAAATGGCGGTTAGCACCCAATCCGCCTTTCTTGGCCAAGGCGACATCGCCATTGGTAATGTGATTGGCAGTAATATTTTTAATGTTTTGGTGGTGCTAGGTTTATCTGCTTTGATCATCCCCTTAGTGGTCTCACGGCAACTGGTGCGCTTTGATGTGCCCATTATGATTGCTGCAGGCTTTTTAGCCTGGTTTTTAGCCATGGACGGCAGCTACAGCCGTCTCGATGGTTTGATTTTATTTACCTGCATTATCGTTTATACCGGCTATTTAATTATCAGCAGCTTAAGGGCATGGAAACCCGGCCAAGCCACAGCTGGCGATGACGAATATAGCGCTCAAATAAACCCTCACCGTTTTGCTTCTTTAATTAACGCTACTTATATTTTAGCCGGCTTAGCCCTGTTGGTGGTTGGCTCAAACTTACTGGTGAGCGGTGCGGTCAGCTTAGCCCAAGCACTCGGCCTATCTGAACTGGTAATTGGTTTAACCATTATTGCCATCGGCACTTCATTGCCAGAGCTGGCTACCTCGCTGATCGCTGCATGGAAAGGTGAGCGTGACATTGCCGTGGGCAATATTGTTGGCAGTAATCTGTTTAATTTACTCGCAGTTTTGGGTTTGGCTGGTCTGGTCTCGCCAGAAAAAATTGCGGTGGCACGTAGCGCAATTGAATTTGACTTCCCAGTGATGCTCGCAGTGATGGTGGCTTGTTTGCCTATTTTCTTTTCCGGTTACCGTATCAACCGCTGGGAAGGCGCGCTCTTTTTAAGCTATTACGTTGCCTATACCGCTTACCTGATTATGCACAGCAATGGTGAATCCTTTGCCAATACTTTTGCCGATGCAATCATCGGCTATGTGGTACCTTTGACCGCTATTACATTGCTTGTGATTGCCGCTCGCGCATGGCGTATTCAACGCGGTGTAGCGATAGACAAGTAACTCAAGGCTACTCTGAGTACTCAGCACACCCTTTTCAGCGTTTCATTACATTGAGCTCTATATGGCCAAACGTACACTCAATCGCCGCCAAGGCTGGCGTATTAATAAAATCCAAGACGAGCGCTTGGCACGTGCTGCTAAACGTGAGGAACGCACCCTAGAAGAACTGGAAGGTGGCGATTTAGGCGCAGAGCAACATGGCTTGGTGATTGCTCACTTTGGCGTACAAGTTGAAGTGGAAGCTGAGTCGCCTGAACTGGCTGGGCAAACCTATCGCTGCTATCTGCGCGCGAACTTACCTGCGCTAGTGACCGGTGATCGCGTGGTCTGGCGACCCGGCAACCAAGGTTTAGGCATTATTGTGGCGCAGCTGCCACGCCACAGCGAACTGCGTCGACCTGACTCACGCGGCACCCTCAAGCCAGTAGCGGCTAACGTTGATCTGATTGTGATAGTGTTTGCACCCTTGCCTGAGCCGCACGCCAATCTGATTGACCGCTATATTATTGCGGCTGAGCATGCTGGGATTAAACCACTGCTGCTGCTCAATAAATCTGATCTGCTTGATCCCAGTGGCAGTTCACGCGCACATAGCCTGCTCAATACCTATCACTCGCTCGGCTACCCATTGCTGGAAGTATCGGCTTATTCAGGCGATGGCCTCGAGCAACTGCAAACCCAACTCAATGATCAAGTCAGTGTTTTTGTCGGTCAGTCCGGTGTGGGTAAATCTTCGCTGGTTAATCGCTTGCTGCCCGATACTGATACACGAGTTGGGCCATTATCAGAACTGACAGGCAAAGGCACACACACCACTACCACTGCACGTTTATTCCATTTTCCATGTGGTGGCCAGCTGATTGACTCACCAGGTATTCGTGAGTTTGGTTTGGGGCACGTGAGTATCGCCGATGTCGAAGCGGGCTTTATTGAGTTTCAAGAGCACTTAGGTCATTGCCGTTTTCGCAACTGCAGTCATGAGCACGAGCCCGGCTGTGCACTTTTAGCAGCAGTAGAAGAAGGCAAAATCCATCCACAACGCTTAGCCAGTTTTAAACACATTATTAGTGGCATCAGCAGCGAACAGTACTGATCTGTAGCCACTCAACAGCCTTGCTCAGACATGCAGCAAAGCTGTTGAACTGCGCTTAATCACTGACCTGATCAAACTGCAACACGCCCTCTTCAAATACATTAAGTTTTTCGCGTACAAGCTTACCGGTAGGAGTCGTTGGCGCGGTGTCGATAACAGGCTCAGGCGCCTGATCCAAATCCTCTGTCACGGCCGAGTCACCTTCTATAAGCTGTAATGCGCGCTTAGTCAGCACTAGAATATCAATGCGGCGGTTGCTCGGACTGTATGGGTCAGCGCGATCAAATAGCACTGAAGAGGCATAACCAGCGACACGTGCAATTTTCTCGTCATCAAGACCACCTGCGCGCAAAGCACGGCGTGCAGCATTGGCACGATTGGCTGACAACTCCCAGTTACCAAAGCCGCTATCATCGGAATAAGGCTTGGCATCGGTATGCCCACCAACACTGATTTTATTGGGTACCGCACGCATGGTGTCGGCCATCAAATAAAGAATGTTTTCAAAGTAAGGCTGTAAGCGCGCACTGCCTAAATCAAACATCGGCCGGTTGGCGGCATCTGTGATCTGGATACGTAAACCATCGCGCGAGACATCCATGAATATCTGATCTTTATAGAGCTTAAACTCATCACTGTCGTTAATTTTTCGCTGCAGCTCAACCAACAACACATCTAAGCGCTCAAGCTCAACCTCCTCAAGTGCTTTCTCGCTGTTTGTCTCCAGCAGCGGCTGTTCGCCCGGCGCAAGCTCATCTGTGACTTCAGGATTTAATGTTCTATCAGGCCCTGGGGTCGGCGTACCGCCCAAATCAATCACGTACGGGCTGGCACTTTGCGAGAATCCAATAGGGTCTTGGAAATAACCTGAGATGGCTTTTTTCTGCTCGGGCGTGGCCGACGACATCAACCACATCACCAAGAAAAAGGCCATCATAGCTACAGCAAAGTCAGCAAAGGCAATTTTCCAAGCACCGCCATGGTGACCCGCAGCAATTTTTTTAACCCGCTTAATAATAATCGGCTGATTAGTATCCATCGACTTTAGCCGCCTCGCACAGCTTGCTCTAATTCAGCAAAAGATGGCCTGTGTGCACCGTATAATACCTTACGTCCAAATTCAGCGGCCAAACTCGGCGGCATACCGGATGCAGAAGCAACTAAAGTGGCTTTAATAGCTTCGTACAAGTTCAGCTCTTCTTTTGCATCATGGGCCAAGCTAGCAGCTAAGGGCCCAAAAAAGCCATACGCAGCTAAAATACCTAGAAACGTACCCACAAGCGCTGCCCCCACATGCTGGCCAAGCGCAGCTTGTTCAGCTTCACCGAGCATACTCATGGTCACCACAATCCCCAGCACTGCAGCAACAATACCAAAACCTGGTAAACCATCAGCCACACTGGTGACCGCATGCCCTGGGTGATCAAGATCTTCCTTCAGGCTGGTCAACTCCATATCAAACAAGCCTTCAAGCTCATGTGGCGCCATATTGCCAGTGGTCATGATGCGTAAATAGTCACAGATAAAATCGGTCATGCGCTGATCTTTTAAGATCGCGGGATATTTACTAAAAATTGGGCTGGCGGCTGGATCTTCGATATCGGCCTCAATGGCCATCATGCCTTCACGCCGGCTCTTATTGAGAACCTCATAAAGCATGTTGAGGACTTCTAGGTACAGCTTTTTAGTAAAGCGTGTACTGAACATACCCAGTGATTTTTTAAACACTTGCATAAATGTGCTGCCTGGGTTGGCTTGTAAAAATGCCCCCAACGCAGCACCACCGATAATCAGCACCTCAAAAGGCTGAATAATGGCCGCTATATGCCCACCAGACAAAACATAACCTGCTAAAACACTAGCAAAAACAACAATAATTCCAATGATTTTTACCATGATATACGCCGTACTTAATCCAAACCGCGCAAAGGATAACAGCCTTTGTAAATATTGGTTACTATACTGCGACTATTGCCCTCTCTGGGTACAGTTTAGGATGCTCTTATTATGGTCAATACAGCACTAAAACCTCACACTTTAGAGCAGTGGATCAAACAACTGGATAACACCCGCCTGCCTGTTTACAAAGCGCAGCGTGAGGATGCTTTACAAGCACTGCAAAGCCCCAGTAAGTCTTTAGGCGATATTGCTCAGGTTATTAGCCAAGCCCCCACCATTGCTTTAATTATTATGCGTGAGGCCAACCGCGTCAGCAGCGCCTCAGCAGAGCCAGTACAAACCTTAGACAATGCCTTGTCGCGCCTTGGCTTACAACGCTGCGCTGAGCTTTTGAAAAGCCTGAAGGATGACCAAGAATCTGACATCCCCATAGCCTTACGGCAAGTTTGGCTGATCGGCCAGCATCTTAATATTCAAGCCATTGGCTTATTCGGTACGCGTATGGCGCGTCTGCAGCAAGAAATACACTGGGGCAGCCTGCTATTTTTATCACCGATTTGGCCGCTACTAACACGCTACCCAGAATTTTTCAGCGAATGGGAGCGCCGTTTTCTAGGGGATAATGAGCCGGCCAGACTGGTTGAGCAAGAGCTGATTGGCATACCACTCACCGCGCTATGCCTTGGCTTGGCAGAACACTGGAAATTACCCGACTGGGTTATCGATGGTTACCGCCTGCTCAACGATAATCCTGAGCAACTGGTGCAAGCGCTGTATATCGCTCGCCACACCGAGCAGCCACTACTGCAGCAGCAGCAACTTGATGACCTGCCAGAACTTAACAACTGGTTGAACCGCCCTGCCAACACCTTGGTATTTACTTGTGGCTTGGTCATGGCTGCACACAACTCTTGGGGCAGCGAGCAATGTCTACGCTGGCAACGCCTGATTAGTCTGTACTTAAAAACCGAACTAGCTAACGTACAGCAAAGCACCCACCGCCTAGCGGTAAAACATGCACAACTGCAGCACTGCCCTGATCTTTGGCAACCAGCGCAAGCCTTACTATGGCCATGGCACACTCAGCGCTTACGTCAAGCACCAGTCCAGCATGATTTAGCACCACCCAGCAGCGAAAACTTAGCCCTGTGGCGCTCTCACTGTGCAGAACTGCTGCGTAGCCCTTCAGCCTTTAGTAACCTCATGCAGATCACCCAGCGCATCAGTCTCGCTTTGCAAGCCTGTGGCATGCAGCGCGTTTGCGTAATGTTACTCGACCAAAACGCTGAGCATGCAACAGTAAGTCATTTACATGGTATTCAAACAGAACAGATACCCCATGTTTTCTCACTTAAAAAAACGCCAATCATTAAACATTTTCTAGAAAAGCCCATGAACCTTTTGCTAGACAACAGCAATGCGGCACGCTTTTATCCACACTTGCCTGCCGAACTGACTGACCTGTTCGGTACCACACACTGGTTGCTGGCCTCGGTTTCAAACAGCCAAAGAGTCGTCATATTGATTGCGGCAGACCAAGCAACAACAGGCTTGCACCCCCTCACAATACAAGGTTTTAAAAAAACCTTAGAATGTATTCAGCGTGCATTGGTACTCTTTAATTCGCGCAAGCGCTAATATAAAGCCTTATGCGCAACAATAATCGGTTAGCAAGGCTGAACCAGCAGCATGCAATAATTATAATTACCGATTAACATGCTCGCGCTATCGCCGAGTTTTGCGATAAACACTTACTTTGTCCGTCACACTCACTGCATCAGCTAAAGGGCCCGATACATGGATATCAAGCAGCGTCTATTTATTTTTATGCAATATGTATTGCCCCACCATACGCTGTCACGCTTGATTGGCCGCCTAGCTGAGTGTGAAACACCTTGGTTTAAAAACCGTTTAATTTCCTGGTTCATTAAGCGCTACAACGTAAATATGAGTGAAGCACTACAGGAAGATCCGAGTGCTTACCGTCACTTTAACGACTTCTTTACCCGAGAACTTAAACCAGGTCTACGCGAATTAGACAACAGTGAAAAGTCAGTATTGAGCCCGGCCGATGGCGCGATCAGCCAGCTTGGCAAGATTGAACATGGGCGTATTTTTCAAGCAAAAGGCCACAGCTTTAGCTTACTCGAGCTGCTCGGCGGTGATGCTGAGCGCGCGGCACCTTTTATGGGCGGCAGCTTTGCTACCGTATATTTATCACCCAAGGACTACCACCGCGTCCACATGCCACTGACCGGTATTTTGCGCGAAATGGTGTATATCCCAGGACGCTTATTCTCAGTCAATCAAACCACAGCTCAGCATGTGCCTGAACTTTTTGCCCGCAATGAGCGCGTTGCTTGTATTTTTGATACTGAGCGCGGCCCCATGGCTGTGGTTCTGGTTGGCGCAATGGTAGTCGCCAGTATCGAAACAGTTTGGGCTGGCTTAATTACTCCGCCGCTGCGTCAATTACGCAGCTACGACTACAGCCAAGCCGCTCGGCAGCCTATTACCTTAGAGAAAGGGGCCGAAATGGGGCGTTTTAAATTAGGTTCTACCGCAATCGTCTTATTTGGTGCGGACCATGTAACGTGGGACACTTGCTTCCAGCAGGCTAGCGAAGTCAAGGTAGGCCAGCGCTTGGCTGTAGAAATTTAACGATAAGGATGTACAATCAATGCGTGATAGCACATCAATATCAGTCACTTGGAATACAATTGCAGTTACGCACGGCAGCTTAAGCAGGACAATTTAATGGATACTCCCAGCCTAACACTACGCTTAAAAGTGACCACGCCTGCGCAAACTCTTCTTGCATTTTGCAAGCCCACTGCACGTGACTTGAAAGCATGGATTCAAGACTTGCCCAAAGCTAACATTGGTGAGTCTGCACGTTTATTGTACAAAGCGCTGATAGAGTTAAATAATTTCAAAACACCTGCTGAAAACCGCATTCAGCTGCTCGAACTGTTGCGCCCAGAAGTTATGTTTATTAACTCGCAACTGGAAAAGCACTTTTTAAATAACTCTATTATGCTCGGCGAACGCCCACAAAAAGTCGCCAACTTATGTCAAGCACTACAAAACCACTTAACCATGGGCTACAAGCTCGTCATCAGCGAGATTTATCAACAGCGCAGCTCTATTCTAACCTTGGCATTACAGAGAACCGCGCACAGTATGTTTGTTTCTTTAGTGCGCGCCTATCAGCTGTACTACCCAGCTCCTCCTTTGTTCTGGCTAGAGCTGCACCAGGTATACTGGCTGGCCCGTAAAAACAATATACATACACAACCGGTTCGCGATGATCAGCTCGACAATATCTCTGAACTCAGTATTGAAGCAGTCTACAGCTGCGTATTACTCTTGAGTTGCTCACGCATCAACCAAATGCGCCAAAGCGATATTGCTATTTTAGCGCGTGTCTTGCCGCGATGGTGCCAGTTAGCAAATTTACAAAACGCAGAGCTAGACAGCAGTTTATTTGTCGTCAACCTCAACAGCGATTCACCACCGCGCTATAAAGAGCTGATCGAACAAGAAAAAATTCAATCACGCCTTGGTTTTAATACGCAAGATCTTGCACAAGCGTTGATTGAGTTCCAACAGTCACCCGATAAACAAGGCATTACAGCGGGCCTTGATGTGCCCGAAAGCATGTCGAGCACGCTGTTGGCACAACTGTGCAGCGCATGGGGCAATATTGCAAAACGTGATTTTCAGCGCACCAGCAGCAAAGGTAATTTAGAGCTGTGCCTTGGCATGAGTGCAGTACATTATTATTTAGCTGGGCAGCAAGTTTTTGCGAAAACCTTGCAATCGCAGCAACCCGAAATTGTCGAATACAATACCGATAACAGCGAGCCTGATATTTGGGCAAGTGCCATTGACGCGCAAATCCTGACTGAACCGGACCCTTTGCAGGTTGATCTGATTGAGTATGAAAAAATACCAATAAAAGAAGAAAACACAGCCAGCTCTGGTGATTCGAGTACGGTGGAGTCCTTGGATCCGGTAGCGTTCTTTCCGACCTACACACTCTCTATTGTCAACCACAGCCCTGGCGGTTACTGCTTGGCATGGCGTGATGCTGTTCCAGCACAATTACAAGCAGGCGAAATTATTGCACTACGGGAAAGCCCTGAACGTCCCTGGTCAACAGCGGTGACACGCTGGATTCGCCAAGCAGGCAGTGCCAGCACACAAATGGGTGTTGAGTTGATTGCGCCAAATGCACAGCCATGCGGTTTACAGCTGTTGCGCAGCAGTGATAAATCAAGTCAGTTTCTGCGCGCCTTACTGGTGCCGGAGATTCCTGCATTATCGCGCCCTGCCAGTGTGATTGGGCCTCGTATTCCTTTTCAGGAAGGCCATAAAGTAGCGATTAATCAGCACGGTACAGAACGTCGAGCCATCCTTAGAAAGCGCTCGATGCACACCGGCAGCATTAAC
Source organism: uncultured Thiopseudomonas sp. (assembly GCA_964385265.1). Classification (GTDB taxonomy): domain Bacteria; phylum Pseudomonadota; class Gammaproteobacteria; order Pseudomonadales; family Pseudomonadaceae; genus Denitrificimonas. The sequence continues at coordinate 10,029 of CAYLOI010000016.1, forward strand.
CAGTTTGAATACAGTCTATTAACGCCTCCTCAACCTGCCGAGCCAAACCCAACATCTGTATCAAAAAGCTCAAGCAAGAACGAAGACTTTGACTCACTCTGGAAGTCACTGTAACTTCGCTTTAGTTTACTTCAGCTTTAACAGTGTGCAGTCTGCACTTTGATGGTATTTATGGTTACTGATAGAAAAACTATTCGCCTGTTGATTATAGAAGACTCACAAAATGAAGCTGAACGCATCATTAGTCTGTTTCGTAACTCTGGCTATGCAACACGCGCGCATCGCATCACCTCACTGGACAATTTAAATGAGGCGCTCAACAACACTTGGGATTTGTGTATAGCTGCGCACCACAGTGAAAACATCGCGCCTTTATCTGCACTCAAAAGCATCCAGCGCATGGCGCGCGATATCTCTTTTATTCAACTCACTGAAGATAACTCCTCAGATTCTATAACAGAAAGCTTAGAGCTCGGCGCGCAAGATGCAGTACCACATGGTGAAGATGAGCGTTTGATTTTAGTTGCTAAGCGTGAGCTGGCTAACCTTGAAGAACGCCGCGCACGGCGCGCTGCCGAAATTGCCTTACACGAGACTGAAAAACGCTGCAAGCTACTGCTAGAAAGCTCTATGGATGCCATTGCCTACGTGCATGATGGCATGCATATTTATGCAAACGGCCCCTATCTGAAACTGTTTGGCTACGCTGATGCAGATGAAATGGAAGGCATGCCGATGATTGATTTAATTGCCGGTCCTGATCAAAGTAATTTTAAAGAATTTCTCAAACATTACCGCAGCGAGTCAGGCAGTGCAGAGTTGACATGCTCAGGGATTACCGCCACAGCACAAACCTTCCAAGCCAAGATGAGTTTCTCGCCAGCACAGTATGATGGGGAACCCTGCGTGCAGGTGGTTATCCGCGAAACCAATGGCAGTGCTGAGCTGGAAGAAAAGCTTCGTGAAATCAGCAGCCAAGATCCAGTCACTGGCTTATATAACCGCCAGCACTTTTTAGAGCGCCTCGATAGCGCAGCCGAGCGTGCAGTCAATGCAGGCCAGCCAGCCAGCGTGGCTTATATTAAAATTGATCATTACCCAGCCCTACAAGCGGATCTTGGCATTACTGGGATTGACATATTATTGGCAGGTTTAGCTGATACGCTGCGCCAACAACTCACAGCTAGTGCGCAAATTGCCCGCTTCGCAGATGATGCCTTCAGTGTACTAAGCAGCGATGTAACACCTGAACAACTTAAGCCTGAACTGCTCAAGTTAATCAAAAAAATTGAATTACAGTTATTCGATATCAATGGCCGCACAGCGCAAACCACATTAAGCATTGGCCTAGCCGGTCTCAATGAGAAGACGGTAAAAGCTGCGGAGGTTTTAAAGCGTGCACATGATTGTGCCGACCAACTCAGCCAAGGCAACGCACTCAAACTGTATAACCCTGCCGATGAGCTGGCTGCAGCAGCCAACCGCGGTAATATTATTGCCATGGTGCAGCAAGCACTGGAAAAAAATAAGTTTAAATTACTCTTCCAACCCATTATCAGTTTGCGCGGCGAACAAGATGAGCTGTATGAGGTTTTATTAAGACTGGTCAATCCACAAGGTGAGGAAGTGCCACCGGCTGAGTTTTTAAATGCCGCAGTGTCTGCCGGTTTGGCAGAGAAAATTGATCGTTGGGTACTGTTAAACTCAATCAAACTACTGACAGAGCATCGCAGCAAAGGCAATCAAACCCGTTTCTTTATTCACTTATCCAGCGCCAGCTTGCAAGACCCCAGTTTATTACCTTGGTTAAGTATGGCCCTGAAAGCATCACGGCTACCGGCACATTCAATTATTTTGCAAATCCGCGAAACAGATGCTGTGGCCTATTTAAAACAAGCCAAACAGCTCTCCGAAGGCCTGCATACTCTGCACTGCCAAGTAGCTTTAGGCCAATTTGGCTGCACACTCAATCCCTATAACACGCTCAAACACATGCATATTGATTTTGTAAAAATTGACGGCTCATTCATTAAAGAGCTTTCCAATGCAGAAGATCAAGAAGCCCTGAAGACAATGCTTTCGACCTTGCATGCGCAAGACAAACACAGCATTGTGCCCTTTGTGGAAAGTGCTAGCGTTTTATCAGTACTCTGGCAGGCTGGTGTTAATTATATCCAAGGCCATTATTTACAAGGGCCGAGCCAGGCCATGAACTATGATTTCACCAGCAATGAAGATTAGCTTTAACGGCCTAACATGCCACAGCATGCTAGGCCTCAATCCAACTGAGTAAGGCATTAGTAAATGGCTGTTGCGCTAAATACAGCCTGATCGCTCAGCAACAACAGCATCCATTCATCACAACAGCTGGTGTGCTCCTTTATCCATGGGGTTAGAGCGGGTATCATAGGCAACTTAATCTTTAACTCCCTTAACGCAGCGCACAGGCTGGGCAGTCCATGTCGATGGTTCGTATTGGTTCCTACACATTAGCTAACAACCTGATCCTGGCGCCGATGGCCGGTGTCACTGACCGTCCACAACGTCAATTATGTGCACGCTTTGGTGCTGGATTAACGGTTTCAGAAATGCTCACCAGCGATACCCGCTTGTGGTCGAGCCGCAAATCAAGCTTACGTTTATTAACCGACAGTGATCCAGAGCCTCGCTCGATGCAAATTGCCGGTGCAGAACCGCAAATGCTGGCCAACGCTGCGCAGCAGTGTGTTGCTTTAGGCGCCCATATTATTGATATCAATATGGGCTGTCCGGCCAAGAAAGTCTGTAACAAAGCAGCAGGCTCAGCACTGCTCAAAGATGAACATCTGGTTGCTCAGATTCTACAAGCCGTGCGCGCCGCTGTTGATGTACCTGTGACCTTGAAAATTCGTACTGGCTGGGATCAAGCCAATAAAAACGCAGTCAACATCGCCAAGATTGCAGAACAATCTGGCATCAATGCCCTTGCGGTACATGGCCGCACTCGCGCAGATCGCTACAATGGTGACGCTGAATACGATACTATTGCACTGATTAAGAATGCTATCTCAATTCCTGTATTTGCAAACGGTGATATTGATAGCCCGCTTAAAGCTCGCCAGGTACTGGATTACACCGGCGCAGACGGCTTACTCATTGGTCGCGCAGCACAAGGACGGCCTTGGATTTTCCAAGAAATCAACCATTTCCTCGCAACTGGCGAACAACTGCCAGCAATCAGTTTAAGCGCATTGGAAATGATTTTACTTGAGCACATTGAACTCCTGCATGCGTTCTATGGCCAGCCAATGGGTGTGCGTATCGCCCGAAAGCACACACATTGGTATTTAACATCACTGCCTGGGGCACAAAAATTTCGTACAACGTTTAACCAGCTTGACGACGAAGAAGCACAGAAAGATCAGATCCAGATTTTTTTCAATACTCTTCGTGCACTAGGCTTAAAAGACGCTGCATGATTCTAATGATAAAACGTTCAGTTATGAGATATCTGCCGTGACCAAAAATACTACGCTGCTCACAACCATCAACAATAGCGAACACCTGACCTTACGTGCTTGTGTTGAAAAAACCTTGCAGGACTACTTTGCTCATTTAGATGGTGCGCATGTTAATGATGTGTACAACTTAGTACTCAGTGAAGTTGAGGCGCCTTTATTTGCCTCAGTCATGCTACATGTGCAGGGCAATCAAACTCGCGCGTCAGAGATGCTCGGATTAAACCGAGGTACACTGCGCAAAAAGCTTAAGCAATACAATCTTCTTTAATCTATAACCCTGCCAACCTCTTGTGCGAGGCTTGCGCAGTTTGCCGTTGACAGCTAGGAAATCTAATGACTGACCACACTTCAAAAACGCCTATTCGCCGCGCCTTAATCAGTGTTTCTGACAAAACTGGGATTGTTGAATTTGCGCAAGCGCTGCACGCCTTAGGCGTAGAAATTCTATCCACCGGCGGCACCTTCAAATTGTTAAAAGATAATGCCATCCCAGCGATCGAAGTGGCGGACTACACCGGCTTTGCAGAGATGATGGATGGTCGGGTAAAAACCCTGCATCCAAAAATCCACGGTGGCATTCTTGGTCGTCGCGACATTGATGCAGCGATCATGGCTGAACACGGCATCAAGCCCATTGATTTAGTTGCGGTTAACCTCTACCCGTTTGCCGCTACAGTCGCCAAGCCCGGCTGCACCTTGCCTGACGCGATTGAAAACATTGATATCGGCGGGCCTACCATGGTGCGCAGCGCAGCGAAGAATCATAAGGATGTCGCCATTGTGGTCAATGCTGGCGACTACGCTGATATTCTTGCAAGTCTAAAAGACGGCGGCTTAAGCTACGCGCAGCGTTTCAGCTTAGCCCTCAAAGCTTTTGAGCATACCGCCGCCTACGACGGCATGATCGCTAACTATTTAGGCACTATTGATCAGTCTGCACAAACCCTTAGCACGCAGCAACGCACAACCTTCCCGAAGACCTTCAATACCCAGTTTGTTAAAGCGCAAGACATGCGCTACGGTGAGAACCCGCACCAAAGTGCCGCGTTTTACCGCGAAGCTCAGCCACAAGAAGCCAGCGTTGCCAGCGCTGTGCAATTGCAAGGTAAAGAGTTGTCGTTTAACAACGTGGCTGATACTGACGCGGCCCTTGAGTGCGTAAAAAGCTTTGTCAAACCCGCCTGCGTGATTGTAAAACACGCCAACCCTTGCGGTGTAGCCGTTGCCACGGACGAAGAAGGCGGCATCCGTAAGGCGTATGACTTAGCTTACGCCACCGACAGCGAATCAGCCTTTGGCGGAATTATTGCGTTTAACCGCGAGTTAGACGCTGCGACTGCGCAAGCCATTGTTGATCGCCAGTTTGTTGAAGTGATCATTGCCCCAAGCATCAGCCAAGCGGCGCGCGATGTAGTGGCCAGTAAAGCCAATGTGCGCTTACTCGAGTGCGGTCAATGGCCAGCTGAGCGCAGTGCTGACTGGGACTTCAAACGCGTCAATGGCGGTTTATTAGTGCAAAGCCGTGACATTCAGATGATCACTGCTGCAGACCTCAAAGTAGTGACCAAGCGCGCACCGACTGAGCAAGAAATCCACGATTTAATCTTTGCTTGGAAAGTCGCCAAGTTCGTTAAATCCAACGCCATTATCTATGCGAAAAACCGTCAGACGATCGGTGTTGGCGCAGGTCAAATGAGCCGGGTTAACTCAGCACGCATTGCGGCAATTAAAGCTGAACAGGCAGGCTTACAAGTGGCTGGTGCGGTGATGGCTTCTGATGCGTTCTTCCCTTTCCGCGACGGTTTAGATAACGCGGCGAAAGTGGGTATTCGTGCAGTGATTCAGCCTGGTGGCTCAATGCGTGACGCTGAAGTGATTGCTGCAGCCGATGAAGCTGACATTGCTATGGTGTTTACCGGCATGCGTCACTTCCGCCATTAATTGCTCTTTAAAGGACCGTTTTCTATGAATATTTTAATTATCGGTAATGGCGGACGCGAACACGCATTGGCTTGGAAAGTGGCACAAGACCCGCGCGTGACTAAAGTTTTTATCGCACCCGGCAATGCCGGCAGTGCCACTGAAGCTAAGTGCGAAAACGTGGCGATTGATGTGCTTGCGATTGATCAACTGGCCGATTTCGCCGAACAAAACAATGTGTACCTGACGATTGTTGGTCCGGAAGCGCCACTGGTTGCCGGTGTGGTGGATACCTTTCGCGAGCGTAATTTAGACATCTATGGTCCCACCGCCGCTGCCGCGCAACTGGAAGGCTCAAAAGCCTTCACTAAAGATTTCTTAGCGCGCCACAACATCCCAACCGGTCGCTATGCCAACTTCACCGAAGTTGAGCCCGCTTTGGCTTACTTGCGTGAGCAAGGTGCGCCGATTGTGATTAAAGCCGATGGTTTAGCCGCAGGAAAAGGCGTGATTGTCGCCATGACTTTGGCAGAAGCCGAAGCTGCGGTGATTGATATGCTGGCCGGCAATGCTTTTGGTGATGCAGGTTCGCGCGTGGTGATCGAAGAGTTTTTGGACGGCGAAGAAGCCAGTTTTATCGTCATGGTCGATGGTGAAAACGTGTTACCCATGGCCACCAGCCAAGATCATAAACGCGTGGGCGATGGCGACACCGGGCCCAATACCGGGGGTATGGGCGCTTACTCCCCCGCCCCTGTGGTCACCGATGCCGTGCATCAACGGGTGCTGGATGAAATCATTTATCCAACCGTGCGCGGTATGGCGGCTGAAGGTAATGTGTACACCGGCTTTTTGTATGCAGGACTGATGATTGATAAAGATGGCACGCCAAAAATCATTGAGTACAACTGCCGTTTTGGCGACCCTGAAACTCAGCCGATTTTGTTGCGCTTAGAGTCCAGCCTAGTGCTGCTGATTGAAGCTGCGCTGGCCAAAGCCCTAGACAAAGTTGAAGCACAATGGGATCCACGTCCAAGCTTGGGCGTGGTGATTGCCTCCGGCGGTTACCCTGCCGACTACAGCGCAGGTCATGAGATTAAAGGCTTAAATGCCGCGGCGCAGTTAGAGGGCAAAGTATTCCACGCGGGCAGCAGTCTCAAAGACGGTAAAATCATCAATACCGGTGGCCGTGTACTCTGTGCTACAGCGATGGGTGACAGCGTTGCCGAGGCCCAAGCCAATGCCTATAAACTGGCTGAAAAAATCAGCTGGGAAGGCAGCTTTTACCGTAAAGACATTGGCTATCGCGCCATTGCTCGCGAGCAGCAATAAAGGCTAAGCCCATAGTGTAATTCTGCACAGCACCAGTCGCGCGCAGAATTACGCTCTACACTGTTGAGGCGCTGCATACTACCGTGAATCCTCTTCGCCTAATCATCGCACTATTCAGCAGCTTACTGTTTGGCGCACTGTTTCTAGTTATCAGCGTGCCACGCTACTATGCCTTCATCTTCTCTTTGCAGGGTGCAGCTGATTTAAGCATCCCTCAACTGCCTACTCTTGGCTTAAGTTTAAGTTCCGCACCACCACTGCTGATTGGTATGTTACTGGGCTGCTGTGTCGGCGCTTTGCTTTACAACCTGTTGCGTTTTATCGGAACACGCTATCGCGGCAATCTGTTATTTAGCATCGCTCTGAGCTTTTTACTGCTGTTTGTATTCTTTTTGGTCAACAATTATGCACCTGAGATCGGCTGCGACCTCAAGTTAAGCAGCGAACTGAATTACTTTCCGGTTTTGCTGGCAATCTTATTTTTACATGCGCTATGCCTAAGCTGTATTCCTCGTACGCCAAGGTTTAAAAAGCTCGCAAAGCAACTGATTAGGCATATGGGCTTGCTGGGCCTTAGCGGTATTGGCTTACTCAGCCTCACACCTGCTTATGCACATCTGCTCAGTTACTTCCTGTTAATCAGCTCAACAGTACTGTTGCTGGGCAGTACATTTTTACTCTGGCAACACAATTACGCGCCAGCACGTACCTTTTTTATTGGCTTAAGTCTGTGCTTGTTACCGCTGATTGCAATCTGGCCAACCCTGCTCAATGAAGCCTTTATTTCCGCAGACACGGCCATCTTTTTCATGCTAATCGGCTTACCCATCAGCGCCACTATTATTAGTGTCGGCCTCAGCCAAAACCATCGCTATCAAATCGCTAAAAAAACCAACGTACTGCAACAGCATGCCGCCGAGCAAGCAGAGAAACGGGCCAAATCAGAACTTCTCGCAAAAATCAGTCATGAAGTGCGCACACCTTTAAGCGGCGTACTGGGTATGACAACCTTACTGTTGGATACGCCGCTCTCCAGCAAACAGCGTGATTATGCGCAAACTATCCAGGGTGCCGGTAATGAGTTGCTCGGTTTAATTAACGAAATATTAGATGTGTCGCGCTTAGAGTCCAACGATATTGTGCTCAGTCACAGTCAATTTAGCCCTGCTGGCTTGCTACAAGAGTGCACCCAAGCGTTTTATAACAGCGCCCATGAGCAGCGGGTTGAATTAACTGTTTTTTTACAACCACAAGTACCAGAAACCTTGCTCGGTGATCCAGCACGCTTACGGCAAATTCTGCTTAGCATCTTAAAAAATGCCTTTCAGCGCACCCATAATGGCGAAATCATCCTCAGCGCTGCAGTTGAGCAACAGCAAGATCAAGCCCGTTTAGTATTAACTGTGCAAGATAACGGAACCCCTTTAAGCGAAGAAGAGCGGCATATTCTCAGCAGCGCTCAACTGCACAGTAAAGATCTGCTCAGCGCATCCTTTATTGGCGGCAATCTCGGCATCATCATTGCGCGCCAATTAGTGAACTTGATGCAGGGTGACTTTAGCATCCAGCGCAGCGCGCAAGGCACCTCATTCCGGATTAGCATTGCACTTCAGGCGCAGCAGAGCCAAGCCACTCATGTGCAAACTGACTCAGTCTTGCGGCAAAAGCATGTTTTGATTATTGATAGCAATGCACTTTCGCAAAAAGTTCTGGCACAGCAGTGTAGCGAGTGGGGGATGCTGGTCAGTACGCGCTCTTCACCGGCCGATGCCATCGCTTTTTTACGCAATAAAGCGCTGCAGGGCCAACCTTTTGCAGCCATCTTGATCAGTGACAGTACTCACAAAGCCAGCGCCATACCTTTTGCTGTACGTATCCAACAAGACCCACTGCTCAGCGCCGGCAGCACTTTAATTATGCTGACCAGCAGCAGCCATATTGACCCAATTGCTCTGCGCAATGCTGGTATCAGCCATGTACTGATGAAGCCGGTCAGCGCTTCAACTTTAAAAACCACACTGATTAACGCACTACAGCACAGCATAAATCACAACCATGTCGCCCGCAGCATCCAGGGGCAACACGTACTGATCGCAGAAGACGACGCGGTTTCGGTAAAAGTTATCAGCGGTTTATTGAATAAATTGGGAGCCAGTGTTGATGTCGCGACTAACGGCCAAATAGCCTTAGATAAACTACAAAAGCATGATTACGACTGGGTGTTAATGGATTGTGAAATGCCGGTAATGGATGGTTTCACTGCCGCACAAAAGCGCCGTGAATATGAAGCGGCACATGGCTTAGCAGCGGTGCCTATTATTGCCTTGTCCGCCCATGTCTTAGAAGAGCACCAATTACGTGCACAGCAGTCTGGCATGAATGGGCATCTGGCGAAGCCTATCGAGTTGGCTAAACTGCAAGCCCTGCTCAGCACCAACTAACGACTTTTACGCTGTGCATGGTGTTGTAGATACGCCACAGCTAAACCGCTGCAACTGATAATCAGGACACCGAGCATGGCAAGCGCATCCGGCAACTGCCCAAATGACAGATAACCAACCCCGCCCGCAAAGATAATTTGCGCATAGGTAAAAGGGGCTAAAGTGGCAGCTGTGGAATACTTTAAAGCCATGCTCAGCAATATATGTGCGGTCATCGCCAACAGGCCCAGCGCCAGCATAAAGAGCAGATCCATCGAGGCAACATCCAGCGTGTACTGACCGGGTAATAATACGCTCAACAGCATAACGCCTAACAAACCCGACAAGAAATTACTGGTCACTGCATGGTCAGTACTGGACAGCCGCCTCGTGATTAGCTGATACAGGGCAAAACAAAATGATGCACTGACCGGCAGTAAAATAGCTGGGGTAAATAGCACACCACCAGGTCGCACAATAAATAGCACGCCTAAAAACCCAACAATGACTGCAATCCACTGCCCGCGACTGATATTTTCATCCAGAAATAAAGCCGAGAGCACCGTCACTATCAAGGGCGCTAAAAACATCACCGCAGTGGCCTCAGCCAATGGAATATAACGCAACCCTCCAATAAACAGCAGGCTAATACTCAGCAAACTGACGCCTCGTAAAAGCTGTAGCCAAGGCCGTTGTGTGCGTAAGATTGCCCAGCGCATTTTTGGGAAAAACAACACAATCATGGCCAGTGTCTGCACCAAATAGCGCAGCCAAATAATCATAATCAATGGGTAAATATGCGTGAGGTATTTAGAAAACCCATCGTGCGAGGCTAATAAGAATCCTGCACAGAGAATCAAAAGCACACCGTAGAGTGGTTTTTGCGTTGAACTCATAACACCCTCATTTATATAGTTAGCTTGCTAACTATATCGAAAAAGTACTGACTCTGCCTGATTTTCATAGCAGCTGCAAAAATTCTAATCTGGGCAAGAACAGCGTAACAGGCGAGCAAGCAAAGCAAATAATCCACTGTGCGCTAGCTATTACTGCAACAAACACTGCTCTGGGTGGCGTAGCAGCGGAGCTGAACGCTGGATCAAATCACCGATGGAAAAATATCACTAGTCCAGTTCGTGACACAGGTATAACGCGGCCCTTTTCAGCCGCTGTTCTCACACTGGGAAATAGTGCACAGAATTCAACGCGCAAGGCCAGTCCTGATCTCACTGACTCAGGCGCGCTAAGTCTTATAAGGCTGTACCGCTGCGCAAGGCTTCTTTCTCAGCCAGCGATGGTGGTTTACGCCCGGCTAAATAATGACGACTAAAGCGTGCGAACCACTGCTCAAGCGCCTGTGCTGCAGCAACATCATCGGCTAAATGCAGGCACAGCGCGGTGACTTCGGCGGTACACAAATGCTCTTCGCGAGTTGAACGGCGTAAGCGATAACTGGAAATCGTCTCTGGCTGCAAACTCAGCACCGGCAAATGTGCCAGATAGGCCGACTTGCGAAACATTTTACGTGCTTCTGTCCAAGTCCCATCCAGCACGACAAACAATGGCCGCTTACCCGCCGCTTTAAGCTGCGCATGTGCCACCTCATGCACCACCCGTTCAGCTGGCACATACTCATCCGGAAACACCACATAGGGCTGCCATTGTGGATCAGCCAGCAAAGCGAGGATGCCTTCATCCACCTCAGTGCGCGACCAACTGAAGGCAAAGGTATCAGGCACCACATCAGCAATCAGCCAGCCGGTATTGGTTGGTTTGAGTGGTTCGGCATCGTACATCAACAAGCACACCGCACTGTTTGCGCTGACGCTCGGTTGCCAAGCACACATACAATACGCCTGCGCCACCCGACAGCGCGGACAACGTACTAAAAGTGCACCACGGGCTAAGAAAGGCTTTTCACTGCGCGCCAGGCGTTGATCTCGCAAACGCGATACTGCGTGCGGCATAGTTAAATACTCGAAAATACAAGGTGCGCAGTTTAGCAGATTTAACCAGTCAACTAATCCCGATTGGCTGATCAGTCACCCCTGTAAAGATCAAGCCGTACTTGCAACCGTGCAGCACAGTTTAACCCTTGCCAGCCCCCTCAGGCTTTAGCACACTGCTGTTTTTATAATCATCAACTGCCACTCATAATCAAGGACATTGCATGCTCTGGTCTACCCTGCTCGGCCCTTTAGCGCGCTCAGCCCATAGCCAACCCAGTATTTGGTTTGCTGATCTCAGCCAGCGTGCAGCACAAGCCAGCAGCTGTGAGCTGGCTATTTTCGGTGGTCGCTTAGCCGCGACACCTGGCTTAGCCTTTCTGGCAGGTTATCAAGCAGCGTTACGTGCTCTGCTACCTTCAGCACCAGCGGGCATTGGCGCTTTGTGCTTGACCGAGCAGCGCTCCAGTAAGCCAGCAGATATTCACACACGGCTGCTCGAGCAACAGATCACTGGTCATAAAGACTTTGTGATTACTGGCAGTGCTGCGCAATGGTTGCTTGTTCTTGCGCGCAGCGAGCTCGCCGCACAAGCACCTCGCCTCTCAGCGGTTTTAGTCTCAACCGACAACCCGCAAGTCTCGTTGCAAGCAGGCCCTGCATTAGCCATGCTGCCCGATATTACCCACAGCTCAGTGCAGTTCAGCCAAGCGCAGTGCCAAGTGTTAAACGGTGACGGCTGGGATGATTACAGCAAACCTTTTCGCACCCTAGAAGATGGTCACGTATTGGCCGCTCTTTGTGCTTGGCTGTACGGCCAAAGCCTACTGGATCACTGGCCACAAGCGCTACAGTTACAATTGATCACTGTGCTGGCCAGTCTTAAAGAAACCCTCGCGCAACCGCCTCAAGCCGCTGCGACTCACCTTTTATTAGCCGGTTCTTTAGCCCAGTTTGCCAGCTTGCAAACACAGATCAGCGATGCACTGTCGACTTATTCAAGCCCCAACACAGGGCAAGCCTGGCAACGTGACAAGGCTGTATTAACCATAGCAAACAGCGCACGTATACGACGTTTGCAGATAGCACTGGACGCTCTGAAATTAATATAAGTTAAACTCAAACCAAGCAGAGCTAGCCCGCCACCATATAAAAGACAACTAAAAAAATGGGGCAGATAGTGATAGTGATTCGCGCTAAGCACTCATAGCTAAAGCTCGCGAATCTGTTGCCTCACACTGGCAAAACGCTCAACTAGGGCGGTAAAAATGTATCGCAGCTGCTTGAGTTTTGTTCAGCAGCAACCACAAAAAACGCACCCTAAGGTGCGTTTTTCATCTCTAACCTAACTCAGCTGTGTTTACTTAAAGACTATCTCACCGTCTTCAACTAACGCTTGGATGGTTGTACCTGGCTCAAACTCTCCAGAGAGAATTTGTTGCGCCAAGGGGTTTTCGATCCAACGTTGAATTGCCCGCTTGAGTGGACGCGCACCATAAATCGGGTCATAGCCTTCTGCGACCAGTTTCTCCAGGGCTTGCGCAGTCAACTCAAAACGCAATTCACGCTCAGCCAAGCGCTCACGCAAACGGCCCAGTTGAATGTCCGCGATACCAGCAATTTGCTCTGTGCCCAGTGGTTCAAAAATAACCAATTCATCAATACGGTTAATAAACTCTGGACGGAAGTGCGAGCCTACCGCATCCATTACCGCTGCACGCTGTGCTTCACGATCCCCCATCAACTCTTGAATCTGCACTGAGCCCAAGTTGGAAGTCATCACCACCACGGTATTACGAAAGTCTACAGTGCGGCCTTGACTGTCGGTTAAACGGCCATCATCCAATACTTGCAGCAACACGTTAAACACATCCGGATGCGCCTTTTCTACTTCATCCATCAACACCACAGAGTAAGGCTTACGGCGTACCGCTTCGGTTAAGTAACCGCCCTCTTCGTAACCCACATAGCCTGGAGGCGCACCGATTAAACGCGCCACCGAGTGCTTCTCCATAAACTCGGACATATCAATGCGAATTAAAGCATCTTCAGTATCAAACAAAAACTCAGCCAGGGTTTTACACAGCTCAGTTTTACCCACACCGGTTGGGCCTAAAAACAAGAATGAACCGCTGGGGCGGTCAGGATCAGACAAGCCTGCCCGTGAACGACGTACCGCATTGGATACCGCAGTAACTGCTTCGTCTTGACCAATCACCCGTGTGTGCAGCAATTCTTCCATTTTTAGTAATTTATCTCGCTCACCTTCAAGCATCTTCGAGACGGGAATACCGGTCCACTTGGACACCACATCAGCAATTTCTTCATCGGTGACTTTATTGCGCAACAGCTGATTTTCCGTTTTGCTGTTTTGATCAACCATCTCTAAGCTGCGCTCTAAATCCGGAATCACGCCATACTGCAGTTCAGCGGTACGGTTGAGATCACCTTTGCGCCGCGCCAGCTCCATTTCTTGACGTGCTTGCTCAATTTTTTGTTGCAACTGCGCAGAGCCCTGTACTTCAGACTTTTCTGACTTCCAGATTTCTTCTAAATCAGCGTACTCACGCTCCAACTCAACGATTTCTTCTTTAAGCTTTTCCAGACGTTTTTTGGTTGCGGCATCGTCTTCTTTTTTCAGTGCTTCACGTTCAATTTTCAGTTGAATCAAGCGACGCTCTAAACGGTCCAAAGCTTCAGGTTTAGAGTCAATTTCCATGCGGATCATACTGGCCGCTTCATCAATTAAGTCGATGGCTTTATCCGGCAATTGGCGATCAGTAATGTAGCGATGCGAAAGTTTGGCTGCAGCGATAATCGCACCATCGGTGATGGTGATACCGTGATGCACTTCATAGCGCTCTTTGAGCCCACGCAAAATAGCAATGGTATCTTCTTCGCTCGGCTCATCGACCTGTACCTTCTGGAAACGGCGCTCAAGCGCTGCATCCTTCTCGATATACTGACGATACTCATCCAGCGTGGTAGCGCCAACACAGTGCAACTCACCGCGCGCCAGCGCAGGCTTAAGCATATTGCCAGCATCCATCGCGCCCTCGCCTTTACCGGCGCCGACCATGGTATGCAACTCATCAATAAAAAGAATGATCTGGCCTTCTTGCTTGGCCACTTCATTGAGTAAGCTTTTCAAGCGTTCTTCGAACTCACCGCGGTACTTAGCACCGGCAATCAGGGCGCCCATATCCAGCGAGAGCAGGCGTTTGCTTTTTAGTCCATCCGGCACTTCACCGTTGATAATACGCTGCGCTAAACCTTCAGCAATCGCAGTTTTACCTACACCCGGTTCACCGATTAAGACTGGGTTATTTTTGGTGCGACGCTGCAATACCTGAATGGTGCGACGAATTTCTTCATCACGGCCAATCACTGGGTCCAGCTTGCCCTCTTCTGCACGCTTGGTTAAATCAATGGTGTATTTATCCAGCGCTTGGCGTGACTGCTCAGCATTAGGATCATCAACACTGTCACCGCCGCGTAAGTTAGTAATGGCATTTTCCAGCGATTGCCGGCTGACACCTTGGGCTAAAAGAATTTTACCCAGCGTGGTGTTGGCATCCATTGCCGCCAACAGGACCAGCTCACTGGAAATATATTGATCACCTTTTTGCTGTGCTAAGCGATCGGTTTGGTTGAGCAAGCGCGCCAGCTCTTGCGACATAGAAATATCGCCAGTGGGGTGCTGCAACTTAGCCAGCTGATCCAGGCCTTTATCGAGTGCCTCACGCAAGCTTTTTACATCAAAGCCAACCTGCATCAGCAGTGGTCGAATCGCACCGCCCTGCTGGTCTAGCAAAGCAGACATTAAATGCAACGGCTCAATCGAAGCATGGTCATGGCCAATGGCTAATGATTGTGCATCCGACAAAGCCAGTTGCAACTGGCTGGTAAAACGGTCAATACGCATAGTCGCTATTCCTCATAGTCAATACAGTGAGCTGGCTTCATAACGCTACACACACTCACTCTCATGCTTTATATAATGAGGCCGGCCGACGTTTTTTCAAGCGTGACTTGGTAATAAATTTACGCGCCTGGGTCGCAGCATATAAAACATTACAACAGGTCCAGCCTTTAAATTTAAATCTTTAAAAAATACCGCAATTAAAAGCATATAACAGTGGGAAAATTAAAATAAATAACGAATAAAACATGACTTTTACTCAAAATACCGACTGATTTATAGCCGATAAATTAAATTAAAATTTATTTTTTAAGAAATGGTTACAATTTAACTAATAAAACCGCCTATACGTTGGTTGTATTGCAATAAGAATTACTTAATAAAAAATATAAAAAATAAACTATTCCCTTTATTATCAACAACTTACAAATATCAATTAATTCTCATACCAAAGTACAGTCTTCCGTTTTATTTTATTTTTAGCATAGTGGTAGTCGAATACTTCTCTGCAACGAGAACGATCCGACGTCTAAATACAATAAATAAACGGGGAACAGTTGTTATGACTGAATCTAAAGAAGAAAGAAATAAAGCTTATTGGGCTGCAAACTTGCGGCTTATTATCATTACTCTTTGTATCTGGGCCACAGTGTCATATGGCTTCGGAATGCTCCTGCGTCCATATTTGATGGGCATTACTATTGGCGGAGCAGATATGGGCTTTTGGTTTGCCCAACAAGGCTCAATTTATACATTTGTCTGTTTGATCTTTTTCTATGCGTGGAAAATGAACAGACTGGATAAAAAATTCGGCCTGGAGGAGTAGCCCATGAGTCAATTCATGATCAACATGCTGTTTGTTGCCGGCTCCTTCGGAATCTATACTTGGATTGCGATTTGGGCACGTGCTAAATCTACTCGCGAGTTCTATATCGCTGGTGGTGAAGTACACCCAGTGCTGAACGGCATGGCAACAGCGGCGGACTGGCTGTCTGCTGCGTCCTTTATCTCGGTGGCCGGTCTGATTTCAGTCGGCTACGTTAACTCATCCTTTATCCTTGGTTGGACCGGTGGCTACGTACTCTTAGCTACTTTACTGGCGCCTTACCTGCGCCGCTTCGGTAAATATACGGTACCCGATTTTGTCGGCTCACGTTATGACAGTAAAGCTGCGCGCTTAGTTGCCGTGGTGTGCTTGATTATGATTTCCTTGACCTACGTAATTGGTCAAATGACCGGTGCTGGTGTTGCATTTGCGCGCTTCTTAGAAGTGAGCAGCACTATGGGTCTGATCATCTCAGCTATTGTCGTGTTCTTCTACGCGGTATTGGGCGGCATGAAGGGAGTGACTTACACTCAGGTGGCACAGTATGTGGTGCTGATCCTTGCCTTCACTATTCCTGCTATTTACCTATCACTGCAAATGACCGGTCACTTCCTGCCTCAGGTTGGTTTTGTCGGTGAGTTTGCTGATTCAGGTACGCCTTTACTGCATAAGCTGAACGAAGTAGTACGTGATCTAGGCTTCCAAGATTACACTGCTGACGTAGAAAACAAGTGGAATATGTTCCTCTTTACCCTCACCTTGATGGTCGGTACTGCAGGCTTACCCCACGTAATCATTCGCTTCTTTACCGTTCCAAAAATCTCTGATGCACGCTGGTCTGCAGGTTGGGCCCTAGTGTTTATCGCTCTGTTCTACACCACTGCACCACCACTGGCTGCTATGGCTCGCTTGAACTTACTCGAGGCTGTTTACCCAGGTGAAGGCACCGAGCAGGCTCTAGTCTATGACGAGCGTCCAGAATGGTTCGAAAAGTGGGAAACAACGGGACTGCTAACCTTTGTTGATAAAAACAACGACGGTAAAGTCCAGTACTACAACGATAAAAACACCGAGTTCGCTGAAACCACAGCTGTCGAGCGTGGCTGGGAAGGTAACGAGCTCACCATTAACAACGACATCTTGGTTTTGGCCTTGCCTGAAATTGGTAATATGCCAGGTTGGATCGTCGGTCTAATGGCAGCAGGTGGTATCGCTGCAGCACTGTCCACGGCATCGGGTTTGCTCTTGGCAATTTCCTCCGCGGTCAGCCATGATTTGATTAAAAATACGCTATATCCAAACATTTCTGATAAAGCAGAAATGCTGGCTGCACGTTTATCCATGGTAGGGGCAATTCTGATTGCCACTTGGCTGGGGATTAATCCGCCGGGGTTCGCCGCACAAACGGTGGCCTTAGCGTTCGGAATGGCGGCTTCGTCCATCTTCCCAACGCTAATGATGGGTATCTTCTTCAAGCGGATTAACGCTAAAGGCGCGGTAGCAGGTATGAGTATTGGTGCACTGTTTACCATTAGTTATATCTTTATGTACCTTGGTTGGTTCTTTATTCCGGGCACCAACAACTTCCCGAACACACCAGAGTTCTGGATTATGGGTATCTCCCCACTATCAATCGGTTGTATTGGTGCATTGATTAACTTTATTGTTGCAATCTCTGTATCCTATGCCACAGAAAAGCCTTCGGAAGAGATTCAAAGAATGGTGGAAAGTGTCCGTTACCCATAACGCGATACGGAACACGTTAATCATGTAACCACTGGTTACCTATATCAAAGAGGGCTTCCTTAGGGCGGCCCTCTTTTTCTTTAGAGTATTGTGTATGATTTGGCATTTGCTTGCAGTTTTCATCATAGGTTTATGCGTTGGCGCCTTTGCCTTTTTACTTAGAAAACTCAGCCGTAACAAACTACCCTCATGGATTATTCCAGTGTGTGCAGGCACAGGTATGCTCGGCTATTTAGCCTATTACGATTACACTTGGTTTGACTTTAAACGCAGCCAGTTGCCGCAAGAGTACGTAGTCATCGACCAAGATCGAGCGAGTAATTTTTTCCGGCCTTGGAGTTATCTTGTACCCTCTGTTTCATCTTTTGCCATACTCGATGGCCAGTTTAAAGAGACTCGACAAGACGGTCAGATACTGATTGAGTACATCCGTTATGAGTTTATCAACGACTATATTGAGCGCTTAGAGAGCCAGCCGTATGTACTCAACTGCACCACAGGCGAGCAACTCGCGGTAATCCCCAGCGGCAGCCATGTGACCAACAAAGTTGAGTTAGTTGCCAGCGACAGCCTTGTGTTTCAGACACTCTGCCGTTAAGCGCTTGAACCTCTCGATATTGGCGCTGCAGCAGTGCTTACAGCGTCAATCGACCATCACGCAACTTGGCCGCAGATAAGCCATGCGCCAGCAATGTTTGCTGATGATGGGCATGGCACAAAGCAATGGCGAGGGCATCTGAGGCATCAATTTGTGGTTTTTTAGTCAGTTTTAACAAATGCATGACCATCATTTGCACTTGCTCTTTGGCGGCACGGCCGCTCCCAACGATGGCTGACTTGACCTGTGTCGCGCTGTATTCAGAGACCGGTAAGCTCGCCTGTACACCGGCTACAATCGCAGCACCACGGGCTTGCCCGAGCTTAAGCGCCGAATCAGCATTGCGTGCCATAAACACTTGCTCAATGCCCATGGTCACTGGCTGATAGGTCTGAATAATTTCACTGACCCCAGCAAATACTGCATTGAGGCGCTCGGGTAGTTCACCGCTGCCGGTGCGGATACAACCCGAAGCAACATACTCACAGCCGCGTCCGGTATCACGAATGATGCCGTAGCCGGTAATTCTCGAGCCTGGATCAATGCCTAAAATAAGTGTCATCTTGACAGCCTTTATTAGCAGGTTAATGCAGTGTATTCAGTGTGCGCCGAGACTGCACACAAATAAAAAACCTCTGGGCTTGTCAGACAAGCAACCAGAGGTTTATTGAACAACAGGATAAAACACCCTCTACAGCTGCGCCATCACCTCATCTGGAATTTCAGCATTGGAATAGACGTTCTGCACATCATCTAAATCTTCCAAAGCATCAATCAGGCGCATCACTTTTTCCGCGCCGTCCAAGTCCAGCTCAGCGGTCATCGTTGGAATCATAGTCACTTCTGCTTCTTCTGCGACAAAACCTGCGGCAGTTAACGCTTCGCTGACCGAGATAAAGTCGACAAAGGTGGTTAACACTTCAATCGAACCATCATCATTGATCACGATATCATCTGCACCAAGCTCGAGCGCTGTATCCATCAAGGCTTCTTCATCAACGCCTGGTGCGTAGCAAATCTGCCCTTTGCGTTCGAACAAATACGCGACCGAACCATCAGTACCTAAATTACCACCGTATTTGTTAAACGCATGACGAATCTCAGCAGCAGTACGATTACGGTTATCAGTCATGGTTTCTACAAAGACTGCTACGCCATTGGGTGCATAACCTTCGTACACCAACTCTTCAACGTTGTCGCCATCAGCTCCACCAACACCGCGAGCGATGGCACGGTCGATGGTGTCACGGGTCATATTTGCAGCCAATGCTTTATCAACGGCTAAACGTAAGCGAGGGTTGTCGGCAGGAATACCGCCTTGTTTTGCTGCAACCGTCAATTCACGAATTAATTTCGTAAAAATCTTACCGCGCTTATTATCTTGACGCTCTTTGCGGTGCTTGATATTTGCCCACTTGGAATGCCCAGCCATAACAACTCCCGTTTTTATCTCTGTACTGTCGAAAACCACACGCTGTGTGAGCCTGTGCTACCGGGTGGCTTAAGCCTCCTGCAGCACAGCACAACGTCACTCTATATTCTATTACTCAGCCTTGGGCTGCTCACGCAAGCGGATGTGCAAATCACGTAATGCCGTGGCATCAACCGCACCTGGCGCTTGGGTCATCACGCAGGCTGCGCTCTGTGTTTTCGGGAAAGCAATCACTTCACGAATCGACTGCGAGCCGGTCATCAGCATCACTAAACGGTCCAGACCGAAGGCCAAACCACCGTGTGGTGGTGCGCCGTATTTCAGTGCATCAAGCAAGAAGCCAAACTTCTCTTGCTGCTCGGCTGCTTCAATACCGAGAATCTCAAATACAGTTTGTTGCATGGTACGGTCATGAATACGAATTGAACCACCGCCCAACTCAGTACCATTGAGCACCATGTCGTAGGCACGTGACAGCGCAACGCTTGGATTGGCGCGCAATTCTTCAGGCGAGCATTTGGGCGCAGTGAATGGGTGGTGAATCGCCGTCAACGAACCATCGTCGTTGCTTTCAAACATGGGGAAATCAACCACCCACATCGGTGCCCACTGGCAAGTCAGCAAGTCTAAGTCGTGACCTAAACGAATCCGCAGTGCGCCCAGTGCATCGCTGACAATCTGCGCTTTATCGGCACCGAAGAAGACGATATCGCCATCGACTGCGCCAACGCGATCCAGAATGGTATTGAGGTTATCTTCTGGAATAAATTTAACAATCGGCGACTGTAAACCTTCCGCGCCTTTTGCGCGCTCATTGACTTTAATGTAAGCCAAGCCACGCGCGCCGTAGTTGCTCACGTACTTGGTGTATTCATCAATTTTACCGCGCGCCATGCTGCCTTGGCCGGGTACACGCAATGCTGCGACACGGCCTTTTGGATCATTAGCAGGGCCACTAAAGACTTTAAAATCAACTTCAGTGAGCTGATCTGCGATATCCACTAACTCCAACGGAATACGCAAGTCGGGTTTATCCGAGCCGAAGCGACGCATCGCTTCTGCATAAGTCATGTGCGGGAACTCAGCAAACTCGACATCCAGCACATCTTTAAACAGCTGACGCACCATGGTTTCGGTGATGGACATAATGTCCGCCTCATCCATAAAGCTGGTTTCAATATCAATCTGAGTGAATTCGGGCTGACGGTCGGCGCGCAAGTCTTCATCACGGAAGCACTTGGCAATTTGGTAGTAACGGTCAACACCGGCCACCATCAACAACTGTTTAAACAACTGCGGCGATTGCGGCAACGCAAAGAAACTGCCGGCGTGGGTGCGACTGGGCACTAAATAGTCGCGCGCACCTTCAGGGGTAGCACGGGTCAGAATCGGTGTTTCCACATCCAGAAAACCATTGTCATCTAAATAACGACGAATGCTGGTGGTCACTTTTGAGCGTAATTTTAGCTTGGCCGCCATTTCAGGGCGACGCAAGTCGATAAAGCGGTAACGCAAACGGGTTTCTTCACCCACATCCGAATGCTCATGCAACGGGAAAGGTGTAGTTTCAGCTTGGTTCAGCACTTCTAAATCGGTGGCAATCACTTCAATGGCGCCGCTGGGCATATTGGGATTGACTGCGCCATCTGGGCGCGGATTAACCACACCTGTGACTTTAACCACATATTCGCTGCGTACACGGTCAGCAGTGGCAAAAACCTGGGCCTGCTCTGGATTAAAAACAACCTGAGCCAAACCTTCACGATCACGGATATCAAGGAAAATCACCCCACCGTGGTCACGACGACGGTGTACCCAACCGCAAAGAGTAACGGTTTGCCCGTTCAGGGATTCGTTTAAGTGTCCGCAATAGTGGCTGCGCATCATGATGGCGTTCGCTTCCTAGAAAATGTGAAAAAACCAATACCCAGAGCACAAACAAACGCTAGTTAACAGCGCTCACGCCAAGGCATCGTAGAAAAGCTTGATTATATAGCCTAACAGCGCTGACGGCTATGCCATGTGCTAGCACAGCAGTAGCAAACACAGCATGACAGCTCAATAATGGCTGCTCCGATTAAACTATAAGGCCGCTGCACAGCTCTAATCTGGGCGCTTGTTCGCAATCTTTGCTGCACGACAGATGCTTGCCGACTTTAGTTGTTTGAGTCGTCGTCGTGTTTGCTGTTTAATACGCTGATAGCACCTGCGGTTTTTCTCCACCGGTGTTAGGTCACGACAGCAGCGCGGCTCACATTGAGCGCTGTACGTGTAGTCGGTCCTTTTATTTATTGTGATTCTTATTAAGGTGAGTCCATTGCATATGTTGAAAACTATTCATTTATTAACCGGTGTTGGCGCCCTACTTGTATCTCTGATCTTAGCCAGCAATCAAGATGCGGCCTTGCTGCTTGCTGCCTTTGCTTTAGCTAACTTATTGATTGCACCTGTCTTACCTACGTGGGCACGTGGTGGTCGCCGTAAGCTGCAGGCTGTAGTCTCAGCTTTAATCATTCTGGCAACTGCCTTGCAAGCGGTGTTTATCCTCAGCGCTACTGCTACAGCCAATAATGCTTTACTGAGCGTCTGCACGTTATTGGCCGCGGTGATTTTGCATTTGGCATTAAACTTGCGCAAAGTCAGCACTAAAAGCACCCCGCTATCACAAGACCTCAGCGACCGTGAAACCGGTACAGTTAAATGGTTTAACACCTCAAAAGGTTTTGGCTTTATTTCTCGTGACAGCGGTGATGATATTTTTGTCCACTTTCGTGCCATTCGTGGTGAAGGTCACCGCGTGCTGGTGGAAGGCCAACGAGTTGAGTTCACAGTCATGGACCGCGATAAAGGCCTGCAAGCTGAAGATGTAATTGCTGCGCTGCCGGATGAACGTAACTAATTGATCTATTGACCCAGTTTAAAGCCTGCAACGATGCAGGCTTTTTTGTATCTACTTTGGCGCAGAATTCTCAGCAGCGTTACGTCCTTTCAATCAATCCGCCGATACAGATACCAAGTGCGCCCCTCTAAGACAAAAAAACCCGCACAGGCGGGTGTTTTTGTCTGGCTTAGTTTAATCAGTTATCACGGATATAAGCCGCGCAACTCACGCGCTTCTAAAATGCGTGTGCAAGCAGTAATAAATGCCGCCGTACGCAGTGACACCTCATGCTCAGCGGCTGTTGCGGTGAGCGCTTTATACGCATCCAGCATGATTTTTTCGAGACGTTGATTAATTTCCTCAACACTCCAGTAAAAACTCGATGAGTTTTGCACCCACTCAAAATAGCTCACAGTAACGCCACCGGCATTGGCCAGCACATCGGGAACAATCACAATACCTTTACTGTTCAAAATATCATCTGCCTGTGGCGTGGTTGGGCCATTCGCCCCTTCGACAATAATGCGCGCACCAATTACATCAGCATTACTTTTAGTAATTTGCCCCTCTAGAGCAGCAGGGATCAGAATGTCTGTTTCGATGGCCCAAAACGCTTCAGCAGCAATTGCTGTGGTATTGGCCGCCCCGCCAACGCCACCGGTTTGTTTGACGTGGGTAAGTAAAGCCTCAACATCCAGACCCTTTTCATCATAAATGGTGCCGGTATGGTCTTGCACCGCAACGATGATAGCGCCCACTTCCGAAAACAGACGCGCCGCTGTGCCACCAACGTTACCAAAGCCTTGGATACTGACACGCATACCGGTTAAGTTGATCCCAGCATCTTTGGCAGCGGCCACGCCGACAATAAACACACCACGCCCTGTTGCCTCAACACGTCCCAGACTGCCACCCAGAGCAATAGGCTTACCGGTCACAATACCGGGCTGAGTTGCGCCGGCCTGCATGGAATAGGTGTCCATCATCCACGCCATGGTTTGCGCGTTAGTATTGACATCAGGGCCTGGAATATCTTTATTGACGCCAATAATTGAGCTGATCTCATGGGTATAACGGCGAGTAATGCGCTCCATTTCACCTGCCGAGTATTTACGAGGATCAACCCGTATACCCCCTTTAGCACCACCAAAAGGTAAGCCAACTACTGCAGTTTTGACGGACATCCAAGCCGACAGCGCCATTACTTCTGACAGGGTCACACCCTGGTGATAACGCACACCACCTTTACCCGGGCCACGGTTGAGACTGTGCTGCACGCGGTAGCCTTCAAAGTGGGCAATACTGCCATCATCTAAACGTACCGGCACATCGACAATTAAGCTGCGCTCAGGATGTTTTAAAGTATCGGTCCATTTACTCAGTTCACCCATATAGGGGGCAACACGGTCCACCTGCTCAAGAAAAACACCCCATGGGCCTGGATTCTCAGCATCTAAATACGAGGGAATATGTTCAGTTATGTGTTGTGGCATAGTTTAAACCTTAGTCATTAAAAAGTGGGCCGCACTCTGTGGAGGGCCATGCAAAAAAACGCATTCTAGCCGATCAGCACATGACTGGCTCGTCACAAAAAATTGCTTTATAAATAAATAATCAAAAAATGAATATAAAACCCTGCAAACCGCGTAAACAAAGGCATGATTAATTATCAAAAATTTATTATAAATAATAAAAAGCATATGCAAGCTTATTAAAGAACACTGTCCAGCTACTTTATGCCTAATTAACCCGTTACTATCCAACACTAAAACGTATTTACACCCCACTTTACTGAACGGTTTTATTATAAAAACTAAGGAATATTTATGTCTGACTATGATGCCTTTCCGTATCTCAACTTACTTTACGAACAAGGCGGTTCAGATATGTATTTTAGTGTGGGTGCCGTTCCGCAAATGAAAGTCGAGGGCGCCTCACGCTCTATCGGTAAACTGGCATTGCCCCCGTCATCTGTGCAACAAATGGCTTACCAGCTGATGACGCAAAAACAAATCGCTGACTTTGAACGCGACTTAGAAATGAACTTAGCCGTAGGCGTGCAAAATGCAGGGCGTTTTCGCGTCAATGTGTTCTACCAACGCGGTGAGGTAGCAATGGTGGTCCGCCATATCAAAAGTGTGATTCCTGACTTTGTCACTTTGGGTTTACCGGTCATGCTCGAGCGTCTGGCGATGCTCAGCCGTGGTTTAATTTTAGTTACCGGCGCAGCTGGCTCAGGCAAATCAACCACACTGGCAGCGATGCTGGATTATCGCAATAGCCATGCCGGTGGGCATATTCTATGCATCGAAGACCCCATTGAATTTTTGCACAAACATAAACAGTCAGTGGTCAACCAGCGCGAAGTGGGGCTCGACACTCACAGTTTTGCTTCAGCCCTGCATAACGCTCTACGCGAGGCACCGGATGTGATAATGATCGGCGAAATTCGCGATGCTGACACCATGCAGCATGCCTTGCACTATGCCGAAACCGGGCACCTGTGCGTCGCCACCTTGCACGCCACCAGCACACCGCATGCGTTAGAGCGTATTGCCCGATTTTTCTCAGAAGATGCGCGCCGGCAAGTGCTCGCCGACGTTTCCCAAAATCTAGTGGCCATTGTCGGCCAGCGTTTAATCCCCGGCATTGCGCAAAAGCGCGTAGCCGCCATTGAACTGATGCTTGGTACGCCCTATATCAAAGACCTGATTATGCGTGACCAACTGGATGAATTAAAAAGCGCCATTGCCCGCTCACAAGAGCAAGGCTTACAAACCTTTGACCAAGAGCTATTTAAACTCTTTAGCGCAGGCCGCATCAGCCTAGAGGAAGCCTTAAAGTTTGCTGACTCACGTACCGACCTCACGCTAAAAATCAAATTAGATCGTGGCTTTAGCGGGGAAGTATCTGATACCTTGGGCATGTCTTAGGTCGAGTTATGACTAAAATCAACAGGCCTGCCCATATTTTTACAAAACGATCAGACCGGAGCATTTAATGAATGATTCAAAGCAATTGTTTAAGCCCTTTCAGCTCGGCGCTTTAAACCTGCCGACACGCATTGTCATGGCACCTATGACCCGCTCATTCTCACCCGGCGGCGTGCCCAACGCGCACGTTGTTGAGTATTACAGTAAGCGTGCAGCCGCAGGTGTTGGCTTAATTATCACCGAAGGCACCACAGTGAATCACTGTGCGGCCAACGGCTACCCCAATGTGCCGCGCTTTTATGGTGAAGATGCCTTAAACGGTTGGAAAAATGTTGTTGCAGCAGTGCATGCCGCCGGCGGTAAAATCATGCCGCAGTTATGGCATGTGGGTAATGTGCGTCGTTTAGGCACCGAACCTGATGCCAGCGTGCCCGGTTACGGCCCTATGGCCAAGCATAAAGATGGCAAAGAAATCGTGCACGGCATGACTCAAGCCGATATTGATGAAGTGGTTGCAGCTTTTGCCCAAGCTGCTAAAGATGCGCAAAACATTGGTATGGATGGGGTCGAAATCCACGGCGCACATGGTTACCTGATTGATCAGTTCTTTTGGGAAGGCAGCAACCAGCGTACTGATAATTACGGCGGCAGCATGGCCAAACGCGGCCGCTTTGCCGTAGAAATCATTCAAGCGGTGCGTGCAGCCGTTGGTCCTGATTTCCCGATTGTTTTCCGCTTCTCACAATGGAAACAGCAGGATTACACTGCACGCCTGGCACAAACACCTGACGAGTTGAAAGCCTTTTTACAACCCTTAAGCGACGCTGGCGTGGATATTTTCCACTGTTCGACTCGTCGCTTCTGGGAGCCTGAGTTCGCTGAGTCTGAACTCAATCTAGCCGGCTGGACACGCCAACTGACAGGCAAACCAACCATTACTGTGGGCAGTGTTGGCTTAGACGGCAGCGAGTTCACCAGCTTTATGACCAATACCAAAGAAGTGGCGCAGCCCGCCAGCCTAGATGCACTGCTGGCACGTTTTAGCGCGCACGAGTTTGATTTGGTTGCGGTAGGCCGTGCGTTGTTGGTTGACCCCGATTGGGCGGCTAAAGTGCGTGATGGTCGTCAGGATGAAATTTTGCCTTTCAGTCGCAATGCGTTAGGCAGCTTGTCTTAAGCCATTAAATGCACTGTGCGCTGCAATTCGGCGCACAGTGCATCATTTACAGCGAGGAATTCTATCGCGCCTAATTACTCGTCAGCACCCTCACGGTCACGATAGCCTAATAAGTATAAAATACCGTCTAAACCTAGCGTAGAAATTGCCTGACGCGCAGACTGCTTAACCATTGGCTTAGCTCGAAAAGCCACACCCAAGCCAGCCAAACCAAGCATCGGCAAATCATTCGCGCCATCGCCTACCGCAATAGTTTGCTCTAAACGCAGCCCTTCCAGTTCAGTCAGTTCGCGTAATAAGTCTGCTTTGCGCTGTGCATCAACAATCGGCTCAACAGCACGACCGGTTAGCTTGCCGTCAACAATCTCCAGCTCGTTGGCATACACATAATCAATACCTAAACGCGCTTGCAGTTGTTTAGCAAAGTAGGTGAAGCCGCCGGATAAAATCGCAGTTTTATAGCCAAGGCGCTTTAACTCAGTAAATAGCATTTCTGCACCTTCAGTCAGGCGCAATGACGCACCGATTTCTTCCAGTACATCTTCCGAGAGACCTTCGAGCAAAGCCAAACGTTCTTTAAAGCTGGCTTTAAAGTCCAACTCACCTTGCATCGCCCGCTCAGTGATCTGCGCCACTTGCTCACCGACACCGGCAGCTTTAGCTAACTCATCAATCACTTCCGCTTCAATCAGGGTGGAATCCATATCGAACACTGCCAGACGACGATTGCGACGAAATACCGTATCGCGCTGGAAGGCAATATCGACGTTGAGCTCTTGGGCAACGCTTAAAAATTCAGCACGCAAGGCTGCCGCATCCGCCGGCTCACCGCGCACCGAGAACTCAATACAGCCCTTGCCTTGACTTTCTGGGGTATCCAACGGCATGCGCCCGGATAAACGATCAATATGATCGATATTTAAGCCGTATTGCGCAGTAATCGCACTCACCCGCTGCAACTGTTCTGCAGTCACTTGGCGAGTCAGCAAGGTGACGATGTAACGAGGTTTACCCTGCCCTGCCACCCACTGGCGGTAGTCTTCTTCTGACACGGGGGTAAAGCGCACTTGCTGATCAAGCTTGTAACCGGTAAAGAGGATATCCTTCAGCACGGCAGAGGCCTGCTCAGTGCTGGGAATCTCGACCAAAATGCCAAAGGACAAGGTGTTATGAATAACAGCCTGGCCAATATCCAAAATATTCACACCACTGTGTGCCAGCACGCCAGTAATAGCGGCGGTTAACCCCGGACGGTCTTCACCTGTGATGTTAATCAGGACAATTTCGCGCACGGTGCTTTCTCCGCAGATAAAAAGACTCATTCTAGCCATTTAATCGCTTAACGTGCAGTCCTTTTGCTTGTTCTATGTTTTACGCCCGTTATACTTTACCGCTGTTGTAATCGCTAACAGTGTATTGATCTGCCAGTTTTTTATTTTTAACACTTCTATTTTGGAAAATATTGTCTATGGCGCTTGATTCGACACATTCTCGACGCTCCAGCATTACTGCGCGGATTACCGGTTATGTTTTTTTAATTATCGCCAGCAGCCTATTGGCATTTGCTTGGCTGGTGCATACGCAATTGCAATGGTCTGTGCAGCAACAAGCCGACGCACTCGGGCAAAGCTTACTGCAGCAAACGCGTAGCGTTGCTGAAGGCGCCTTATCTGCTGACGACACACTCAGCGTGGCGGTGTTATTGCGCGACCTAGTGGATAATCCATACGTCTCACACGCAGCCTTATACAGCGTCGACAACCGTATCCTTGCCGAGGCCGGCAAACGCCCTAAATCAAGCAACAGCAATCATAATCTTTATTCACAACAGCTTTCATTTGAGAATGTGATTGCTGGCTCGCTGCATTTACATATTGATATCAATAACCTGCAACAACCGCTCACCACCAGCATGCAAAGCATGGCAGTACTGGGCTTGGTGCTATTGGTATTCGCATTAATTTTTTCGGTTCGTTTAGCGCGCTCACTGGCGTTACCGCTGCAAAGCTTGAGCAACTGGCTGATCAACCCAGCCCCACCTGCACCTTTTATTCAGCGTTCTGATGAAATCGGTTTATTAGCTAGACAGCTTAATCAGTATTTTATCGAGGATACACAATCAGCATCGATCCCCGTGTTGGAACCTGAGCACGAACTGGCTCAGCCGCATACGTCTGACCCAACACAAACGCCAACGACCGATCAGCCGGCAGCAGCTCATTTGCACCTAGTGGACACCACCCCCCTGAGCGTTTTAGACAGCGAACGCCCCCACACGGCGCAAGCGGCCACCCAGCGTACAGCGGTACTCGCCGTGGAGTTTGGCAGCATGGAGCAACTACGCCAGTTGCCAAGCGAGCGTTTTAACCAATTAACCAAGAAATACCGGCATGCCGTTCAGCACTCAGCAGCGCTGTATGGTGGGCAATTGCACGCGCTAACCGACGGGCGCAGCTTAATCACCTTTCACTCTGAGCATACTGAGTATCCACGCAATGCACTGTGTTGCGGTGAACTGCTGCGTGCCTTTGGTCATGCTTTGCAGATTGAGGTCGCTGACAGCGGCATTGCTTTGCATATCCAGCTGGGATTGAGCGAAGGACCAAGCGCTAAAGATGTATCGCTCGGTGAGTTGCTATTGAGTGAGAGTGTACAAACGGCTCTAAACCTAAGCCAACACAGCCGCAACTTGTTGCTACTGAGTGACAGTTTAGCTCAACACAGCAGTATCGCTGCCTCCTCGCGCATTCGACCGATTGCGCAACCGGCAGATGCCTGCTGCTTAGAAACATTGCTAGACCCTTACCCAGTGCTATTGCAAAACCAGCTACATCATTTACAAAAAGACAATCCAAGTTAAGTGGTACCAGAGCACTGGGGCAGTGCCCATAGTGCTGGCCACAGCGAGTAACTGCTACGGCATAGGCATCTGCCGAACAGCTACTCGATAGGTTTAAAAGCGATACACCTCAAGCTCGCGCACTGGATCAACGACTGGAATATTGATTTGCTCACCTTGCTCAGCGGCTGGTGTTTTACTGCGAGCTGCACTGCTGGGTTTGTGGGCGCTTTTTTTCGCAGCCTGATTGGGCAGCGCTTTCTGTAAGGCTGCGACCAATTGCTTGGACAACTGCGCTAACAAATCACTTTGCGCACGCACTTGATCACTTAACTCACCATTGTGCTGCTCTTCAAAGCGCAGCACACGGCTGTTGCGTAGCGCACCGTCAGCATCCAGTAATCGCCATTGCGCCTCCAAGACCGCAGGCTGTTCCACACCAGAATCCAAGCGACTGATACTGAGCACTACTTGCGCTTGAGCCTGCATACCAATGCGATCAGGGTATAAAGAAATGCGGCTGCTACCTAACTCAGCGGAGATTTGGCGCAGTAATAACTGGCCAATATCATCTTGCAAGCTACCCGCCCAGCGCGCCTCTTGGCTCAAACTTAAGCTGCCATCTTGCATACGCTGAATAATATTTTCGCGCTGCAAATAATCAGCAACTTTTAGCGGTCCTAATAAAACTGTTGCGTTACTTTTATCAGTCACCGCAGTCGCTTCAGTTTGCTGCAACTGATAAAACTGCGTGGGTGGTGCAATACTGCAACCCACAACTCCGAAAGCCAGAATCCCTAGCATGGCGAGACCCACTGGCAAGCGCATTAACTGTTTCATTTATTCACCGTTTCTTGCCAAATATAATCGATTGCGGCTGCTGCTCTATACTTTCTGCAGTGCGCTGTAATGCTTTACTGGCTTGTCCTAAATCTTGCAAAGACTGCAGCAGTTCATATTGTAATTCTGACTGCGGTCCCAAACTTCGGCGCCCGTCACTGACCATAGCGTCCATTTGCTGCAGCGCATCACGTGCACTCTGTGCAGCATGGCGCACATCAACTAAGGCAGCTTTAAGCTCCACACTGCCACTTTGCACATTATCCAACATTCCAGGCAGACGTTGTTGCAATTGCTGGCTGATTTTTTCAAAATTAGCCAAAGACACACTCAAACTCTGAATACCGGCTTGCGTTTCTGGGGCAGACGCCAAGCGCTCAAAAGCCAATAGTGTCTTATTTGCTGTCTCTAGAGTTTCCTTCAGCGGCATTTCTCGCAAGCCTTCAGCCAAATTACGTAGCACATCAGAAATTTGGTCGATGCGTGAAGGAACAGTTGGAATCGCCGGCAAGTCAACCAGATGCGGATCACGAATATAACCGGGCTGCTCGGCAAAGAAGTCTAAGGCAACAATAGCTTTGCCCGTTAGCAAACTAGGTGTTTGTAATTGTGCGCGCAGGCCGCGCTCAATTAAGGGCTCGATAGAGCGATCAAAGCCACGATCAGCCTTACTACTGCGCGCGCTATCGGTGTTAATGCGAATCGTCACCGGCATCACCACGTCATTCAAGGAACGGTCATAGGACAAATTAATCTGGCGGACATTACCAATCTTGACTCCGCGATAGGTCACATCAGCGCCCACATCTAAACCGTCCAAAGCACCGGTAAAATACACCACATACTCAACAGGACGAGTGAGTAAACTGTCGCGGCTGAGCAATAGCAGTCCAGCGACCAGCAGCACGACACCACCCAGCAAAAATGCGCCGATCAGAAAAGGTTTGCGCGATTCACTCATCTTATTACCTCATGGATTGCAGTTTCACCGCGCCGTAAAAAGCGCTGCACGGTCTCGGGGCCATGGGTTAATAACTCATCTAACGACCCTAAAGCGATTTGGGTGCGGGTTTTATTATCTAAAAACAAACACCTGTCAGCCACCGCATAAATACTGGGCAGCTCGTGAGTCACCAAGACAATGCTGGAACCTAGACTATCACGCAGCTGCAGAATCAACTCATCCAGCGCCATTGAACTGAGTGGATCCAACCCTGCCGAAGGTTCATCAAAAAACAACACTTGTGGATCTAAGGCCAAGGCGCGGGCTAAAGCGGCACGTTTACGCATACCGCCCGACAGTTCGGCAGGATACAGCTGATCACAGCCTGACAACCCCACCCAAGCCAACTTAATCGCCGCCAATTCATGCAAATCTGCTTGGCTCAACTCCGGTCGCCAGGCACTTAAAGGCAGACAGATATTCTCTCTTAAGGTCATCCCGCCCCACAGCGCACCATTTTGATAGAGCACACCAAAGTGCTGCTGCAAGTTAGCTCGGCTATCGGCATCGCGTGCCCAGAAGTCTTCACCTTGAAACAACACGCGCCCAGCTAAGGGTGCTTGTAAGCCAATCAAATGGCGCAGCAGGGTACTTTTACCACAGCCACTGCCGCCGATAATGACAAAGACTTCACCTTGTTTAATGCTGAAGTTAAGATCGCGCTGAATCACCAACGAGCCATAACCAGCACTGAGATTATCTGCAACTAATACGGCGTCATTCATGCTTAGATCCCCAACTGCGTACAAATAAGGGTAATCAAGGCATCACTGACCACCAGCGCTACAATAATGCTGACCACTGCACTGGTCGTGGCTTGCCCTACAGCTTGGGCATTGCGCCCACAAGATAAGCCGTAATAGCAGCCAATCAGGCCAATCAAAATGGCAAACACCAAGCTCTTAAATATGCCGATTAAAAAATCAGTCATGCTCAGCATCGCCAAGCTTTGATTGATATATTGCGCAGCGGAAATATCAAACAAACCTGAGCCGATGACAAAACCACCAAAAATACCTAGAGCATCAGCAAATACGGTCAAGATCGGCATGCTCACCAGCAGAGCCAGTAGGCGCGGCAGAACCAAAAACTCCAATGGTGGAAAACCAAAGGTTTTTAACGCATCAATTTCCTCGTTAGCCTGCATACTGCCCAGCTCTGCCGCATAGGCCGCACCGGTGCGGCCGGCCATAATGATCGCAGTCATCAGTGCCCCCATTTCACGGGTCATGCCAATGGCCACCATATTGGCGATGTAGAGCTGTGCGCCAAAGGCCTCGAGCTGCGCGGCACCCACGAACGCAAGAATTAAACCCACTAGGCTGGCAATCAAGGCAACAATCGGCAAGGCGCCCGGACCGCATTGTTGCAACGCCATCCAGAAATCAAGCATACGCATGCGTGCTTTACCGGCCATTAAGCGGCCCATGGCTTGCACCACTTCTCCGATAAAGGTGCAAGAGTGGGCTACTGCCGTCGCGGTACTCTGCGCGCCCAAACCAATACGTGCGACCCAGCCATAATCAGGCTTAGCCACTTCTTGTGCTTGAGTCGACGGGCTGGCGGCCATTTCTAGTAAACGTTCAACCCCGTCGGGTAAACCTAGCAGATCAAGAGTAACGCTGTGCTCCGCAGCCAAGCGTTGTAAACGGCGCAGCAAGGCCAGCAAGCTGCTATCCCAAGCATCCACCGCAATTTGCACGGCTAACTGCTCAGGCAAGCGTCCAGCTTGGCGCCACACAATATTGAGCTCAGGTTTTTGCTGCTCTAAAGTCCAGCTGCCACTCACTTGCAGCACAGGCAGTGCACTGCTGTGATCCCAATCTAACGCCGCGGGCTTGTGCGCTTGGCTCATCTGACTTTCCTTTTACGGTTACGAAGCAGGATCAAACTGACCCTGTTTGAGCATCGACTCAGGTCACTTTAAAGCTCAACTCGTAACGCGTCCACCCGCTGAAAGCCGCGTGGCAATTTGTTACCGCGCCGTCCACGTTCACCTTGATAGTGTTCTAAGTCGCTAAACTTCAGCGACAAGGTGCGTTTACCAGCCACTAACACCAAGGTCGCCTGTGTCGACAATACGGCAAAATCAACCAGCCATTCTTCACGTTTAGCCGCCCGATCAGTCGCAATCCCAATCAGTTTATTGCCCTTACCTTTACTCAACTGTGGCAAATCAGAAACTTTGAAAACCAATAAGCGCCCTTCGTTAGTGACGGCGGCTAACCAGTCCTCCTCAAAGCTACTCAACAGTTTCGGTGGCAACACGCGCGCCGCTTTAGGTAGAGTGATTAAGGCTTTACCGGCTTTATTTTTCGCCTGCATGTCTTCACCTTTAACCACAAAGCCGTAACCTGCATCCGAAGCCAACACTAATAACTGTTCATCACTGGGCATCAGCATGCATTCAAAGGTCGCACCGGGTGGTGTGGTTAAGCGTCCAGATAAGGGTTCACCCTGACCTCGTGCAGCCGGCAAGGTGTGCGCCGGTAAAGAATAACTGCGCCCGGTACTATCGAGGAACAGCACAAATTGGTTCGAGCGCCCCTGCACTGCTTGTTTAAAACCATCGCCAGCTTTGTAAGACAAGCTGGTTGGATCAATATCATGGCCTTTAGCGCTACGCACCCAGCCTTGCTCAGACATCACCACAGTCACTGGCTCGGTCGGTAGCAAATCAGTTTCCGATAAGGCTTTGGCTTCACCGCGCTCAACCAGTGGCGAGCGGCGATCATCACCATAGGTTTTAGCATCGGCAATCAACTCTTTACGCACCAAGCTTTTCAGTTTGCTCTCGCTACCCAGCAGGGCTTGTAAACTGGCTTGCTCTTTGGCCAATTCGTCTTGTTCGCCACGGATTTTCATTTCTTCAAGGCGCGCTAATTGACGCAAACGCGTATCAAGAATGTAGTCGGCCTGAGTATCACTGATAGCAAAGCGCTGCATTAACACCGCTTTGGGGTGCTCTTCAGTGCGGATGATCTCAATCACTTCGTCCAAATTCAAAAAGGCAATCAATAAGCCTTCTAATAAGTGCAAGCGTTTTTCCACACGATCCAGACGAAACTGCAGACGTTTGCGTACAGTTTCCACACGAAACACCAACCACTCCACCAACATACTGCGCAGGTCTTTGACTTGCGGTCGGCCATCCAGGCCAATCACGTTGGTATTGACCCGATAGCTGGATTCCAAGTCTGTGGTGGCAAACAAATGCTGCATCAACTCCGTGGTGGAAACACGGTTTGAGCGAGGAATAATCACAATACGACAGGGGTTTTCATGGTCTGACTCATCGCGCAAGTCCGCCACCATCGGTAGCTTTTTCGCCTGCATTTGTGCAGCGATTTGCTCAATCACTTTGGCGCCCGAGACCTGATGCGGCAGCGCAGTCACCACCACATCGCCATCATCGACATGATAAATCGCACGCATGCGTACTGAGCCGCGACCGCTTTGGTAGATCTTTTTAATGTCTTCACGCGGGGTGATAATTTCTGCATCAGTCGGATAATCCGGGCCTTGAATATGCTCGCAGATATCATCCAAAGTAGATTTCGGTTTATCCAACAACAAGACACAGGCCGCCGCCACTTCACGCAAGTTATGCGGCGGCACATCAGTGGCCATACCCACAGCAATGCCGGTGGTGCCATTGAGTAGCAAGTTGGGCAATCGCGCCGGTAGCACCGCTGGCTCATTCATAGTGCCGTCAAAGTTTGGAATCCAGTCGACTGTGCCTTGGCCCAGCTCGGTGAGCAACACTTCGGAATACCGTGCTAAACGGGCTTCGGTATAACGCATAGCGGCAAAGGATTTGGGGTCGTCTGGCGCACCCCAGTTACCTTGACCATCAACCAGTGGGTAGCGGTAACTGAACGGCTGCGCCATCAACACCATGGCTTCATAGCAGGCGATATCACCGTGCGGGTGATACTTGCCCAGCACATCACCCACCGTACGTGCAGATTTTTTATGCTTGGAGTCAGCATCTAAATGCAGCTCGCTCATGGCATAAATGATGCGGCGCTGCACTGGCTTGAGGCCATCGCCAATATGCGGCAAGGCCCGATCCATAATCACGTACATGGAATAGTTTAAATAGGCTTGCTCGGTAAACTCTGCCATTGAGCGGCGCTCAACGCCCTCAAGGCTTAAATCAACAGGTTGCGTCATGCAATGCCTCTATCAAATCGGTTTGCAGTGGATACACAATTGAGCCGCTGTACTGGGTTCATCAAACTTGCACCTCGGCCAAATCACCTTTGCTTTCCAGCCAGGCTTTGCGATCACTGGCACGTTTTTTAGCCAACAGCATATCCATCAGTTCTTGAGTGCCGCTGTAATCATCCAAAGTCAGTTGCACAAGGCGACGGGTATTAGGGTCCATGGTGGTTTCGCGCAGTTGCGGCGGGTTCATTTCACCCAAACCCTTAAAGCGTGTGACTTGCGGTTTACCGCGTTTTTTCTCGGCCTCTAGACGTGCCAGAATGCTTTCCAGCTCATCGTCATCAAGAGCATAGTGCACCTCTTTACCCAAATCGATGCGGTACAGCGGTGGCATCGCCACATAAATATGCCCCGCCTCAACCAAGGGTCTAAAGTGGCGCACAAATAAAGCGCATAACAAAGTGGCAATGTGTAAACCATCGGAGTCCGCATCGGCCAAAATACACACTTTGCCATAACGCAACTGGCTGATATCAGCCGAACCTGGATCAACGCCCATGGCCACGGCAATGTCGTGTACTTCTTGCGAGCCCAACACCACGCTGCCGTCCACTTCCCAGGTATTCAGAATCTTGCCGCGCAACGGCATAATGGCTTGAAACTCTTTATCGCGCGCTTGCTTAGCACTGCCGCCAGCCGAGTCTCCTTCCACTAAAAACAGCTCGCCGCGCATCGGATCTTGGCCAGCACAATCCGCTAACTTACCCGGCAATGCAGGGCCTTGGGTAATGCGTTTACGTTCAACTTTGCGCCCTGCTTTTAAGCGCCGACCGGCATGACTAATAGCCAATTCGGCCAACTGCAAACCCAACTCTGAATTGGCATTAAGCCATAAGCTAAAAGCATCTTTCACCACACCGGCAATAAAGCCTGCTGCGGTGCGCGAGGACAAACGCTCTTTGGTTTGCCCAGAAAATTGCGGCTCCTGCATTTTCATCGACAAGACAAAGCTGATCCGCTCCCAAATGTCATCCGGCGCCAGCTTAACCCCGCGCGGCAGCAGATTGCGAAACTCACAAAACTCACGCAGCGCATCCAGCAAGCCTTGGCGAAAACCATTGACGTGGGTGCCGCCTTGCGCAGTCGGGATCAAGTTGACATAGCTTTCTTGAATCAACTCGCCGCCTTCCGGCAGCCACACTACCGCCCAATCAACCCGTTCGCTCTTGGCTATGAATTGGCCACAAAACGGCTCCTCTGGCAGGCTGATAAACTCAGCCACAGCATCACTTAAATAGGAGCGCAAGCCATCTTCATAGAACCATGTGATGTTTTCAGCGCTGTTTTTATCTTCAAACTTCACCGTCAGCCCAGGGCATAACACCGCTTTAGCTTTTAAAATATGCTTTAAGCGACTGACGGAAAACTTGCCGGTATCAAAGTACTGCGCATCGGGCCAAAAACGAATACTGGTACCGGTATTGCGCTGACCGACAGTGCCGATCACTTCCAACTCGCTGGCTTTAAAACCATCACGAAAGCTCATTAAATGCTCTTGACCACCGCGGCGCACGCGCACCTCAAGCAAGGTAGACAGTGCATTCACCACGGAAATACCGACACCGTGCAAACCGCCGGAAAACTCATAGTTTTTACTGGAAAACTTACCACCGGCATGTAAACGAGTAAAAATCAGCTCAACCCCTGGAATGCCTTCTTCAGGGTGGATATCCACCGGCATACCACGCCCATCGTCAATCACTTCGAGGGATTGATCCGTATGCAAGATCACTTGAATATTGCGTGCATGGCCAGCCAAGGCCTCATCCACACTGTTATCAATCACTTCTTGCGCAAGGTGATTGGGGCGCGTGGTATCGGTATACATCCCCGGGCGCTTTCGCACTGGATCTAACCCAGATAAAACCTCAATGGCATCAGCGGTATAGGTCGAATTAGTCATGGGTAATGTGGTTACTCTAAAGCAGAAAAATTGAGTGATTGCAGG
This sequence comes from uncultured Thiopseudomonas sp., assembly GCA_964385265.1. GTDB lineage: Bacteria > Pseudomonadota > Gammaproteobacteria > Pseudomonadales > Pseudomonadaceae > Denitrificimonas. Next base: position 47,522 of record CAYLOI010000016.1, read on the forward strand.
ACTGAAGACTCAACACCGACAAAAGCAAACAATGCAGGCAGATGCTCAGTGAAGCGCTGAAAACCGTGATCGCCGCCCTGCTCAATCTGTACAGCGCAGCCGTGATAATACTGTTCAGCTAAACAGTAGTCTAGCGTTTCATCGCCCGTTTGCAACCACACGCAAAAACGCTCAGCAGCATTAGGCGGCGCAACTTCTAGCGCAGCGAGGGCCTGTAAATATGACTCGGTAAGCAGCCAGCGCTCACCAGTATAGAGGTTTTCCTGCTCAGCAAAAAAACCATCAAACAGATGCTGCGGGGCGACTGCTGGATTGATTAACAAGGCTTTTAAATGGTACTGCTCAGCCAAATAGGTGGCATAAAAACCGCCGAGCGAGCTGCCAATCAAAACCGGTTGCTCAAGCTGCGCAATCGCTTCTTGCAATTGCACAATTGCTCGCTCGGGATGATGATGTAACTCAGGGATCAGCAACTGCGCTTCAGGCAAACCCAACTGCAACCAAGCTCGGCGCAAGCGTTGAGCTTTGAATGAAGCCGGTGAGCTATTAAAGCCATGGATATAAACAACAGCTGGACTGTTACGCATAAACATCTACAGATTAAATACAGTCGATTAGAATAGCATCCTGCTTGAATAAGTGCGCAATTGCTCATTTAAACAAAAATATCAACGCGCTGACCGCAGTCTGATTCAGTATCCGTTGGTAGTGTAATCAACATCGAAATTCATATTTTGCACGCGCGCGACTCCCGTCTGCAATTGACCATCCTCATACAGTCGCAGCCAGCGGTAGCCTGGAGCCTTATCATCCACGGCGAAATGTTCGCTGCGCGGGGCAAATTGCACACAGGTAGAAGGCGCAGCCAACCAGCGCACGCCATATAACTGCTGATCAAATTCTTGGTGCACATGCCCCCAGATCACGGCTTTGACATTGTCATAACGACTGATAATCGACAGCATATGCGCAGCATTGTGCAGGCCGATTTTATCCATCCAACGACTATTAATAGGCACAGGGTGGTGATGCAAGCCAATCAAAACATGGCGATTTCCGGCACTGGCTAAAGCTTGCTCTAAAATATTGAGTTGATCCTCAGCCAGTTCGCCATGCACTTTATGCGCCACAGCTGAATCCAACAACACGATGCGCCACGCACCCAGATCGTAAACAGACTCTAGCCAGTCTGTTTTGGCACACACCTGCTGCAAGGCTAAGCGCTCATCATGATTACCAGCAAACCAGCGCATCGGCGTGCCTAACCCCTGCACTTTTTCAGCAAAGCGCTGATAGGAGGCGATAGAGCCGTCTTGTGAGATATCGCCAGTACAAAGGACTAAATCCATCTTAGGCTGCTCATCCGCCACAACTCTAATCACTTGCTCTAAGCTGTGATCGGTTTGCATACCCAGCAAGCAGCCGTCTGCACCAGCAAACAAATGACTGTCTGACAACTGTACTACGGTAAAATAAGGAATTTCTTCAAAGGGCTCCATCAAACCCGCCCTCTCCATCAGTTTAGACCCAAACAAGTATGCGTACAGTTCTCATATAGAGCAAATCAATCAAAAGGGATTTGTTCACAATCACCACAAATAAATCACATTGCACAACACTCAACAATAGGATCTATACTCCTACTTAACTGCAATTTCCGGGAGAGTGAGCATGAGCCGCCCAAGAAAACTCGAACACCCATTGTTTCAGTTACTGAGTGAAGAAAAAATTGATAGTTTTAACCAACAAAAAGCCCAATACCTTGTTTCGGGCATACTCGACTTACAAGGTGCCGACTTGCGTGGCTTGAACTTGCGCGGCTTAGATGCAGCGGGTATTGATTTTAGTGATGCTTATTTTCGCAGCTCAGATCTGCGTGGTATCGATTTTCGTGAAGCCCTACTTAAAGGTGCCAGCATCAATCGCGCTAAAATATCTGGCTGCTACTTTGCAGACAACCTGCCTGCTGAAGAAATTTTGCTGTCTTTAACAGCTGGTACACGGATGCGCTACCAAGAAAAATAGCTCTGCAAGAGCAATATTACATAGCATATTGCACCAGCTCACAGTCTGCAGATATATTGATTTACTTCATTGGCGATGCCGTCTAGTGTTTTAGCATGTAGCATCTTGTCGTTAGTCTAGGGACGTTTAACTTATGTATCTATTGGGTGAGCAACCGGCATATGCCGACAAGCTAACAAACCGCCTGCAGGCCATTCCTCGCCAGTTGACCGATGGTTTACAGCCCAGCGGTGAGCCTATAGAAATAAACCAATGCACCAATTTATCAACGGGTTTACCCGGCAGTCAGCTGTTTATTATTGACAGCGGTTTGATCCATGCATCGATTGACAAACGTCCTTTATTTTACCTGCAAGAAGGCGACTTACTCGGCTTGCGCCAAGGGCTCGAACTGCCCGAGTACGAGTATTCCAGCGAAGAAACCATACGCTTACTGCCTTTCTCACGTCGTGAAGTATTTCAGCACATCGCCAGCAGCGATGAACGCCAAGAACTATTCACTCTATATTTGCTCGGTCAGGCAGCATTGTTTACTGATGCTTTAGCCCGTCTTAAACAGCCTGATGTACGTCCGTCCACTGGTTTCCAAAGCTTTGCTAGCGGCGAAGAACTAATCACTCAAGGTGACCTTGCTGAACACGTTTTTATTATTATCGAAGGGCACGCTGAGGCTTGGGTTAATAATGAGAAAGTAGGTGAAGTTGAGAAAGATGAAATTTTTGGTGCGATGGCAGTCTTCACTGGCGAACGGCGTAATGCCACAGTGATTGCTAGCGAGCCTTGCACGGTGATGGTGATTCCTAAAGATCATTTCCTCAGCCTGATGCACAGCAATCCGCGCATTGCCGATAGCCTGATTGAGAGCATGGCACGCCGCATCGATCTGATGAACAAAGAAATTACGAGTCTACGCCATGCGGTCAAAGCGCAAACCCCGCTCTAAACCGCCAAGCACCAAAGCACACTGCTGCATCTGACAGACTCGACCTAGCGTTTAATTAGCAGGCACTCGCCGAGTAAAACGCCTGCATTTTCAAGCATAGACTGTTATTATCCGCGTTTTTCGCGAGCAGTAAATCCCATGCTGGAACGTCTCTTTCAGTTGCAGGCCAACAATACGAATTTCCGTACCGAAGTCATGGCAGGTATTACCACCTTCCTGACAATGGCTTATATCCTCTTTGTAAACCCTAACATGCTGGCTGAAATCGGCATGGATCACGGCGCCGTGTTTGTTGCCACTTGCTTAGCAGGGGCGATTGGCTCAGCCATTATGGGTATGATCGCCAACTACCCGATTGCTCTTGCGCCGGGCATGGGCCTCAATGCCTTCTTCACCTATACCGTCGTTGGTACCATGGGCTACACATGGGAAGTGGCATTAGGTGCCGTATTTATCTCGGGCTTTTTGTTTTTCGCCATGTCGATTTTCAAAATTCGCGAGTGGATTATTAACAGCATTCCGATGCCATTACGCTCGGCGATCAGCGCAGGTATTGGCTTATTTCTCGCACTGATTGCGCTGAAAAATGCCGGCATTGTTGTCGGTAGCAACGATACCTTAGTTGCCCTAGGCGACTTAACCCAGCCCGCACCCATCCTCGCTGCATTAGGCTTTGCTGTGATTGTTGCACTGGCGTATCGACAAATCACCGGCGCAGTGATGATTGGCATTCTATTAGTCACTGGATTATCGATTGCTTTTGGCTTCTCCAGCTTGAATGGCGTGGTCAGCATGCCACCCAGTATGTTACCAACACTAATGAAACTCGATATCGCTGGCGCGTTAGACGTGGGCTTGGTCAGTGTGATTTTTGCCTTTTTATTCGTCGATTTATTCGACACTTCAGGCACCCTAATTGGTGTTGCCCAACGCGCCAATTTAGTAGACAAAGACGGCAACATGCCTCGCCTAGGTCGCGCTTTATTAGCTGACAGCACTGCCACTATGGCCGGCGCATGCATGGGCACCTCAACCACCACCAGTTTTGTCGAATCAGCAGCAGGTATCGCCGCCGGTGGGCGCACAGGTTTGACTGCTTGCGTGGTCGCCGCACTGTTCTTACTCAGCTTGTTTTTTGCACCCTTGGCCTCAGCGATCCCGGCTTATGCTACCGCGCCTGCTTTATTTTTTGTGGCAGTATTGATGACCAGCGGTTTGGCTAAAATTGATTGGGACGATCTAACCATCGCCGCACCCGTTGTAGTGGCAGCCTTGGCCATGCCGCTGACCTTTTCGATTGCAAACGGCATTGCCTTTGGCTTTATCAGTTGGACCGCGATTAAATTGCTCAGCGGCCGCTGGAAAGACCTCAACAGCGCTATGTGGATTTTATCCACTCTCTTTATTATTAAACTGGGTTTCTTTGCCTGATGCCACACACTGATTTTTCTGCCGACGCCTACGCACTACAACTGCAAGCCAAGCAAGCGCGTTTACAAAACCTACTCAGCGAGTTTGATGCGCCAGCGCCAGAGGTATTTGCCTCAGCCGCGCAACATTACCGCCTGCGTGCTGAGTTTCGTTTGTGGCGTGAAGAAGGTCAGCGTCATTACGCCATGTTTGCTCCTGGCGATAACCGTACGCCAATTTTCGTTGAAGACTTCCCGATCGCCAGCGCCCTGATTAATCAGTTGATGCCGCGCGTAAAAAAAGCTTGGCAGAGCAGCGCAGCACTTTCCGAAAGACTGTTTCAGGTGGAGTTTTTAACCACCCTTTCCGGCGAAGCCCTGATTACGCTCTGCTACCACCGCCCGTTAGATGAGGCTTGGCAGGCAGCTGCCGAGCAGCTAGCCACTGAATTACAGGTAAGCATTATTGGTCGCTCACGCGGTAAGCGCAGGGTGATTGGGCGTGACTATGTGGTGGAAGCGTTAACCGTTGGCGGGCGAGTATTCAGTTATCGCCAGCCAGAAGGTGCCTTTACTCAACCCAATGGCGCAGTAAATACGCACATGTTGAACTGGGCCTACGAGGCACTTGGCGAGCAAGCGGACGACTTATTGGAACTGTATTGCGGTAACGGGAATTTCACTCTGCCACTGTCGACCCGTGTGCGTAAGGTATTGGCTACAGAAATCAGCAAAAGCTCAGTGAATGCTGCGCTGGCCAATTTAGCTGATAACAAGATCAGCAATATTGAGTTGGTGCGTTTGTCTGCTGAAGAGTTGACCCAAGCTTTAAACAAGGTGCGTGATTTTCGTCGTTTGGCCAATATTGATCTGGACAGTTATCAGTTTGGTACGGTGTTTGTTGATCCACCGCGCGCGGGTATGGATCGTGATACCTGTGAGTTGATTCGTCGCTTTGATCGAATTTTGTATATTTCCTGCAACCCAGAAACCTTGACTGAGAATATTCGTCAGCTCAGCAACACCCACCGCGTGACTAAGACTGCGTTGTTTGATCAGTTTCCGTGGACTGATCATATGGAAAGTGGTGTGTTGCTGGAACGTAAATAACTTAGCTATCTAAAAGCGCGGGCAGCTCACCCACAATACACGACCTGAATAACGAGCGCGCTGCTGCCCCTCTGTATGAGCTGGCCACGCCAGCGATAAGGCTTAACCTGTTAAGACACCTCTGTGTTGATAGCTGTAACAACACAAGCTGCTGACTGATTGTGCGCTGTGCAAGCAACACTATTGCTGTTATTCCCTCAACGAGCCCATCCTGGGCTCAATTCGGGCACTGCGCCATCCATGGCTGCGCTTGCCACAGCAACAGTGTCGCTTGCATTGAGCATCGGTGCTGCTTGGAAACACAGGCGGCTCGTTCGAAGCATGCAAATAACGCTGCGAACTAGCGTATTTATGTTAGTCACTCTTAACAGCACAAGCTGCTGACTGTACGTGCGCTGTGCAAGCGACACTATTGCTGTTCTTCCCTCAACGAGCCCATCCTAGGCTCAATTCGGGCGCTGCGCCATCCATGGCTGCGCTTGCCACAGCAACAGTGCCGTTTGCATTGAGCATCGGTGCTGCTTGGGAGATTACTGGGGCGCGGACGGCCCGCCCGCAATGGTATACGTTAATAGTTCATTTACCTGCGAGATCATATATCTCTGCAGAGGGTGGACGTGCATACCTGAATTTTGGCGTACAAATAAAATGCGGTGTTATTACAGTGTCGGGAGGTAAATTACTGATGGGTGCGCGAGATTTTATAGTGCTGGATAACGTTTTGACTCAAACCTCAGAGCACAGACTGATGCTGCGCCCTGAAGTGAACCGGCTGACTAATCTTAGAGATTAGGCGTCCAAGTCATACCTAGCAGTACAGTGAAGCGGTCTTCGCGGTAGCTGTAGTTATTTCCGCTAAAGCCCGGGTACTCATACAAGGCTCGCGTATAAGCTTTATCAAAGATATTAGCTAAACGTAGATCAACGCCTAAGTCTTGCGTTGCTTGCCAGCTACCGCGTAGATCTAAAGTACCAAAACCGGCAATCTGCTGTTTATTATCCAGTTTATCAAAGCTTTTACTCACAGCATGCCAAGTTGTACCCACAAAAAACTGACCCAGCTGCTTATCTAAATCATAGCTTAATGTGCGCTTAGCAATGCGTGGCATTTGATGCCCTGTCTTGCGGTCGCGCGAATCAACTAAGCTTAGATTTAAAGCTCCCTGCGCACCAAAGACCTCATGCTGCAAAGATGCTTCAAAGCCATTAATACGTGTTTTAGCCACGTTTTTAGGTAAATATGCAGAATCCAGAGCAATCGCATCACGAATATCAGTACGGTATACAGACGCTTCTAAAGCAACCGTATCGGCCAGCTGACTGCGCCATTGCAACTCATATGTTTTAGATTTTTCTGCTTTTAAATCTGAGGTTGCTGTCGGTGAGCAGAAACCTCCATAACATGCGTCAGGAAAGTACAAATCATTAAAGGTTGGTGCTCTAAAGCCTTCAGAGTACGACACAATAAACTCGTTGGCCTGACCGACAGGTACGCTTACAGCCGCATTCCAAGTACTTTCACTACCAAACTGTTGGTTTTTATCATGACGCAATCCAAGCTCAGTACCGAATAACTCACTTTTATAACTGTGCTGAACAAAAGCAGCTTGATTCCAACGGCTATCTTCTTTATACGCCGTAGTGCTGCGTAATTTATCTTTGTTGTAGTCTGCACCGGCCAGTACGCTGTGCTGCTGATTGATAGCGAATGTATTCAACCAAGCAGCCGATTCACGGTAGGTGTTAAAATCACTGCGCGCACTGGATAGTTTGTCATAATTATTGAGTTTATCTTCACTGTGACCCAGCTCAAAACGGCTATTCCACTGCTCAGTCGCCTGCAGTTCAGCAAATGCAGCAGCACTACTGGCGGAGTATTTGTCGTACGCCTGCGCAGGTACGCTAGCGAAAATACTGGAATCATAACGCCCGGCTGGGCTGTCATATTCAGTTTTACCGCGCTGATCTAACACATTGATACCAGCGCTAAGTTGCTCATTGAAAGCATGCGACAAACTAAAACTTACTGCTTTATTGCGGTATGCATCATGGTCCGAATCTGAGTCGTATGATTTATGCGTGCGATCAAAACCTGTCATCTCATCTAGGCTAGCGCTGAGATTGAAACGCGTATTTTGATCACCGCCAGAAATACCCGCACTGCGCTCCCACACACCTTTATTACCTGCAGCAACACGCACACGACCCTGAAGCCCTTCGCCCGAGCTGCGACGCGTGAAAATCTGAATCACACCACCGATTGCATCAGAACCATAAACCGCTGAACGCGAGCCACGCAAGACCTCAACGCGCTCAATTTGCTCTAGGTTTAGATGCTGTAAACTTGCACCCCCAGCAGAAACAGAACCGACACGCACACCATCAACTAGCACTAAGGTTTGCGCCGTTTTGGTACCTCGCACAAATACACCTGTTACGCTACCACGTCCACCCGACTGCACAATCTGCACACCCGGCACACGGCTCAATAAATCAGCGACGTTGGTTGGCTGCAGGCGGTCAATATCTGCGCGAGTAAATACCGTCACGGCTGCAGTCGAATCTTTACGCTCTTCTGCTGCGCGGTTAGCGGTAATGACGGTATTGGAAAGCTTTAAAGCATCTTGGTTGTTATCAGCTGCAGCATACAGAGTCGATGCAGGCAACAGCGCTACGGCGAGCGCGAGGCGGGACAATTTCATTTAGGTTAAATCCTCAAAAATAAAAAAACTTTTGAGGAGGGCAGGAACAAGCGCACAAAAAGAACACGGCACTTGACGGTGCCGCCCTCCGCAACACCCGTCGAAATCCGTAAGGCAGGTCTACGGGCTGGCGAATGCACCTGTTTACCTTCCCAGCTTTACAGCCAGTGGTCATTAAACAGGCGTGCGCATTAAAGCGCGTCGCTTACCGTTGCGGGGGCAGCGTAAGTCGGTAGAAACCGCTTAACTTCCCTTTTCAGGCTGGAATCATCCAGCGCACCTTACAGAATCAAAGTGCGCGAACAATAGACCTAAGCGTAAACTGGGTCAAGTTTTGCTCAACACCGTCCCACCCAAACGAGCGGGCTCACAACCATTACCCCAAACACCAAGGCTTAATTAAGCAGGCGCTAAATGAGCATGAGCAACAATGGCGATAGTGTTTAATCAGCGCGTTATTCAATATATTTATAGCAATCAGGCACTGTAAACTATTAAAAATTAACCTTCGGCAGGCATTCAAAGCCTGGCTTAGCAAAATAATAGCCTTGCATTAATGCAATACCTGCATCTTTCAACCACTGCATTTCTTCTATTGTTTCAATGCCTTCCGCTAAGGGCGTGATATTCAAATCATTAAACAGACCCAGAGAATGTTTAATGATAGATTGGCGTGACTTATCTTTATCGATATTACGAATCAGCGCCATATCAAACTTAACTATATTCGTTTGAAAGTCAGCCAACAAACCCAAGCCTGAATAGCCTGAGCCAAAGTCATCAATGGCAGTTATAAAGCCTGATGCCTTATAGTACTCAACGATCTGTTTGACAAAATTACTGTCATCGATTTTCTCTACTTCAGTAAATTCAAACATGATTTTATCTGTTGAGAAACCATATTTTTCAGCGGCCTCTAAAGTCGTTCGAATGCAACGCTCAGGCTTATAAATCGCTTTGGGGAGAAAGTTTATACTGAGCATAGAGTCCAGTTGCAACCGAGCAGCTAAGGCTATTGCCTTGACTCGACAGAGCTGATCAAACAAATAGCGATTATCATCATTGACTTTAGAGATGATTGAATATGCAGACTCATTGGCTAAACCTCTAACCAGTGCCTCATAGCCAAATATCTGATTAGTTTGACAATTAACGATGGGTTGAAAAGCCATGGTGAAATCAAAATCAAGACGGCTCTCATCTGAGCACCTAGCACATGAAAATCGATCATAAACGATTGATTCTACAGTCATCTTTAAGCCTCGCACAAAGCAATAACATTAGGACAAAAGCACATATTGCCCTGCGCAGCCGCCATTCCTAAAGTATTTAGTAAATAAATACGGTCCAATTTCTAGCGCTATAAAAGCTTGCTGTAATAGTCCAGCCTACCAATCAGAGGCTGTGAAAACATCCTATTAGCCCAGCTGCACTTGCTAAGCGAATTAAGCCAAGCGCTGCTGCACGGCTTGCAAAATACCTGCGGCATCTAAGCCACACTCAGCGAGCATTTGTGCCGGCTGAGCATGTTCCACATAGATATCTGGCAAACCCAACTGCAATAACGGCACAACCAATTGCTTAGCAGCTAAAAACTCACCGACAGCACTGCCCGCACCACCCATCACTGCGTTTTCTTCAATAGTGACGAACAATGAGTGATCTGTCGCTAGGCGCGCCAGTAACACCTCATCCAAGGGTTTCACAAAGCGCATATCCACCACGGTCGCATCGAGCTGCTCCGCTGCTTCTAACGCCGCAGCCAGCTGCACCCCAAACACCAGCAACGCCACACCCTGGCCTTCACGGCGCACTACGCCTTTGCCTAGTGGCACAGCCTCTAAACTGCTACTGATCTGGGCATTGGGGCCAGTACCGCGTGGATAACGCACAGCCGCGGGACCAACATGGTGATAGCCGGTGTTGAGCAACAGGCGTAATTCATTTTCATCACTGGGCGTCATCACCAGCATGTTGGGGATGCAACGCAGATAGGTTAGATCAAAACTTCCGGCATGGGTGGGGCCGTCTTCACCGACTAAACCGGCGCGATCCACGGCGAACAACACATCTAAATTTTGTACCGCAACATCATGAATCAGCTGATCATAAGCGCGTTGCAAAAACGTTGAGTAAATCGCCACCACAGGCTTAGCTCCCTCACAGGCCATGCCTGCAGCCAAGGTCACCGCATGCTGTTCAGCAATCGCCACATCAAAGTAACGCTGAGGGTAGTGCTCACTGAAGGCAATCATATCCGAGCCTTCCTTCATCGCAGGGGTAATACCCAGCAAACGCTCATCTTGCGCAGCCATATCACACAACCACTGGCCAAACACAGCAGAATAACGCGGCCCGCTCGGTTTACTCGGCACTGGCGCTTTTTTACTGATGGCATGGTAAGCAATGGGATCTTGCTCAGCAGGCGCAAAGCCTTTGCCTTTTTTAGTCACCACATGCAAAAACTGCGGCCCTTCCAGCTCACGCATATTGCGCAAGGTAGCCAGCAAGGTGGGCAAATCATGGCCATCGATCGGGCCGATATAATTCCAACCCAGCTCTTCAAACATAATGCCCGGGGCAAAAATACCCTTGGCATGCTCTTCAGTTTTACGCGCAATCTCCCATGCACCGGGTAAGCGCGAGAGGATTTTCTTACTGCCCTCACGCATCGTTGAGTAGGCACGACTGGTTAGAATCTTAGCTAAGTGGTTGGATAGACCGCCCACATTATTAGAAATCGACATGTCGTTATCATTGAGGATAACCAACATATCGGCACCGGTTTCAGGCGCATGGTTCAAGGCTTCAAAGGCCATACCGGCAGTCATCGCACCATCACCGATCACGGCGACACTTTTACGCTTGCTGCCTTGTGCTTTAGAGGCAATCGCCATACCCAAAGCAGCACTGATTGAGGTACTTGAGTGGCCAACACCAAAGGTATCGTAATCACTTTCACAACGGCGCGGAAAGGCAGCAATGCCATCTTTCTGACGCAAACTGAGCATCTGCTCGCGACGCCCAGTCAGGATTTTATGTGGGTAGGCCTGATGCCCAACATCCCAAACCAATCGGTCGTCAGGCGTATCAAACACATAGTGCAGGGCGACCGTCAATTCAATAACACCTAGGCCCGCGGCAAAATGCCCACCGGTTTGCCCCACGCTCCACAATAAAAACAGGCGCAGTTCATCGGCTAATGTCAGCAATTGCGCTTCAGACAGCAGACGTAACTCTGCAGGCGTCAGCACAAGGTCTAACAAGGGCGTTATCGGGCGTTGCTCTGGGATGTCATGAAAAGTCGTAGGCATTGAACTGTCGCGTTAATTCTTAAAGATGCTGAAGTTTACCTCAAAGCGCACAAAGTCCACAGTGCTGCACTCGGTAATCAAGGATTTAGCCTCTTTTATCGAGCATTTCCTCCTGCTTAATCGGCCCTACAGCTTAAGTCTGCTAAAATACCTTCTAATTTCAAGTCTCTTACCCTCTGCGCACGCACACTAGGCAAGCCTATGATTGCAAGCATGTTATTAAATCAAACCACCCTGGTATGGGGTTGGTTAATCTATGGCCCTCTTTTGCTGTATGCCGCTTGGCGTGCACCTTGGCTAGAGCTATTCAGTGATAATCGTCGCCAGCACTTACTGTTCGGCACAGTCTTAGTGCTCTGCGCACTGTGGTTGTTGCGCCGCGACTTCCCCAGCGGTTTGTCCTTTCATTTTATTGGTATGACTGCAGTGACCTTGCTGCTGGATTGGCCGCTGGCAATACTCGCAGGCTTTATTGCACAACTGGCACTATTGGCATTGGGCAAGCAGGAACTTAGCGTCTTAGGCGTTAACGGCCTCATATTAATTATGCTTCCCGTGCTAATCGCGCACGGGTGCGCCAAAGCAATCGAACAGCGCCAGCCCGAAAATTTATTTATGTATATCTTCTTTTCTGGCTTTTTCCCTGCTGCGTTGACCGCGCTGGTTTGTATTATCAGTGGCATCGCTTTGCTCTGGGGTAATGGTATTTACGAGTTTCAGCCTTGGCTTGAGGACTTTTTCGCCATGGTATTGTTGGTCGCTTTTCCGGAAGCCTTTATTAACGGCATGGCAGTCACTGCTTTTGTCGTGTTTAAACCTGAATGGCTAGAAACCTTTAATTACAGCCGTTATTTGCAAGCGCCGTGGAAGGATGATCGCGACCAATAGTTTTGCAGCCACGGCAGTGCTTTTTTAATTTAAACAGATATTTATAAACACTAAGGGTCAGTAATGAAGCTTTTGATTACCGGTGGCGCAGGATTTATTGGCTCGGCTGTAATTCGCCATATCATTCAACACAGCCAAGACTCAGTGGTCAACGTGGATAAACTGACCTATGCCGGCAACCTAGAGTCACTCAGCACAGTCAGTGCCAATCCGCGTTATCGTTTTGAGCAGATCGATATTTGCGACCGAGCAGCGCTAGATAACGTATTTGCCGAACACCAGCCTGATGCGGTAATGCACCTTGCTGCCGAGTCTCACGTTGACCGCTCAATTGATGGCCCAGCGGAGTTCATTCAAACCAATATTGTTGGCACCTATCAGCTACTCGAAGCTGCGCGCGCCTATTGGAATAGCCTCGACAATCAACGCAAACAGGCTTTTCGCTTTCATCACATCAGCACCGACGAAGTGTACGGCGATTTGCCGCATCCCAATGATGAGCATCCTGTAGGCCTAGCTTCAGTCCAACACATCGGCCCAAAGGCCGACCGACAAGGGCAACAAGGTTTACCTTTATTCACCGAAGCAACCGCCTACGCGCCGAGCTCGCCCTACTCCGCCAGCAAAGCCAGCTCCGACCATTTAGTTCGCGCTTGGCAACGCACCTATGGTTTGCCGACGATTATCACCAATTGTTCGAACAATTATGGGCCTTATCATTTCCCAGAAAAGCTTATCCCATTGGTGATTCTCAATGCATTAGAAGGTAAGCAGCTGCCCATTTATGGCGCTGGTGACCAGATTCGTGACTGGCTGTATGTCGAAGATCACGCATGCGCGCTCTATACAGTGGTGCGCCAAGGCCAGATTGGCGAGACCTATAACATCGGCGGGCACAATGAGAAACAAAACATCGAAGTAGTGCGCACCATTTGCTCGTTACTGGATGAATTAGCGCCGCCAACTGAGCGTCATTTAACCGCGGCAGACGGCTCGCCACTGTCCAGTTATGCCAGCTTGCTGAGCCATGTGGCCGATCGCCCAGGCCATGACCGTCGCTATGCCATTGATGCCAGCAAAATCCAAAACGAGTTAGGCTGGGTGCCTGCAGAAACCTTTGAGTCAGGCCTACGAAAAACCGTGCAATGGTATTTAGACAACCAAGCTTGGTGCCAACGCGTACAAGATGGCAGCTATCAACGTGAACGTTTAGGAGCACAGCAATGACTGCGCATGTCACCAAAGGCATTATTTTAGCCGGTGGCTCTGGTTCGCGTTTACACCCCATTACTCTGGGCGTCTCCAAGCAGTTGCTCCCGATTTACGACAAACCGATGATTTACTATCCGCTGTCGGTGCTGATGCTGGCCGGTATTCGTCAAATCCTGATCATCTCGACACCTGATGACTTACCCAATTTCAAGAAGTTACTCGGTGACGGCAGTCAGTTTGGCGTTGAGCTGAGCTATGCCGAACAACTCTCTCCAGATGGTCTTGCCCAAGCTTTTATCATTGGCGAAGACTTTATTGCTGATAGCCATGTCTGCCTGATTTTAGGTGACAATATTTTCTACGGCGATGGTTTTACTAGAATGCTCAAGCGCGCCATTGAGCAGCGTGTCGGCGCAACAGTGTTTGGCTATCATGTGATCGACCCAGAGCGCTTTGGTGTCGTTGAGTTCTCGGCAACAGGTCAGGCGCTTTCTATTGAGGAAAAACCAGTCAAACCCAAATCCAACTACGCCATCACGGGTTTGTATTTTTACGACAATGACGTGGTGGCCATGGCCAAGCAAATTAAGCCTTCAGCGCGTGGCGAACTGGAAATCACTGATCTTAATAACGCCTACTTGCAGCGCGGCGACTTACAGGTAGCACTACTCGGTCGCGGTTTTGCCTGGCTGGATACCGGCACCCATGAATCATTAATGGAAGCTGGGCACTACGTGCAAACCATTGAAACACGCCAAGGTTTAAAAATCGCATGCTTAGAAGAAATCGCTTACCGCAATGGCTGGATTAATCAACAGCAACTTAAGGCTCGCGGTAAAATCTTAGAGAAAACGGGCTACGGTCAATACCTATTACGCTTAGCTGATGAAAATGCTACAGCACACAAGCCAGCATCAAGCGAGTTAAAATGAAGATCTCCACAACAGCACTGCCTGGCGTACTCATCATAGAACCTAGGGCCTTCGGCGACGCGCGCGGCTTTTTTCTAGAAACTTTCCAAAGCGAGCGTTACGCCAAGGCTGGGATTAAGTTACCCTTTGTGCAAGATAACCATTCACGCTCACAGCGCGGCGTGTTGCGCGGTTTGCATTTTCAGCACAAACACCCGCAAGGCAAACTGGTCAGTGTGAGTCGCGGCTCAGTATTTGACGTTGCGGTAGATATTAACCCGCAATCAGCCACCTTTGGTCAACACGTCGCAACTGTACTCAGCGACGAAAATCATCTGCAAATGTGGATTCCACCGGGCTATGCCCATGGTTTCTGTGTGCTCAGTGATGTCGCTGACTTCCATTACAAATGTACAGAACTGTATGACCCAACAGACGAAGCTGGGATCATCTGGAATGACCCCGATATCAATATCCCTTGGCCTTTACAAAGCCCTTTGCTCTCCGAGAAAGACCAGAAGCTGCCACGCTTGCGCGAACTGAAATAAAAAACCGGCACTAAGGCCGGCTTTTTATTCAACCACACTGCCAAGCTTAAACTTAATAGGCTTAGCAGAACGCAGTGCTATTACGCTTCGTACGGGTGACGCAAGACGATGGTTTCGTTGCGATCAGGACCAGTAGAAACGATATCAATGGGTGTACCAATCAGCTCTTCGATGCGTTTCACATAAGCCAAGGCATTGGCTGGCAACTGCTCAAGACTGGTAACACCGATGGTGGATTCGCTCCAGCCTGGCATTTCCTCATACACAGGCACTAAACCGTCATAGCTGTCAGCGTCGCTGGGTGCTTCAATTTCTTCACCGGCTGCGTTTTTATAGGCAACACAGATTTTTACTGTTTCTAAACCGTCCAATACGTCCAGCTTCGTTAAGCAAATACCTGAGATGCTGTTGATTTCTGAAGTGCGACGCAGAATCACCGCATCAAACCAACCGCAACGACGCGCACGGCCGGTGGTTGAACCAAACTCATGGCCTTTTTCTGCCAAGTGCCCACCGATTGCATCAAACAATTCAGTTGGGAATGGGCCTGAGCCTACACGAGTGGTGTAAGCCTTGGTGATACCCAAGATGTAATCCAAGTACAAAGGACCAAAACCTGAACCTGTTGCGGTACCGCCAGCGGTGGTGCTGGAACTGGTCACGTAAGGGTAAGTACCGTGATCGATATCCAGTAATGAACCCTGTGCGCCTTCAAACATAATGCGCGCACCTTGCTTACGCAGGGTATGCAAGCGTGCCGTGACGTCGATCATTAAGGGCTTGAGAATTTCAGCGTAGCTCAGGGCTTCATCGAGCGTTTTCTGGAAATCAACCGGCTCAACTTTGTAGAAATGCTCAAGCATAAAGTTGTGCTGCTCAAGCACTTCACGCAACTTAACCGCAAAACGCTCAGCATTGAATAAATCACCAATACGCAGTCCGCGACGGGCAACTTTATCTTCGTAGGCTGGGCCAATACCACGACCGGTGGTACCGATCTTACCTTCACTGCGTGACGCTTCACGGGCCTGATCTAAAGCCACATGATACGGCAGAATCAAAGTACAGGCTGGGCTGATACGTAAACGCTCACGCACCGGCACACCTTTCTCTTCGAGCTTGGTGATTTCGCGCATTAACGCATCCGGCGCAACCACCACACCGTTACCAATCAAGCATTCAACCTTGTCACGTAAAATACCCGATGGAATCAGGTGCAACACCGTTTTCTCACCGTCAATCACTAAGGTGTGACCCGCGTTGTGGCCACCTTGGAAGCGAACAACGGCAGCCGCTTGATCGGTTAATAAATCAACGATCTTACCCTTGCCTTCGTCACCCCATTGAGTGCCTAAAACGACAACATTCTTACCCATAACCTTTGCCCTCTTCGCGCAAATAGGAGGTCGGCAGCACCGACAAAACATAACCGCAAATGCGGCGTAAATTTATAAAGGTTGAACCTGCCAACCTGAAGAATTCTCGACTAACTGACGATCGCAACTGGCTTGCTCAGCATCGCTAACAGTCTGGCCTGGTAGCGCTTGCACAACACGTTGACCTTTATTACGTAACGCACAAATTGCTTGCCATAAATCAGCCTGAGCACCGACTGGTGCCCAAATTCCACTGGCTAAAACAGCCGCTTGGCGCTGGCCAAGTGTGACCAGTGTTTTTAAATCTGTAGAAAAACCTGTGGCTGGACGGGCACGACCGAAGACTGCGCCAATATCATCATAACGTCCGCCTTGGGCGATGGACTGACCGACACCTGGCACAAATGCCGCAAAGACTACTCCGGTATGGTAGTGGTAACCGCGCAACTCACCTAAATCAAAATAAAATGGCAAGTGCGGGTAACGCAACATCAATGCATCAGCAATCACAATCAGCTGATCAAGCGCGGCCAAGACATTGCTCGGCGCAGCCGCTAAAACAGTTTTCGCCTGATCCAGCACTTCGCGACCACCACATAAATGGCTGAGCTCATTGAGCATTAACGCGAGATCTTTAGGCAGTTGCTCAGTTAGCGCGGCCACTTCATCGACAGCCTTACGCTGTAATGCATCAAACACCTGCGCTTCCAACTCATCTGATAAATCAGCCGCGCGCGCTAAACCACGATAAACGCCAACATGGCCTAAATCCATATGGATGTCGGCAATTTCAGCGTGCTCCAGTGTCGCCAGCATCAAACTAATGACTTCAATATCTGCCGCTGGGCTGGCGTCGCCGTACAACTCAGCACCAAGCTGAATAGGACTGCGCGAGCGCGACAAAGAACGAGGACGGGCATGTACAACACTACCGGCATAGCACAAACGTGACGGACCTTCACGGCGTAAACTGTGCGCATCCATACGTGCAACTTGCGGGGTGATGTCCGCGCGAAAGCCCATCAGATGACCGGACTGTGGGTCGGTCACTTTAAAAGTACGCAAATCTAGCTTTTGTCCAGCACCGGTTAATAACGATTCTAAAAACTCGATATGCGGGGTGACAACAAACTCATAGCCCCAAGCCTGGAACATATCCAGTACCTGTCGACGAGATGCTTCAATCTGCGCTGCCTGCGGTGGCAGTACTTCTTCAATGCCATCTGGCAGCAGCCAGCGGTCTACCGTTGCCATTG